>NZ_FRXO01000001.1:0-600000 GCF_900148505.1 Pseudoxanthobacter soli DSM 19599 | reverse complement strand
TGGCGCAGTTCCGCCTCATCGCCGGCCGCCATCACCACCATGCCCGGCAGGCAGGAGAGGAAGGCGATGTCGAATGCGCCGGCATGGGTGGCGCCGTCCGCGCCGACGAGCCCGGCGCGGTCGATCGGGAAGCGCACCGGCAGTCCCTGCAGCGCCACGTCGTGGGCGATCTGGTCGTAGCCGCGCTGGAGGAAGGTCGAATAGATCGCGCAGAACGGCTTCATGCCGTCGGCGGCAAGGCCCGCCGCGAAGGTCACGGCGTGCTGCTCGGCGATGCCGACATCGAAGGTGCGCTTCGGAAATGCCTGCCCGAACAGGTCGAGCCCGGTGCCCGAGGGCATCGCAGCAGTGATCGCCACCACGCGCTCGTCGCGACCGGCCTCGTCGATCAGGCTGGTGGCGAACACCTTGGTATAGGACGGGGCGTTGGCCTTGGGCTTCGCCTGCTCGCCGGTGACGACGTCGAAGCGGTTGACGCCGTGATATTTGTCGGACGCCTTCTCGGCCGGCGCGTAGCCCTTGCCCTTCTGGGTGACGACGTGGACCAGCACCGGCCCCTTCGCCGCGTCGCGCACGTTCTTCAGCACCGGCACGAGCTGGTCGAGATCGTGCCCGTCGACCGGGCCGACATAATAGAAACCCAGTTCCTCGAACATCGTGCCGCCCATGGCGAAGCCGCGGGCGAATTCCTCCGCGCGCGCCGCGCCGCGTTCCACGAACGGCGGCAGGTGGCGGACGAGGCCCTTCATCGCCTCGCGCAGCGACAGGTAGGTGCGTCCCGAGACGAGGCGGGCGAGGTAGCCGCTCATGGCCCCGACCGGCGGCGCGATCGACATGTCGTTGTCGTTGAGGATGACGATCAGGCGCGAACCGAACGCGCCCGCATTGTTCATCGCCTCATAGGCCATGCCCGCCGACATCGCGCCGTCGCCGATCACGCAGACGACGGCGTTGTCCTCGCCCTTCAGGTCGCGGGCGACCGCGAAGCCGAGGCCGGCCGAGATCGAGGTGGAGGAATGGGCCGCGCCGAACGGGTCGTATTCGGATTCCGAGCGGCGGGTGAAGCCCGAGAGGCCGCCGGGCTGGCGCAGCGTGCGGATGCGGTCGCGCCGGCCGGTGAGGATCTTGTGGGGATAGGCCTGGTGGCCAACATCCCAGATCACCTTGTCGTCCGGCGTGCGGAACACATGGTGGAGCGCGACGGTCAGCTCGACGACGCCGAGGCTCGCGCCGAGGTGCCCACCGGTGACGGACACGGCCGAGATCGTCTCCTGCCGCACCTCGTCGGCAAGCTGCCGCAAAGCGGATTCCGGCAGCCGGCGGACGTCCTCCGGGGTGGCGACCCGGTCGAGCAGCGGGGTTTTGGTCGGAACGGTCACGGTCTGTCTCCGCGGAATGCGTCCCCGTCATAGGGCGAGGGCTTTGCCGGCCGCAAGGGGCCGCACTTTCGCAACGCGGCCGGCAGGACTTCGCTCCCACGGGCATCGGATTTCATGGTCCGGACGAAAATCCCCCTCCGACCACCGCTCCTTGGCTTACCGGGAAATTTGAATCTAAAATACGGCACTTCTGAGCGATGATTTTCTCCCGGACGCGTTCTCGCCACGATTCCGTCCGTTCCGGGGCAGGCGGCATTCCGGCTAGGTTCGGACAGCAATTTGATCGGAATCGTCGCACGCCGCGCGCTTGCCTCCTCAGGGGTGCCGGGACGGTTCAGCCCTGGGAGACATCAAATGAAGAAGATCCTGACCGCCGGCCTCCTGGCCGCCGGCTTCGCCCTGGCGATGGCGCCCGCCGGCGGCGCGCGCGCCGAGGAGCCGAACTCCATCCTGAACGTCTCCTACGACATCTCCCGCGAGCTCTACGCGGCGATCGATGCGGCCTGGCAGAAGAAATATGCCGCGGAGACGGGCAAGACCATCGAGGTCAAGCAGTCCCACGCCGGCTCGTCCAAGCAGGCCCGCGCCATCCTCGAAGGGCTCGATGCGGATGTCGTCACCTTCAACCAGGTCACCGACGTTGACGTGCTGGTGAAGGGCGGCCTGATCAACGCTGACTGGAACAAGCGCCTGCCGAACAACGCCTCGCCCTATTATTCGCTGCCGGCCTTCCTCGTGCGCGCCGGCAACCCGAAGAACATCAAGAGCTGGGACGATCTCGTGCGCGACGACGTGCAGGTGATCTTCCCGAACCCCAAGACCTCGGGCAACGCGCGCTACACCGTTCTGGCCGCGGAGGCGTTCGCGCTGGAGAAGTTCGGCGGCGACAAGGAGAAGGTGAACGCCTTCGTCGGCAAGCTGTTCGATAACGTCCCGGTGTTCGACACCGGTGGCCGTGCGGCGACCACCACCTTCGTGGAGCGCGAGACCGGCGACGTTCTGGTGACCTTCGAGGCCGAGACCCGCGGCATCGCCAAGGAATACGGCACCGACAAGTTCGAGACCGTGGTGCCGCCGGTCAGCATTCTGGCCGAGTTCCCGGTGTCGGTGGTCGACAAGGTCGTGGACAAGCGCGGCAGCCGCGCGATCTCCGAGAACTACCTGAACTATCTCTACAGCCCCGAAGGGCAGGAGATCCTCGCCCAGTTCGGCAACCGCGTGCACGACAAGGGCGTGGTGGAGAAGTTCAAGGACCAGTTCCCCGACGTGCGCCTTCTGACGGTCGACGACGTGTTCGGCGGCTGGGCGAAGGTCTCGAAGGAAGAGTTCGGGCCCGGCGGTACGGTGGACCAGCTTCTGGCCGGCCGCTGATTGCGGAGCGCGGCCGGCACCCCGACCGGCCGCGCTTTCGCCCGCCTGGAACGCCTTCAGATCGGAGAGACGGACCCGATCGACAGGAAACGGCACCGGATCAAAGGCTTGCGCCTATCCTTGCCGTCGGGAGCGGTCCGATCTCGAACGGGATTGGCTCTCACTCATCAACACCGCATGATCGGGCGGAACTCCGCGTTCGCCTTCGGCCTTCATCCGGGCTGGGGCCGCACCGAAGGAGTCTCCACATGGTCTTGAAGGGCAAGTCTCTCTCGATAGCCTCGTTCCGTCCGGGAAAGCGGGCCGGGCACGGTTCCGCTCTCGCCGCCGGTTTGGCCGCGGCGCTCGCCGCGACAACCGCTGAGGGTCACCACGGCTGGTCTTGGGCGGAGGGCGAGCAGAGCGAACTCGTCGGTGTGATCGAGACGGTCTCCATGGCGCCGCCGCATCCGGCGCTGAAGGTCCGCGCCGGCGATGGCGTTGTCTGGCAGGTCGACCTGGGCAATCCCCGGCAGACGGAACGCTCCGGCTTCGGTGCCGAAAGCGCCCGGGCCGGCGACGAGGTGATCGTGCTCGGCAACCGTTCCCTCGACGCCGGCGAGGCGCGCATGAAGGCCGTGCGCATCACCGTCGGCGGCGAGAATTACGACATGTACCCGGAGCGGATCCGGGCGGACTGAGCGGCGACGGGCCGGAAGGATGACGGTCGTCGACTGGATCGCGGACTGGCCCGGCGCGGCGCTCCTGAGAGGTTCCGCAACGGCGTATCTGCTCGTCAATGCGGCTCACATTCTCGGGATCGGCCTTCTGGTGGGCGCGATCCTGCCGCTCGACCTGAGGCTTGCGGGCTGCTTCCGCGCGGTGCCGCTCGCCGCCATTGGCCCGTTCCTGTCCCGGGCGGCGGCTTTCGGTCTGGCGGCAGCGGCGCTGACGGGGCTGTGGCTCTTCAGCGTCCGGCCTGCGGCCTATATCGGCAACGCGGCCTTCCTGGCGAAGATGGGCCTCCTCGCCCTCGCGCTCTGCAATGTCGGCCTGCAGCACATCGGGCCGGGTTATCGGGCGGCGCTCGCCGGCGGTGCGGTGAGGCCGGCCACACGGATCGCAGCCGGCATCTCGGCCGCTGCCTGGATCGCGGTTCTCGTGGCGGGGCGCTGGATCGGGTTCGTGTGACGGCGGCGGGATGCGGCCTTGCATCGGGCACGGGTTGCGCATCGGCCGCGGGATCTGCAAAAGGCGTCGGCCGGAAGGCCGGCGAGGTGAGGAATACGTCATGCGGCAGTCTTCATGAGCGCGCAGCCGTCCGACCGCCCGAAGCGGCGGGTCAGAAGGCGCGTGCTGCCGGGCTTCGGCCTGTCGATCGGCATCACCGTCGCCTATTGCGCCCTCATCATTCTGCTGCCTCTGGCAGCGCTCGCCTGGAAGGCGGCCAGCCTCGGGCCGGTCGACTTCGCCGCCGTGGCGTTCAGCCGCCGCGCGCTCGCGGCCTATCGCGTCACAATCGGCAGCGCCTTCGTCGCCACCGCCTTCAACGCGGCCTTCGGCCTGCTGCTGGCGTGGGTGCTGGTGCGCTATCGCTTTCCCGGCCGCCGGCTGATCGATGCTCTGGTCGACGTTCCGTTCGCCCTGCCGACATCGGTCGCCGGCATCGCGCTGACGGCGCTGTTCGTGAAGAACGGCTGGTTCGGCGGCCCGCTCGACGCGCTCGGCATCAAGGTGGCGTTCACCCCGCTCGGCATCATGGTGGCGATGGCCTTCACCAGCCTGCCGTTCGTGGTGCGCACCGTGCAGCCGGTCATCGAGGAACTCGACCGCGAGATCGAGGACGCCGCCGAGTCGCTCGGCGCCGGGGGCGGCGTGATTTTCCGGCGCGTTATCCTGCCGGTGATCGCGCCTGCGTTCCTCGCCGGCATGTCGCTCGCCTTCGCCCGCTGCCTCGGCGAGTTCGGCGCCATCATCTTCATCGCCGGCAACCAGCCGATGCACACCGAGATCGCGGCGCTGCTCGCCTTCATCCGCCTAGAGGAATACGACTATCAGGGCGCCGCCGCCGTCGCGGCGGTGATGCTCGGCATGGCGTTCGCGATCCTCGCCCTCACCAACGCGCTGCAGTCCTGGCAGCTTCGCTATACGAGCCGCACATGAGCGTCGCGATGGAAACGGGCGGCAGCCGCGCCGCAGAAGCGGGCCGGCCGGTCCGCGCCCGCCGCCGGGTGGGCGAGGGGCCGCTGACGAAGGCCGTGCTCATCGGCCTCGCCGTTGTCGGCACGCTCGTCGTCCTCGGCGCCCCGATCGTCGTCATCGCGGCCGAGGCGTTCAAGGCGGGCGTCGGCAGCTACCTCTCCAACCTCGCCCATCCCGACACGCTGAAGGCGATCTGGCTGACGGTGTTCGTCGCCATGATCGCGGTGCCGGTGAACACCCTGTTCGGGCTCGCCGCGGCCTGGGCCATCGGCAAGTTCCGCTTCCGCGGCCGGCGCCTGCTGATCGCGGTGATCGAGGTGCCGTTCTCGGTCTCGCCCATCGTCGCGGGCGTGTCCTACCTGTTCGTCTACGGCGTGCAGGGGCTGTTCGGCGAATGGCTGCGCGACCACGACATCGCGATCCTGTTCGCGTGGCCCGGCATCGTGCTCGCGAGCCTGTTCGTGACGGCGCCGCTCGTCGCCCGCGAGGTCATCGCGCTGATGGATTCGCAGGGTAACGACGGCGAGGAAGCGGCGCTCAGCCTCGGCGCCAGCGGCTTCACCACCTTCCTGCGGGTGACGCTGCCCGAGATCCGCTGGGCCTTGCTCTATGGCGTGGTGCTCTGCAATGCCCGTGTCATGGGCGAGTTCGGCGCCGTCTCGGTCGTCTCCGGCAACATCCGTGGCGAGACCAACACGCTGCCTTTGCAGATCGAACTGCTCTACCATGATTACAACGCGGTCGGTGCCTTCGCCGCCGCGACCGTGCTGACCGCGCTTGCCCTCGTGACCTTGGTGGTGAAGATCATTCTCGACCGGGCGATCGGCGACGGCCGGCGCCGCGGCGCGGGTCATTAGGCCCCGCCGGAGACGGACGCAGGGAAAGAGCCGGTCTTGAGGAAAGCGGCGGCCTTGACGGGCGTCGCTATTCCCGGCGGTCGGATGTGCTCAAGTTTTTGAATCTGGAGCGATTTCTGGTCGATCTGATGATTCCATCAGATCGGAAAGCGCTCTGGAACCCGGAGTGGTGTGTCGTTGGTCGCCCGATCGCGAGGTGCTCCGGGCAGGGGGGAGAGCGGATGCGGATCCTGGCGGTCGCCGAGCGCTTCGTGCCTGCACCGGGCGGATCGGAAATCTCGCTTCACGCGGTGCTGAAGGGGCTCCATGCCGCCGGTCACGAGGTCGCGATCCATACCAGCGCCGCGCCACCCGGCGCCCCGTCTGCCGCGGCGATGCCGCGTCCGGCCGACCCGTGGCTCGAACGCATTCCGGCGCCACGTTTCGATTGTGACGGCTTCAGGGGCGTCCTCGCGCGGTTCCGCCCGGACCGCGTTCTGACGCAGATGGACTGGGCGCATCTTGCCGGCCCCGTCGCGGTGGAAGCCGGCATTCCGGTCTGCTTCTTCAGTTGCGTCGGCGACGTGTGCGGCGCGCTCGACGGCATCGTGTTCAATTCGGCGTGGTGCGAGCGTTCCCTCGCCGGCTACGCCTTCCTGGCAGGCAAGGGCAGGCACGTGCTGCACCCGCCGATCGAGCGTGCCGCAGTGGTGGCTGTTCAGCCGCGGCCGGCCGAGGTGGTGATGGTCAACCCGATACGCGCCAAGGGCGGCGAGCTCTTCGCCCGGCTCGCGGCCTCCATGCCCGACATTCCGTTCCTCGCGGTCACCGGCTGGTACGATCCGGCGGAGGACGGCATCGATCTCGCCCTGCCGAACGTGACGCTGCTGCCGAACCAGTCGGACATGCGCCCGGTCTATGGCCGCGCCCGCGTCCTCATGGTGCCGAGCCTGTTTCCCGAGGCGTTCGGCCGCGTCGCCCGCGAGGGTGTTCTGAACGGTCTGCCGGTGATCGCCTCCACCCGCGGCGGTCTGCCCGAGGCGACGCTGGGCGCCGCCCTCCATCTCGATCCCGAAGACGAGCCCGCATGGCGCGAGATGCTGCGCCGGCTGTGGGATTCTCCGAAGGCGGCTAATGATCTCGCGGCGAGGGCGCGTGTCGCGGCCCACCGATATCGCGAGGCCGACGAGATGGCCGCGTTCGTCGCCTTCGTCGAAGGCCTTGAGCGGCAGGGGACCTATCCGGATCTCAAACAGCCGTTTCACAATCTCGAATGGCTGTCGTCGCGGCGCGCCGGCGAGACGTCGCAGGCGAACGATTGACCGCGCGGGAATGTCGCGCCGACCGCGATTTCCTGTCGACAGGGATTTCCTCCCGGATTTCCTGTCGACCCGAGCGAGTCCGTTCGATCCGATGTCTTCTAGGTGCCCTCGGCCTCGCCCATGATCTTCTCGAACATGAACGCCTCGCCATCGTCGGGCAGGCCGCTCGGCGCTGGGCCGTGGGGGTCCGGATGGCGGTCGCTGAAGAAGGCGACGATCCGGAATCCGCACTTGTTGACGTAGAAGTGGATGTTCCGCTTCTCGAAATAGGGTGTGTGCGTGATCCAGACCCGCGTCTCGGGATAGCGGCGTTCGATCGCCTTCCACGCCTTCAGGCCGAGGCCGCGGCCGCGATCCGGCGACGAGAGGAAGAACAGGTCGAGCGAGTTGCGGTGCGTTTCCCGGTCGATGGCGACAACGGCGCCGCCGATCTTGCGCCCGTCGCAGAGGATGCGCAGGACCTCGGCGCCCGGCGCGGACATCGATTCGTCGAGTTCGCTGTCGGACGGAATCGGGCCGTCCGGCAGATCGCCGAACTCGGCGATGACGGCGACCGCGAAAGCGTCCTGAAGTTCCCGCTTCAAGGCCGGAAGATCGTCGGCCTCCGCGACGGCGAGAGAGACGGAATCGGTCGTCATGCGCGGTCTTCCTCTATCCCACTGGCGGCCGGCACGCCGCCGCGCGATGGGGTGTCGCGGAAAGGGCGCATCCCCTCGACGGGTGTCCGCGGGCTCGGTCGAGCCGCGCCCGCAGACAGTGTCGATCAGGACTTCAGCGCCGCCGTCAGCGCCGGCACCGCCTGGAACAGGTCGGCGACGAGGCCGTAGTCCGCAACCTGGAAGATCGGCGATTCCTCGTCCTTGTTGATGGCGACGATGACCTTGGAATCCTTCATGCCGGCGAGATGCTGGATCGCGCCGGAGATGCCGACCGCGACATAGAGATCGGGCGCCACGATCTTGCCGGTCTGGCCGACCTGCCAGTCGTTGGGGGCGAAGCCGGCATCGACCGCCGCGCGCGAGGCGCCGACCGCCGCGCCGAGGGCATCCGCCAGCGGCAGGATCACCTCGGTGAACTTCTCCGCCGAACCGAGCGCCCGGCCGCCGGAGACGATGATCTTCGCCGAGGTCAGCTCCGGGCGGTCTGACTGGTCGATGTGCGCACCCTTCCAGGTCGAAAGCCCCGGGCCGGCCGGCAGCGCGGCGACCGCCTCGCTCGCGGCGCTGGCGCCGGTGGCTGCCGGCGCGAAGGCCGAGGTGCGCACCGTCAGCACGATCTTCGGGTCGAGCGCCTGCACCGTCTCGATGGCGTTGCCGGCATAGACCGGCCGCTCGAACGTGTCGGGCGAGACCACCTTCGTGATGTCGGAGACCTGCATCACGTCGAGCAGCGCGGCGACGCGCGGCGCGATGTTCTTGCCGGTGGTGGTGGCCGCCGCCACGATGGTGCGATAGCCGCCGGCGAGCGAGACGACGAGGTCCGCGACCGGCTCGGCGAGCGCGTTGGCGTAGGCCGGGCTGTCGGCGACGAGCACCGTCTCCACGCCCTGAAGCGCGGCCGCCTGCGTCGCGGCGGCGGAAAGCGCCGTGCCGGCGACGAGCACGTGAACGGGCTCGCCGAGCGCGAGCGCGGCCGTCAGCGCCCGGGCGGTGACGTCCTTCAGGCCCGAGGCGTCATGGTCTGCGATCAGGAGGGTCGTCATCACAGCACCCCGGCTTCGGTCTTGAGCTTGGAAACGAGTTCGGCGACGTCGGCGACCTTCACGCCGGCCTTGCGCGCCGGCGGCTCGGTGACCGACAGCACCTTGAGGCGCGGCGTCACGTCGACGCCGAGCGCCTCCGCCGTCGTCTCCTCCAGCGGCTTCTTCTTGGCCTTCATGATGTTGGGCAGCGACGCATAGCGCGGCTCGTTGAGCCTGAGGTCCGTCGTCACGATCGCCGGCAGGGCCAGCGTGACCGTCTCCAGGCCGCCGTCGATCTCGCGGGTGACGTCGACGGTGCCGTCGCCGATCTCGACCTTCGAGGCGAACGTGCCCTGGGGCCGGCCCATCAGGGCGGCGAGCATCTGGCCGGTCTGGTTTGAGTCGTCGTCGATCGCCTGCTTGCCGAGAATGACGAGGCCCGGCTGTTCCTTCTCGGCGACCGCCTTGAGAAGCTTGGCGACCGCCAGCGGCTCCACTGTGCCGTCCACCTTGACGAGGATGCCGCGGTCGGCACCCATCGCGAGCGCCGTGCGGATCGTCTCCGCCGATTTTTCGCCGCCGATGGAGACCGCGATCACCTCGGTCGCCTTGCCGGCTTCCTTCAGCCGCAACGCTTCCTCGACCGCGATTTCACAGAACGGGTTCATTGACATCTTGACGTTCGACAGGTCGACGCCGGTGCCGTCCGTCTTCACGCGCACCTTCACGTTCGCGTCGACAACCCTTTTTACGGGAACGAGAATCTTCATCACAATTCCATCGGAAAGGCGGCGAATCGCGCGCCGCTCGGGACGCCAGCCATGGTTGGGCGGGGCCGCACGATGGCAGGCCGAACAGGGCGTTGCAATCCCCTCGCAGTCCGGTGTCCGGCCGGGCAGGGACAAAACGCCGCGGATTTGATAGAATGCTATGTACTTGGTCCGGAAATGCGCGAGAGCGGGCCGCGTCAGCCTTCGACGAATGACCGATGAAGTATTTACACGGCCGCTTTCATGTATTTTTCTAGCCCACGGCTGGGGGGCCGCGCAGGCTGGAAGGGATAGACGGGCGTGGCCCGTTTGTGTCCGCTTTTAGGGGGGTCCTCACGTCGAAGTCGAAAGAAAGCGCGAGTTACGCGAGTGTCGCTGTGATGGCAGAGAGCGTTCAGCCGACGCCGATAGAGTTTCTCCCGAGCTTTCGCGGCGAAGGATTTGACGTGCTGTCACAGCCCGTCTGGGTGCTCGATCTGGCCTCCGAACGCAACGTCTATGCGAACGCCGCCGGACTGCGCATGTGGGGGGTCGCCAGCGTCGAGGCCCTGAGGGCGCGCGAAGTTCCGGCGATGTCGGCGGTGTCGCGCACGCGGCTCGAGGAAGTGATCCGCCGCTCCGTCAGCGGCGAGGCGACGTTCGAGCGCTGGACCTTCTACACCGCGTCCGAGCCGCAGACCTTCGACATTCTCATGCAGGCCGTCCGGCTCGGCGAGGGCGACGTTGGAATCCTCTCTATCGGGATCCCCGTCCGGAGCGACCTCAGCGACCGCCGCGCCGCGGAGGCGCTGCGCTACAGCCGCGACCAGATCACCTTCTTCGATTCCGACGGCCGGGCGCTCTATCGCAACGCGGCGGCGATCTCGACCTACGAGGCCGATCGCGCCGACCTGATGGCGCGGTTCGCCGACGCCGCGGCGGGCGACCGCTTCCTGGAGGAACTCCGCCGGACCGGTGCGGCTCAGGCCTTCGTGGAGGTGACGACCGCGGCCGGCCGGCGCTGGCATGGCATCGAGGCCGTCGCGACGCTGGACCCGGAAACCGGCGGAACGGCCTACGTCGTCGGCGAGCACGACGTCACGGCGCTCAAGCTGGCCGAGGCGAACCTGCGCCTGCGCGAGCAGGAACTGCATCAGGCCCAGACCATGGCCCAGCTCGGCAGCTGGCGGCTCGATCTGTCGAACCAGACCTATCAGCTCTCGCGAACCTTGTCGGCGATGCTGAAGCTCGATCCGGAGCCGATCGACGCGGCCAAGGCCAACGAACTGCTCCATCCGCTCGACCGGGAAAACTTCTCGTCGCTGCTGCGCGGCATCTTCAACGGCGCGGAGAGCGCGGAAGGCTCGTCCCGGGTCATCCTTCACGACGGCGACGTCCGCCACCTCTGGATCCGCTGCGCGCCGGAGCGCGATGCGTCCGGCAAGCTTTCGGCCATCATCGCCGTCGTCCGCGACATCACCGAGGACGTGCGCGCCCGCCAGCGGATCGATTTCCTCGCCGTCCACGACGGGCTGACCGAGCTGCGCAACCGGGCCGGCTTCTCCGATGCGCTCGACCAGGCGATGGCCCGCACCGGCCAGGCCGGCGGCAGCCTGTTCATGATCGACATCGACGGCTTCAAGGAGATCAACGACACCCGCGGCCATGCGGTCGGTGATACCGTCCTGGTCGAGATCGGCCAGCGCCTGCGCAATGCCGTGGAACCGGAGGGAATCGCCGCCCGCCTCGGCGGCGACGAGTTCGCGCTGATCCTGCCTTATCGCACCGACCGCCGTGAACTGGATGCGTTCGCGCGCCGGCTGGTGGCCGATCTCTGCGCGCCGGTCATGGTGGACGACGTGCCCGTGCTGCTTGCCGCGAGCGTCGGCATCAGCCTCTGGCCGCACGACGCGAGCGATGTCGGCAACCTGCAGCGCAATGCCGATCTCGCCCATTACACCGTGAAGGCCGAAGGCGGCGGCTTCGCGTTCTTCGACCGCTCGATGCGCGATGCTGCCGACAAGCGGCGCTGGGTGATCGACAACCTGCCGCGCGCCATGAAGTCGGGTGCGATCGAGATGCACTACCAGCCGCTGATACGGCTCAGCGACGGCGTGCGGGTGGGCTTCGAAGCGCTGGTGCGGTGGCGCGATCCCGTGCGCGGCCTGATCCCGCCGGACCGCTTCATTCCCATCATCGAGGAATGCGGGCTGATGGCGACGTTCGGGAGCCACATCCTGTGGCAGGTCGCCGCGCAGATCCAGCGCTGGGTCGCGGTCGGTCGAGAGCCCGGCAAGGTGGCGGTCAACCTCGGAGCGGGGCAGCTTCTGGGCGGCGACCTCGTCGGCGATCTTCGCGCGATCCTCGCGGAGACAGGCCTCGATCCGGCGCGCCTTGAACTTGAAGTGACCGAGACGGTCACCGTCGGTCGCCGGACAGCGGAAATCGTGTCGACGCTCGAAACGCTGCGTGAAATGGGCATCGCCGTGGTGCTCGACGATTTCGGCACAGGCCATGCCTCGCTCACGCATCTCCGGCGCCTGCCGATCGACCGCATCAAGATCGACCGCAGTTTCGTCGCCAATCTCGGCGTGGTGAATGCCGACACGGCGGTGGTCCGGGCGATGCTCGACATCGCGCGGACGATGGATCTCAGCGTCGTGGCCGAGGGCGTGGAAACCGAGGAGCAGCTGGCACGGCTCATCGCCATCGAATGTCCGCTCGCCCAGGGCTATCTCTTCGGCCGGCCGCTGCCGCCCGAGGCCCCTGATTTCTGGCGTCTCGACGATGGCGTGGCGGTGGGCGCGGGGGTGTAGGCCGCCGGGCGCGCGCCGCACCGGCGTTGCCGCAGGCCGCGCGATGGCTTAAGAGCCTGTTCCAAACTGCGGGTCCCGGCCCGCGGCCGTTCCCGAGAACAATCGTACAGTTCAGGACCGCAATGGCGCGCCAGTTCATCTATCACATGCACGGCCTCTCCAAGGCCTACGGTGCAAAGAAGGTGCTCGACAACGTGCACCTGTCCTTCTACCCGGACGCGAAGATCGGCGTGCTCGGCCCCAACGGCGCCGGCAAGTCGACCCTGCTGCGCATCATGGCCGGCACCGACAAGGAATATTCCGGCGAGGCCTGGGTGGCCGAGGGCGCGACGGTCGGCTACCTGCCGCAGGAGCCGCAGCTCGATAACACCAAGACCGTGCGCGAGAACGTCATGCTCGGCGTGGCCGCCAAGACCGCGATCCTCGAGCGCTACAACGAACTCGCGATGAACTACTCGGAGGAAACCGCCGACGAGATGGCGCGCCTCCAGGACGAGATCGACAGTCAGAACCTGTGGGATCTCGATTCCCAGGTCGATCAGGCCATGGATGCGCTGCGCTGCCCGCCGGGCGAGGCGGAGGTCGGCCCGCTCTCGGGCGGCGAGCGCCGCCGCGTGGCGCTGTGCAAGCTGCTGCTCGAACAGCCGGACCTGCTGCTGCTCGACGAACCGACCAACCATCTCGACGCCGAAAGCGTGCACTGGCTGGAAAACCACCTGCGCGAATATCCCGGCGCGATCCTGATCATCACCCACGATCGCTACTTCCTCGACAACGTCACGGGGTGGATTCTCGAAATCGACCGCGGCCGCGGCATCCCCTACGAGGGCAACTACTCGGTCTATCTGGAGAAGAAGGCCAAGCGGATGGAGCAGGAGGGCCGCGAGGAGGCCTCCCGCCAGCGTGCCATCAACCGCGAACGCGAGTGGATGCAGCAGAGCCCGAAGGCGCGCCAGACCAAGTCGAAGGCCCGTATCCAGGCCTATGACGAACTGGTCGCGCGCAACGAGGCCCGCGTGCCGGGACAGGCGCAGATCGTCATCCCGCCCGGCGAGCGCCTCGGCGACACGGTGCTGGAGGTCGATGGCCTGAACAAGGCCTATGGCGACCGCCTGCTGATCGAGAACCTGTCCTTCAAGCTGCCGCCCGGCGGCATCGTCGGCGTGATCGGCCCGAACGGCGCCGGCAAGTCGACGCTGTTCCGCATGATCACGGGCCAGGAGAAGCCGGATTCGGGATCGATCCGCCTCGGCGAGACGGTCCATCTCGGCTATGTCGACCAGTCGCGCGACACGCTCAATCCCAACAAGAACGTGTGGGAGGAGATCTCCGGCGGCGCCGAGGTCATCCAGCTCGGCAAGCGCGAGATCAATTCGCGCGCCTATGTCGGGGCGTTCAACTTCAAGGGCAGCGACCAGCAGCAGAAGGTGGGGGCGCTTTCGGGCGGCCAGCGCAATCGCGTGCACCTCGCCAAGATGCTGAAGTCCGGCGCCAACGTGCTGCTGCTCGACGAACCGACCAACGATCTCGACACCGAGACCCTGGCGGCCCTGGAAGATGCGCTGGAAGATTTCGCCGGCTGCGCCGTGGTCATCAGCCATGACCGCATGTTCCTCGACCGTCTCGCGACGCACATCCTCTCGTTCGAGGGCGACAGCCACGTCGAATGGTTCGAGGGCAACTTCCAGGACTATGAGGAAGACAAGAAGCGTCGCCTCGGGCCGGATGCCATCATCCCCCGGCGCATCAAGTACAAGCGCCTGACGCGCTGATCGCGGCATGACGCCGCCGCCCGGTGCGCTTCCGCGCCCGGGCGGTGCGTTCCTGCCGGGTGAGGCCACGCCGGAGCGCCGGGAGGTAGCCATGAAGGACTGGTCGGCGGGTCAATATCTGAAGTTCGAGGACGAGCGCACGCGGCCGTCCGCCGAGCTTCTCGCGCGCGTGCCCGTCGAGGCGCCGCGCGAGGTCGTCGACATCGGGTGCGGGCCGGGCAACTCGACGGAGCTGCTGGTCGCCCGCTATCCCGCCGCCCGCGTCACCGGGTTCGATATCTCGCCTGCCATGTTGGAAGCTGCCCGCAAGCGATTACCGGGCCACGATTTCTTTCAGGCCAGCGCCAGCGAATGGCAGCCCGGCCCGCAGACGGACGTCCTGTTCGCCAACGCGGTGTTTCAATGGCTCCCGGACCATCCCGCCGTGATGGCGCGCCTTTTCGAGGCGCTGCCGTCCGGGGCGGCGATCGCCGTGCAGATGCCGGACAACATTGCAGAACCGAGCCACGTGCTGATGAAGCAGACCGCCGAAGACGGGCCGTGGGCCTCGGTGCTCGCCTCCGTCAGCCAGCGCCGCCCGCTGCCGGAACCCGGCTTCTACTACGATCTGCTCCGCCCGCACGCGGCCGACATCGACATCTGGCACACGGCCTACAATCACGTGATGGACGACGCGGCGGCCATCGTCGAATGGGTCAAGGCAACCGGCCTGAAGCCGTTCGTCGACCCGCTCGACGACGACCTGCGCGCGGGCTTCCTCGAGGCCTACCGCGCGCGTATCGAGCGCGCCTATCCCGCGCGGGTGGATGGAAAGCGGCTGTTGCGGTTCCCGCGGCTGTTCATCGTGGCCCGCCGGGCCTGAAGCGCCGCCCGTCGATGCAAGGCGTCGTAAGCTCGACGTGAACGCACGTCGGATCACGCGCCACGCTCCGTTCAGCGCGGCCCGGTTCGGCGAGAGCGCTTTCCGATCTGATGGAATCATCAGATCGAGAAGAAATCGCTCCAGAGTCAAAAGCTTGAGCATATCTTTATCGTTCAGATCGATCCGATCTGAACGGGATATGCTCTAGGACGGAAAGTCCGGCGTCCCCTTTGTCACACCCGATGTCGGAGACCGTGATGTCCGATCAACCCATGCTGCCGATCGAAGCGGGCACCGCGCCGGAGCCGGATATCGTCGTCGTTCCGGGCCGGCGGCTTCGCGCGCGGCTCGTCGCCACGTTCGCGACCGCGGAACCCGGCGATTTCCGCACCGTGGCGGCCGAACGGCTCGATCTCATTCACGGCGGCATCGCGGGCGACCGGCATCACGGGTTCACCCGCCACTCCGGCGGGCGCGAGCCGTGGTTTCCGCGCGGCACCGAGATCGCCAACGACCGGCAGCTTTCGATTCTGTCCCTTGAGGATCTCGCCGAGATCGCAACGCGCCTCGATGTCCCCGAAGTCCGGCCGGAATGGATCGGCGCCAATCTCGTCGTCGAAGGCATCGCCCGGTTCTCGTTCCTGCCGAAGGGAACGCGGCTGTTCTTCGAGGATGGGGCTGTGGTGGCGCTCGCCGGGCAGAATGCCCCCTGCAAGATTGCGGGGCGTGCCATCGCGGCCGAGGTGCCGGACCGGCCGGATCTGGAACTCGGTTTCCCGAAGGCCGCGAAGCGCCTTCGGGGTGTCATCGGCTGGGTGGAGCGGCCGGGGCCCGTGTTCCCCGGCCAGGCGGTCTCCGTGCATGTGCCGGAGCAGTGGATCTATCCGGCCTGAGCCACCGCCCGCGGCGGCCGGACGCGTGTGTCGTCAGCGCTTGCGGATGGCGAGGCCGAAGAAGATCCACGTGAAGCCCTGCGACAGAAGGTCGACGGCGAGCACGAGGCCGATCAGCCAGTCGGTGTTCTGCGGCCACTGCGCGGTGATGAGCAGGCCGAACAGCGTGGTGACGATGCCGCCGGCGAGCACCCACAGCCAGCCGGCCGCGCCCTTGGCGTCGAGCGCCGCGATGATGCGGAAGCCGCCGACGATGATGACGGTGATGCCGAACATCAGCGTGAACACGTCGGCCGCGACCATCGGGCGGGCGAGGGCGATGATGCCGGCGATGGCATAGATCAGGCCGCTCGCGAACCAGTAGAGCACCTTGCCCCAGCCGCGCGCGCCGAAGGACTGGGCGATCTGCACCGCGCCGCCGATCAGCAGCATGATGCCGGTCATGAACACCACCGCGACGGTGGCGGCGAGCAGGTTGCCGAGGGCGATGACGCCGAACAGCACCATCAGCGCGCCGGCGGCGACGAACCAGCCCCATTTTGCGCGCAACGCCTCAAGCTTTCTGCGGAAGGCGTTCTGGTCGCCGAACAGCGACGGACCGCCCAGCGGCATTCTCGGGCCTCCGGCTCCGCTGCCCTGGTTGCGGTCGCCGGAAGGCGGAAATGAAGTCGGCATCGGATCGTTCCTTGCGAGCGTATCAAGGGGCGTCCGGTCGCTGCGCCGGTTCCCCAACCCCTGCGCATCATGCAGCGTATTCAAGCCTTAACATCCAACGGCTTCATTGGCATCGGGCAATCCATCCTGCCGGGTGGCGGCGGATTGTCCGATGGTTCGCGATGGACGCTCGGCCGGATATGGCGACAGGGATTGCATCTTGTTCACTCTTGCCGGCTAAAGTGCCCGTTCGAAGAGCGTTGCTGTCCCCGCCGGAAGAGCTCGATTCCGTCGGGTGGAGGAAAATCGAGATGCCCTTGAAGCCCTGCGCCGTCCGCTCCCTGTCGTTTGCCGCGTGTGCGGCGGCCCTGCTGCCGACGGCAGCCCCGGCCCAGGAAGTCGTGGCGGTGGACAAGGCCAAGGACTGGGTCGTCACCATCACCGGGAACGGGGCCTGGGGCTCGTCCTACTGGGGCGCGAAGAGCAAGGACTGGACCGGCTTCCCGTCGATCGCTCTCCGCCAGGCCGACCAGCCGGCCGAGTTCGAGGCGCCCGACGACGGTTTCAGCTTCGCTCTCTTCGGCAATCCCGGCCTCAAGGTCGGCGTCGTCGGCCGCTACATGGCCGGCCGCTACAACAGCGAGGACGACCTTCAGGGCACCGCCAGCATTCCCTGGGGCCTCAATGTCGGTGGCTTCGTCGAATACTGGCCGATGCCGATGATCCGCACCCGGTTCGACGTGCTGCACGGGGTGAAGGGCAACTACGGCTGGTCGAGCAACATCGAGGCCGATTATGTGCAGCCGTGGAACAAGTTCACGTTCTCCCTCGGCCCGCGCCTCGTCCTCGGTGACGACACCACCACGGACACCTATTTCGGCGTCAACGAGAGGGCGGCTTTCGTCAACCCGAAGCTGACCGCCTACGACCCGAGCGGCGGCATCACCTCGGTCGGCGCGCTCGCCGCGGTGAACTACGAGTTCGACGACAACTGGTCGACGGCCGGTTATGTCCGCTACGACCGGCTGGTCGGGTCCGCCGCCGACAGCCCGATCGTGAAGAACATCGGGTCGCCGAACCAGGTCGTCGTCGGCATGTCGGTCAGCTACACCTTCGGCCTCGACCTGCATCGCGCCAACTGAGCCGCTGCTTTCCGGCTCGGGAGCGGCAGGCGTGCGTTCCCGCGCGCATGGGCGCTCGACATCCACCGACAACCTGTTCAATGGGCGCTCACTTCAATAGTTTGAGCGCGCACGAACCGATCATCGCGTTCCCTTCGCGTGCGGTTCGGACAGGCTCGAACGGATGGAGTAGCAGCTCATGGCCGGAACAGTTCTCATCACCGGTGCCACCGCAGGCTTCGGCGCGGCAACGGCGCGGAAATTCCGGGCGGCCGGCTGGAAGGCCATCGTCACCGGACGGCGGGCCGACCGGCTTGCGACCCTCGTGGAGGAACTCGGCGGGTCGGAGCACGTCCACGCCGCTGCCTTCGACATCCAGGACGAGGCGGCGATCGATGCCGCGATCGATTCGCTGCCCGAGGGCTTCAGGGGCGTCGATCTCCTGATCAACAATGCCGGGCTCGCGCTCGGCACCGCGCCGGCGCAGAAGAGCGACCTCGGTCAGTGGCGCACGATGATCGCGACCAATGTCACCGGGCTGGTGACGATCACCCACCGCCTGCTGCCGACGCTGATCGAGCGCAAGGGCGCCATCATCAACCTCAGTTCGGTCGCGGCGACCTATCCCTATGCCGGCGGCAATGTCTACGGCGGTACAAAGGCTTTCGTCCGCCAGTTCTCGCTCGGCCTCAGGTCCGATCTCGCGGGAACCGGCGTCCGCGTCACCTCGATCGAACCCGGCCTGTGCGAGAGCGAGTTCACGCTGGTGCGCACCGGCGGCGACCAGGCGGCCTATGACGCGCTCTATGGCGGCGCCAACGCCATCCAGCCGGTGGATATCGCCGAGACGCTGCTCTGGGTCGCCTCGCTTCCGCCGCACATGAACATCAATGCCATCGAGATGATGCCGGTGAGCCAGTCGTTCGCCGGTTTTCAGATCGCGCGCACGAAATAGCGCTGGGCTGACGGCGCCGGGACGGAGCGGCAGCGGGGGGACGCATCCAATGACGAATGCAGCGGATACCGCTGCCGGCGAACCGCCCCTGCTGGCGGTCGCGGGCACCGTGATCCACACGCCCGAGCGCGGCGTGATCGAGATCCTCGAGGATGCCGTAGTGACGGTCGGCGAGGACGGCCGGATCGAACGGGTGATCGAGTCCGACGATCCAGCCCAGGAGGCGACGATCGAGGCGGCAGCCGCCGGGGGGCGGCTGACCCTGCTGCGCGCCGGGCAATATCTGCTGCCGGGGCTGGTGGATCTTCACGTTCATGCCCCTCAGTGGCCCCAGATCGGCAAGGCGCTGCACCTGCCGCTCGAGCAGTGGCTGGCGAACTGCACGTTTCCGCTCGAGGCACGCTATGCCGACCTCGAGTTCGCCGCGCGCTCCTACAGCGGGCTGGTGGACGCGCTGCTGGCCAACGGCACCACCACGGCGCTCTATTTCGGCAGCGTTCACCTCGGAGCGACCAAGCTTCTCGCCGATCTCTGCCATGCCAAGGGCCAGCGCGCGCTGGTCGGCAAGGTGGTGATGGACGATCCGACGCTCTGTCCGGACTATTACCGCGATGCCTCTGCGACCATCGCCGTTGCCGAGACGGAGATGTTCATCGAGCACGTCCAGCGGCTGGCCGGGCCGGAGGGCCGGGTGCGCCCGGTGATCACGCCGCGCTTCATCCCCGCCTGCACCAATGACGCTCTGGAGGAACTGGGCCGCCTCGCGCGGCAGACCGGCCTGCACGTTCAGACCCATTGTTCGGAAAGCGACTGGGAGCACGACTTCGTGCGACATCGCCTCGGCGCCACCGACACCCGCAGCCTTGAGGCGTTCGGCCTTCTGGGGCGGCGGACGATCCTCGCGCACTCGAACTTCATCTGCGACGACGACATGGACGCCATCGGCGGCTGCGGCGCAGGCATCGGTCACTGCCCGCTCTCGAACGCCTATTTCTCCAACGCTGTCTTCCCGTTGGCGCAGGCACTTGAGAAGAAACTTCATGTCGGCCTTGGCACCGACATCTCCGGCGGACCCGACGCCTCGATCTTCTCGGCCTGCCGCCATGCGATCGCGGCGTCGCGGATGCTGGCGGACGGCGTCGATGCGAGGATCGCGCCGGACAAGCGCGGCCGGCCGGGCGCCGCGATCGATTTCGCCGAGGCGTTCTGGCTCGCCACGGCCGGTGGCGGTATCGCGCTCGATCTGCCGATCGGCGTGATCGCGCCGGGGTTCGCGTTCGATGCCATGGTGATCGACACCACCGTGCCCGATGCGGACCTGACGCTCTGGCCCGACCTGGACGAACCGGAGGACGTGCTCCAGCGCATCGTCTACGGTGCCGCGCGGGCGAATGTCCGCCGGGTCTGGGTGGACGGTGCCACGGTCGTGGATAAGGATGCAGGGCTCGACTGGACCTGACCCCGGGGGGCAGGCTTCGCGCCGGAAATGCCGGATCGGACACGAGGGAGGGGAATCCCATGCGGACCAAGACGATCGGAACGACGCTGCCGGTTCTGGAACTGACGCTCGATCCCGGCGAGCGCATCATCGCCGAACCCGACAGGCTCTCCTGGATGGCGGGCGACATTTCGCTCAACACCACCACGGCGACCGGCGGAGCGAGCGGTCTGTTCGGGGCCCTCGGCCGCGCCCTCGGCGGCGGCGGGCTGTTCATGACCGAGTTCTCGGCCGGCCGTTCCCCGGCGATGGTGGCGTTCGCGGCAAAGATTCCCGGCGAGATCCGGCAGGTGCCCGTCGAATCCGGCCAGCCGCTCTACGTGCATCGCAGCGGCTTCCTGTGCGGCACCGATGGGCTCGGCGTCGGCATCGGCTTCCAGCAGTCGCTCGGTGCCGGCCTGTTCGGCGGCAACGGCTTCGTGCTGCAGAAGATCGAGGGCCAGGGCACGGCCTGGATCGAACTCGGCGGCGAGGTCGCGGTCTACGACCTGGAACCCGGCCAGTCCATGCTGGTCCATCCCGGCCATGTCGGGCTGTTCGCGGATGGCGTCGGCTTCGAGATCGAGATGATGCGCGGCATCCGCAACATCATGTTCGGCGGCGACGGGCTGTTCCTCGCGCGGCTGACGGGGCCGGGTACGGTCTGGCTGCAATCCATGACACTGCCGAACCTCGCCCACGCGCTGACGCCCTATCTGCCGGTCAATTCGCGCTGAGGCCATCGGCGACGGGTTCCAGCGATAAGCGGGCGCCTTTCTTGAAGGTGCCTGCGAACGGCTTTACCTCTGCGAGCGCAACGTTCGGGAACTTCCGGAGGCGGAGATCGCGGCCTATCGCTTCATCCATGCGGCGGACATCCACCTCGATTCCCCGCTCAAGTCGCTGTCGCTGCGCGATCCCGCGCTGGCCGATCTCGTCGGCAACGCGACGCGGCGCGCCTTCGTGCGTGTCGTGGACCTTTGCCTCGCTGAGGAGGTCGATGCGCTGATCCTTGCCGGCGATCTCTACGACGGCACGCAGACATCGATGAAGACGGCCCGCTTTCTCGCCGAGCAGGTGAGGCGGCTGCACGAGGCCGGCATCGCCACGTTCGTGATCCGCGGCAACCACGATGCGATGTCTCAGATCACGCGGGAACTGGTGTTTCCGGAGTCGGTGACGGTGTTCGGCGGCCGGGCGGGCGCGATCGAGATCGACCGGCCGGCGGGAACCTTTCCGGTCACGATCCACGGCCTGAGCTTCCGCGACAGGCATGCGCCGGAAAGCCTGCTCGACAAGTACCGGCCGCCCGTGGCGGGCGCGGTCAATATCGGCCTTCTCCACACCAGCCTCGCCGGCGCGCCAGGGCACGACAACTACGCGCCGTGCAGCGTGGCGGACCTGCAGGCGGCCGGCTTCGATTACTGGGCTCTCGGCCACATCCACAAGCGGTCCGTTGTCGAAGGCCAGCGCGCCGTGGTGATGCCGGGAATGCCGCAGGGCCGCGACATCAACGAGGCCGGCCCGAAATCGGTCTCGCTCGTCACCGTCGCCGATGATCGCACGATCACCATTGAGGAGCGCGTCACCAGTGTCGCGCAGTTCGAGCGGGTGCCGTTCGACGTGAGCGGGATCGAGGACTGGGCCGAACTGGTCCGCGCCGGCGAAGCCGCGCTGGCGGAAGCGCGGCACGGACTTGCCTCGGACCATCTGGTGGCCCGCCTGAAGCTCACCGGAGCGACGCCGCTGTCCTGGCGCCTGCGTCGCGACATCGACCTGCTGAAGACGGATCTCGACGAGCGGGCGGCCGCGATAGGGGCCTGCTGGGTGGAGAGCGTAGAGATCGAAACCCGACCGGACGGAGCGGCGACCGCGACGGCGGGGCCGGAAGCCCCGCTGATCGAACTGCGGCGCCTGATCGCCGAGGAGGTAGCGGGTTCGGCCGCCTTCCGTATGGAGGCGTCGCGGATCGTGAACGATCTCGCCGCTCGCCTGCCGCCGGAGAGCCGCCGGCTTTTCGGCACGGACGAGGCGGCGTTCGAGGCGGCGGTCGCAGCCTTGATCGACGAGGGCACCGAAGATGCGCTCGCCCGGCTCCACGCCGGCGCCGACGACGGAGAGGCGTGATGCGCATCAGACGCCTCGATCTCGCCCGCTACGGCAAGTTTACCGACCGCAGCATCGCCTTCGGCGAGCAGTTGGGGGACGGGCCGGATCTCCATATCGTCTACGGGCCGAACGAAGCGGGAAAGTCGACCGCGTTCTCCGCGTTGCTCGATCTGCTCTACGGCATCGAATTCCGCAGCCGGTTCAACTTCCTGCATCCCTACTCGACCATGCGCGTCGGTGGCGTGCTCGAACTTGGTTCGGGCACGTTCGAGCTCGCGCGCGTTCGCGGCCGGCAGAACACCCTGCTCGATGCCCACGACCGTCCGGTCTCGGAGGCGATCCTTCAGGCGGAACTCGGCGCGATCGACCGCGACGCCTACCGCACCATGTTCTCGCTCGACGACGAGACGCTGGAGAAGGGGGGCGAGAGCATCCTCGGCAGCAAGGGCGACCTCGGTCAGTTGCTGTTTTCGGCCAGCGCCGGCCTTGCCGACCTCAGCCGGCGCCTTGCAGATCTCGACGCAGAGGCCGACCGCTTTCATCGGGCGAATGCCCGCAGCGGCGAACTCGCGGACCTCAAGGCGCGGCTTGCAACTCTGAAGCAGGAGCGCGACAGCCTCGACATCCTCGCGACCGAATATCGTCGGCTGGTGGCGGAGCGCGACGACGCGCGGCTGCATTACGAGACGGCTCTCGGCGAGCGCGCGCGGACGAGCGTGCGCATCGACGAGATCCGCCGCCTTCTCGCCGCGCTGCCGCGGCTCGCGTCGTTGAAGACGGTGCGTGGGGAGCTTGCCGGGCTGGACGACCTGCCGGACGCGCCGGCCGGCTGGCTGCGTGAACTGCCGCGGCTCCGCGAGGAACTCGCCCGGCATTCCGCGCGCCTGGAGGCGATCGACGGGACCATCGCGAACCTGCGGGGGGAACTCGACGGCCTCGAACACGACGATGCCGCCCTAAACGTCGCCGCACAGGCCACGGCCCTCGCCGAGCTGCGCGCGCGCCACATGACGGCGGATCGCGACCTGCCCGAGCGCCGGCTTAGCCTGCGCGAGGTCGACGGCACCATATCCGGAATCCTCGACCGGATCGGGCGGGGCGGGGAGGGAAATCCGGGCCGCCTCGTGCTCGGGGCGCCCGCGTTGGGCACGCTGCGAACGCTGATCGAGGCACGGTCCGGCATCGATGCGCGATCGCGGGCGGCGGAAGCCGAGCTGTCGCGCGCGGAGCGCGATCTGGCCGAGGCGGAAGCGCGGTTCCGCGACGCGGCGGGCGACGACACGGTCGCGGCGAGAGACGGCAGTGCCCGCGACGCCGCGCTGCGGGCGACCGTGACCGCTCTGCGCGCCGACGATCACGCCGCGCGCCGCCGCCTTGCGGAGCGGGCGAGGGCGAACCGGCAGGCGGCACTGGACGACGCTCTAAGGGCGCTGAAGCCGTGGCACGGCGAGCCGGACGCGCTGATCAACATGGTCGTGCCGGAGGCCGGTGAGATCGATGGCTGGCGGACCGGCATCCAGGATGCGCAGCGCGAGGTGGCCCGCCGCGAGGAGGAACTGGACCGCCTCCGCGCCGAGGCGGCGAGGCTGAGGGCGGAAATCGACGTCATCGCACGGTCGGCCGGGCTCGTCGGTGCCGACGAAGCCCACCGTGTTCGCGTCGCCCGCGACGAGGCATGGACAGCCCATCGCGCCGCGCTCGATGCCGTGACGGCCGATGCGTTCGCGGATGCAATGGGACACGACGACCGGATTGCCGCCGCACGGCTGTCCCACGCCTCGGAACTGGCGCAGCAGCGGCAGGCGGAGCGTGCGCTCGCGCTGGCCGAGGTCGATATCGGCCGGACAGAGGGGCTGGCCGCGAAGGCGCGTGCGTCCCTTGCGGCCTGGCAGGATCGGATGACACAGGCGATCCGTGCTTTCGCGCCCGGGCTTTCCGCCGACATGGCTCCGGCCGTGCTGGAAGCCTGGCTGGCGCGCCGGGACAAGGCGCTGGAAGGCCTGGCCGCACTGCGTGAGGCCGAGCGCGATCTGGCGGAGGCCCAGGCCGATGGCGAGGCCGCCCGTGGGCGGCTCGCCGGTGCGCTCGCCGCGTCGGGCGTGGCCCACGACCCGGTGCAGGATTTCGAAGCCATGATGGCGGTCGCAGAGGCCGCGCTCGACAGGCAGACCGAACTGGCTGCGCTGCGCGAGGCCATCGCGCAGGGGCGACGCAAGGTCGAGGAGCGGACGCGGGACCTGGAAGAGGCGCGAATCGCCGGGCGGGACTGGCAGCGAGCCTGGGACGAGGCCTGCGCCGCCACGTGGCTCGGCGAGGGCGGGACCGTGCCGGCGGTCGGTATCGTCCGCGAAATCCTCGTGGCGGTGGGCGATCTTGGTCCGGCGCTCGCCAAGCGGACGAATCTTGCCGACCGTATCGAGAAGATGGAGCGCGACCAGGCCGATTTCGCCGCGGAGGTGGACAGGCTCGCGGGCATGCTCGATCTCTCGGCGCCGGGAGGCGTTCTCGACCGGTCGGCCGCAATCGAGGAGCGCGTAAAGACCGCCGAGGATGTCCGCGTCAGGCGTCGGGAACTCGGTCGAAAGCTGGAGGAGGCCGTCGACACCGGCCGGGAGATCGCCGCCGCGCTTTCCGGCCATAAGGCCCGCAGCGACGAAATCACCGCGTTCCTCGGCGTCGAGACGCTGAACGAAGCCGAGACCGTGCTGCGGGCCATCGAGCGGCGGACGGAGCTGCGCCGGCAGCAGGACGACATCGTCCGCGACATCCTCGATGCGACGAACCTGCCGACGCTGGAGGAGGCCGAGGCCGTGCTGGGCGATGTGGAGCGCAGAGCGCTCGAAGCCGAGCGTGCGGAACTGGATGCGCGCTTCGAAGGCGAGGACGGCCGCGTGCGGGAGCTGTTCTCCGCGCACAGCAAGGCCGAAGATCGCCTGAATGCCATCGGCGGCGACGACGCGGTCGCGCGGATCGAGGAACGCCGCCAGACCACGCTTCTGGAGATCGAGGACGGCGCGCATAGATATCTGAGGCTGCGGATCGGGGCCGCCGCCGCTGGCCATGCGCTTCGCCTCTATCGTGACCGTCACCGCAGCGCGATGATGGCCCGCGCCTCGGAAGCATTCCGTACCATCAGTCGCGGCGCCTATCGCGGGCTGGCCGCCCAGCCGGGCAAGGACGGCGAAATTCTGGTCGCCATCGCCGCGGACGGTGCCTCGAAGCTCGCCGACGAACTCTCCAAGGGAACGCGCTTCCAGCTCTATCTGGCGCTGCGCGTTGCCGGCTACCACGAGTTCGCCGAGACGCGCCGCCCGGTGCCGTTCGTGGCAGACGACATCATGGAGACCTTCGACGATTTCCGCGCCGAGGAGGCGTTCCGGCTGTTCGCCGACATGGCCGGGGTGGGGCAGGTGATCTATCTCACCCACCATCGCCATCTCTGCGACATCGCGCGGCGCGTCTGTCCGCAGGTGCGGATCCACGATCTCGATGCCGGCACGGAAAATCCGGCCGTCCTGCTGGCCGAAGGGCGGTAAGTCCCTGCCCGTACGGGCGTTTCCGAAGACCTTTCATCGCAGTGCGTCGCAGGTCCGAAACCCCTGCGCCGGTCTGCCCCGGCACGGCCGTCCCGGGTGCGGCGTCGGGGATTCATCCACAGGCCCGTTCCGAAAAATCGAAAATAGCGTGTTGCGTCGGCGATCCGATCCCCGTATATGACCGCTCACGACGACGCCAACGGCGCCGGACGGACGGGTGTATAGCTCAGTTGGTAGAGCAGCTGACTCTTAATCAGCGGGTCCAAGGTTCGAGCCCTTGTACACCCACCACTTCCTTCGCTGATCGCGACCTTCCCTCACAATTCGATCGACCCCGCGCAAATCGCTGATGCGCGGCTTGGCGCGCCGGACCGGGCGATGGTTTCGCCGTAAGGCACTGTCTGATCGTGTGTTTAATCCTGCCGGTGACGCCGCTTCGCGGCTCTGCGGATGGCCGACGGAGCGGATGCTGGCACTCTCCTCGCACGAGTGCCAAAATTTTTTCGTCCCCCTCTTGATCGGCCCGGTGAATTCCCCCAAATCGACGTCGCACCGGGTCGGCACGCCTCATGAGGGTCCGCCCGGATTGGAAGAAATGGGTCATCCTAGCCTTGCATGGAGGAATAACCATGACGTTCCGGCCGCTGCACGATCGCATCGTCGTCCGTCGCATTGACGCTGAAGAGAAGACCAAGGGCGGGATCATTATTCCCGACACCGCCAAGGAAAAGCCCCAGGAGGGCGAGGTCGTCGCCGTCGGTCCCGGCGCGCGCAACGACAAGGGCGAACTGATCGCGCTCGACGTGAAGCCCGGCGACCGGGTTCTGTTCGGCAAGTGGTCCGGCACCGAGGTGAAGATCGACGGCCAGGATCTCCTCATCATGAAGGAGAGCGACATCCTCGGCGTGATCGAGGCCACCGTTACCGCCCAGAAGGCGGCCTGACGAGGCCCGACCGGACCTTTCGTTTCCAAGGCTGAAATCCGGATCCGCCTCGACGTGACGCCCGGGACAAGTCCCGCGGCCCGAGGCCTGGGTCCAAGAGATATCTGGAGAGAAATCCAATGGCTGCCAAAGAGGTTAAGTTCTCGGTCGACGCGCGCGACAAGATGCTGCGCGGCGTCGACATCCTCGCCAACGCGGTGAAGGTCACGCTCGGCCCGAAGGGGCGCAATGTCGTGATCGAAAAGTCCTTCGGCGCCCCGCGCATCACCAAGGACGGCGTGAGCGTCGCCAAGGAAATCGAGCTTGAGGACAAGTTCGAGAATCTCGGCGCCCAGCTCGTCCGCGAAGTCGCCTCCAAGACCAACGACCTCGCCGGTGACGGCACCACCACCGCCACCGTGCTCGCCCAGGCGATCGTTCGCGAGGGCGCCAAGGCGGTTGCCGCCGGCATGAACCCGATGGACCTGAAGCGCGGCGTCGACCTCGCCGTCGAGGCGCTGGTCGCGGACCTGAAGTCCAAGGCCCGCAAGGTTACGACCAACGAGGAAATCGAGCAGGTCGGCACCATCTCGGCCAACGGCGACAGCGAAGTCGGCCGTTTCCTGGCCGAGGCCGTGAAGAAGGTCGGCAACGAGGGCGTCATCACCGTCGAGGAAGCCAAGTCGCTCGAGACCGAGCTTGAGGTCGTCGAGGGCATGCAGTTCGACCGCGGCTACCTCTCGCCCTATTTCGTGACCGACGCCGAGAAGATGCGCGTCGAGCTCGAAGACCCCTACATCCTCATCCACGAGAAGAAGCTCTCCTCGCTCCAGGCGCTGCTGCCGGTGCTCGAGGCCGTCGTTCAGTCGGCCCGCCCGCTGGTGATCATCGCCGAGGACGTCGAGGGTGAGGCTCTCGCCACGCTCGTCGTCAACAAGCTGCGCGGCGGCCTGAAGATCGCGGCCGTGAAGGCTCCGGGCTTCGGCGATCGCCGCAAGGCGATGCTCGAGGACATCGCGATCCTCACCGGCGGCACCGTGATCTCCGAAGATCTCGGCATCAAGCTTGAGAACGTGACGCTCGACCTGCTCGGCCGCGCCAAGAAGGTGTCGATCAGCAAGGAAGACACCACGATCGTCGACGGCGTCGGCGCCCGTTCCGACATCGAGGCCCGCGTGGCACAGATCAAGGCGCAGATCGAGGAGACCACCTCGGACTACGACCGCGAGAAGCTGCAGGAGCGTCTGGCGAAGCTCGCCGGCGGCGTCGCGGTGATCCGCGTCGGCGGCGCGACCGAGGTCGAGGTGAAGGAGAAGAAGGACCGCGTTGACGACGCGCTCCATGCGACCCGCGCCGCGGTCGAGGAAGGCATCCTGCCGGGTGGCGGTCTCGCCCTCCTGCGCGCCCTGAAGGCGCTCGACAGCGTGAAGCCCGCCAACGACGACCAGAAGACCGGCGTCGAGATCGTCCGCCGCGCCGTGCAGGCGCCGGCTCGCCAGATCGCCCAGAACGCGGGCGCCGATGGCTCGATCATCGTCGGCAAGCTGCTGGAGAGCGATGAGCTGGCCTATGGCTGGAACGCCCAGACCGGCGAGTTCGGCGATCTCTTCAAGATCGGCGTCATCGATCCGGCGAAGGTGGTGCGTACCGCGCTGCAGAACGCCGCATCGGTCTCCTCGCTGCTGCTGACCACCGAGGCCCTGATCGCCGAGAAGCCGAAGAAGGACGCTCCGGCGCTTCCGGCTGGCGGTATGGGCGGCATGGGCGGCATGGACTTCTGAGGACGTCCATCCGGCCGGACTTCGAGAGGCCATGGCCGGAACGCACCGGCCATGGCGTTCGGAATGTCGCGGTGCTCAGAGAAAAGAAAAGGCGGTCCCTCGGGGCCGCCTTTTTTCGTTCGGACGTGATTTCGGGCGATGGTGCGACACAGGCCGGACGACACAAGCCGGCCGGATTATTTCCGCGGCAGCACACCCTTCAGCAGCACGTCGAGCAGCGCGTCGCGGGTGCGGTTGAAGAAGGCCTCGTTCGACAGATCGGAGCCGGCGAGGGCGCGTATCTGCACCGAGAAGTCGGCATAGTGCTGCGTCGTCGCCCAGATCGAGAAGATGAAATGCAAGGGGTCGATGGGAGCGAGCCGCCCCGCCTCGATCCAGCGCGTCATCGTCGCCACTTTGGCGTCCACCATGTCCCGCAGCGGACCGGTCAGCAGCGGCATCAGGTTCGGCGCCCCCTGGATGACTTCCATCGCGAACAGCCGCGAGGCCGCTGGCCGCGCCCGCGAGGCTTCGAGCTTGCGCACGATGTAGCCTTTCAAGGCATCCGCCGGTTCCTGGGCGTCGTCGATCTCGCCGAGCGGCACCACCCACATCTCGAGCGTCTGCGACAGGGCGGCGGTGTAGAGCGCTTCCTTGGACGGGAAATAGTAGAGCAGGTTGGGCTTCGACATGCCCGCGGATTCGGCGATGTCGCCGATCCGGGCGCCATGGAAGCCGTAGGCCGAGAACACCTCCGTCGCCGCGTCGAGAATGCGCTCGATATTCGCCTCGCCGATCCGCGTCCGGCCACGGGCTGGTTGCGCGGCCGTCGCCCCGGTGGATGCGGTCGGGGAGGAGAGCGCGGCGGAATCGTGTCGTCCGTCGTTCGTCATGGCGCGCGACTGCCTAATTCTTGTCCAGTTGGTCAAAGGATGGCATCCGCCGGCCTGCGGCGCCGACGCCGAGTTTAGCCCAAGTGCCGTGCGGCGGCGGTTTTTTCTGCCGTGGCAAGCTGGCACGAGGTTTGCGATTGGAGGCGGGCGCCGGCGGAAAGAGGCTTTCGCGGGCGACGGTCCCGGCGGACGGCGCGGCACGCCGCCGGCAAACGACGGAACGATTGAATATCGCTCGCGGAGCGGCAAATCTGACAACCGCAGGACGACTCGTTGCGGTGCGGATTGCAGTCACCCCGCGGAACGGAGCAGGAAGACCATGAGTGCCGCCAACGCGAGCGCAGTTCCACGGACCGAGGTGACGCCGCCGCCGAAGGCGATCTCGGTTCGCGGGCTCGATCTGACCTTCGCGACCGCCGACGGGCCGGTCTATGCCCTGTCCGATATCTCCATCGACATCGCGGCCGGCGAGTTCGTTTCGCTGATCGGCCCGTCCGGTTGCGGCAAGACCACGCTGATGCGGGTGATCGCCGATCTGGAGCAGCCGACCGCGGGCTCCATCGAGGTCGACGGGCGCACGCCCGAAGAGGCCCGTCTCGCGCGGCGCTACGGCTACGTCTTCCAGGCGCCGGCGCTCTATCCGTGGCGCACCATCGAGCGCAACGTGATGCTGCCGCTGGAGATCATGGGCCTGCCGAAGGCCGAGCGGCTGGAGCGGGCGCGCAAGCAGCTCGCGCTCGTCAATCTCGCCGGCTTCGAGCGCAAATTTCCCTGGCAGCTTTCCGGCGGGATGCAGCAGCGCGCCTCGATCGCGCGCGCGCTGTCGTTCGAGCCGGCGCTGCTGCTGATGGACGAGCCGTTCGGCGCCCTCGACGAGATCGTCCGCGACCATCTGAACGAGGAACTCCTGAAGCTGTGGCGCGCGACCGCCAAGACGGTGGTGTTCGTCACCCACTCCATCCAGGAGGCGGTATTCCTCTCCACCAAGATCGTTGTGATGTCGCCCCGGCCGGGCCGGATCATCGACGTGATCGATTGCGACTTCCCGCGCGACCGCGATCTCTCGATCCGCGAGACGCCGGAGTTCATCGCGGTGGCGCACCGGGTGCGCGAGGGCCTGCGCGCGGGGCACGCCTATGGCGACTGAGGCGGGTTCCCTCACCACGGCGCCGACGCGGCCGGGCCTGTGGCACCGGGCGATGGCCGGCACCACGGGACCGGTGATCGTGGTCGTCGCGATCATCGTGGCCATCTGGTATTGCGCGACCGCGGCCATGAACATCACGGCGGTGCGCGATGCCGCCGAACGGGCGGGTACGCCGATGGACTGGCAGCAGGCGGTCACCGCGACGATGTCGCTCGACCGGCCCCTTCTGCCGGCACCGCACCAGATCGTCGCCGAACTGGACAAGACGGTGCTTGGTGTCGCCGTCACGTCCAAGCGAAGCCTCGTCTACCATGCCTGGATCACGCTCTCGGCGGCGCTCGTGGGCTTCTGCATCGGTACCGTGCTCGGCGTCCTTCTCGCGGTGCTGATCGTTCACGTCCGCACGCTCGAAATGAGCCTGATGCCGTGGATCATCTCCTCGCAGACCATTCCGATCCTTGCCATCGCGCCGATCGTGATCGTGGTGTTCGGCTCGCTCGGAATTCGAGGAACGATGCCGAAGGCATTGATATCGGCCTATCTCTGCTTCTTTCCGGTGACCATCGGCCTCGTGAAGGGGCTGACCTCGCCAGACGTGCTGATGCGGGAATTGATGCGCACCTATTCGGCGACCGCGGCGCAGACGTTCTGGAAATTGCGGCTGCCGGCGGCGGTGCCGTTCCTGTTCGCCAGCCTGAAGGTTGCGGTCTCGATCTCGCTCGTCGGGGCCATCGTCGCGGAGCTGCCGACCGGCGCGCAGGCGGGCCTCGGTGCGCGGCTGCTGGCCGGGTCCTATTACGGCCAGACGGTGCAGATCTGGGCCGCGCTGTTCGCTGCCGCGATCCTGGCCGCGGCGCTCGTCTCGCTGATCGGTGCCGTCGAGCGCCTTGTCGGCCGGCTGATGGGCGCGCGGTCATGAGCGCGCACGCTGAACAGGCGACGGCGGCGCGTCGGGGCGCATTGCCTGACCATAAGGCTTCGGCGCGACCGGCGCCCGGGGTGCGGCTCGGGCTGTTCGCGGCCGCGCTCGCGGCCGGCGCGGCGACGCAGCTTCCGCTCGGCGGTGCGCCGCCGGTAGCCCTGGCCTCGATGCCGGTTGCGTTCACCGTCGTGGCGGTCTCTACGGCGCTTCTGTTGTGGACGTCGCTGCGTCCGCGCCGGCCGTCCGGCCTGGCGCTGATCCCCGGGCTCGTGGCGTCGCTGGGCCTGGCGGGGGCGTCGCTTGCCGCGCTCGACCTTCCGGGCGTCGCGGGCGCAGCCGGTTCCGGCTTCTGGTCGCTGGCGTTCGCAGCCTGGGCCGGGGCGAGCCTGATGGTGTCGGCGCTCGCAGCCCAGCGGCCGCGCTCGGTGGCGCAGGCGCGTTTCATCACCATCGCCGTGCCGGTGCTGTTCGGCATGTTCCTGTTCTATCTGTGGGAAATCTGCGTGCGCGCCTTCGCGGTGCCGGCGGTGCTGATGCCGGCACCGAGCGCGATCTCGCAGCGCATCGTCGGCGACCTGCCGATGCTCGGCGCCGACTTCGTGCAGACCTTCCTCAAGGGTGTGCTGTCGGGCTATGTCATCGGCAACATCGCCGGCTTCGTGGTGGCGGTGGCGGCCGACCGGGTTCCTTTCCTGCGGCGGGGCCTGCTGCCGCTCGGCCAGTTCGTCTCTGCGCTGCCGATCATCGGCATCGCCCCGATCATGGTGATGTGGTTCGGCTTCGACTGGCCGTCCAAGGCCGCCGTCGTGGTGGTGATGACGTTCTTCCCGATGCTCGTGAACGCCGTCGCCGGGCTCGCGTCTACCGGGCCGCTGGAGCGCGACCTGATGCGCTCCTACGGCGCGACCTGGGGCCAGATGCTTCTGAAGCTGCGGCTGCCGGCCGCGATGCCGTTCCTGTTCAACGCCCTGAAGATCAATTCCACGCTCGCGCTGATCGGCGCGATCGTGGCGGAGTTCTTCGGCACGCCGATCGTCGGCATCGGCTTTCGCATTTCCATCGAGGCAGGGCGGATGGCGCTCGACATGGTGTGGGCCGAGATCGCGCTCGCCGCCGTGTCCGGCACGCTGTTCTACGGCCTGGTCTCTCTGATCGAGCGGCGCGTGACCTTCTGGCACGCGTCCTATCGGAAGTGACCCATCGCGTGATTCAAGCGACCGGCGCCTCTTTCCGGGCGGCGGCGAAACAACCGGAGGCAGGAACCATGACGTTTAAACGGATGCTCGCCGCGGGACTGATCCTCGGCATGACCAGCCTGGGACTGACCGCGTTCGCACCCGCGGACCGGGCGCTTGCCGCCGATGCGGTGACGCTGCAGCTGAAGTGGGTGACCCAGGCCCAGTTCGCCGGCTACTACGTGGCGAAGGAGAAGGGCTACTACACCGATGAAGGGCTCGACGTGACGATCAATCCCGGCGGGCCGGACGTGGCACCGCCGCAGGTGATCGCCGGCGGTGGGGCCGACGTCGTGATCGACTGGCTTCCCTCCGCGCTCGCCTCGCGCGAGAAGGGCGTGCCGCTCGTCAACATCTCGCAGCCGTTCAAGAAGTCCGGCCTCTGGCTGACCTGCCGCAAGGACACCGGCATCAAGACGCCGGCCGACCTGAAGGGCAAGAAGCTCGGCGTGTGGTTCGGCGGCAACGAGTATCCGTTCCTCGCGTGGATGTCGAAGCTCGGCCTGAAGACCGACGGCTCGCCGGACGGCGTTACCGTGATCAAGCAGGGCTTCAATGTTGATCCGCTGCTGCAGAAGCAGGCCGATTGCATCTCCACCATGAGCTACAACGAATATTGGCAGGTGATCGAGGCCGGCGTGAAGCCCGAGGATCTCGTGGTCTTCAAATACGAGGACGAGGGCGTCGCCACGCTCGAAGACGGCCTCTACGTCATGGAGAAGAACCTCGACGATCCGAAGTTCGTCGACAAGATGGCCCGCTTCGTGAAGGCGACCATGAAGGGCTGGGACTATGCCCGCCAGCATCCCGACGAGGCGGCCGAGATCGTGCTCGACAACGATGCCTCCGGCGCGCAGACGGCCGAGCACCAGAAGCGGATGGCCGAGGAGATCGTCAAGCTGCTCGACACCAAGGACGACGGCAAGCTCGACCCCGCCGATTTCGACCGCACGGTGGAGATCCTGATGGCCGGCGGTTCCGATCCGGTGATCACCAAGAAGCCGGAGGGTGCTTATTCCTTCAAGGTCTATGAGGCCATGAAGTAAGCTGCGGCGACAGCTTTCATCGCGAACGGGCAGGGCGGCCGTGCCGCCCTGCCGGATCCTGTCCTGACGACGAAAAGAGTGCAGCCATGGCGATCCTGATCAGAGGCGGAACCGTCGTGAACCACGACTGGTCGCGACGTGCCGACGTACTTGTCGAGGACGGCGTCATCGTCGCCGTCGGGCCGGATCTGGAGGCGCCGGCGGGTGCGGAGGTAATCGAGGCCGGCGGCGCCTATGTCCTGCCGGGCGGCATCGATCCCCACACCCATCTCGACTTCATGTTCATGGGCACCGTCTCCGCCGACGATTTCGAGTGGGGCACCAAGGCGGCGCTGTCCGGCGGCACCACGATGGTGGTGGATTTCTGCATTCCCGGGCCGGGACAGTCGATGCTGTCCGCCTACCAGGACTATCGCCGCAAGGCCGAGCGCGCGACCTCCGATTACGGCTTCCACATGGGTGTGACCGGCTGGGACCGGGACACGTTCAACGACATGGAAACCGTGGTGAAGACCTACGGCATCAACACCTTCAAGCACTTCCTTGCCTACAAGGGCGCCTTGATGGTGAACGACGACGAACTCTACCACTCGTTCAGCCGATGCGCGTCGCTCGGGGCGCTGCCGCTCGTCCACGCCGAGAATGGCGACGTCGTGTTCCGCCTTCAGGAGCGCTATCTGCGCGAGGGTATCACCGGCCCCGAAGGCCACGCCTATTCCAGGCCGCCGGAGGTGGAGGGCGAGGCCACCAACCGCGCCATCATGATCGCCGACATGGCCGGCTCGCCGCTCTATGTGGTGCACACGTCCTGCCGTCAGTCCCACGAGGCGATCGCGCGGGCACGGGCCGCGGGCAAGCGGGTGTGGGGCGAGCCCCTGATCCAGCATCTCGTGCTCGATGACGGCGAATACCAGAACCGAGACTGGGACTATGCAGCGCGCCGCGTGATGTCGCCGCCCTTCCGGCCGAAAGAGCACCAGGCGAGCCTTTGGGCCGGGCTGCAATCCGGGTCGCTTCATGTGGTGGCGACCGACCACTGCGCCTTCACCACCGAGCAGAAGCGCCTTGGCGCGGCCGATTTCACCCGCATCCCGAACGGCACCGGCGGCCTCGAAGACCGCATGGCGGTGCTGTGGACCGCAGGCGTCGGCACCGGCCGGCTGACGCGCGAGGAGTTCGTCGCGGTCACGTCGGCCAACATCGCGCGCATCCTCAACATCTACCCGCGCAAGGGCGCGGTGGCGGTCGGCTCCGACGCCGATCTGGTGGTGTGGGACCCGGCAGCGACCCGGACGATTTCCGCGGCGAGCCAGATCAGCCGGATCGATTACAACGTGTTCGAGGGTTACGAGGTCACCGGCCTGCCGGCCGTGGTGCTGTCGCGCGGCAAGGTCGCCTGGATCGACAGGGAACTGCGCGCGGAGGCCGGCGACGGGCAGTACGTGCCGCGCCCGGCCTTCCCCGCCGTCGCGGTCGCGGACGCCCAGTGGCGCGAACTCAATGCGCCGAAGCGGGTGGAGCGGATCGACGTAACGCCCTGAGCGCGCTTGAGGGCTTCGCCGGACGAGAAAAGCCGCATGAGCGGTGAAAGCGCGCGGGCGCGAACGGCGCGGCGCGCGACCAGGGATCCACGAGTGATGTTGCAGAACCTCCAAATCGATCCGAAGCGCCTCTGGGACATGCTGATGACCACGGCGCAGCTCGGCGGTACGCCGAAGGGCGGCATCTGCCGGCTGACGCTGACGGACTGGGACCGGCAGGTGCGGGACTGGTTCAAGGCCGAATGCGAGGCGCTCGGCTGCACCGTGACGGTGGATGAGGTGGGCAACATGTTCGCCGTGCGGCCGGGCCGGCGCGACGACATCGCCCCGATCGCCATGGGCAGCCATCTCGACACCCAGCCGACCGGCGGCAAGTTCGACGGCGTGCTCGGCGTGCTGGCGGGCCTCGAAGTGCTGAAGACATTGCACGGCAGCGGATACGAGACCAACGCGCCCGTCATGCTGGTCAACTGGACCAACGAGGAGGGCTCGCGTTTCGCCCCGGCCATGCTCGGTTCGGGCGTCTATGCGGGCGTGTTCGATCGCGCCTACGCGGATAGCCGCGTCGACCGGCAGGGCGTGACCTTCGCGGAGGCGCTCGACGGGATCGGCTATCGCGGCGAGAGTCCCGCCGGCTCGGTCGAGATCGGTGCGATGTTCGAGCTGCACATCGAACAGGGGCCGATCCTGGAGGCGGAAGGCAAGACCATCGGCATCGTCCAGGGCGTGCAGGGCATCCGGTGGTACGAGGCGACCGTGAAGGGGCAGGAGGCCCATACCGGTTCGACGCCGATGACGATGCGCCGCAACGCGCTGCTCGGCGCCACCCGGTTGATCGAGGCGGTCGACGCCATCGCCAAGGCGCGTCCGCCTGCGGTCGGCACCGTTGGGCTTGTGGAGGTGAAGCCGAACTCGCGCAACGTCATCCCTGGCGAGGTGTTCTTCTCGGTCGATTTCCGCCATCCGGAAGACGCGGTGCTCGACGACATGGAAGCCGCGCTTGAGGCGGCGGTGGAAGAGGTGCGCGCCGCCACGGGCCTCGATATCGTGTGTGAGCGCATCTGGTCGTCGCCACCCGTCGTGTTCCACAAGGACCTGATCGCGTGCGTTCGGGAGGGGGCGGCCACGGCCGGCTATCCCGCGCGGGACATTATCTCCGGCCCGGGACACGATGCCTGCTATGTCAACCGCGTCGCCCCGACCACGATGATCTTCGTGCCCTGCAAGGACGGCATCAGCCACAACGAGGCGGAATCGACCGAACCCGGAGAGTGCGCCGCAGGAGCCCAGGTGCTGCTCAACGCGGTTCTCGCGTACGACCGGACGCTTTCCTGAACCCCCTTGCGCGGTCGCTGCCGGGATTTCGCGCCGGCGCTGCGGTTGGCGACGGGGCGAGACAGTCTGCGGACGGGGCATTATTTCCCGTCCCTTCGCGATGATCGGCCGTCCGAGCCCCGTGAAGCGGAAGAAGTCCGGCAGCGCTCAAATGGACTTATAATAATTGCAAATAGGTTTCAAAAGCAGGAAATGCTTGCCCTGTGCGCCGGAGCGCGGCAAAAGATCGGCATCGTCATTCTTCTGAGGACAGAGCCATGTTCATTGCCATGAATCGATTCCAGGTGCGCAAGGGCGAGGAACCGGCCTTCGAGGAGGTCTGGACCAAGCGCGAGATTCATCTCGACCGCGTGCCGGGCTTCCAGTCGTTCCATCTGCTGCGCGGTCCCGAGCGCGAGGACCACACGCTCTACGCCTCCCATACCGTCTGGGAGAGCCGGGCCGCCTTCGAGGACTGGACCCGTTCGGAGGCGTTCCGCGCCGCCCACCGCAGCGCCGGCTCCGGCAAGCCGCTCACGCTCGGCCATCCGGAGTTCGAGGGTTTCGAGACGATGCTCGAGCTGATGCCGGCGGCCCCCGCCGCCGCCTGACGCCCGCGCGCAAGCGCCGGAATGCCACGCTTCGCAAAGGCCGGGGATCAGCCGTTCCCGGCCTTTGCCCTTTGCTCGAAGATGCCCGGTTTCAGCAGATCCACGGCTTCCTCGACGGGCACCGGCATCGAGAACAAATAACCCTGCAGCAGGGTGCAGCCTTCCGCTGCCAGGAACTGCGCCTGGAGCGGCGTCTCCACGCCCTCCGCAACCACCCGCATCGACAGGCTGTGACCGACGCCGATGATGGCGCGGATCAGCGAATCCGGCTCCTGCCCGAGCCCCGTATCGACGACGAAGGACTTGTCGATCTTGATGGTGTCGATCGGAAAGCGCGACAGATAGGACAGCGCCGAAAAGCCGGTTCCGAAGTCGTCGATGGCGAATGTGCAGCCGGCTTCGACGAGATGGCGAATATTGCTGACGACGGCGTTCGACGTGCGCAGCAGCGTGCTTTCGATGATCTCGAACTGAAGCCGCTTCGGCGAGATACTGCGCCCGGCGAGCTGCCACAGCACTTCCGACGAGAAGTCGACGTGTTCTAGGTCGCTCGGGCTGAGATTGATGGCGAGGCTGATCTCGTCGTGGCCGCGGCGGTCGAAATATTCGATCGCCTCGATCGAACGTCGGATGATGGCACGGGTCATGTCGTGCATCAGGCCGAGATGTTCCGCCGCCTCGACGAACTGCACCGGGCTGATCACGGTGCCGTCGGCGCTCCGCCAGCGCGACAGCACCTCGAACCGCGTGGTCCTCCAGGTGACGGGGTTGACCTGCGCCTGGAGCAGGATGCGGATGGCGTCAATCGCGGGTTCGCTGCGCAGCGCGTTTTCGACGGCGAGCCGGCGGCGCGACTCCACCTCCATGCGTTCGTTGTAGATGCTGAAGCGGTTGCGACCGCTCCGCTTCGCCTCGAACAGGGCGAGGTCGGCCTCCCGCAGCAGCAGTTCCGGCGCGCTCTCCGATTCGCTCGCGGTCGCGCCCGCGGTGACGGTGATGCTGTAGCGCTCGGAGCCCTCGTCCACGGGCTTGCGCATGGCCCCGACAATGCGGTCGGCGATCATCGGCATCGAGGCGATGCTGTCGATGTTCGGGAAGATGATGGCGAACTCGTCTCCGCCGAGGCGGGCGACGACGTCGATCTCGCGCACTTCCCGGCGCAGGCGGCTCGCGACGGCGACCAGAACGGCGTCACCCGCCTTGTGGCCGAGGGAATCGTTGACGTCCTTAAAGCGGTCGATGTCGATGATCAGCAGGCCGGTCTGCTTGCCGTGGCGGTTGCTCTCCCGCATCATCAGGCTCAGCATCCGGAACATGGCGCGCCGGTTCGGAAGTCCGGTCAGCGTGTCGTGCATCGCGTCGTGGCGAAGCTGTTCCTCGGCCCGCTTGCGCGAGGTGATGTCGGTGTGCGAGCCTGCCATCCGGTAGGGCATGCCCTCGTCGTCCCGGAGCGCGACGCCGCGCGCCAGAACCCAGATATAGGACCCGTCGGCCTGCCGCAGGCGGTGTTCCACCATCAGCTGCGGCGCCTTGTTTTCCAGGTGCGCGGCAATGCGTGCGAGCACGTTCTCGCGGTCGTCCGGATGAATCGAGTCCGTCCAGGTATCCGGCCTGTCGTTGAGGACGACGTCCTCCTCCAGGCCGAGCAGCGCCTTCCAGCGCGGTGAGTAATAAATGCGGTCCGAACGCAGGTCCCAGTCCCAAAGCGCATCGTTCGCGCCGCGCACCGCCAGCGCGTAGCGCTCCTCGCTCTCCTTCAGGGCCATCGCGGCGTGGCGGCGCTCGGCTTCCGACGCGAGGAAGACGTTGAACCAGTGCGTGAGCTCCGCCGTTTCGCCGGTTCCCACCACGGGCAGCGGCTTCAGATCTGCGGTCGGATGCTCAAGCGTCTTGAAACGGTCAATCAGGGCGCGGATCGGCCGGACGATCCGGTTCGATCCGAGGATGCCGGCGACGATGACGATCACGAGGCTGCCGCCAAGGATCAGGACGGTAAGAATGCCGATCGCGCGGGCCGGCGCCTCGACGGAGGCGAGCGGCGTCACGTTGACCACGAACCAGCCGATGTTCGCCGCCTCGGCATAGGCGACGATGGCACGTTGGCCGTCGATAAAGGCTTCCGTCGCCGGCTCATCTCCGGAAATCGCATCTATGACCGCTTGAGGCGCGGGTTGACCGATCCTCGTGCCGTCCGCTGCAAACAGCACGACGCCGTCGCGCGCCACCACCAGCAGGGTGCCGGGATTGCGACTGTTCGCTGTACGCAGATGCTGAAAAAGTTCGTCGGCGCTGAGATGGACGATGAGCGCGCCGATCATGTCGCCACCGGCGGAAGGAAGGGACTTGTCGGGACTGCCGGACGGTCCGATCGCGTGCACGGCGATGCCGAACGTCACGACCGAGGGATCCCCACCCGGCACCGTGTCCGCCCCCAGCCAACGGATGCTCGGATCTCCGTCCCGGATCGCCAGCAGCATGCGGTCGCGCTCGGCCCGGCCCGGCGCCCCATTCTTAGGCGGGGCACCGACGCGGAAATAGTTGCCCTGCGTATCGATCACGTCGATCGCCACGATGCCGCGCAGCGCGAGATAGCCGGAGAGGGCGTCGCGGATGGTTTCCTGAACGAGGGCGGGTCTGGGAGCGCCTTCCTCCGCCGGAGGCAGCGCCGCCAGCATGGTGCGGACGTCGGCAATGCCGGCGATCGCGGTGACGAGCCGCTCGACCTCGTTGACCTGGAGCGTGAGGAAATCGGCTTCGGAGGCCAGCGTGGCGCGCAAGTTCCGCGCCGTGAGGTCACGGATGGTGCTGCTCGCGACGTGATAGGACATCACGCCCTGAACGCAGAGCGGCGCGACGCTGAGCAGAATCACGAACAGGGCGAAATTGGCGGCAAGCGAACCGGCGAAGCGACGCTCTTGACGCGGACCGTCGCCTCCGCCGGCACGTTGGCGCGCGGCATCGGCCGATCCGAGTTCGGATAACGTCTTCTTCATGCTTCGCGCCCGCCCAAACGCACCTCTGGGAAGCCCAGCGGCGAGGGGCGGGATCGTTCAACGCGATCCGACCGACTCGCGCCGCAAGCCGGCCTTCCACCACGACCGGTTGCCACGCATCCCACTTATCCTCTCCGGCGAACCATATCAGCCTGAGAGAATTAAGGAACACCGATAAAGGCGTTTATTACTGGCAGAAATTGCAGCCGGCTTCGGCCGCGCCAGTCGCCGGGCGCGTGCTGAAAAGGCAAAGGCGGCGAGCGCCGGCTTCGGCCGGCGACAGGCCTTCGGGACCTTCTACGGCACGCGAATGCCCGGGGGCATCAGCCGGTGGCGGACACCACGGCGATCCGGGCGCGGGCATCCAGCACCTCCGGCGTGATGCTCCAGAGCGCATCGTGCAGGTGGACGGCGAAGCTGCCGGGGCCCCGAGGGGGCTCGCCGGGGCCGACGTCAGCGGCGATCTCACCGGCGACCGCGATCAGCGTCATCGCGCCCACGGCCGCCTCCAGAGGGGCGATGCCAGCGCCGAGGAAGGCGCCGATCAGCGCCGTCGCGGTGCAGCCCGTGCCGGTCACGCGCGTCAGCATTTCCACGCCGTTGGAGAGTTCCACCCGCCGGGTGCCGTCGGTGACGATATCGACGGGGCCGGAAATCACCACGACTGCGCCAAGGCGGCGCGCGAGGGCATCCGCATGGCCGGCGGCGTCGGCGACGCCGTGTGCCGCGTCGACACCTCGCCCGGCGACGCCGCCCGCGGCGGCGGCAAGGATCTCGGAGGCGTTGCCGCGCACAACGGCCGGCCGCTCTGCGAGCAGGGCGGAAACGGCCTCACGGCGGAAGGCCGTGGCGCCGCCGGCGACCGGATCGAGCACCCACGGCCGCCCTGCCGCGACGGCGGCACGGACCGAGCTGATCATCGCCGCGAGCCAGGGAGCGGAAAGGGTGCCGATATTGACCACCAGCGCGGAGGCGATCGCCGCAAATTCCGGCGCCTCCTCGGGCGCGTGCAGCATGGCGGGCGCGGCTCCGGCAGCGAGCAGCGCATTGGCCGTCGGGGTCATCACGACATAGTTGGTGATGTTGTGAACGAGCGGTGCCGCCGCCCGCATCCGCGCAAGCGCCTCGCCGGGGCTGAGCGAGAGCGGCGCGACGGTGGGCTCGCCGGATGGCGAAAGGATATCGCCGGACATGGGTCGTCTCCTCGTTGGCCGGCTGAGGAGACGGTGCGGCGCGCCACCCTGAGAGGCCGGTGCCGACGGGCCGCTCCCTTCGCCGGCATGATCCGGATCAGGTTCGATGGGTGTGATCTCAGCCGTCGCGGCGTTCCCGATGGAAGGCGGCGACGGCACCCCAGGCCGATCCTTGAGCATAGACCATCGGCCGGTGAAAGACGACGCGGATGAAAGCCGGCCCGCCCCGGTGCCCGGCACTTATCCCCGGTCCGTCCGCTTTGCCCCCGGCCGAAGCGTCCGGCATCGCAGCGGGTGAGACCCGTCGTGGCGGCGAACTCGTCCGTTCCCGCCTGCCGCGCGGCGGGCTATATAGCGGCGCGCCCCGTCAACGACATCACGGCCGGGCCTGGGACGAGAGCTGAGAGACGATGACACCCACGGTACGCTTTGCGCCTTCCCCGACAGGCTACCTCCATCTCGGCAATGCCCGCACCGCGCTGATCAACTATCTGTTTGCACGGCGCAACGGCGGACGCTTCATCCTGCGTCTCGACGATACCGACCGGGAGCGCTCGACCGCGGCCTTCGCCGACGCCATTCTGGAAGACCTGGCCTGGCTCGGGATCGAGCCCGATGCCGTCGTCCGGCAATCCGACCGCTTCGGGCGCTACGATCAGGTTGCCGAAGACCTGCGGCGCTCCGGTGCGCTCTACGACTGCTACGAGACGGCCGAGGAACTCGACTATCGCCGCAAGCGCCTGCGAGCGCGCGGCCTGCCGCCGGTCTACGACCGCGCCGCGCTGGCGCTGACGAACGACGACCGCGCCCGCCTGAAGGCGGAAGGCCGTTCGCCGCACTGGCGTTTCCTGCTGCCCGACGCCGTGGCCGGATCGGCAAAAGGAACGACCGGCGCAGATGATGCAAGCGTGGTGTCCTGGACCGATCTCGTGCGCGGGCCGACGAGCGTCGACCTGCGTTCGCTATCGGACCCGGTGCTGGTGCGCGCCGACGGTTCCTATCTCTACACGCTGCCGTCCGTCATCGACGACATCGACCTCGGGATCACGCATGTCATCCGCGGCGAGGACCACGTCACCAATACGGCGGTTCAGATCGCGCTGTTCCAGGCGCTCGGCGGGCCGGTGCCGTCGTTCGGGCATCACAATCTTCTCGTGCTCGCCGACGGCAGTGCCATGTCGAAGCGCACCGGAACCCTGTCGCTGCGCAGCCTTCGGGCGGAAGGCTACGAGCCCATGGCCGTCGCCTCGCTCGCAGTGCTGGTCGGGACGTCGGAGGCGGTCGAGGCGGTTGCCTCACTCGACGACCTCGCCGGCCGCGTCGACCTCGCGCATATCTCCCGCGCTCCGGCGCGGTTCGATCCGAGCGATATCGCCGGGACCAACGCTGAACTGGTCCACGCCATGGACTATGAGGCGGCCCGGCCCCGCCTGGACACGCTCGATGCCGATCTCGGGCCGGCATTCTGGGAGGCGATCCGCGCCAACCTCACCGTCGTCGCCGATGCCGAGGCATGGCGGGACGTGGTGCGGGGGCCGCTCGCGAAGCCGGCGGGCGACGCGCAGGATGCGGCGTTTCTGGCCGCGGCGAGGGATCTGCTGCCGCCCGAACCGTGGGACGCGGCGAGTTTCCGCGCCTGGACCCAGGCGGTTTCCGCTGCCACGGGCAAGCGCGGCAAGGCTCTGTTCCATCCGCTTCGCGTGGCGATGACCGGGCGCGAGGACGGCCCCGAGCTCGCCAAGCTGATGCCGCTCATTGGGTTTGAAGAAATGTCGGCCCGACTGTCCTGACGCGGAGCGGCGGCTTGCTGATCGCCGGCTTTGCCGGTGCCGCCGGTTCAGCTGACGACGCTGACGCAGAGGCCGCTGCGGCATCCGCGGGTGCGGCGCCATCGACGACGGCCGGATCCGCAGCGGTGACGGCGGCCGTTCCCGGCTGGGCCACGTCGACGACGCCTGTCGGCCGGCTCATGTTGTCGGGAGCGGCAGCGTCCGCGGAGCAGCTGCAACCCGGGATGCGCCCGTCGCGGAAGCGGAAGGCCGCCGGCAGCTGATTGTAGGGCTGCCCGTCCTGCAGCGAGACGATCTCGGCGGCAGGATCACCGTTGCGCTGAACGTAAAGCGACACCGGGCTCGCCGGGCACGTCTTCTCGCACGCCGCCTGATCGCGGGTGAAATCGGTCTCGGCCGATGCGCGGCCGATCTGGAAATAGTAGCCGTCGCAACCGCGCACGCAATAGGTCCGGTAGGTCTCGACATTGGCCGCCGGCGCGGCCGGGGTCGCCGGAACGGCGGCGACGGCGGGCTGCGCGGGTGTTTTCGGCGTCAGCACGCGGGGACGGTTGCCGCCCTTGTCGGGTTGCTGCGGCTCGGCCTGCTTGGTGCCGCCGAAGATCGGAAAAAGCTGCTTGAGGAAGCTGCCGGGATCAGACCCGGAGCCCCCCTCTGTGAGGGCGACGATGCGACCGTTCTGGTTGACGTAGCGGGTGCGGGTGTTGTCGGAGTTCGCCGTCCCGCCCTTGACCGCGCCGGATTTGGCCGCAGGCGCCGCTGCGGTGCTGCAGTTCTGCGCGGCATACTGGCGGCGCAGCGCCTCCAGCCGCTGCTGGTCCTTGGCGGCGGCGGCCTGGTAGATCTGCCGGCCGATGGACGTGCAGTCCGCCGCCGTCGCCGTCGCCACTGAACCCGGCACGAGGCCGCTGACGGCGAGCGACCCGGCGAGCAGGCCCGTTGCCGCGAGGTGCCTGCCAACGCGCGGCACGGCCATGAGGCGGCGAAGATATCGAACGTATTTTCCGGTCATTGCGGCAGCACCTTGCCGGGACGCGCCTGAAAAGAGCCGTGCGATGCGAGCGCAGCATGGCCCGGATGCCCTGAAAGGGCGACATGAGGCGTCCAATCTCGACGATTATGCCTAGCTTGATCTATCCGCGTTATCAATCCCTTACGAATTCGCACGGCCGCTGTGTCCGATAAAGCCGCTGCGCCGCACCTTGCCTTGTCACTCGGACCGCACGTTCTGCGGGCGGCCGTGCCGCAGCCGTCCGTCCGATGGTAGAGATGGCGTTCGATCGGTGCGGCCTTTGGCGGAAAAACCGCATCGTCATCCCGTCCCCGCCACATTCGTAGGGATAAAAGGCCGCCCGATCTGTTGTCGCCTGGGAGTCGTATCATGGCCGATGTGTCCGTCGCCTCTGTCGAAGCTGCCGATTCCGTCGTCCTGACCGAAGTCGGCCGCGACTGCTATGCCGCGACGCTGACCGGCCATCCGACCGTCGGCGCGATCGTCGGCGTCGACGGGATCGTGCTGATCGATGGCGGAGAGACGCCGGCCGTCGCCGCCCAGGTCGGCGAGGCGCTGCGCCGCATTACCGACAAGCCGGTGCGCAAGGTGGTGTTCACCCACTACCACGCCGACGCCACCCTCGGCGCGGCAGCGTTCGACGGTGTGGAAATCCTGTCGTCCTCGCTGACGCGCGGGCTCATGAGCGACCGCGGCCGGCAAAATCGCGAGCTGATCGCCCACCGCCGCACGGCCGGCGGCGAGACTGTGCCGTTCACCGCCATGCGCCCGGTCTGGCCGACGGTGACGTTCGGTAGCTCGCTTTCGCTGTGGTCGGGAGAGCGCGAAATCCGCGTCATGCATCTCGGCCGCGGACATACGCTCGGCGACGTGGTCGTGTGGGTGCCCGATGCCGGCGTGATGTTCGCGGGTGATCTCGTCGTTTCCGGCGAACTTCCGGACCTCGCCGACGGCTATCTTCGCCAGTGGCCGGTAACGCTCGACCGCATCGCCGCCTTCCGACCGACGGCGCTCGTTCCGGGCCGAGGCATGTCGGCGACGTCCACGCTCGCCGTGGAGGAACTGCTCGGCTCGATGCGGCAGATGCTTGGCGCCTTCGTGCAGGCGACGGACGACTTCTACGACGACCGCACGCTCCCCGCCGTCCACCAGCGTGCTCGCGACGGCCTCGCCAACGTGGCGCCGGACGTGGGAGCGAGCCCGGCATTCGATGCGCTGCTGCTGGTCGGTGCCTCGCGCGCTCTCGCGGAGTCCGACGGACGGGAGCAGCCGGATATATGGTCTGTGGAACGTGAACGCCAGGCGCAGGACAGGCTCGCGAATCTCGGGCCCGCGCTGCCCGACCTGACCATGGCCGACCTGGTGGCCGCCGACCTCGCCGCGGAGATGGGTGATATCGTCGGGGACGACGGCGAGCGTCAGGAAGGCTGAACCTTCCTGCGCCGAACCGGGGCGGGCGCGATGCTCCCCCGCTCCGGGAGCCCGCCGTCCGGTTGTTCTTCGGGCGCGGGCATGCCAAAGGCTTTCGGCACCCAACGCCGGATGTGACAACACCGTCGGCAGGCGACGCGTTCGGGCAGGGGCGGGCGGGCAGGAGCGGACGGGCATGGCTTTCGATATCGGGACAGGCGCGGCGGTCGTCGGGGGCATTCTCTCGTTCGTTTCCCCGTGCGTGCTGCCGCTCGTGCCGCCTTATCTCTGCTTCATGGCGGGCGTCTCGCTGGATGAACTCGCAGGCGAGGCTGAAACCGGCGGCATCCGCCGGCGGGTGGTCGTGGCCTCGATCGCCTTCGTGCTCGGGTTTTCCACCATCTTCGTCGCCCTCGGAGCGACCGCCTCCACGATCGGCCGGCTGCTCGCGCTCTACCTGCCCACGCTCGCCGTGATCTCCGGCATCGTCATCCTGGTGATGGGACTGCATTTTCTGGGCGTGTTCCGCATCCCGCTGCTGATGCGCGAGGCGCGGATGGACGTGCGCCGCGCCCCGGGACCCGTCGGGGCCTATGTGATGGGCCTCGCGTTCGCGTTCGGCTGGTCGCCCTGCATCGGGCCAGTGCTGGGCTCGATCCTGTTCGTCGCCGGCAGCGAGGCGACGGCGTTCGAAGGCGCGCGGCTTCTCGTCGCCTATTCGCTCGGGCTCGGCATCCCGTTCGTGCTCGCGGCGCTGTTCTCCACCTCGTTCCTTGGCCTGATGCGCCGCTTCCGGCGCCACATGCACCGCGTCGAGCAGGCTATGGGCGGGCTACTCGTGGTGACGGGCATCCTGTTCCTCACCGGGCAGATGTCGACGCTGTCGTTCTGGCTTCTGGAGAAATTCCCCGGCCTCGCGTCGGTCGGCTGACACGGTCGACCGGACCTGCGCGGCCAAGCGACGCCGTCGGGCGTGCGCGCAGTTGCGCCGATGACGCTTGCTCACCGTCCTCCCGGTCGTCAGGATTGTCGCAGGGGCAGGATATCGCGTGTGCACGGCGGTCGACGGTGAACGAGAACGGGCGGTCCAGTGATGGGGCAGAGCCGGCGCGAGCGCGACGCCGATCCTCCTGGCGTGGTCGCAGCGCAACGGGCGGCACCGCGACTGATGCCGGCCCGAAAGACGCCTCCAACGGCTCGATGGATGCCACCCTGCGCATCCGCATCCACTTCGGCGACCGCGGCTTCTTCGGCCCCGGCAAGGCTCAGCTTCTGGAACTGATCGCCTCGGAAGGCTCCATCGCGGCGGCGGGCCGGGCGATGGGCATGTCCTACCGCCGCGCGTGGCTGCTGGTCGAAGATATGAACGCCCTGTTCGACGCGCCACTGGTGGCCGCCCAGCACGGTGGTCAGGGCGGCGGCGGCGCCGTGGTCACGCCGGAAGGCATGGCCGTGCTCGCCCGCTACCGGGCGGTGATCGAGAAGGCAGAAGCGGCGGCGGGGCAGGACATCGCGTTTCTGGTCAATCGGCTGTCTCCCTGACAGCCGTCCCCCGCGTCTCAGGCCGGAAACGTCCGCCTGCCGAACGGACCTGACCGCAGCAAGTCAGTCTGACGAAAGATTGCGGCAATAGAGTGCGAGCCGTGAAAGGCCATCCTGTCTTTGCCCGCGAAGGCTGGGGGCCACGCCGAATTATCTGCGAAAGTGGATCAAATGCTGAACTCCGATACCGCAACAAGGCCGGATTCCGTAGCGGAGATCACGACAGAACTCGCAGCTTTGAGGCAAAAGGTCGATTCCCTGGCAGAGCAGATCGAACTGCAAGGTAATATCCAGGTCGAAATCGCCAAATTGCTTCAGACACTGCAATCTCAGCAAAAATATCTTCCGAGGTTAGTGGAGCAGATTATCGAAAAGACGCTTGGTGAAAAAGCCAAGCAAGGCTCCTCGATAAGCAATGAGTTCATCGGAAAATTGGCCGACGATATCGTCGGAATCAATCAGCATTTGCATGCGATTAAGCAGGTCTCGAATTTGACGCTGCGAAAAATTCCTTCGACGGAATCGAAGATACGCTGTGTCTTTATCGTCCAGTCAATTCCAATGTGGGACGCGCTCGCTGACGTTTACATGGAAATGGTGAAAGATGAGCGCTTTCACCCAATGATTGTTTCTATAAATCATAGTCATCTCGGAAGAGCGGAGTTCTCCGGCGAAGATATCGTCCATAATTGGCTGGAAAATCAAGGGATCCCGCATATTCGCCTCGATGTGCAATCTCTTGAAGCCTTGGATATCCTCCGAAATCTGATGCCGGATGTTGTATTCAGGCAGCAGCAGTGGGATATACCTGTGCCGCCGGGGTTGCGGACATCTGAGATTACATTTGCCCGCATTTGTGTCGTTCCCTATGGCATGGGCGTGCTCGCGAATCCGGACGCAAAGGATTCTTCGGACGAAGCCTATGCAAACAACTACGACCAAATCTATCATCGTAGTGCATGGAAAGTTTTTTGCGAGACTAAAATAACACAGTCTTATTATAGATCTTTCCAACATTCCGATCCCGATAAGTTCGTTCTGAGTGGTTACTCAAAATTCGATAAGCTGCGGCAATACAAGGGAAAAGGCGTCTGGCCGCTCGGTGAATCAGGGGCGAGAAGCTTCCGCGTCATCTGGGCACCTCACTTTTCGCTTGCAATCCAGAATCAGGGATTCGGCGTCTTTCACAAAATCTATCGCGAGATGCTCGATTGGGCTCGAAGCGATGAGAGCATTCAGTTCGTCTTCAAGCCGCACCCGGCATTTGAGTACGCCGTTAGAACAACCAGGCCTGCGACCGGCGTCGATTACGACGATTTCATATCGAAATGGACGAGCCTCCCCAACTGCGGGCTGTGCGAGGGCAATTACGGAGAACTGTTCGCGTCCTCGGACCTCATGATCACGGACGGCGTTTCATTTCTGACCGAGTATCACATCTTCGAAAAGCCGCTGATATTTATCGATTCCTGCTGTCACGCTCCGTTCAATGAGCTTGGGCGAATTTCGGAGAAGTGCGCCGATCGCGTGACGACGTTCGATCAATTAAAATCCGCCGCTCTGGAGTACAGATCCGGAAAGCCTTTCATGTTCGAAAACGAGCGAGCATATTTACTCAGTCTTATATTTCCGCGCGACGAGCCGGCCGCTCAGGTGATTCTTAATACTATCGCGTCCGACATTTACCCGTTGAGGTCTTGATATGTACAGGACTGAGAGGCAGCCTTTTATCGTGCGTTCGGAGAGCGCGCGGTCGCTCCCGACGCCGCACGAGCGGGATGCCGGAACCGCGTTTGCCTTCGATCTGGATGGAACAGTCACACGCGCTGAGCTGCTCCCCATGATTGCGTCGGAGCTCAATCTTGAGCCTGAGATGCGCTTGCTCACCGAGTTGACGATGGCCGGATTGATCCCCTTCGAAGACTCCTTCAGGTTGCGGTTCGCCATTCTGCGCAGCGCCGCTGTCGAACGCATCCATTCGATCGTTTCGGAAGTCGAATTCGATCCCTATATCGAGGATTTTATAAATACAAATCGCGACAGATGCTTTGTCGTTACGGGCAATCTCGATATCTGGATTCAGCCTCTCATTTCGCGTCTCGGCTGCAAATTTTATACATCGACAGCGACGGTCGACCAGGAGGGGCGGATAACGGGGCTCGACATGGTGATGCGCAAGAGCGTCGTCGGCCTTGAGCTGAAGGAGCGCTTCGACCGCCTTGTGGCGATTGGGGAAGGGTTCAACGACGTTCCCATATTCGACGTTGCTGACATCGGAATTGCCTTTCAGGGAATTCACCGGGCTCCCGATGCCTTGATCTCTGTCTCCAATTACGTCGCCCTGGATGGAAGGTCGCTATGTCGATTGTTAAACACGCTGTGATCGCCGCGGCCGGCCTGGGTTCCCGGCTCGGTCATGGCAAACCCAAGTGCCTTGTCGAAGTCGGCGGCGTCATGATCTTGAAACATCTGCTGCATCTGGTCAAGGATGTGGAAGATGTTCGCGTTGTCGTGGGCTTCGAAGAAAAGACGGTCATTTCCGAGATCGTGCGCATACGCCCAGATGTGCTTGTCGTCCGCAATCCAGGTTTCCGGAGCACCACGACGCTGCACAGCTACGAACTCGGAGCCCGCCATCTTAGCGGCGATTGTCTCTTCATGGACGGCGACATGCTGATCGAACCGGATGGTTTTGCAGCCTTCCTGGCGACGTGCCGCCCCGGCGTCCCGCGCCTGGGGATCACGAAAGCGAAAACGCTCGATGCCGTCTTTACGACAATCGAAGGCGGTGCAGCCACGGCTTTTTCGCGGAATGAGCCGACGACTTACGAGTGGGCCAATATCTCCTGGCTTCCAATCAAGTTCTTCTCGGACATCGGCAACACGGCGGTCTATGAGCACTTACGGCAGTATCTTCCGATGGATACGATGGAGTTGACGTCGTACGAGATCGATAACGAACACGATTTGAGTCTCGCCAAGCAAAATCTCCATCACTTCGATCTTGCGGCCCTGGCGAGTTAAGATTCTTCTGTTTCCGCGCAAGCCAGTCATGCGATGACCGATGCCTGCATCGGGTTCACGGAAAGTCACTCTCGGGGTTTATGATGAGCCGTATCTATCAGAATAAAGAGGAAATCGATTCTGAGCAGATTCGCGAATTCTTTAATGAACGGGCGAGAAAGGAGGCCAATGCTGTTAATGCAGTGATGCTGCAATCTTCTGGCTCCACAATTGCCTTAGATCGCGATGCACATGAAAGAGAATATCTTCTGCCGCGTCTTTCAAAGCCGTCCAAAATCCTCGATTTTGGCTGTGGCGCTGGGAGACTCTCAAAGGTCTATGCTGGCGAATCGCATTCGTATCTGGGGCTCGATTTTTCGGAAGATCTGATCTCGCTTGCCAGCAAGGAATCTTCAGCCGGAGATGTCTACTTTCAACTGGCGGATATACCGAATATCGACCCTTCGACCTTGAAGTTGAAGCCTCCCTTCGACTACTTTATCGTCACCGGTCTTTTTATATATCTTAATGATCAAGCCGTTTTTGATACGCTTTCCTTAATCGCGCAACTCTCCTCCAAAAACGCTCTCGTTTATATAAGAGAGTCAGTTTCCGAGATGGACGTGCGCTTGACTTTAAAGGAGTATTTTTCGGAAGAGCTGGATCAGGTCTACAATGCGATCTACAGGACACCCGATGAACTGCGCGATGTGATTGGCAGCACGCTTGTTCCGGCGGGATTCCAGTTCCAGGCCGACGGAGACTATGCCTTTCCGCCGCATTTGCGAAACCGCGCGGAGACCGCTCAGCGATATTTCATTCTGTCCAGAGGAACCGTGTTTTACAGATGATGCGTGGTGCGTAACGCCGGCGAGACGAAAGTCGGCTCTCCGCCCACGAACGTCGCCACCACCTTGCCCTGGAAGCGGGCGCCTTCGAACGGCGTGTTCTTGGAGCGGGAGACGATGGACGTCTCTTCCAGGATCCACGGCGCGCCGGGGTCGAACAGGACGATGTCGGCCGGGCTACCCTGCATCAGCGTGCCGGCATCGAGCCCGAGCCGGCGCGCGGGCGCGGTCGACAGCACCTCGATGAGCCGGGGCAGGGGGACGAGCCCATTGTGCACGAGGCGAAGGCCTCCCGCCAGCAGGGTCTCCAGTCCGATGGCGCCGTCGGCCGCTTCGGCGAACGGATGCCGCTTGGTCTCCACGTCCTGAGGGTCGTGGTTGGAAACGACGATGTCGATGGTGCCGTCCGCGACAGCGGCGACCACGGCAAGGCGGTCCTCCTCGCTGCGGAGCGGCGGGGAGAGCTTCACGAAGGTGCGGTAGGCGCCGATGTCGCGCTCGTTGAGCGCGAGATGGGCCGTGGACGTCGCCGCCGTCACGTCGAGCCCGGCGGCCTTGGCGGCGCGGATCGCCTCGACGGAGGCCGCGCAGCTCACCAGAGCGGCGTGGTAGCGCCCGCCGGTGAGGGCGACGAGGCGCAGGTCGCGTTCGAGCGCGATCACCTCAGCTTCCCGGGGAATGCCGGAAAGCCCGAGCCGGCTTGCGGTCTCGCCCTCGTTCATCACGCCGCTACCGACGAGTTCCGGGTCTTCCGGACGATTCACGATGAGCGCGCCAAAATCGCGGCCATATGTCAGCGCTCGTCGCATCACGCGCGAGCTGACGATCGGCCGGCGGCCATTGGTGAAGGCCACCGCGCCGGCTTCGCCAAGGAGCCCGATCTCCGTCGTCTCGCGGCCTTCGAGGCCCTTGGTGAGCGCGGCCATCGGGTGGACGTTGACGATCGCGGTATCCCGCGCGCGGCGCAGCACGAAGTCGACCAGCGCCGGGTCGTCGATCACCGGATCGGTGTCGGGCATGGTGACGATCGTCGTCACGCCGCCGGCGGCGGCCGCCTGGCTGGCAGTCGCCAGCGTCTCGCGGTGCTCGTGGCCGGGCTCGCCGACATAGACCAGCATGTCGACGAGGCCGGGCGCCGCGACGAGCCCGCTGCCGTCGACGATTTCGGCGCCGTCCGGCGCCGGCAGCGACGCAGCCTGCGGGCCGATGGCAGTAATGCGGCCGTCCACCACGTGGATCGCCCCCACGGCGTCGAGCCCGGCGGCCGGATCGACGATCCGCGCGTCCGCGATCACCAGCGGGCGGCGCGCCTCGGCGCGGTTCGATCTCGTCCACCCGTCCCGGGCGGCGGTGGGGGAGTGCCAGGGCGCGGGCAAGGCCGGGTTCCTCAGTGCTGCGGGAGGTGGGCGGAGAGAGCCTCGAGTACCGCCATACGAACGGCGACACCCATTTCGACCTGCTCGCCGATCAGGCTGCGCGGCCCGTCGGCGACCGAAGGCGCGATCTCGACGCCGCGGTTCATCGGGCCGGGGTGCATCACCAGGGCGTCGGGCGCCGCATAAGCGAGCTTTTCCTCGTCGAGGCCCCAGTAATGGAAATATTCGCGCACGGAGGGCACGAACGAACCGTCCATTCGCTCGCGCTGAAGGCGCAGCATCATCACGATGTCGGCGTCCTTCAGGCCGGCCTTCATGCTGGTGTGGACTTCCGCGCCCATGTCGCGGATGCCGGCCGGAAGGAGCGTCGAGGGTGCCACCACCCGCACGCGCGCGCCGAGCGCCGACAGCAGCAGCATATTCGACCGCGCGACGCGGGAATGGAGGATGTCGCCGCAGATCGCGACTGTCAGACCGGAGATGCGGCCCTTGTTCCGGCGGATCGTCAAAGCGTCCAGCAGGGCCTGGGTCGGATGTTCGTGCGCGCCGTCGCCGGCATTGATCACCGAGCAGCCGACCTTGCGCGCGAGCAGTTCCACGGCGCCGGCCGCATGGTGGCGCACCACCAGGATATCCGGCCGCATGGCGTTCAGCGTCTGCGCGGTGTCGATCAGCGTCTCGCCCTTCTTCACCGAGGACGAGGCGACGGACATGTTCATCACGTCGGCGCCGAGCCGCTTTCCGGCCAGTTCGAACGACGACTGGGTGCGCGTCGAGGCTTCGAAGAACAGGTTGATTTGGGTGCGGCCGCGCAGAATGTTGCGCTTCTTCTCGACCTGGCGGCTGAGGGCGACAGCCTGATCCGCCAAATCCAGCAGCGTCTCGATTTCGTAGGGCTGAAGGCCCTCGATGCCGAGCAGGTGTCGATGGGGAAACAGGGGCGGGGCGCGGTCCGACAGATCGTTCATCGAGAACGACGCTCTAGTCCCTTACGCCCCTCGGGGCAAGGCGCCTCGCACACTTGATATTAGGGTCTTTGTCGAATCATGGGGATCGTCGAAGATTCATGCGCCCGAGGGAGACGATTCCGGTTGGCAGAGGGGCATATCCGCGTCTCCATGTCGTCGACTGTGTCTTCCAGCCCGCGCTTCGGCTGAACCGAGCGCTCTACTGCCGCCGAACCAGTTCCTCAGATCGGGACCCTTTGCCTCGATGCCGGCCGGACCTTTCGAACTCGATCCCCCTCTGTCCGATTCGGCGCCCGATGCGATGCGGGCCTTCGAAACCCACGACGTCTTCAATCAGACGCCGCCGGTGGTCGGCCGCAACCTGTTCGACACCGACCCCGTGGTGCTCGGCGCGCTCGAAGCCGCGCTTGATCCCGACATCGAAGAGATGCTGCAGCGGGCCGGCGCCTACTGGGGCTCGGCCGAGGCGCTGGAGATCGCGCGCCTTGCCAATACCGCGCCGCCGGTGCTGCGCACCCACGACCGTTTCGGCTATCGCCTCGACAGCGTCGAGTTCCACCCGGCCTATCACGCTCTGATGCGCCATAGCGTCGATGCGGGGCTCCATGCCGCGCTGTGGGAGAGCGATCCCACGCTCGCCGGGCGCCGCAACGCGGTCCGGGCTGCGGGCTATTATCTCGCCGCACAGGGTGAGGCCGGCCATCTCGGCGCGCTGACGGCCACGAGCGCCGCCGTGGTCGCGCTTGCCGCCGATTCCGGCGTCGTCGATGCCTGGCTGCCCGGCATCCTGTCGCGCCGTTACGATCATCGCAGCCTTCCGGCGGCGCAGAAGCTCGGGCTCACCATCGCCATCGGCCTCACGGAGAAGCAGGGCGGCACCGACGCGCGCACCACCACGACGGTCGCCGAGCCGGCCGGCGAGGGGCTTTGGCGGCTCACCGGCCACAAGTGGTTCTTGTCCGCACCGATGTCCGATGCCTTCGTGGTGCTCGCGCAGGCGGAGGGGCGGCTCGGCTGCTTCCTCGTGCCCCGGGTGCTCGATGACGGCGGCCCCAATGCCGTGCGGTTCCAGCGCCTCAAGGACAAGCTCGGCACGCGCTCCAACGCCACGGCCGAGGCTGAACTCGCCGGTGCCTATGGTTTCGCGCTGGGCGAGCCCGGCCATGGCCTCGGCGCGGTGCTGCAGATGGTGACGCTGACGCGGTTCGACAGCGCTGTCGCCTCCGCGGGCCTGATGCGTGCGGCCCTGACCGAAGCGGTGCACCATGCCCGCCATCGCGTCGCCTTCGGGGCGACGCTGATCGACCAGCCGATCATGACGCGCGTGCTCGCCGATCTCGCGCTCGACTCGGCCGCGGCGTCTGCGCTGGTGATGCGCCTCGCGCTCGCCTTCGATGCGGCGACCACCGATGCGGCCGAGGCGGCCTATGTGCAGCTGATGACGCCGGTCGCGAAATACTGGGTGAGCAAGATCGCGCCTAGTCTGATCGCCGAGGCGATGGAGTGCCTCGGCGGCAACGGCTATGTCGAGGAAAGCGTTCTGCCGCGCCTCTATCGCGACGCTCCGGCGCTGACCATTTCGGATGGTCCCGGGAATGCGATGTGCCTCGATGTCCTGCGGACGCTGCGCCGCGATCCGGCGGCGCTCGATGCCGTGCTGGAGGAGATCGGCCGCGATATGGAAACCGAAGGGCCGAGTTCCGTGGTCGATATCCGCTCGACCGCCGCGATGGCGGTCGGCGATCTCGGCGCGGCGCGGGTGCTGACGGAACAGCTCGCGCTCGCCGCCGCCGCCTCGGCGCTGCGCCGCTGCGCGCCGCGGGTTCTGTCCGATGCGTTCATGGAAACCCGCATCGTCGGACCGTGGCGCGCCACCTACGGCAAGCTCGACGGCCGCTTCGACGCCCGCGGCATCGTCGACTATGTGGTGCCCGCTGCCTGACGGCAGCAACGGCAGGCGAGGCGGCGTCAGGCCGTCTCGCTCGTAACCCCGAGACCCTGCACCGCGTCCCACAGCGCGTCGAAATGGTCGATGATCACGTCGGGGCCGAGTTCGGTCACCGGCCGGTCGGTATAGCCGAACGTGACCGCCACGACCGGAACGCCCGCGGCCTTGGCGGCGTCGATGTCGTTGACGGAATCGCCCACCATCACCGCACGGGCGGGGTCGCCGCCGACCGCCTCGATGGTCTTGAGGATGTGCTGCGGATCCGGCTTGGTGATGCCGAAGGTTTCCTGGCCGACGATGGTGGCGAAGCGATCGGCCATGCCGAGCTTGCCGAGCAGGAGGCGCGCCAGCCGCTCGGTCTTGTTCGTACACACCGCGAGCGCCCAGCCCTCCGCCTCAAAGCGGTCGAGTGCCGCCGTCACACCGTCGAACGGGCGCGTCGCGCCGTCGATATTGGCTTCGTAATGGGCGAGGAAGGCGTCGAACAGCGCCTCCAGCCGCTCGGGCGCGAGTGTGCGACCGTTGGCGGCGAATGCGCGGGTGATCAGCGTGCGCGCGCCGCGGCCGACCATGCGGTGCACTTCGGTCTCGCTCGCCGCCGGCAGGCCTTCGGTGGTGAGGATGTGGTTCAGCGTCGCCGCGAGGTCGGGGGCGGAATCCACGAGCGTGCCGTCGAGGTCGAAGACGATGGTGGGTCGCAAGGCTCCGGTCCTTGTTCTTGAATACGCGCACGGTCGCGCGGTGCGGGCGCGGGCGCCGGGCCGTACTAGACCATTCCGCCGCATTCTGTGAAGCCGCATCCACCGGAGGGACGGCGCGGGGGGCCGCGGCCGTCGCTTCGAAGCGCCCCAGCACGGCGGACACGGCTCGTTGAACCCGGTGGTTGCGGCAGGCCGTGGCCCGAATCCCGGCGCTGGACTATGGTTCGCAGCGAGGCGTTGCCATCGAGGCGTGCGATCGGGAATTTTGCCGTCGTCCGGCGACCCCATGGTTTGCGCTCTCTTGGCCCCGCCGTCGCCGCCGTGGTAAGCACGCCCGGCTGAGGCGGGGGGAACGGCTTCGGCATGGACGCGGTGGGTCCGGCGATCTCCGGGCCGCGAGCGATGGCGACAACTCCCCAGACCACACTGGACCGGATTCCGTGAGCGCGACCGAAACCCCGAGCAACGACACGACTTCCTCCCCTGCGGCCCTGAAGCGCCTTGCGGCGCTGGAGGCGCTCAAGGAGGTGCGATCCGGCATGAAGCTGGGGCTCGGTACCGGCTCGACCGCCATCGAGCTGGTACGTGCGCTCGGGGAGATGGTGGCCGGCGGGCTTGACGTGGTCGGCGTCCCGACCTCGGAGCGTACGGCGGAACTCGCCCGCTCGCTGTCGATCCCGCTGAGCACCCTCGACGAGACGCCGGAACTCGACATCGCCATCGACGGCGCCGACGAGATCGGGCCGGACCTCGCTCTCGTGAAGGGCGGCGGCGGCGCGCTGCTGCGCGAAAAGATCACGGCGAGCGCGGCCAGGCGGTTCGTGGTGATCGCCGATGAGACGAAGATGGTCGACTGCCTCGGGCGTTTCCCGCTTCCGATCGAAGTCGTGCCGTTCGGCCTCACCGTCACACTCCGCCAGATCCGCGAGGTGGCCGGTGCACTGGGCCTGACCGGAAACCTCGAGATGAGGGCGGGAGCGGGCGGTGGACATTATGTCACCGACGGCGGCCATTTCATCGTCGATGCCCATTTCGGCCGGATTCCTCGTCCAGGCGAACTTGGCCCTGCGCTTGCCGCCGTTCCCGGCGTTGTGGAGCACGGGCTGTTCCTGGGCATGGCGGATATCGCGTATGTGGCCGGCAGCACCGGCGTCCAGATTGTCCGAACGTCTCGCGCTCGCGGCTGAAAACCGCCGGGTGTGGCCTGATCTTTCAAGGAGACCGTCAGAATGACTGCCCTTTCCAGCCGGCGCCCGATGTTCGCGGCCGCTTATGTCCTCGCCCTTGCCGCGGGTGCGCTCGCTCCGGCCGGTGCGTTTGCCCAGACCAACCCGCCGGCCGCGGCGCCGGCCGACCAGCAGCCTCAGTTCACGCCCGAGCAGCTCGCCCTGGCGCAGAAGGCCATCGACGCCTCCAAGTCCGTGGCCGGCTTCGACGACATCCTCCCGGGCGTGGCGGAGCAGACCAAGGCGCTGTTCGTGCGGTCCAATCCGCTGCTCGCCAGCGACATCGACGAGGTGACGGACAAGGTCGCGCTGAGCCTGGCGCCCCAGCGTCGCGATCTCGACCGCGTGCTGGAAGAGGTCTGGGCCCGCCGCTTCACCCAGGAAGAGCTGCAGCAGATCATCGACTTCTACCAGTCGCCGGTCGGCAAGAAGCTGGCGAGCCTGTCGCCGGAACTGGTCGCGCTTTCGATCGGCGCCGCCAAGCAGTGGCAGGACAAGATCGCCACCGAGATGGTGACCCAGGTCCGCATCGAGATGGACAAGCGCGGCCACCGGCTCTGATCGCATCCGGCCATCGTCGCACTTGAACGGCCGGTTCGGCCGGCGGGATCGCGCACCCACTTCGCACACGGGCAGTCCCGGCCGGCTCTCACCGGCCGGAACTGCCGGCTTTAGATTGACGAACCGACGGGGCTGAGACGGACATGGCTGGCGGTGAAATGGCTGATGGCGGCGTCGCCGGCGGGTTCGACTACGACCTGTTCGTGATCGGAGCGGGTTCTGGCGGCGTTCGCGCGGCTCGCATCGCGTCCGGCTACGGCGCGAAGGTCGCCATCGCCGAGGAATATCGCATCGGCGGCACCTGTGTGATTCGCGGCTGCGTGCCGAAGAAGCTGCTCGTCTATGCCTCCCGCTTTGCCGAGGCCTTCGAGGATTCCGTCGGCTTCGGCTGGCGATCGGATGCGGTGAGCTTCGACTGGCCGACGCTGATCGCGGCCAAGGACAAGGAGATCGCCCGCCTCTCCGCGATCTACGAACGCAATCTCGACAATGCGAGCGTCGAGGTTCTGCGGACGCGTGCGGTGGTCGAGGGTCCGAACGCGGTGCGCCTCGTCGCGGAGGACCGCGTTGTCACCGCCCGCATCATCCTCGTGGCAACGGGCGGCGCGCCGAGCGTCGATCACACCGTGCCCGGCATAGAACTCGCGGTGACATCCAACGAGGTGTTCGATCTGGAACGCCTGCCGGAGCGGGTCGTGATCGTCGGCGGCGGCTACATCGCGGTCGAGTTCGCCGGTATCTTCAACGGCCTCGGTGTCGAGACCACGGTGCTCTACCGCGGTTCGGAGATCCTTCGCGGGTTCGATGACGAAACGCGTGGCTTCCTCCACGAGGAGATGGTGAAGAAGGGCATCACCATCCTCTGCGGCGACAAGCCGGAACGCATCGAGCGTGTCGGCGAGGGGCTGGTGGTGACCACCGCTCGGGGCGAGACGCTGGAGACAGACCTCGTGATGACGGCGACGGGACGCCATCCCAACACCGCCGGCCTCGGGCTCGAAGCGGCTGGCGTCGCTCTCGACCTGCGCGGCGCGGTACTGGTCGATGCCCGCTCGCAAACCAACGTCCCCTCGATCTACGCTGTCGGCGACGTGACGGACCGCATCAATCTCACGCCGGTCGCGATCCGCGAGGGCCACGCGTTCGCCGACACGGTGTTCGGCGGCCGCGAGGTGGTGGTCGATCACGAACTGGTGCCGACCGCCGTGTTCTCCCAGCCAGAGATCGGCACCGTCGGGCTGACCGAGGCCGAGGCCAAGGCGCGGTTCGAGGCGCTCGACATCTACCGTGCCCGTTTCCGGCCCATGATCCACACGCTCTCCGGTCGGGAGGAGCGGATGTTCATGAAAATCCTCGTCGATGCGGCCTCGGACCGGGTCGTCGGCGTCCACATCCTCGGGCCTGATGCCGGCGAGATGGCGCAGATCCTCGGCATCGCCGTCCGGATGGGCGCGACGAAGGCGGATTTCGACGCGACCATGGCCGTGCATCCGACCGCCGCCGAAGAACTGGTGACCATGCGCACGCCGTCCGAGCGCTGGAAGCGCGACGCCTCCGCCCCGCGCTCCTGAGCCTGTTCCGACCGGCTCGACGCAGAACGCAAGAACGACACCGCGCCATGCCCGATTCCGCCTCCATGAAACGGCCTCACGGCTTTCGCGCCGGTCAGGCCGGGGATGCGTCCAGACGTGCGGCGCATCCCGCGCCCGCGATCGCCTACAGGCCAGATATCGATGGTCTCAGGGCGATATCGATCGTGGGCGTGCTGCTGTTCCATGCCTCGGTGTTCCAGCCGGCGTTCCGCCCGTTCGTCGGCGGGTTCGTCGGCGTCGACGTGTTCTTCGTCATCTCCGGTTACCTGATCACCTCCATCATCCTGCGGGAGATCGCGCAGGGCCGCTTCACGCTCACCTCGTTCTACGAACGGCGGATCCGGCGCATCTTTCCGGCGCTGTTCTCGATGCTGATCGTGACGTCGGCAGCGGCGAGCCTGCTGATGCTGCCGAAGGAAATCCGCGCCTACGGCGGAACCCTGATGGCGGCCGCCGGCTTCGTGACCAACTTCGTGCTGGCGCTCGGTGACGGCTATTTCGTCACGACCTTCACCTCCCGCCCGCTGCTTCATCTTTGGTCGCTCGCCATCGAGGAGCAGTTTTACATCGTCTTCCCGTTCATCATGATCCTGACGGCGCGGTTCCTGCGGGGCCGGTTCGCCGTTGTGATCGGGGTCCTGACGGTGGCGTTCTTCACGCTCGGCTGGTGGCTCGTGTTCCAGGGGCCGGCCTCGTTCTTCTGGACGCAGGCCCGTGCCTGGGAAATCCTGATCGGTGCCGTCCTCGCTTCGGGCGCGGTGCCCCGCCTGCATAGCAGGCACCTGCGCGAGGCCTTGGGCTGGCTTGGCCTGGCGATGATCCTCTACGCGATGGCGACCTTCACCGAAGGCGGCCCCTGGCCGGGTCCGCTCGGTCTGGTCCCGTGTGTCGGCGCCGCCCTCGTGATCTATGCCGGCGAGGACGGACCGACCGGTGTGGGGCGGCTGCTGTCGCTCAAGCCGCTGGTCGTCATCGGGCTCCTGTCCTATTCGCTCTATGTCTGGCACTGGCCGATCCTGGCGATCACCCAAAGCTATTTTCTGAACCGTCCGCTCAGCGTGCTCGACACCTGCCTGCTGCTCGGTGTCGCCGCTGTGGTGTCGGTCATCTCCCGGCGATACATCGAGCGGCCGTTCCTCGGCCGCAGCGGCATTCTCACGCGCCGGCAGGTGTTCGGCTGCGCCGTCGCGGTGGCCGTGGCGACGGCGCTGTTCGGCGCCATGCTGATCCGGACCGATGGCTGGCCCCAGCGTCTGCCGAAGGATGTCGCCGACATGGCGCGCATCTCCAAGGAAGGGCGCGGCTCTCCCTGCGTGCGCAACGTGCCGGACGGCATGGCCGATGCACCGTGCCTCATCGGCGCGGTCGGCAAGGCGGAGCCGAGCTTCGCGCTGTGGGGGGATTCCCACGCCGATGCCATCCTCGCCGCGGTCTCGGACGTCGCCGCCCGCAACGGGCGCGAAGGCGTCGCCATGATCATGCGCGGCTGCGGCCCGCTGGTAGACGGCCCGATCCTGCCGCCGTTCGCCGGCGTGCCGGAAGGGTTCGAGCAGTTCTGCGCCCCGTTCAATACCGAAGCCTATCGCATCATCACCAGCGACCCGCGCATCAAGACCGTCATCGTCGCCGCACGCTGGTCGATGTACGCAACGCTGATGGGCTACGGCGACGCCGACGACCAGAACGTCGCTCCCTTCATCGAACAGCCGTGGTTTGCGAAGGATGTCGCGTGGGCGCGCGAACAGTTCGTGGCCTCGCTGACCGCGACGATGCTCGGCCTCCACCAGGCCGGCAAGACCGTCTACATCGTGATGCCGATCCCGGAGGTGCGGGAGGACGTGCCGCAGTCGATGGCGCGCTCTCTGCTGCTCGGGCGCCCCTTCCACATCCGCTCGCACCGTGAGGACTACGACCGCCGCAATGCCTTCGCGCGCGACGCACTCCAGAAGCTCGCGGCCAACGGCATTGTGAAGCTGCTCGACCCCGCGACCGTCTTCTGCCCGGGCGAACGCTGCATGGTGCAGGAGAACGGACACCCGTTCTATTTCGACGACGATCACCTGTCGCGGCTCGGGGCCGCGCAGCTCGAGCCGATGTTCGACGGGGCGTTCAAGGCGACGGCACCGGCCGCGCCTTGAAATCGGGCGAGACAAGGGCGATTTCTCGGCGATCGGGCGCCGCATCGGGCGGCCGCCCGTCGCCCTCCGCTGCGGGCGTGCGCGGGCGCGCTGTCCCAACCCCTGTGGCCATTCCCGGCAACGGTGTGTATAAGCGCCCAATTCTCCCGGATCGCCGGAGTTCGGCGGCCGGAATGCAAGGTGAACGTCATGAATGAGACGAGGTCGATAAAGCCCTCCGTTCTCGCGCCGAAGAATGCGGCGCGGCTCGCCCGCGATGCGGCCGCCGGACTGCCGGCTTGGTCGCCCACCTCCTGGCGGGCGAAGCCGATCGTCCAGGTGCCGGATTATCCCGATCTCGCGGCGCTCGCCGCGGTCGAGGGTCGCATCGCGAGCTATCCGCCGCTGGTGTTCGCCGGTGAGGCGCGCAAGCTGAAGAAGGCTCTGGCCGGCGTCGCCGCCGGTGAGGGTTTCCTGCTTCAGGGCGGCGACTGCGCGGAATCGTTCGCCGAGCATCATGCCGACAATATCCGCGACTTCTTCCGCGTCTTCCTGCAGATGGCGGTGGTGCTGACCTATGCCGCGGCCCAGCCGGTGGTGAAGGTCGGTCGCATTGCCGGCCAGTTCGCCAAGCCGCGGTCTTCGCCGACCGAAATCCAGAACGGGCTGGAGCTGCCGACCTATCGCGGCGACATCGTCAACGACATCGCGTTCACGCCGGAAGGCCGCACGCCCGATCCGCAGCGCATGGAAGCGGCGTACCGGCAGTCGGCGGCGACGCTCAACCTGCTGCGCGCGTTCGCCCAGGGCGGCTATGCCAATCTGGAGAACGTGCACCAGTGGATGCTGGGGTTCGTCAAGGACAGCCCGCAGAGCGACCGCTACGAGGCGATCGCCGCGCGCATCACCGAGACGCTGGCGTTCATGCGCGCCTGCGGCATCGATTCCGACAGCGTGCCGCAGCTGCGCTCGACCGACCTCTACACCAGCCATGAGGCGCTGCTGCTGGGCTACGAGCAGGCATTGACGCGCGTCGATTCCACCACGGGCGACTGGTATGCGACCTCCGGCCACATGATCTGGATCGGCGATCGCACCCGCCAGCCGGACCATGCGCACGTCGAGTTCTGCCGCGGCGTCGAGAACCCGATCGGCCTCAAGTGCGGCCCGTCGATGGAAGCCGACGGCCTGCTGCGGCTGATCGACCTGCTGAATCCGGACAACGAGCCCGGGCGCCTGACCCTGATCGCCCGCTTCGGCGCCGACAAGGTTGCCGAGCACCTGCCGCGCCTGATCCGCGCGGTGGAGCGGGAAGGGCGTTCGGTGGTGTGGTCGTGCGATCCGATGCACGGCAACACCATCTCGGCCAACGGCTACAAGACCCGGCCGTTCGACCGCATCCTGCGCGAGGTCGAGACCTTCTTCTCGGTTCACCGGGCTGAAGGCACCCACGCCGGTGGCATCCACGTGGAGATGACCGGTCGCGACGTGACCGAGTGCACCGGCGGTGCGCGCGATATCACGGCCGAGGACCTGTCCGCCCGCTACGACAGCCAGTGCGACCCGCGCCTCAACGCGGAACAGGCGATCGAGCTGGCGTTCCTGCTGGCCGAAAACCTGAAGCGCGAGCGGGATCACAAGGCCACCGGCCTGGCGAGCCCGCAGGGCGTCACCACGGGCGTCTGAAGAACGTCCCGACGGGACGAACGAAACTGGAGAAGGCGGTGGCAGGAATAGCGATCTTCGCTCTCGCCGCCTTCTTCGAAATCGCCGGCTGCTTCGCAGTCTGGCAGGTGGTGCGGCTGGGCCGCCCAGCCTTGTGGCTGCTGCCCGGGCTCGCCGCGCTCGCCGTCTTCGCCTGGCTGCTGACGCGCACGGATGCGGAGTTTGCCGGCCGCGCCTATGCGGCCTATGGCGGCGTCTATATCGCCGCTTCGTTGATCTGGCTCTGGCTCGTCGAAGGCCGCGCGCCCGACCGGTGGGATATCGGCGGTGCGGCGCTTGCCGTCGTTGGCGCCGGTGTCGTGCTGCTCGCACCGCGCGGCTCGGCCTGATTTTCTCAACAATTGAGCGATTCTCGTCGCCATTGTTCATTGCGGCATGACAGTATGTCCGCGCGTCGCGTGCTCGTGCGCAGGCGGCGGGATCGCTATGCTGTCCGCAAGATCAACATCCGTTCGCGCCTGACGGTGACGCTCAGGCAGGCGATGGCGAGGAGGCGCGGGCCATGCTGCCGACCCTGTTCATTTCCCACGGCGCGCCCAACGTGGCGCTCTATGACAGCCCGGCGCGGCGCTTCATGGAATCCTACGGCGCGACGCTGCCGAAGCCGAAGGCGATCCTCTCGGTCTCGGCGCATTTCATGACCGAAGCGCCTGTTGTCATTGCCGATGAACACCCTGGAATGATCTATGATTTCGGGGGGTTCGAGCGCGAACTTTATGAGAAAGTTTATCCTGCGCCCGGAGAGCCAGAGCTCGCCCGGCTGGTGGCGGAGAGGCTGATCTCGACCGGCCTCGAAGCCCATCTCGCCGTTGATCGCGGCTACGACCACGGCACGTGGGTACCGCTTTCGCTGATCTATCCGCAGGCGGATATTCCCGTCGTGCAGCTTTCGATCCAGCCGCGGCTGGACCCGGCCCATCACTTCCATGTCGGGCAGGCCTTGCAGGGGCTTGCCGCCGAGGGCGTGCTCGTGATGGCCTCGGGCTCGATCACCCATAATCTGGGCGAGGTGTTCGACCGCAAGCGCGGCGGACTGGTGCCGCGCGATGCGCCGCCGGCACCCTGGGCGGTGGAGTTCACGGAGTGGTTCACCGCGCGTCTGGAGGCGGGCGCCGTCGCCGATCTGCTCGATTATCGCCGGCTCGCGCCCCACGCGGTACGCAGCCATCCGACCGACGATCACCTGCTGCCGATCTTCGTGGCCCTCGGCGCGGCAGGCGAGGGGCTGCGGACGGAGCATGTCCACGCCTCCGGCCAGTACGGCTCGCTGATGATGGACGCCTATGCTTTCCATCCCGCTGCCGAGGACGTCCGCCGCGTCGCTTGAGCGCGGCGGCGACCCCTTGGAGCACAGCGGACGTTGTGGTGCGACCGCTGTGCTCATCAGCCGGGGCGATGGACCCCGCCGGCCTCGCCGGAGCGTGATCGTCCGGCGATCAGGACGGACGTTCGACGCGGCTGCCGATGAAGCGGATGATCTCGTCGGCCGAATAGGTCCCGGGCGGCAGCGCCTCGCCCGGAGGCGGATTGAAGCCCTGCACGATAGTCTGCTGGCCCGGCCGGATGGACGTCGCGTAGGTCGGCGGCTGGAAGGTGACGACCTTGCCCTTCTTGGAGACTTCGAACGTGCCCGGGGAGGTCTGGTAGGTGCTCTGGCTCGTGATGTCCTGGCCGGAGACGATGCCGAAATGCGAGAAGCCCGCGGCTTTCACGGTTTCGGCGGACTTGAGCAGCACGTAGTCGCTGATGGTCGACTGCTCGGTGAACTCGTTGCCGCGCGCCGTGATGCGGAAGGTATCCGACGTGACCTGCTGGGCGCTGACGCCGCCGTCGGTCCAGAAGCCTTCTTCCTGATAAGCCGTCTGGCAGCCGGCCAGCAGGCTCGCTGCGAGCAGCGCGCCGAGGAAACGTGCTTTTCCGATATTCCGGGCCATCTTGGCTCCCCTCCGTCCGGATCGTCAGCTTTCGTCGGGCGGGGCAGACGCAGCCGGACGGGAACCCGAAGCGGCCCGCGCGCGGCATCGTCGATCATGGGTGGCGACGCTTTCCCAAAAAGCGCCCCGCGAAGACCTGACCCGAAGACCTGCCCCGAAAGAAATCCGGATCTGCAATATCATGGTCCGGCGCCGGTTTCGATGCCGGAAGTTCGTCTTCCACACGGCCTTGGCGTGCATCGCGGCAGAAAAACCCTGCCTGTGCTGCGACTGCCGTGGCAGGCTTCGACCCGTGTGACTACATAAGCCCCACGCCGGCCGTAGAAGGGCGGCCGGGTTGACGTCTCCGTTTCAATCGGTTTCGTTCCATTGCGTTTTCTTTCTTCGGCCGAGAATTGCGAGGGTCAGCGTGCGTCAGGCGTTTCTGGACGGCATGAGCCGGGCGGCTTGGATGGTTTCCGTCGTCACCACCGACGGTCCGGCCGGCCGGGCAGGGCTGACGGTCAGCGCGGTCTCGACCCTCTCGGCCGACTCGCCGAAGCCGTCGCTGCTCGTATGCGTGAAGGACAGCAACGCCTCCACCGAGGTGCTGCACCGCAACGGCGTGTTCTGCGTCAACCTGCTCTGCGACGATCAGAAATATATCTCGGACGTCTTTGCCGGGCGGACCGCAGCCGAGGACAAGTTCGCGACCGGAACGTGGACGACCCTCGCCACGGGCTCACCCGTGCTGAAGGATGCGCTCGCCGTGTTCGATTGCAGCCTGGAGAATGCCGTGCGTCATGGCACGCATTGGGTGCTCATCGGCGGCCTCGAAGCGGTCGCGATGCCGCGCGGGGATGCAAGCCCGCTTGTCCATGCCCGGCGCAGCTACGGCCGCTTCGTGCCGTTCGACACCGAGCCCGCGACGGCACAGCCGGCGTCCGCGGCACCGGCCGCGAAGGCGCTCGGCAGTTAGTGCGCTTTCCGATCTGATGGACTCATCAGCTCCGGCGGCCCCCGGGGCGCCGCGACCTGCCCTGTCAGCCGCCGAATTCCGGCAGCGGAATGAAGTCCGTCTCGCCGGGAACGGGTGAGAACCGGCCGGCCTTCCAGTCGGCCTTCGCCTGCTCCAGCCGTTCGGTCGAAGACGAGACGAAGTTCCACCAGATATGCCGCGATCCGTCCATGGTCGCGCCGCCGATCAGGCTGAACCGCGCCGCGGTGACGGCCGCGACGGTGAAGGTATCGGACGGGCGCAGCACCAGGAGGCGGCCCGGTTCGAACCGGTCGCCTGCGATCTCGACGATGCCGTCGACGAGATAGAGCGCGCGTTCCTCCGTGGCGGCATCGATCGGCAGGCGTGCGCCGGCCTCGAGCGCGATGTCCGCGAACACCGTGTCCCAGGCGGTCACCACAGGCGAGCGGACGCCGTAGGCCTCGCCGGCGATCAGGCGCACGCGCACGCCGCCATCGGAGACGATCGGCAGGTCGGTGGTCTCGTGGTGAGCGAAGAACGGCGCGCTGTCCTCGTGCTCCTTGGGAAGCGCCACCCAGAGCTGGAGCCCGGAAAGCCGTGCGCCGCGCAGGCGGTCCTGCGGCCCCGTGCGTTCGGAGTGGGCGATGCCGCGCCCGGCGCTCATCCAGTTCACGTCGCCCGGATAGATGGTCTGCACCGTGCCGAGGCTGTCACGGTGGTCGATGGCGCCGTCGAACAGGTAGGTGACGGTCGCCAGCCCGATATGCGGATGCGGCCGCACGTCCACCCCTTCACCGATCGGAAACTCCGCGGGTCCCATCTGGTCGAGGAAGATGAATGGCCCGACCATGCGCCGTCCCGCGACAGGCAGGGCGCGGCGCACCGCGAAGCCGCCGAGATCGCGCGTGCGAGGCACGATCACCTGTTCGATGCCGCCGCCGGCCGAGGGGGCGAGGTTGGGCTCGGCCACGACGAGACGCGGCTTGTCGGCATCGCTCATGGGGCGTCCTTTTCTTGGTCCCGCGGTCGCCGGCCGGCGAATGCGGTCGTCGTTCAGGCCTGGTCGGGATCGAGCGGGGCCCGGCCCGAAGGCGTGCCGTCAGCGCCGAGCTGGATTTTCTCGACCCGCATTTCCGCCCGTCGCAGCAGCGCCTCGCAGTGCTTCTTCAGGGCTTCGCCCCGCTCGTAGCTCGCGATCGACTGCTCGAGCGCGACCGTGCCGCGCTCCAGGGTATCGACGATCGATTCGAGCTCGCTCAGAGCGGCTTCGAAGCTCAGCGCCGAGATGTCGGAATGGGGCGTGGCTGCGGCCTTGTCGTCCTGCGTCGGCACGATCGGTTCCCTTTTGATGACGGTCCGGCCCGCAGTCCGTGGGCGCGGCGGGTGCGGACCATAGCACGCTTTGGCGGAAGCCGACCGGGAATGCGACGGTGCGGCCGGCTGAAATCAGGGTCGCGGCGCGGCTGCGCGGGCGAGGCGGTCGGCGAGGGCCTCGCCGAGGCCCCCCTGAGGAAGCGGCACGACCGCGATGCCGGCCGCGCCGCTGGCATCGAGTTTGCGCAGCATCGAGAACAGGTTGCGGGCGGCTTCGGACACATCGCCCGAAGGGCTGAGATTGCAGGTGGCGACCGCGTTGTCGGCATCCGCAGGCAGTTGCGAACCGAACGCGAGCAGCGCTTCGCCCGCCCGGACGTTCGTGGCGTCGAGGCGCACCGCTGCGCGGGGGGCATAGTGCGAGGCGAGCTGGCCCGGCGCCTGCGGGCGCGCTGGATCGGCGGACGGCCGCACCAGTGGCTCGCCGATCACCGCCTCGATCGCGTCGGCGGCAAGCCCGCCGGGCCGCAGCAGCACCGCGTGGGAGCCGGAAAGCCCGACGATGGTCGATTCCACCCCGACCACGCACGGCCCGCCATCGATGACCACCGCCACGGCCTCGCCGAGTTCCGTCACCACGTCCTCGGCAGAAGTCGGGCTCACCCGGCCGGAGCGGTTGGCGCTCGGCGCCGCCACCGGTCGGCCGAGGCGGGCGGTGATGAGCCGGACCGCATCCGAGCGGGGAACGCGGATGGCGACGGTGTCGAGCCCAGCCGTCACCGCCGGCGCGAGAGCCGCATCGGGGCGCTTCGCCACCACCAGTGTCAGGGGGCCGGGCCAGAACGCCTCTGCCAGCAACCTGGCACGGGCATCGAACACGCCGTGGCGCATCGCGGCTTCGACGGTCCCTTCGTGCACGATCAGCGGATTGAAGGCCGGCCGCCCCTTGGCCTTGTAGATGCCGGCGACGGCCGCGGGGTTGGTGGCGTCGGCCGCCAATCCGTAGACCGTCTCGGTCGGTACGGCGACGAGATCGCCGGCGTCCAGCACGCGGCACACCGCGTCGAGCGTCGCCGCGTCGTCAGCGAGTGCCGCGGCGGGCACGATGGCGGGGCGGCGGGAGAACGGGGCGGTCGCCATGGCCGCGATCAGGCCGCCAGCGCCGCGCGGCTGTCGGCCGCGAGGCGCACCTCGCCGACGGTGATATCGCGGCGGTTCGTCAGCGTCCTGCGGCTCCAGCGCGACAGGAACGCCCGCTCCTCGTCGTCCCGCGCGACGAACCGCTCCATGACCGCCGCCATCAACGCTTCCGATGCGCGAGTGCCGCCATCATCGACCTTGAGCGCGACGCCGAGGCCCGCGTCCGGGAAGATGGCGCAGAACACGCCTTCAGCGCCGGTCTTTACGTAGGCGCGTTCGCCGAACCGCGTCATGACCTCGGTGCAGAACCGGCCGGTGCCCGCCACCATGAACGGCGCCGCTGCGGCGGCCTTGCGCAGCCGGACGGCCGCGTCGGAACGGGCAGCCCCGAGCCCGATGCCGGTGCCGAGCCTCGCGAACGCCCGCGCCAGCCGGTCGAGCGGAACGGCGTAGGTCGGGATGGAGCAGCCGTCGATCCCCATCACGGTCTCGTCGAGCGGGGTGTCCGTCAGCGCCGACAGTGCGGCCGTGACCTCGCGCTGGACCGGATGATCGGGTTCGACATAACCCGCCGTCACCGCGCCGAGGCGGCAGGCGACGCACAGGAACCCGGCGTGCTTTCCGGAGCAGTTGTTGTGGAGCGCGGTCGGGACCTCGCCGGCGCGGTTGAGGCGCGCGACATCGGCACCGCGCTCCGGCCACTGGCAACCGCATTCGAGCGCCGAGCCGTCGAGCCCGGCCTTGCGCAGCATCGACAGGGCGGTCGCGACATGGGCTTCCTCGCCATTGTGCGACGCGCCGGCGATGGCAAGCTCTTCCACGGTGAGGCCGAGCGCATCGGCCGCGCCGGTTTCCACCAGCGGCAGCGCCTGGATCAGTTTCGCCGACGAGCGCGGAAACACCGCCCGCCCGACGTCGCCCGCCGAAACCTCCAGCCGTCCGGCCGAATCCGACACCGCGAGAATGCCAGCATGGCGGCTTTCCACCAGCGGGCCGCGGGTGACTTCAACGACGAGGGGCGACGAGGCGGTCGGCATGGCTCTTTCCATGAAGATGCTGCGCTGGATTAGACCCCGGTCCTCGCCGCCGCAAGGGCCGCGCCTCAACGCCCGCCGAGAGGCACCGTGCGCAGCAGCCCGCCGGCCGCAAAACCGCCGTCGACCGCGAGCACCTCGCCGGTGATGAAGCTCGCTTCCTCCGACAGCAGGAAGGCGATCGGCCCCGCGATCTCGTCCGGCAGGCCATAGCGGCGCTGGGGCAGGTGGGCGAGCCATGCGGAGCGCATCGACGCGCCGTGAGTGCGGGCGACGAGCGGGCTTTCGACGGGGCCCGGTGCGACCGCGTTGACGCGGATGCCGACCGGGGCGAGCGCGACCGCCATCGAGCGGGTGAGGGCCGTGATCGCTCCGTGCGCGGCGGCGGCGGCGACCTGGCCGATGGAGCCGCGAAATGCCGCCGCCGAGGCGACGTTCACGATGGATGACCCTTCCACCATATGCGCCGAGGCCGCCTGCGAGACGGCGAAGGCCCCGACCACGTCCACCTCCAGCACCTGGCGGAACGTGGCGACCTCCAGATCCTCGAAATTCTCGTCGAGCGACAGGCTCGTCGCGTTGACGAGGCCATAGATGTCGCCCCACTCGTCGGCGATGCGCTCGATCGCCTGCGACACCGCGAAGTCGTCGGAGATGTCGATCGGCTCGCCGATCAGGCGTTCACCGGCGTCGGCCATGGCGTCGAGCGAGTCGTCGATCAGGTCCTCGTCCCCGTCGAAAACGGCGACGCGCCAGCCATCGTCGATCAGCCGCCGCACGGTGGCAAGGCCTATACCGCTCGCCCCGCCGGTCACGATCGCAACCGGGCCTTCACCGCGTCGGCCTGCCATGAAGCAGTCTCCCGAATCCTGCCGAACGCTCCAAGCGGAGCGCAACCATTATCGTTGACGCCTGCCGGCGCGGCGTCCATCCGGGATGCCGGGCGCGATTGTGCCGATCGCACCGCGATTTTCAACCGATTGTGAAACTTGCGCGACAGCCGTTCATTCGACGAACACGGTGACGCTGTCTGCTGCGCCACCGGCATCGACCGCCGTCAGGCGCACGAAGCCGCGCGCCGGCACGTCGATGCTTCCCGTGCGGCTGTGCGTGGGCACGGATATGGGGCGACCGTCGAGGAAAAGGGTGAGCGGCGACGAGGTCCCCTCGACCGACCACGCGAGCTGCTGGCGCCGTCCGCCGAGATCGTCGAGCACCACCCGCGCGCCGTCCGGCGGATAGGCGATGCGCAGCGTCCTGCGGGCGGACGCGAGCACCGCAGGGGTTTCCGCAGCCGCGCCGAAGCCGCGCAGCGGCGGCGGCAGCGTGGCGGTGGTCGCGAGAAGCGCGTCCGCCGGTGCGCCGGGCAAGGGCGCGCGGCGCTCCGACAGCCGCGCAAAGGCCTCGAACAGAATGGGGGCCGCGGAACTGCGCGCGACAAGGCCCGGCACCGCCGCACCGTCCGGCCGGCCAACCCAGACCGCCACCGTGTGACGTCCGTCGAAGCCGATCGCCCAGGCGTCGCGATAGCCGTAGGAGGTGCCGGTCTTGAAGGCGATGCGGCCGGCGCGGCCATTGTCGGGCGGCGGCGTGCCGGAGAGCACGTCGGCCACGTACCACGCCGCGACGGGGCTGAGCAGACGGCGCGGCAGGCCGGCTTCCGGCGGCGGGGGCGCATCGGCGTCGATCACCAGTTCGGGCACGACGCCGCGGTCGGCAAGCCCGGCATAAAGCGCGGCAAGGTCGATCAGCCGGATGCCGACGCCACCGAGCCCCACCGCCAGGTTCGGGGCCTCTCCGCGCGGGAGCTTCAGGTCGACGCCGACATCGGCGAGGCGCGCGGCGAGCCGCGCCGGCCCGACCGCTTCCAGGAGCGCCACAGCCGGCACATTCAGCGACATCTGCAGCGCCTGGCGCGCGGTCACCGTGCCCTGGAAGCCGTCGTCGAAGTTCTTCGGATTGTAGTTTCCGAATGCTGTCGGTCGATCTTCGACCAATGTCTCAGGATGAGCGATACCGGCCTCGAAGGCGAGGCCGTAAATGAACGGCTTCAGCGCCGACCCCGGCGAGCGCAACGCCGACGTCATGTCGACGTGACCGGCGCGACCGTCGTCGAGATAGCCGGCCGAGCCGACCTCGGCGAGGATGCGGCCCGTCGCGTTCTCTACCACCACCGCCGCACCGGAGACGCGCGGGCCGAACAGCGGGACGCGCGCGGCGACGAGGCTTTCCAGGCTCGCCTGGAGGTCGCGGTCGAGCGTCAGGCGATGCACCGCGCGCTCGGGGTGAGCGGCCAGTGCGGCTTCCGCCGCATGGGGGGCGAGCCTCGGGAAGGCGATGCGGGCCTCGGGCACGGCTTCCGTCTTGGCCTCCGCGGCGATCTCCGGCGGGATGACGGAGAGCGAGACCATGCGGTCGAGCACACGGTCGCGCGCGGCGCGGGCAACCTTCGGGAAGCGGTCCGGTCGGCGCGTTTCGGGCGATTGCGGCAGGGCAACGAGAAGGGCGGCCTGCGCCGGCGTCAGCCGGTTCGGCTCGCGGCCGAAATAGGCGAGCGAGGCGGCGCGAACGCCCTCGATATTGCCGCCGAACGGCGCAAGCGACAGGTAGAGCGCCAGGATCTCGTCCTTGGAGAGGCGGCGTTCGAGTTGCACCGCGCGCGCCATCTCGTCGAGCTTGCGGGCAAGCGTCCGCTCCGGCCGGCCTTCGACAAGGCGGGCGGTCTGCATCGTCAGCGTCGACGCCCCGGAAACGACATGGCCGGCCGCCGCCATCTGTCCGCTTGCCCGCAGCACGGCGAGTAGATCAATGCCGGCGTGCTCGCGGAAGCGCCGGTCCTCGTAGGCGACCAGCATCTTCAGATAGAGCGGATCGATATCGACGAGCGCAACCGGCAGCCGCCAGCGGCCTTCCCGGGTGGTGAAGGCCCGCAGCAGCTGCCCGTCGTTCGCGACCACGATGGTGGAGGGCGGATCGGCCGGCGACAGCCGCGGCGGATAGGCCCGATCGAGCCATAACAGGCTTGCCGCACCCGCGACCGCGACGACGGACAAGCCGACGAGCACCGCGCCGACGAGACGCAGCCGCCGGATGCCGCCGCGAAGCGGGCGCCAGAACGGGCCCTTCCGGCTCGGCTCGGGACCGGAAGAGGCTTCACGCGTCTCTGGCGCGTCGCCGCTCATTGAGCGGCCTTCACCACGACCTGCCCGGGGGCCGTGCGGGCGAACAGCTCCGGACGGTACATGTCCTCGGCGAGCGCCGCCGGGTGAGCGAACCGGCCGGGCGTGACGGCACGCACCATGTAGGCCACGGTGACGCCGCGCGCGAGATCCGTTCCGGGCTCGAACGCCGCGACGAAGCGGTCGTCGCGGAACTCCGTGTGGGCGGGCGAGTCCTGCGGTAGCCACGGGAACGCCGCCAGATCCGCGCTGGAGACGAGTTCCGGATTCTCCACCTCGAAGCCGCCGGGCAACAGGTCGGCGATCATCAGGTTCGTCTGCTCCTGCGGCTCGTCCGAGCGGACCGTCAGGACAACGACGAACCGCTCGTTCTGGCGGACGGAGGCAGGGTCCGCCGGGGTTCCATCGAGACGATAGTAGTCGCGCTCGATGGAGAGGCCGGACGCTGCCGCCGGCTCCGGTTCCAGCGGAACGCCGGAGACGGTGAGGGCGACCGCCGCGGCGTCGGTGCCGGCATTGCGCAGCACGAGAGGCGCGCCGGTGAGCTGGTAGCCTTCCAGCCGGCGGAATACCGCGCCGGTCTCGCGCGCGCCGTCGACGTCGATCTTCAGCGCCTTGTTGCCGGCGCCGAGAGCGTTCGCCGCCAGCAGCATCCACGCCGCCTCCTGGGTGGAGGGCGTCTCGCCGCCGGAGCGGGAGGCCATCAGGGTGTCGTCGAGCCCGGGAATGGCGGACGAATCGATCCCCGCCTCCGCCACCAGCGTCAGCGCTGCCGCGGCGTTGCGCACCGGCGTGCCGTAGTCGCTCCAGGACGCCTGTTCCCCGCCCATGCTGTCGGAGGCGAGGGTCGCGGCCGCCGTCTTGAACGTCGCCTTGGCGCGGCTGTCGTCGCCATAGAGGGCGAGACCGGCGGCGATCTGCGCCTGGGACAGGCCCGAGCCGAAATCGCCGATCCGGTCGTCGGCGAAATAACGCAGGTCGCCGATCGAGGCCCGGCCGTTGCGGGCGAGCACGTAAAGCGCGTAGGCGAGGCCGCCGCCGCCGCCATTGCTGAAGTTGGCGTTGTAGGACACGTCGTTCTGCAGCCGGTCGAGCGCCAGCGTGAACGCGCCTTCCGGCACGGTGTAACCGGCGGCCCGCGCGCGGGTCAGGAAGTCGGAGACATAGGCGTTCAGCCAGAGATCGCCGCTTCCCGGGCCCCACAGGCCGAACGAGCCGGAGGAGCTCTGGAACTGCATCAGCCGCGCGATGGCCGCCTCGACGCGCTTGTGGATGTCGTCCTTGCCGCCCATGCCGATGCCGGCCGCGACCTGATCGAAATAAAGCAGCGGCAGCGCGGTGCTGGTGGTCTGCTCGGCGCAGCCATAGGGGTAGCGGTCGAGCATCCCGAGAAGGCCGGCGACGTCGAGCCCGACGCCCGCCGACACGCTGACGGAAAGCGAGGCCGTCTCCGGCACCAGGCCGGCGAGATAGTCTTCACCGAACGACAGTTCGCCGCCGTTCTTCGCAAGCACCTCGAAGGACCGGCGCATCACCGGCGGAGCAGCGGGACGGACGTTGAGACGGAACGCCTGGGCGAAGGCCTCGCCGTCGGGAGCGGCGAGTTCCACCGCGACGGTGGCGATGCCGACGCCGTTGGTCGTCAGCGGCACGTCGAGAGAGGCCTTGCCGCCGGCGTCGAGACGAACGGTCTGCGGAACCTTGCCGAGACCGGCGGGACCGGTTGCCGTCACGGTCAGGCGGTAGTCGCCGGCAGGCCCGGAGACATTGTCGAAATCGAGCCGCATCCGGCTCTCGTCGCTGGGCGCCATCACCCTCGGCAGCGATCCGGTGACGACCACGGGGTCGCGGACCACGACATCGGCGCTGGCGTTGCCGACCTTCGATGCCGACCAGGCCACCGCCATCACGCGCACGGTGCCGTTGAAGGCGGGAATGGCGAAGCTCGCCTCGGCGTGGCCGCTGGCATCGACCTTGATCGGGCCGGCGAAGTTCGCGACGAGTTCCTGGGTGGGCACGTCGGTCGGCGCGAACGCCCCGCTCTCGTCGCCGCCCGTGCGGATGGTGCCGCGGGTCGCGCCGAGGCTGTCGATCAGTGCGCCATAGAGGTCGCGGATCTCCGCGCCGAGACGGCGCTGGCCAAGGAAGAAGCCGGCGGCATCCGGCGCCTGGTAGCGGGTGAGGTTGAGGATGCCGACATCGACGGCGGCCAGGGTGACATAGGCCTCCTCGCCGGGCTTGAGGCCCGCGACGGTGACCGGCACCTTGAGCGGCCCGCGCGGGCGCATCTCGGCCGGCGTTCCGAGGGTGACAGTGAGCGAGCCGATGGACCGGTCGATGGACAGCCAGTTGAGGCCGATGGCCCGCGACGGCATCCGCTTCGCCGCGACATCCATCGGGCGGTAGAGCATCGCCGTCACGTAGGTCCCCGGCGTCCAGTCGTTGCCGACCTTGAGGGGGATCGTCGTGCCGCCCGCGGGAACGTCCACCGCGCGCAGCTCGCGCACGCCGTCACCGATGACGGCGATGAGCGCGGTGCCCGCGAACCGGGGCGCGATGTTGAGGCGGGCGGTATCGCCCGGCTTGTAGCCGGGCTTGTCGAGGCCGATTTCGAGGACGTCCGGCGTCTCGGCGGTCGCACCAACCGTCACCCAGCCGGCGGCGAACTCATAGGACGTCGCCGCCGTCGGCACGTTCGGCACCGAAATCTCCAGCCGGAACGTTCCCCAGTCGACCGGGGCCGAGATGCGGCCGACATCGCTCGCCGTCAGGTCGAGCTTGCCCTCCGCCACGCGCTCGGTGGAGGTCGTGGTGAAATAGTCCCAGTTGCCGTCGCGGTTGAACCACTGGAATTCGCGACGGACCTTGAGAAGCTGCCAGCTTGCGCCCTGAAGGGCCGTGCGGGCGCCGTCTGGCCCGACCGCCGCCACCTCGAAGCCCGCGGTCGCGCCTTCGCCGACCTGGTCGCCGGAGAACAGCGGCTTGACGCCGATCCGCGGCCCGGGAGGGGCGACCGGCAACGTCACGGTCCGCTCCACCGCGCGCCCACCCGGCTCGCGCACCCGGACCGCGATCTCGGCCATGAGCGGCTTCGTGGTCGGATCGAGCGTGGGAAGGCTCGCGGTCACCGTCGCCTTGCCGGCCGCGTCGGTGCGGCCGAGGTCGAACAGCGGGCGGCGGACCGGGGTGAAGTCGTCGTCGGCGAGGCCGAAACGGTAGCCCGGGAAGCCGGCCACGCCATCCTCGGACGGCTTGACCGCGATCTCGCCCTCCACCGCGAGGTTCGACGCCGGCGCGCCGTAGAGGAAGTCCGCGGCGACGGCGATCGTCGCCGGCTTGCCGGCCGCGATCGCGGTCGCATCCGTCTTCAGGTCGACCTTCATCCGCTCGGGGACGAAGTCCTCGACGAGGAAGGTGACGGCACCGATGGCCGCCGCCTTCGGATCGGAGAACGCCTCCGCCCGCCACGTGCCGCGCATCGCCGAGGGGATGAGGTCGATATCGAGGCTTCGCCCGCCGAGGCCTTCGTCGTCGGCCTGCACCTTGCGATAGATCACGCCGTCGGGCCGGGTGACGGAGATGGTGAGCGGCACGCCGGACGCCGCCTTCGACGCGCCGTCGCGCAGCAGCGCCGTCAGGTGCACCGTCTCGCCGGCGCGGTAGACGCCGCGCTCGGTATAGAGGAACGCATCGAGCGGCCCGGGCGCCGGGCGTCCGGCCACGCCGCGGTCGGTCAGATCGAACCCGGGCGCGGAGAGATCGAGGAAGCCGTAATCGCCGTCGGCCGCGGTCGCCACCAGCACGGCCGGCGCCATGCCGCCGGTTCCGCGGCCGAGCCCCGGCGCGAACACCGCGTGCCCCGCGGCATCGGTCTTCGCGGTGCCCAGCACCTCGTCGTTGCGGGCGACCAGACGCACGTCGACGCCGGCGATCGGCTTCGCCGTGCCGAGCGAGCGCACGAACGCATGAACCCCGTCGGCCGCGCTGATCGAGGCGATGCCGAGATCGGAGACGATGAACCACTGGGTCGCGCGCTGATCCCAGTTCTCGCTCGGGATCTCGCGCGGGCGGGCGACCAGCACATAGACGCCCGGATCGAGCTTCTTCACGGCCTCGTCGACGGGGAACGCGGTCGTGACTTCCTTGTTGAGCTGCCGCTCCACCTTCATCTCGCCGGACCAGACCTTGGCGCCGGTGGTGTCGGCCAGCGTCTCGATGTCGTACGGCGAGAGCTGGCGGCGGAAGTCGCCGCCGGCGATGGAGCGCGCAAGGCCGCGGTCGCCGACGCGCAGCAGATCCAGCATCACCATATCGGTGTTGACGCTGATCAGGGGCACGCCGACCGCGCCGGTGCGCGGCAGCACATAGGCCGAAGTCGGGAACCGGGCGGTGGGCTTCCGGTCCCGCACATAGATCGTGTAGCTCGCCGGACTCGTCAGCGTCTCGCCGACGGTGGACGGCAGGCCCGCGCGGATCGTCACCTCATAGCGCTCGCCGTGCTCCAGCCCGTCGATGCACAGCTCCTGAGCGGTGGTCGTCACCGCCGGATTGGTCATGCCGGCGACCGCGACATATTTCGAGAAGTCGACCCGGCCCTTGGGCAGCGCCTCGGAAAACTGCACGCACATCCGCGGGCTCGCGGTGTCCGTGTTGACCGAATAGTCGAGAATGCGGAAGCCATAGTCGGCGCGCAGTTCCTCGTAGTGGGCCTTGATCGCGGCATCCTTCGGCGCGAGTGCGAGCGCGGCCTTCAGGCTGTCGATGGCGGGACGCCAGCGCGAATCCGCCTCGAACGCCCGCGACATCAGCGCCAGCGCACGGGCCTGCTGGCCCTTGTCGGTCGCGAGCTTCAGGCCGAGGAAGGCGGCCGACAGCCCGTCTGCTCGCAGTGCCTGCTTGCGGCCGTAATCGTCGGTCTGTTCCGAGAGCAACTGATCGGACAGCGACAGCCAGCCATTCGCGCCACCGTTGAGGATCGCGGCGGCGAGGCCGGCGCCGACCGTCTCGGTATCGCGCTGCAGACGGGCAGCCGCGTTGATCTCCGCCCGGAACGAATCCGCGTCGGCCGGCACGTCGTCGGGAACAAAATCGAGATTCGGCAGAGGAAGCGGCGCGGAGGCCGGCGTCGCGGCGACGCTGCCGATCACGCGTCCGGACGCGGCATCGCGATAGGGGCGGGGCGTGCCGGAATCGGTCTTCAGGAAGCACCAGTTCGAGCGGGTGTTGAAGGTGAAGGCCTTGCAGGCGGCATCGCCGAGGCAGGCCTCCTCGCACGCCGCCTGCGGCACGTTGCGCAGCACCTGATAATCGAAGCCTGGCAGGTCCATTCCCGGCGGGAGCGACTGGATGCGCCGTGGGCCGTCGGCCGTGGCTTTCGCGGATTGCGCCGTGGCGGGCGAGGCCCCGGCGAGAGCGGCGACAAGACCGACGGCAATCGTGATTGCCGCCATTGCGCGACGCGACCAGCTCATATCCATCCCCGCATACGCTTCAGCCGGAGCTGCGGATCTCCATCCGCCGGCCCGCCCCGGGCACGACGGCGGCGATTCCGTCCGCAGCCTCATGATGCGACTTTTGCCGAAATCGACGTCATTAACCATAGCCAAAAAAGCCACGGTTCCGCCACACTCCCGGACCGTCTAGAATTTCGCAGATCCGTCTCGAAGAACGGCCTTTCGCCGCCGCGGCCCGCGGCGGACGTTCAGGCGAACAGGCCACGAACGGCGATGTCCAGTGTCATGTCGATCTTGTGGACGACCGCCTCGTAGGACACGTCGCAGGGCTCGCCGAACAGCAGGGAGATGTGGAGGTCGGAGAGCGCCGCACCGATCAGGAACCGGGCGACCTTCATCTCGTCGTGGGCGATCGGCTGGCCGCGTTCGTCGGCGAGGCGCACGACACTCTCGGCGATGTAGGCCGAGCCCCTCCTGATGACCCGATTGTGGAATTCGTCCGCGAGTTCCGGAGACTTGGGGGCCTCGGAGATAACAAGCCGCTTCATCTTGATCAGGCGCGGCGACAGCGAAAATTCCGCCAGCGTCAGCAAGCGCGTCCGCAATTCCTCGATCGCCGACGGCGCAGGCGGCAACGATCTGGCCGCCCGTTCCGAAAAGCAGCCGATATCGTTCACGAGGCAGGCGAACAGGGTCCGCTTGTCCGGATAGAGCGCATAGATGCTCTTCTTCGACATGCAGGCGACGCGCGCGATTTCTTCCATCGTCGCCTCGCCGTAGCCCGCCCGGAAGAACACCGTCTCCGCCGCTTCGAGGATGAGCTGCCGCCGTTCCTGCTCCGCCAGAACGGGCGGACGACCGACCCGCGCCTTCGCGCAGGCGCCTTCGACCGTCTCTGAAACGTCGCTTGACATTCGGGAACGATTCCGTTTCCTTCTGGTTCTGAGGAAACGATATTGCGTCGACCTTCTTCCCGCAATCTTTTCGAGATGCACGCGTCTTTCTCAGCCTGGAGTCAGCGGTTCTGAAGACTTCGCATGGCGAGCGCCGGGAACGGCGTCGGTCATGTCGAACTTGTCCCGCATTCGTCCAGTATCATGAACGGTTGCCGTCCGAGATCGATCCGCCTCCCGGACGTAAGTCGACCGGCGATACCCGTAATGCCGGGGATCGATCGGCCGGTCGGTTTGGTTCAATTGTCCGACGACAGCAAGAACGGTGCGCTCCCTTGAGCCGTGCCGCGTGTCGCTGTGCGTCGTCGACATGCCCGGTATTCTTGATGAAAGAGCCGTTGAACGTTCTTATCGTCTGCCCCGCGCACGATCACCGCGTATTCGCCCCGACATCCCTCGCCATTACACGTCTTGTCGTCACTCTGATGGAGCATCGCATCCGCTCCCGGATTCTTTATCTGGCGGGAGACGCAATCGTCAGCCGGGTTCGCAACGGCGCCATTGCCGAGTTTGCTTCCGACAGATCCGCAACTCATCTGCTGTTCCTCGATTCCGATATCGAGTTCGATCCGCGGACAGTTCTCAGGATGCTGCGGTCGGATTATCCCTTCACGTGCGCAGCCTATCCGAAGAAGACCTACCCCGATCTCGACACGCGGGCGTTCGCGCCGAAGGATCTCGGCGACCTCCTCGAACTCGTGCTCGAATGGAACGTGGTGTTTTCCGATCCCGCGGTGATGAGGGGCGCGGCGGCTCCGACGCTGACGCCGAACGGCTTCGCGAAGGTCATCAAGGCTGGCGCCGGCATCATCCTGCTCAAGCGCAGCGTCATCGAGACGATGGTCAGCCAGTTTCCCGACCTGCGCTATCATGACGACATCGGCAATGCCGGGGGCGGGGGATACCGCTACAACACGTCCGGCTTCGGCGGCTATCTCTACGGGCTGTTCGACCCGTTCATCGATCCGGCGACCAACACCTTCCTCGGCGAGGATTACGCCTTCTGCCAGCGCTGGGTCGATGGCTGCGGCGGCGAGATCTGGTGCGACATGCGGGCGAAGCTCGCCCACTGGGGCACCCACGCCTATACGGGCGTGCTGTCGGAAGCGCTCACGGTGCGCCGGAAGCATCGGCGCACCCCGCGTCAGAAGCCCAACGCGGCGTGAGCGCGGCCGCTCAGGCCCGCTCGGCGCCGTCGAGGAATGCCGCGATCCGCTCCTGCGTCGCGGCGTCCCAAAGCAGCGGCGCATGGCCCTCGTCCGCGACGGTGCAGGTGACGAGGGCCGGATGGCGCGCCTGCATCTCGGCAACGGTCGTGGCCGCGAGGATGTCCGAAAGCGCCCCATGGACGACCATCATCGGAACCGGAACCGGCTCACGCTTCGCCATGGCATCGAACGCCGGCCACAGATCGGGCAGCGGCGCGTTCGGATCGAACGCCTTGAAAGCCTCTTCCAGCGCCGGATCGTAGTCGATCACCGGAACGCCGCCTTCGTCGCGGTAGATCTGGCGGGCGTAACGCTCCCATCCGGCATCGTCGAGCGCCGGAAACAGCGCGCCCTGTCCCGCCTTCAGGTCCGCGATGGCCGCCGGCCATGAGCGCGGCAGCGGCTTGCCGATATAGCCGGCGATACGGGCGAGCCCGGCCTTGTCGATCACCGGCCCGATATCGTTGAGCACGACCGCGCCGAGCAGCGCCGGCCGCGTCATCGCCAGCGTCATGATGACGAGGCCGCCGCGGGACGTGCCGATCAGAGCCGCCTCTGGGATGCCGAGATGGTCGAGCCCGAGTCCGACATCGTCCGCCTCCGCCAGCGGCGTGTAGGTCTCGACCGCCGCGTGTGCCGAACGACCCCGTCCGCGGAAGTCGAACGCGACAACGCGCCGCCCGCGGCCGGCGAGAAAGCCGGCGAGGTCCGCGAAGTCCCGGCTGTTGCGCGTCACGCCCGGCAGGCAGGCGACCGGCCGGCCCGAGACCGGCCCGGACGGCAGCCACTCCTGGCCGTAGAGTTCCAGCCCATCGCGACTCCGGTAGGTGAAGGGGCGGGGGGTGATGGCGTCCATCGGTGTGGCTCCGTTGTCTCGGTCCGGGTGGCGGGAGATATGCGCGTCTGATGCATTCCGCGGGCGGAAACCTGTGATCGGAAAGGCGGGGTCAGGTCCGGGGCTTGCCGAGGCCGAGCGTTTCGGCCATCCGCACGAGATCGGCGAGGGACTTCGCGCCCATCTTCCGCATGACGTTGCCGCGATGAATCTTCACGGTGATTTCGCTCAGGCCGATCTCGGCCGCGACCTGTTTGTTCATCAGCCCGGTGGTGACGAGCCCCATGACTTCCTTCTCGCGGGCGGTGAGCGACTCATAAAGAGACTGCACCCCGCTCACGGCGCTGTCCGTTTCCCGCTGTCGGCGGTCGAGGTCGATCGCGGCGGTGACGGCATCGAGCATATCCTGATCGCGGAACGGCTTGGTGAGGAAGTCGATCGCTCCCGCCTTCATGGCCCTGACGGACATCGGGATGTCGCCATGCCCGGTCATGAACACGATCGGCATGCTGGTTCCGGACCGGGCGAGCTGCTGCTGGAAATCAAGCCCGCTGACGCCCGGAAGCCGGATATCGAGCACGAGACAGCGCGGCGCCTCGGGAAGGCGCGCGGCCGTCATTTCCGCGGTGGAAGAAAACAGCTCGACCTTCAGTCCCACCGAGCGGAACAGGCTCCCCAGCGCATCACGAAGGGCGGCATCGTCATCGACGACGATGACGACCGGCTCGGAAGAGGAACGGACCGGCTGCGGGGCGATCATAGAGAGGGCTCCTTCGTCGCGGGAAGACAGATGCGGAAGCACGCGCCGCCCTCGTCGTTCGCCGAGGCCGATATGTTTCCGCCATGGGCCTCGACGATCGAGCGGCAGATCGAAAGACCCATGCCCATGCCGTCGTGCTTGGTGGTGTAGAACGTCTTGAACAGCTGGCTCGCGTCGACACCGTCGAATCCGGTTCCGCTGTCGTGGATTTCGATCTGGACAGGGCGTTCGCAGGCATCGTCGTCTTTCCGCCGCGAGAGGATACGCAGCTTCCGGCCGTCCTCCGGCATCGGATCCATCGCCTGGATCGCGTTCACCACGAGGTTGATGACGACCTGCTGCAATTGCACCCGATCGCCGAACACCTCCGGAAGCGATGGATCAAGATCCAGCGCCAGTGTGATGTGTCGATTGGAAAGTTCGCGTTCGACGAGGAGGAGGGCTTCCTCGACCGTGTCGTTGATCTGAAGCGGAAGGTGGACCGGATCGTCCCGGCGCGACAGCGCCCGCAGCCGCGCGATCACGTCGCTGGCGCGGCGGGCATTGGCGATCATCCGCTCGACCGACGCCCTCGCTTCCCCGAGATCGGGCACCGGGCGGGCAAGCCAGCGCAGGCAGGCCTCACCGTTGGTGACGGTCGCGGCGAGCGGCTGGTTGACCTCGTGGGCGATGGAGGCCGTCAGTTCGCCGAGGGTGGTCAGGCGGGTGACATGGGCGAGTTCGGACTGCGCCTTGTGCAGGTCGTCCTCGGCGCGGCGATATTCGGTGATGTCGTTGTTGGTTTCCATCGTCGCGGCCGGGCGGCCGCGGTCGTCGAGTTTCAGCGACCAGCGGCTGATGACCACGAGGCGGGTTCCGTCGCGCCGGGTGTGGATCAGTTCGCCTTCCCAGCGATGCTCGTCGATCAGCGCCGCGCGGATGTCCTCCACCGGGCGCGGGAACACCGTCTTCAGCAGGTCGGCGGCCTTTTGCCCGACGGCATCCCGGCGCGGCCAGCCGTAGAGTTCCTCCGCGCCGCTGTTCCAGTAGGTGATCACGTCGTCCGCATCCCGAACGAAGATGGCGTCGTGGGTGAGATCGAGCAGTTCCGCCTGCGCCTCGAGCGCGGCGTTGGATTCCTGGTTCTTCAGCGAGAGGAACGTCGTGATGACGATGGCGGAGATCGCGACGCCGCAGCGGATGATCGCCGGCAGATTGTATTCGCTGCTGTGGGTGATCACGAAGCTGACGAGCGAGAGAACGACGCACAGCATTCCGACGCCGAGCAGCCGCCGCCTGTCCAGGAAGGTCGCGGACAGCATCACCACCGCGACGTAGAGCACCGCGATCGCCACGTCGAAGGGCGTGAGTGTGTCGATGAGGAAGATCGCCGCGGCGAGGCACACGGCCGCACAAGGCGCCAGGGACGACCGCAAGGCCGCCGACGTCTGAGAATCCGTGAACATCGTACCCCGCTCCAGCCCTTCGCCCCCGTCCGCCGCGACCGGCGGGCCGGATGTCCATGCGCCGGTTAAGGTCTTCACATACCAGCGCTCTCCGACATTTGCATCCGTTTCGCACCGGCGCGGCCGGCTGCGGCCCCGCCCTCCGCCCCGGCCAGCCGTCATCGTGCGGACACGCCCGGCCGGCCGGTGAGCGCGACGGCCGCCGCGGCGACGACCAGGATGGCGCCGAGCACGAAGAACGTGTCCGAGAACGCCATGATCAGGGCCTGCCGCTCGACGAGGGAGCCGAGCAGGATCTCGGCCTGATGATGGGCCTTCGCCGGATCGGTCATGCCGTGGGCGAGATAATAATCCTGCAGGCTCGACAGGAAGCCGCGCGCAGTCTCTCCGAACGGCGTGACCGACTGGCCGACGATGTTGGAGTGGAACTGCTCGCGCTTGGTGATGACGGTTGCGAGTGCGGCGGTTCCGACAGCGCCGCCGAGGCTGCGCATCATGTTGAAGAGCCCGGAGGCCTGGCCGGCCTCGGCGGGCGGCATGCCCGCCATGGTGATGCTCGCGAGCGGCGACAGCACCATGGCCTGGCCCAGCGCACGCACGACGTTCGTCATCGTCAGCTGCTGTCCGCCGACGTCGAAGCTCAGATGCGTGTTCATGAAGCAGCTCGCCGCGAAGATCGCGAGGCCTGCGATCACGAGCAGGCGCGCGTCGAACCGCTTCATAAGCACCGGCATGAACGGGATGATGAAGAGCTGCGGCAGCCCGACCCACGCGAGCACCACGCCGATCTGTTCGGCATTGTAGCCCTGCACCTCGTCGAGATAGGCCGGCAGCACGTAGACGGAGCCGAACAGCGCAAACCCGACCAGCACGTTGGCGACGGTGCCAAGGCCGAAATTCCGGCGCAGCAGCAGCCGCAGCTGCACCAGCGGGCGCTCGATATTGAGCTCGATGACGACGAACACGGTGAGGCACACCGCCGCCACGATGGAGAGGTGAACGATGAACGGCGAGCCGAACCAGTCGTCCTTGTTGCCCTCGTCGAGCACAGTCTGGAGGCAGGCGAGCCCCACCGTCATGAAGGCGATGCCGTACCAGTCGCCTTGCTTCAGCAGATGAAGCTGCATCTTCGTCCGCTCAAGCGTCGGCACCAGCACCGCGAGCATCGCCGCCCCCGGGATGAGATTGATGAAGAAGATGTACTGCCAGCCGTAGTGCTCGGTGAGATAACCGCCGATGGTCGGGCCGATGGAGGGGCCGAATGTCGCCGTCGTGGCGAAGATCGCGAGGCCCACGGGCTGCTGGTGGCGCGGCAGCTTGGTCAGCACGATGGTGAAGGCGAGCGGGATGAGGCAGCCGCCGAAGAAGCCCTGCAGGCCACGTGTCACGATCATCTGACCAAGATTGGTGGCGAAGGCGCAGGCGACCGAGCAGACGAGAAACAGGACCAGCGATCCGAGCAGGAAGCGGCGGAAACTGAACGTGCGGCTGAAGAAGTCGGTCAGCGGGATCATGATGATCTCGCCGATCAGGTACGAAGTCGAGATCCAGGTGCCGTTGTCGACGCCCGTTCCGATTCCACCCTCGATGTTCGGAAGCGAAGAGTTGGTGATCTGGATGTCCAGCACCGCGATCAGTGCGCCGAGCATGCAGCCGAGGACAGAAATCCAGGTCCGGAGGCTCGCCCGCTCGATTGCGGCGGAGGGCAGTGCACCGGTCGCGGGCATCGCATCCTCCCCGGTTCAGCCGTTGTGAGACGCGGTGACGGCCGACGGAGCGCCGCCAACCTTGATGGTGGTCGTCACCGACATGCCCGGCCGCAACTGGCCGGCGAGCGGGTCCGTCCGGTCGATGGTGATCTTCACGGGAATGCGCTGCACGATCTTGGTGAAGTTGCCGGTGGCATTGTCGGGGGGTAGCAGGGCGAACTCCTCGCCGCTCGCCGGCGCGAGGCTGTCGACCGTGCCGCGCACCGAGACGCCGGGAAAGGTATCGATGGCGATGCCGACTGGCTGGCCGGGCTTCACCCCGGCGAGCTGGGTTTCCTTGTAGTTGGCGACGATATAGGTCGACTGCAGCGGCACGACCGCGAGCAGGTCCGTGCCCGGCTGGACGTACTGACCGACGCGCAGCGTTCGGGCACCGACCACGCCGTCCACCGGCGCCCGCAGGACCGTGTAGCCGAGGTTCAACCTGGCTTGATCGAGCACGGCTTTGTTGTGGGCGAGCGTCGCCTTCGCCTGCTCGATCGCCGCGTCGAGGGTATCGACCTGCTTTTCAGCCGCGAGCAGGGCCGCCTTGTCCCTGGCGATCTGGGCGGTGGCCTGGGCGGTCTGCGATGCCGCCTGCTGGGCGTTCTCCAGCGTGCCGAAGCCGTCGCGGGCCAGCGTGCCGAACCGCTTGTCGTTGAGATCGGCGAAGGTTGCCGCGGCCTGATCGGAGGTGATCGTCGCCTGCGCTTCCTGGATCACGGCAAGCTGTTCCTGAAGCTGCGCCTTGTCGCTGTCGATCGTCGCGCTCGCCTCGGCGACATCCGCCGTCGCCTGGTCCACCGCCGCCTGATAGTCGCGCGGGTCGATGGTCGCCAGCACGTCGCCGGCCTTGACCGGCTGGTTATCTTCCACGTTCACGGTGCGCAGGTAGCCGGCCACCTTCGGCGCGATGAACACGACGTCGGCCTGGACATAGGCGTCGTCGGTCGACTGCTCGAACCGCCAGACCGTCCAGTATTGCCAGCCGAAGACGGCAGCCGCGCCCAAAGCGCCGATCGCCGCTGCGGTGCGCAGAAGGCGACCCAGCCTGAAGCGCGGCTTGGCGCCGGCTGCCTCGTTCCGCGCAGGGGGTGCGGCAGAGGGCTCGGCGGGACGCTCGGGTGGGCGCTCGGCAGGGGCATCGGCCAGCGCCTGCGCGGTCGATATCGGTTGCCGCGTGTCGAGGTCCGCGGGCTTTACGATGGTGTTCATGGCGGCTCTCGGTCAAAGGATGAATCTCTGGCAGCGAGCCAACCACGCGTGCACCGGACGGGTCTTTCGCCGAATCCGGTCTTTTTCCGATCCGCACCGGCGCGCGTCGCCGAACGGTCATACGAAGGTATGCCCCCTCCCATCTCATGAGTTGATCGAGCAAACGCAGGTAGAATGGAGCGGCGCGCCCTGATGGCTATTCTTGGCTCATCACCGCCGGCGATGAGCGAAGCGGGACAGCAGCAAGATATCGATCCGGCAACCGGATCGGACCCGTCCGGACAACAGCGGACACCTTGCTCTTCCCGGTCGCACCCTCCGGCTCAGGACATCAACGCCGACTGCCGAGGAGGTCGCTCCCATGCCGTTCCGCTGGAACTCCATCGAACACCTTATGCAGCGCCCCGTCGACGGGGAGATCGTGGCCCGCAGCCTGGCCGGCTTTGACACGCCCGGTTCGGCTTCCGATGCGGACGATTTCGACATCGCGGGCAGCGATCGGGATGCGGTCAGCTCGGAGATCATCGTCCGTCTGGACCACATGGGCCTGACGCTCGCGGTGTCCGGCCGTTCGCAGCCGGGTACCGGGCGCGTCCATGTGGTCGGCACCCCTGTCACCGGTGATCATGCCCGCAGTGCCGCTGGCGTTCCCGGCCCCGTGCTGCGCCTGGAGATCGGCGAGCCGGACGCGGTGATGCAGGATCTCGGCCGGCTGATCCGCCAAGGCGACGATACCGCCTCTGCCATGCCCGGGAGCGATCCCGTCGTGCAGCGCCTCTCCCGTGCGCTGGAGGCGGCCGAGAGCGACGGGCGCGAATTCGGCGGCCTCTATGCCGACGCCGTCCGGCTCGCCATCGTCACGCGGATGCTCGGCATGCGCGCCGGGCAGGCCGAGAACGCCGCCCCGCCGGCGCGGCAGCATCGCGCGAAGGCGGCCCTGCCGAAGTGGCGGCTCGCCCGTGTGAAGGCCTATGTCGACGCGCACCTCTCCGAGACCGTCACGCTCGCTGACATGGCGGCCGCCGCCGGTCTGAGCCGGATGCACTTCGCCGCCCAGTTCCGTCTCGCAACCGGTATCCGCCCCCATGAGTTCATCCTGCGGCGGAGGATCGACCGGGCGATGGAGTTGCTGACCACCACCTCCGAAAGCCTGGTCGGGATCGCCCTCGATGTCGGGTTCCAGACGCAGGCGCATTTCACCACCGTCTTCAAGCGCTTCGTCGGCGATACGCCGCATCAGTGGCGCTCCGCCAACAGCCGCCGCAACTGACGCCGCCTGCACACGAGGCGGACGGGCACAGGGCAGGGAAGGGCAGGGGCAAACCTGCGTATAATTCCCTGTCCCGGCCCGCCTGTTGCAGAATGAATCGATGCCGACGCTCAGGCCCAGACATTCATCGGTGGCGCTCCTCGGTTTCTTGTAAGGATTGTCCGACGTGACCCACAACACGATGATCACGATTATCGACGACGACGAGGCCGTGCGCGTGGCGACCGAAAATCTCGTCCGGTCTCTCGGCTTCGCGACGAGCACGTTCGCATCGGCGGAGGAGTTCCTCCGCTCGCCCCGGGCCGGCAACACGGCCTGCGTCATCACCGATGTGCAGATGCCCGGGATGACGGGCATAGAGCTTCAGAACGTCCTGCGGGCGAAAGGCGACCGGACCCCGCTGATCTTCATCACGGCCTTTCCCGAGGACCGCGTCCGTCAGCAGGCCGTGGCTGCAGGGGCGGTGGGCTTCCTCGCCAAACCCTTCGAAGGCGACGCCATGATCGCCTGCATCGACCGCGCTCTCGTCGCCGGCGCCTGAGCCTCCTCCCTTTTTTCGTCCGGATTCGACGGCCGTTCGGCCTGGCGCGGCACTCCTGGGGTGCCGCCCGGGCCGCACGGCCGTGTCTGGCTTTTTTTCGCCCGTCCACGCCCTGCTGCGAGACCGTTCAAAGCAAATCCTCGTCAGACGTGCAAAGAAGAAAGTACCATTTTAAATAGAAATATGCCGACGAGATGAGGTTATAAACAAGGAACAGTTCTTACCGATGGAGCTGAACATGAAGAACAAAAGCATCTCGCTCGCCTTCGCCGCCGCCCTCGCCCTGACCTCGGCCGTCGTTCCGGCCGCCGCCGCGCCCCTGAAGAACATCGTTCTGGTCCACGGCGCGTGGGTTGACGCCTCCGGCTGGAAGCCGGTCTACGACATTCTCACCAAGGAAGGCTTCAACGTCACCATGGTGCAGGAGCCGGAGACGTCGTTCGGGGCCGACGTGACGGCCGCCAGGCGCGTGATCGATCTCCAGAACGGTCCCGTGCTCCTCGTTGGCCACAGCTACGGCGGCTCGGTGATCACCGAGGCCGGCGTCGATCCGCAGGTGGTCGGGCTCGTCTATGTCGCCGCCCACGCGCCCGATGTCGGGGAAGACGAGGGCGCGCTCGGCAAGAAGATGCCGAGTGTCCTCGCCAGGACGCCCGGTGCCGTCGAGAAGACCGCGGACGGCTTCACCTACCTCAATCCCGCCGACTTCCCCAAGCTGTTCGCACCCGACCTGCCGCGTCCGCAGGCGGAATTCACGGCCCGTTCGCAGGTGCTCGCGGCCGCCGACGTCTTCACGACCCCGCTGACGGCGGCCGCCTGGAAGACCAAGCCGAGCTGGGGCGTCGTCGCCGGCAACGACCAGATCATCAACCCCGATCTGGAGCGCTGGTACTATACCCGCGCCAAGAGCCATACGACCGAGATCCCCGGCGCGAGCCACTCCGTCTATGTGTCGCATCCGAAGCAGGTGGCAGCGGTGATCGCGGACGCGGCGCGCAGTTTCGGCGACGCTGTATCGGCGGCTAAATGACCCCCCAAGACGCAAGCACCAGCCCGTAGCGGGGGCTGGTGCAACGGCCGGAGTTGCAGGCATATTGCTGTCGCGTTCGGACGATGGACATGCGCAGGCGCGCGAAGGGCTGGGGCTGGAAGGCCGAACGCTGTATCGCTGGCCTGGGCTGCCGGGGGAGGCGCCGGAACGCGCGGGGCAGGGAGTGACATGATGAAAACCTGGCGACAAGGCCGCGAGGCGCGCGACGCCCGCTTGGCCGCCGGTGCCAAGCTTGCCGACGGCAAGATCGTTGCCGCAGGCGATGCCACGAGCCTGCTCGAAGCCGTCGTTCGCCCGGGCGACCGGGTGTGCATCGAGGGCGACAACCAGAAGCAGGCCGATCTGCTCGCCGCCGCGCTTCTCGCGGTCGACCTCGCCAAGGTCAACAACCTGCACATGGTGCAGTCAGGCGTCGTGCTGCCGGAACATCTCGACCTGTTCGACCGCGGCGTCGCAAAGCGGCTCGACTATGCCTATTCCGGTCCGCAATCGGCGCGCATCGCGACGATGCTGTTCGGCGGCAAGATCGAGCTCGGCGCGGTCCACACCTATCTGGAGTTGTTCGCGCGCTACTTCATCGACCTGACGCCGAACGTGGCGCTGATCGCCGCCGTGAGCGCGGACAGGGACGGCAACCTCTATACCGGGCCGAACACCGAGGACACGCCGACCGTCGTCGAGGCCACGGCCTTCAAGGACGGCATCGTCATCGCCCAGGTGAACGAGATCGTCGACAGGCTGCCCCGGGTCGACATTCCCGGAGACCGGGTGCAGTTCGTCGTGCCGTCCGGCAAGCCGTTCTTCGTCGAGCCGCTGTTCACGCGCGACCCGGCCGCGATCACCGAGTCGCAGATTCTGACGGCGATGCTGGCGATCAAGGGCATCTACGCGCCCTATGGCGTCCGCCGTCTGAACCACGGCATCGGCTTCAGCACCGCCGCCATCGAGCTGCTGCTGCCGACCTTCGGCGAGAAGCTCGGCCTGAAAGGCAAGGTCGCGAGCCACTTCGCGCTCAATCCCCATCCGGCGCTGATCCCGGCGATCGAATCCGGCTGGGTGCAGCAGATCCACTCGTTTGGATCCGAGGTCGGGATGGACGATTACATCCGCGCCCGCTCGGACATCTACTTCACCGGGCCTGACGGTTCGCTGCGCTCCAATCGCGCCTTCTGTCAGGTCGCCGGCCTCTATGCCTGCGACATGTTCATCGGCTCCACGCTGCAGATCGACCTGCAGGGACATTCGTCCACCGTCACCACATCGCGCATCGCCGGCTTCGGCGGCGCGCCGAACATGGGCTCCGACGCGCGGGGCAGGCGGCATCCGAGCGAGCCGTGGCTTCAGGCCGGGCAGGAGGCGGATCCGGACGGTCCCGCGCCGCTGCGGCGCGGGCGCAAGCTCGTGGTCCAGATCGGCGAGACCTTCGGCGACAAGAACGTCCCCCTGTTCGTGGAGAAGCTCGACGCCATCGCGCTCGCCGACAAGCTGAAGCTCGATCTGGCGCCGGTGATGATCTACGGCGACGACGTCACGCACATCGTCACCGAGGAAGGCATCGCCAACCTGCTGCTCTGCCGCAACGCGGACGAGCGCGAGCACGCGATCCGCGGCGTCGCCGGCTATACCGATGTCGGCCGCGGCCGGGACGCGGCGATGGTTCAGCGCCTGCGTGAGCGCGGCGTCATCCGCCGTCCGGAGGACCTCGGCATCGATCCGCTCGACGCCGACCGGAGCATGCTGGCGGCGCGTTCCATCAAGGATCTCGTGCGGTGGTCGGGCGGGCTCTATGCCCCGCCCTCGCGATTCCGCAACTGGTGAGAGGAAACAGCCCCATGGAAGATCTGGCTTTTCGCCACCAGGCCCGCAAGCCGTCCGGTGGTTCCAGGAAGATGGCCATCATCGGCGTTGTCGCCTCCGGCAACCTCGAGGTGCTCGCGGAACGCGTTCTGCCGGCCGAGGAATGCCGGCTGGAGATCAAGACCGCCGCCGAGGGTTTCGGCGCGGTGTGGGATGCGGTGACCGCCGATTTCGTCGAGCGCTACTCGCCCGGCGGCATCCGATTTTCCGTCAATGACGGCGGCGCACGGCCGGACACCGTCATGCTGCGGCTCGCGCAGGCCGCGCGGCTGATGGAGGACAACGACCAATGAGCGCGATCCAGAAAAGCACGGGACATGCCGTCGACAGGTCGATGAGCTGGTACGAGGCCTCGGCGCGCAATCGCATTCGCCTGCTGCTCGACGACGGCAGCTTCGAGGAGTTCATCGGTCCCGAACTGCGCGAGGTCAGTCCCCATCTCGCCGTGTTCGACCTGCCGGCACAGTTCGACGACGGCATCGTGGTCGGGCGCGGCACGCTCGACGGTGCGCCCGTGTTCGTCGCCGCCCAGGAGGGCCGCTTCATGGGCGGCGCCTTCGGCGAGGTCCACGGTGCGAAGCTGACGGGCCTGCTGCGCGCGGCGCGGGATACCGGCTCGGTGCCGGTTCTCATCCTGTTCGATACCGGCGGCGTTCGGCTGCAGGAAGCCAATGCCGGCGAACTCTCCATCGCCGAGATCATGCGCGCGGTCATCGAGGCACGCTCTGCCGGCGTGAAGGTGATCGGCCTCGTCGGCGGCCGTGCCGGCTGCTATGGCGGCGGCGGCCTGATCGCCGGTTGCTGTTCTGCGCTGGCGGTCTCCGAGCAGGGCCGCATCGCGGTGTCCGGTCCGGAGGTGATCGAAACCAACCGGGGCGTCGAGGAATTCGACGCCCGCGACCGCGCCATGGTGTGGCGCACGATGGGCGGCAAGCACCGGCGTCTGATCGGCGGAGCCGAGATTTTCGTCGACGACACCGGGCAGGATTTCCGCGACGCAGCGCTGACGCTTCTCGGTTCGGTCGGGATCTTCGGTCTCGACACGCTGAAGGCCGAGCAGGCCCGTCTCGAAGACCGCCTGAAACGCTTCGGCACCTGTGCGGACGCGACCGACATCTGGACCGCCGAAGGCGCACCGGATGCCGGGTCGATCCCCGGCATGCCCGCCGAACAGTTCATCGCCCTGGCCGGCAAGATCGGGAGCAGCAGCCGTGACGCTCGATGAAATCCTGACCGGCCTGTTCCCGGACGGCCACGACGTGACGAACGACCGGGGCATCCTGACGGGCTCCGGCGCGCTCAAGGGTGACGGCCGCGCGCTCGTCGTCGGCGTCGCCGGCCGCACCGCGCTCGGCATCGACGATGCCATCCGCCTGTCGCGCCACGTCCTCGCCTCCATCGGCGTCGACAGCGGGCCAATCCTCGTTATCGTCGACAGCGACAGCCAGCGCATGAGCAAGCGCGACGAACTGCTCGGCCTGAACGAGTTCCTGGCGCATCTCGCCAAATGCCTGCTCTTTGCCGACCTGAACGGCCGGCCGACCGTCGGCATCCTCTACGGGCACTCGGCCGCCGGCGCATTCCTTGCGACGGCGCTCGCGACGCGGGTGCTCGTCGGCATTCCCGGCGCCGATCCGGCCGTGATGGACCTGCCGTCGATGTCCAAGGTGACGAAGCTGTCGATCGCGGTTCTGGAGGAGAAGGCGAAGTCGACGCCGGTGTTCGCGCCGGGCCTCGCCAATCTCGCCCAGACCGGGGCGGTCCATCTGATCTGGGACACGTCCGCGCCGCTCGCCGACCAGCTCGGCGCATTGCTGGGGGACATGCCGGACACGCGCGATCGCCGTGGCGCGCTCGGCAAGGAGCGGGCCGGCCGCCTCAAGGCCGAAGACATCGCCGGGCGCGTCCATGATCTCGCCCTCCAGCAGGGGTGACCGGCCGATCCGGCGGCACGATCTCGTGTTCGTCAGCCCAGAGGGCTGGCGGACGCTCACCACCGTTCCGCGCGATCTCGAGGACGAGCGGCTCGTCTCGCTCTGGGCCGATAGCGATTGGCCGCTCGTCACCCGCAGGCCCATGCCCGGCGACGGCGACGGCGACGGCATCGCGCTCGGCCTGCCTTCGCCCCCGTCGACTGGCAAGCGGAGGCTCGCGCTTGTCGTGCCGCCCGCCGAGGTCGTATCGGTGACGCCGCCTCCGGCCCTGCACGACGCTGCGGCAGCCGCACCGGCCGAATGGCAACCCGTTCTCGAACGGATCGAAGGCCTTGCGAAACGCCACGGCGTGACGGCTCGGGTGTTCGGAAGCCTCGCCTGGCAGTCGCTGACGGGCCAGAGCTATCTCACCGGCAACTCCGATATCGATCTTCTGTTCGTGGCGGAGCAGGGCGCGAATCTGCATGGCCTTGCCGCCGATCTCGCCGTTGCGGAGGCAGACGCGCCGATGCGGCTCGACGGCGAGTTCGTCCGCGCGGACGGCGCGGCGGTCAACTGGCGGGAGTTTCACGACGGCGCAGGCGACCTCCTGGTGAAGACGCTCCATGGTGTCTCCCTTCTCCGTGCCGACCTGTTCTGGCCTGGAGCGCCGACGTCATGAACGCGAGCCCGGCTTTGTCCCCTCCGTCGGCACCGGCGGGCGCTCGGGACGATCTCGCCCGCGACCTCGACGCGGTCGCGGCAAGCGCCGTCGAGTGCCTGCTCCTCGAACTGGAAACCTGGCCGAAACCCGGCCTCGTCAGCCATGTCGATGCGGGCAGCCACGACGACATGGACGCCGCCACGTTCCGGGCGAGCGCGGCGGCCATCGCGCCTTATCTGCGCGCTCTCGCCGAAGCCGGCGCCGACGGCAGCGCCATGGCGCGTCTCCGGCTGATTGGCATCGAGGCCGAGGCGGCGATGCTGTCGGCGACGTCCGGGATCAACACCCATCGCGGCGCGATCTTCGGGCTTGGATTGCTGTGTGCCGCGGCGGGCGCGCGACTGGCCGGGCTTGCCCCGCCGCGGGAACCGCTCGGCACGATCGTCTCGCGCCTCTGGGGCCGGGATATTGTCGATGGTCCGATCCTTCTGCACAGCCACGGCGGGGCGGCGAGGCGCCGGTTCGGCGCGGGCGGGGCGCGGCTGGAGGCGGCAAGCGGCTTTCCGACCGTCTACGGCGTCGGCCTTCCGGCGTTGCGCAGAGGGATCGCGGTCGCCCCGGGCGACGCTGAGGCAGCGCGGATCGAGGCCTGCTTCGCCCTTATCGCCGCGCTCGAGGACACCAACCTCCTGCATCGCGGCGGCCTCGACGGCCTGTCGTTTGCGCGCGATGCGGCTCGCGCCTTCCTCGACGAAGGCGGTGTCCGCCGGCCCGGCTGGCGCGATCACGCGCGCTCGGTGCACGAAGGCTTCGTCGCCCGTCGCCTCAGCCCCGGCGGCTCGGCCGATCTTCTCGCCATGACGCTGTTCGTGGCGGCCCAGGATCGTGACCAGCAATCAGGCTCGTAGGCGCGAGGACCATCATGCGGACCCACGCCATCCTGCTCCTCCCCGTGCGCACGTCGCTGTTCGCGGCGTTTCCGTAGCGGTCCCCGAGAGTCCAGAAAGGCGGCGTTGATGACCCTCGCGATCCTGTGCTCCGGGCAGGGGCGGCAGCACCTCGGCATGTTCGCGCTGACGGGCGAGGCGCCGCAGGCCGCGAGCCTGTTCGCGCAGGCGGCGCGCCTTCTCGGCGGCCGTGACCCGCGCGAAATGGTGGCGACCGAGACGCCGGACAACCTCCACCGCAACCGCGTCGGCCAGATCCTCGCCGCCGTGCAGGCCCTCGCCGCCATGACGGTCCTGCGCGACGCGATGCCGGCGCGCCTCATCGTCGCCGGCTACAGTGTCGGCGAGGTCGCCGCCTGGGGCGTCGCCGGCGTCGTGGAGGCCGACGTCATCCTCGATCTCGTCGCGCGCCGTGCCGAGGCGATGGATGCCGCGTCGCCGGCGGGCGACGGCCTTCTGTTCGTGCGCGGCCTCTCCCGTACGCTGATCGACGGCCTCTGCACCCGGTTCGGAACCTCGGTCGCCATCGTCAATCCCGGCGACGCCTTCGTCATCGGCGGCGCCCGCACCGCGCTCGAAGCCCTGGCCGGGGAGGCGAGGGGGCTCAACGCCGCCCGCGTCGTCGACGTGCCGGTGGAGGTCGCCTCCCACACGGCGCGTCTGGCGTCGGCATCCGTGCGGTTCCGTGCCGATCTCGAGGCGGTCCCGGTGCGCCGTCTGCCCGTGGCCGGCATCCGGCTCCTGAGCGGCATCGACGGCGCCGCCGTGGTCGATGCCCGCTCGGGGCTCGACAAGCTCGCAGCCCAGATATCGCAGACTGTACAATGGGATGCCTGCCTTCAGGCCTGCGTCGAGGCCGGAGCGACGGCCTTCCTGGAACTCGGCCCGGGCCCTGCCCTCAAGGAGATGGCGGCGAGCGCCTTTCCCGAGAGTCCGGCGCGATGCCTGGACGATTTCCGCACCATTGAGGGCGCACGGGCCTGGCTCGGCCGGCTGCGTTCGGACGCCGGCGAACCGTAGGGAATCGAACGGCGGTGCGCCTCCGCGGCCGCTCGCCGTGTCGATGGACTCTCCCCGACTCAGGCCCCGGTTGATATTGTCCTGTTGATATCGGGGAGCCGTCCGCGCGGGTGAGCACGGTTGCTTCCCTCGCCACTCCAAAGCGGTTAACCAAGGTGTCCGCCGTCGGCACCGCACCGACCATTCGGGTTCCGGCGAAGATGCCCGGCGACCGGGGAGGGCAGCGGTTCGGACCCGACCGCACAGCGGCGCGCTTTCAGATCGCGCCACCGGAGAGCCGCATGGACGCCACCGCGCGCAAGATCGAAACGGCCGGGCCGCTCGCCCGCATGGCGCCGCACAACGTGGAACTCGAGCGTCAGTTGCTCGGCGCCATCCTCGTCAACAACGAGACCTTCTATCGCGTCTCCGACTTCCTGGAGGCGACGCACTTCTTCGTCGATGCCCATCGCCGGGTCTATGAGAAGATCTCGCAGCTGATCCGGGCGGGCAAGACCGCCTCGCCGATCACGCTGAAGACCTTCTTCGGCGCCGACGAGCAGATCGCCGACATCTCGGTGACGCAGTACCTGCTGCGCCTTGCCGCCGATTCGACCACCGTCATCAATGCCGAAGACCACGGCCGGCTGATCTTCGACCTCGCGCTGCGGCGCTCGCTGATTCACATCGGCGAGGACATGGTGAATGTCGCGTTCGATTCGCCGATCGACACTCCGCCCAAGAGCCAGATCGAGGACGCCGAGCGCCGGCTCTACGAACTCGCCGAAACTGGGCGCTACGAGGGCGGCTTTCAGACCTTCTCCGAGGCGCTGACGACCGCCGTCGACATGGCGGCTGCCGCCTATGAGCGCGCGGGCGGGCTTTCGGGCCTCGCCACCGGCCTGAGCGACCTCGACCGCAGCATGGGCGGCCTGCAGCGCTCGGACCTCATCATCCTTGCCGGCCGTCCGGGCATGGGCAAGACCTCGCTCGCCACCAACATCGCCTACAACGTCGCCCGCAACTACAAGGCCATGGCGTTGCAGGACGGCACGGTGAAGGCCGAGGATGGCGGCATCGTCGGCTTCTTCTCGCTCGAAATGTCGGCCGAGCAGCTGGCGACGCGCCTTCTCGCCGAACAGTCCGGCGTGCCGTCCTCGCTGATCCGCCGCGGCTCCATCGATGCCGAGCAGTTCGAGCGGCTGGCGGCGACGGCCCAGGAAATCCAGACGCTACCGCTCTATATCGACCAGACCGGCGGCCTTTCCATCGGCCAGCTCGCCGCCCGCGCCCGGCGGCTGAAGCGCCAGCGCGGCCTCGACCTGCTGGTGGTCGATTATCTCCAGCTGCTCCAGGGCTCCGCCAAGCGCTCCGAAAGCCGCGTGCAGGAAATCACCGAGATCACCACCGGCCTCAAGGCGCTCGCCAAGGAGCTCGCCGTGCCCGTGCTGGCGCTCTCCCAGCTTTCCCGTCAGGTGGAATCGCGCGACGACAAGCGGCCGCAGCTCTCGGACCTGCGCGAATCCGGCTCCATCGAGCAGGACGCCGACGTCGTCATGTTCGTGTTCCGCGAGGAATATTATCTCAAGAACAAGAAGCCGAAGGAGGGCTCCGAGGAGTTCTTCTCCTGGCAGAACGAGATGGAGACCGTGGCCGGCGTCGCGGAAGTGATCATCGGCAAGCAGCGACATGGCCCCACGGGCACGGTGCTGCTGCAATTCGATGCCGAAGTGACCCGATTCTCGAATCTCGCGCGCGAAGTTTCGCTGCCCGACAGACTGGAATGAGAGCGGATGACCGCGCCCGATAGCCGAGAGGCGACCGACGACGACAGGCAGCGCACGGAGGATTCCGACGCCGCCCGCACCCACGCCGAGAACATGGCCGCGCTGGCGGGCGACATGCGCGCCTTCACCGGGGGACGGCTCGTCATCGACCTCGACGCCCTCGTCGAGAACTGGCGCACCCTCGCCGAGCAGGCCGCTCCGGCGGAATGCTCCGCTGTCGTCAAGGGCGACGCCTACGGTATCGGCCTGGACGCGGCGGTGCGCGCGCTGACGGCGGCAGGCTGCCGCACGTTCTTCGTCGCGCTCGTGTCAGAAGGGCTGGCGGCCCGCTCCGCGTCGCCGGACGCAGACATCTTCGTGCTGAACGGCCTGCCCGCCGGTGCGGCGCCGGTGTTCGCGGCGGCTCGGCTGAGCCCGGTGCTCGGCTCCCAGGCGGAGATCGCCGAGTGGGTCGATTACCGCCGCAGCCGCGGCGGCGACACGCCGCCCGCCGCGCTGCACATCGATACCGGCATGAACCGCCTCGGCATCTCGCTGGGCGAAGTCGCGGCGCTCGCCGCGAACGGGACGCTGCCGGGGCGCGCCGGCATCGATCTCGTCATCAGCCATCTCGCCTGCGCCGACGTGCCCGACCACCCGATGAACCGCAGCCAGTTGAAGAGCTTCCGCGCCGCGCGGGCGCTTCTGCCGGGTGTGCGGGTGTCGCTCGCCAACTCGGCGGCGACCCTGACCGATCGCGGCTATCATTTCGACCTGGTGCGGCCGGGCATCGCGCTCTATGGCGGCGGCGCCGTCTCGGGTTACGAGAACCCGATGCGGCCGGTCGTCACCCTGGAGGCGCGCATCGTCCAGATGCGTTCGGTCAAGGCCGGCGAGACAGTCGGCTACGGCGCCGCCGAGACCACCACCCGCGACACCCGCATTGCCATCGTCTCGGTCGGCTATGCGGACGGCTTTCCCCGGGCAGCGGGCGGTCGCGACGGCGACCCGGGTGCCCTCGGCTCGCTCGGCGGCATCGCCGTGCCGCTGTTCGGCCGCGTTTCGATGGACCTGATGGCCTTCGACGTGACGGACGTGCCGTCCGAATTTACCCGGCGCGGCAATTATATCGAGCTGTTCGGCCACCACGCCTCACTCGATGCCGTGGCGGCGCGCGCCGGCACCATTCCCTACGAGATCCTGACCCATCTCGGCCGCCGCTACGCCCGCCGCTATATCGGCGCCGGGCGTCCCCGCTGACGGCCACAGGCAGAAGGTTCGCCGGTTAGATGGCCAAATCCCGAACACAGTTCGTCTGCCAGTCCTGCGGGGCGGTCACGAATCGATGGTCGGGCAAGTGCGAGGCCTGCGGCGCCTGGAACACCATCGTCGAGGAAGCCGACGACGGGGTGCTCGCCGGGCCGAAGGCCTCGCCGCGCAAGGGCCGCAACATCCCGCTCGCCTCCCTGTCCGGAAGCGAACCGCAGGCGCCGCGCATCGAGAGCGGCATCGCCGAACTCGACCGGGTGACGGGCGGCGGCTTCGTGCGCGGTTCCGCCATCCTGATCGGCGGCGATCCCGGCATCGGCAAGTCGACGCTGTTGCTCCAGACCGCCGCCGCGCTCGCGAGGACCGGCGAGAAGGTGGTCTATGTCTCGGGCGAGGAAGCGACCGCGCAGGTGCGGCTGCGCGCCGAGCGCCTCGGCCTTGCCGGCGCGCCGGTCGCGCTCGCGGCGGAGACGAGCGTCGAGGATATTCTCGCCACGCTGGCGGGCGAGAAGCCGGCGCTGGTGGTGATCGATTCCATCCAGACGCTCTGGACCGCCGCCGCGGAATCCGCGCCCGGCACGGTGACGCAGGTGCGCGCCTGCGCCCACGCGATGATCCGCTACGCCAAGCAGAGCGGCGCGACGGTGGTACTCGTCGGCCATGTCACGAAGGACGGCCAGATCGCCGGACCGCGCGTCGTGGAACACATGGTCGATGCGGTCATGAGCTTCGAGGGCGACGGCTCCGGCCCGTTCCGCGTGCTGCGCACCACCAAGAACCGATTCGGGCCGACCGACGAGATCGGCGTATTCGAGATGACCGGCCTCGGCCTGCGCGAGGTGCCGAACCCGTCGGAGCTGTTCCTCGGCGACCGCGACCAGTCGAGCCCCGGCACGGTGGTGTTCGCCGGAATGGAGGGCACCCGCCCGCTTCTCGTCGAAATCCAGGCGCTCGTCGCGCCGTCTCCGCTTTCCATGCCACGGCGCACCACCGTCGGCTGGGACGGCAACCGCCTCGCGATGATTCTCGCCGTGCTGGAGGCACGCTGTGGCGTGCGGTTCGGCTCGAACGACGTTTACCTCAATGTTGCCGGTGGGTTGCGCATCGTGGAGCCGGGGGCCGACCTCGCCGTGGCGGCGGCTCTGGTGTCGTCCCTGAGCGGGGTTGCCCTTCCTCCGGATTGCGTCTATTTCGGCGAAGTCAGCTTGACGGGCCGCATCCGGCCGGTCGGCCACGCGGCGTCGCGCCTCAAGGAAGCCGAAAAGCTCGGTTTCCAGTCGGCCGTGGTTCCGGAGGCCGTGGCCGGCGAGGAAGCGCGCGGGCGGTCGATCGCGGTGCGGGGAACGGCGGCTCTGGCCGATCTCGTCGCGGACGTCGCCGGCGGACACCGTGCCGAGGGTGCGCGCGCGGTGAGCGGGCCGGACCGCGACCGTTTCCGCTCGGGCGGCAGGCAGATCGCCGGCCCGGCGACGAGAACTGGAACGGGGCGGGCAGGGCTGACCCGGGCAGAGGCGGGCCGTGAAGCAGCGGGCCGCTGGGACGATGGCGATTGGGAGCCCGAGATGTGAGGCGGCGACGATGCCGCGCCGGGGCCGTTTCTGGAAGAAGTTGGATTTGAGTCGCGTTGCGTTTGCCGCCGGTGTCCGGTGTACGGTGCCGTCGGCGTTCCGAACACGGTCGTGGGATTCGGCGGCCCGCTTCGCGCCGCACGAGGGATAACCGACAGATGTCGATCACAGCTCTCGACGGGGTTGTCCTCGTCGTCACTCTCCTGTCCGCGGTGCTGGCCATGGTGCGCGGCTTCGTCCGCGAGGTGCTCTCCATCGCGTCCTGGGTTGCGGCAGCCGTCGCGGCCTACGCGTTCTACGACAAGCTGCTTCCCTTCACCCAGCAATACGTCAAGAATCCCCACCTCGCGCTGGCGCTCACCATCGCGGCGATCTTCCTCGTGGCGCTGATCATCGTCAGCGTGATCACCATGAAGATCTCCGATTTCGTCATCGACAGCCGGGTCGGCTTCGTCGACCGGGCGCTCGGATTCGTGTTCGGCGCGGCCCGCGGCATCCTGCTGCTGGTCGTGGCGATGCTGTTCTTCAACTGGCTGGTTCCGCCGGCGAAGCAGCCGAGCTGGGTCGCGGACGCCCGCTCGCGGCCGATGCTGGACGATCTCGGCCAGCGGCTGATGGCGCTGTTGCCGTCGAACCCCGATGCGATGCTGCGCGAACGCCTCGGCACCCTCGGCGGCGTGCTGCCACCGGCCGAGACGCCGGCACCGGGCGGCGACACCCAGAGCGGCACCGGCGAAGGCGCTGGCGAGACGCGCGGCACGGCGTCGCCCAACGATCCGGCCTACGGCAACAACTCGCGCCAGAGCCTTGATCAGCTGATCCAGTCGACCGACGGCAACCAGCAGTCCCCGCCGGCTGCACCGCCCGCGGCGGCACCCGCAGCCCCGGCGCAGTAGGCGGCGGGCGGCCTACCGGCCATCCTCTCGCCAGGCGGAAGCCGGACGATGCGATGCGCCCGCGTTCCAGCGCGGACGCCCATGCGGAACGAGCGGATCCGCTTTGCCGCCAAAGGGGTTGTTGGCGACCTTGGAGACGGTTAAAGGTGCCGGCGCAGGCAGACTTCGTGTTGGTTTGCCGCGTGGGCTTCCTATATTGGGGTCGTTGCGACTGCCGTCGAACCCGCCATGGCGAGGACCGCCTCGACGGACGCGACAGTGAAGCGGCTACATCGATGATCGGGGCGAAGGCTGGAGCGCTGTCGCCTCATCCGTGATCGGCGATGCGCTCCGACAGTCCGGCTTTCTGCGTGACCTCGGCGCATTCCGTGCTCCGGGGTCTTGTTCTTGGAAGCCGGTTCGAGGAAGCGGTTCCGGCCGGGCGAGGTTTCGCACCGGGCCGGCCACCCGAGCGGTTGAGAGGGATGGCGATGGACGTTCACGACCAGTACGGCGCCGGGTCCGGCGTGGAAGCGGCCGGTCCCTTCGACGGCGATCACCTGCACGAGGAGTGCGGCGTCTTCGGCGTCTTCGGGCACCCGGAGGCGGCGGCGCTGACGGCGCTCGGTCTTCACGCCCTGCAGCACCGCGGGCAGGAAGCCGCCGGCATCGTCTCTCTCGACGGCGAGGCGTTCTGTCTCGAACGCCATATCGGCCTCGTCGGCGACACCTTCACCAAGCCCGCCGTCATGGAACGGCTCAAGGGCAACAAGGCCATCGGCCACACCCGCTATTCCACCACCGGCGCGCCGGTGCTTCAGAACGTCCAGCCGATGTTCGCGGAATTCGCCGGCGGCGGCTTCGCGGTCGCCCACAACGGCAATCTCACCAATGCCCGCGTGCTGAAGCGCACGCTTCAAGGGCGCGGTTCGATCTTCCAGTCGACCTCCGACACCGAAACCATCATCCACCTGATTGCCACGTCGAACCGCGGCCCGCTGATCGACCGTCTCGTCGACGCGCTGCGCCAGATCGAGGGCGCCTATGCCATCGTCGCGCTCTCCGAGGGCGGCATGATCGGCTGCCGCGATCCTCTCGGCGTGCGCCCGCTGGTGCTCGGCGAACTCGACGGCGCCGCGGTGCTCGCCTCGGAGACGTGCGCCCTCGACATCATCGGCGCCCATTTCATCCGCGACATCGAACCGGGCGAACTCGTGGTCATCACCGAGCGCGGCATCGAGAGCCTGCGCCCGTTCCAGCCGGTGCGTCCGCGCTTCTGCATCTTCGAATATGTCTACTTCGCCCGGCCGGATTCGGTCGTCGAAGGCCGCAACATCTACAATGTCCGCAAGAATATCGGCGCCGAACTCGCGCTCGAATCCCCGGCTCCGGCCGATCTCGTGGTGCCGGTGCCGGATTCCGGCACGCCGGCCGCCATCGGTTACGCCCAGGCAGCGAACCTTCCGTTCGAACTCGGCATCATCCGCAACCACTATGTCGGCCGCACCTTCATCCAGCCGACGGATTCGATCCGCCGCATGGGCGTGAAGCTGAAGCACAACGCCAACCGCGCCATGCTTGAGGGCAAGCGCGTGGTGCTGATCGACGATTCCATCGTGCGCGGCACCACCTCCCTGAAAATCGTCGAGATGGTCCGCGACGCCGGCGCCACCGAAGTGCACATGCGCATCGCCAGCCCGCCGACGACCGATTCCTGCTTCTACGGTGTCGACACGCCGGAGAAGTCGAAGCTGATCGCCTCGCGCATGTCGGTCGAGGAGATCGCGGCCTTCATCAAGGTCGACAGCCTCGCCTTCCTCAGCATCAACGGGCTTTATCGCGCCGTCGGCGAGGCGAGGCGCCAGAACGCCGAGCCGCAGTTCTGCGATGCCTGCTTCACCGGCGAATATCCGACCCGGCTGACCGACCACCAGGAAGAGGCGCCGCGCCGTCCCCCGCGTCTCGCCGCCGTCGGCTGATCGCAGCGCGCCGATCGTCGCGGCGCCCCGACGGGCCGGCCGGCGAACGACTGAGCCGGCCTTGTGGAGCCATGCCCCTGCAGGCTGGCCTGCCGCGCGTGGATGCGTCAGACTGCTTTCCGATCAAGACCAAGAAGACGTTCGGGGGAACACCATGAGCGAAGGCGCCGTCGCGGACGACACCGCCGGGAAGACTGACGCCCATAAGCCGTTCGCCGGCAGGATCGCTCTGGTCACGGGTGCTTCGCGCGGCATCGGCCGGGCGCTGGCGCTCGGCCTAGGCGCGGGCGGCGCGCACGTCGTGGCACTTGCCCGGACCGTGGGCGCGCTCGAGGAACTCGACGACGAGATCCGCGCGGCGGGCGGCGAACCGATCACGCTGGTCGCCGCCGACCTGAAGGATCTTCCGGCCCTCGACCGCCTCGGGGCCGCGCTGCATTCCCGCTGGGGACGGCTCGACGTGCTCGTCGGCAATGCCGGCATTCTCGGGCCTTTGACCCCGGTCAGCCATCTCGAGCCGAAGGCGCTGGAAGACGTCCTCACCGTCAATGTCACGGCGAACGCCCGGCTGATCCGCTCGCTCGACCCGCTGCTGCGGCAGTCGGAGCACGGCCGCGCGATCTTCCTGTCGTCGAGCGCGGCGTGGCGCGGCCGGCCGTTCTGGGGCGCCTATGCGGCCTCGAAGGCGGCCCTCGACGCGCTGGTGCGCGCCTACGCGGCCGAGACCGAGAAGACGTCGCTGCGGGTAAACCTCGTCAATCCCGGCGCCACGCGTACGCGGATGCGCAAGCAGGCGATGCCGGGCGAAGATCCCGAGCTGCTGCCGCCGCCGTCCGATCTGGTGCCGCCGCTGCTGGAACTGCTGAAGCCCTCCTTCACCGAAACCGGGCGCGTCTACGACTTCCCCACCCAAACGCTGATGGGCTTCCGCGCCCCGGCTCCGCTTGATCAGGCCTGACGCGATCTTGCGGGCCTGACGCGATCTCGCGCGGGTGCCGAGCGGCGTCTCTCTTCGGCGGCGATTGTCACCGCCGTCGGGCCGGCGCTAATCTCGCGGCATGTTGCGCCGCCCCAGCGCAAATTCCGAAGCGCAAGCCCCGACAGAGAGTGCCGTCCGATGCCGAAGCTTACCCGCCGCGAAACCCTCGGCGTCGGTCTGGGGGCCGGGCTGTCGCTCGGCTTCATGCCGGGTCTCGTGCGCGCCGCCGAAGCCGGGCCAGCCCCGGGCACCACGTTCACTTTGCTCCACGTCAACGACATCTACCGCATGTCGGACGTGAAGGGCTGGGGCGGCTTTCCCAAGCTGGCGGCCGTGGTGAAGGCCGAGCGGGCGCACGGCACGCCGATGATGTTCACCCACGGCGGCGACACGTTCTCGCCCTCGCTGATGTCGAGCTTCGACAAGGGCGAGCACATCGTCACCCTCACCAACATGGTCAGGCCGGACTTCTTCGTGCCGGGCAACCACGAATTCGATTTCGGCGAGGCCGTGTTTTTCACGCGCCTCGCCGCCTGCAAGTTCCCCGTCTATGCCGCGAACATGCGGCAGGCCGACGGAACGGCGGTTCCCGGCATCCGGGACAACGAGATCGTGGAACTCGGCGGCGTCCGGCTCGGTTTCGTCGGGCTCGCGCTCGACACCACGCCGGATGTCTCGCAGCCGGGCAGCCTGAAGTTCCTGCCGAGCCTCGACGTGCTGCGCGAGCAGGCCGCGGCGCTGCGCAAGCAGGGGGTCGACATGGTCGTGTGCGTTGCCCACGCCCAGCGCTCGCTAGACGACCAGATCATCCGCGAGCGCATCGTCGACGTCCTCTTGACCGGCCACATCCATGACCTCGCGATCCGCTGGGACGGCGCGGCGCTGCATGTGGAATCGAACGAGGACGGCAACTACGTCACGGCCATCGACTTCATCGTCAAGGTCCGGGAACAGAACGGCCGGCGGCAGGTGACCTGGACACCGAGCTTCCGCATCTACGACACCATTGATGTCGTGCCGGATCCCGAGGTGACGGCGGTCGTCGCCGGCTTCGAGAAGCAGCTTTCCAAGGCGCTCGATGTCGATCTCGGCCCGACGAAGGTGGAACTAGACAGCCGCACCATCATCGTGCGCACCCGCGAGGCGCTGATCGGCGACGTCATCGCCGATGCCCTGGCCCGCTCCACGCGGGCCGACGTCGCCATCATCAACGGCGGTTCGATCCGCGGCGACACCCGCTATCCGCCGGGCACCATGCTGACGCGGCGCGATATTCTGACCGAACTGCCGTTCGGCAACACCTCCGTGCTCGTCAGGATCAGCGGCGCGACGCTCAAGGCCGCGCTGGAGAACGGCTTCTCCCGGCTGAACGATGCCGGCGGCCGTTTCCCGCAGGTGTCCGGCATCGAGGTGGAGGTCGACGCCAGCGCGCCGGTCGGCTCGCGCGTGGTCTCCCTCAAGCGCAACGGCGTGCCGGTCGATCCTCAGGCGACCCTTGCGGTCGCATCCAACAATTTCATGCTCGCCGGCGGCGATTCCTACGACATGCTCCGGGACGGCACGGTGCTGATCGGCGCCACCGATGGGCTTCTGCTTGCGAACGTGGTGATGGATTATATCGCCGCGGCCGGGGGCGTCGCCGAGCCCGCCGACGGCGGCAAACGGATTATCTTCACCTGAGCGGTAGCCGGGAAAAGCGGGGCAGGGACATGACGGCGACCTCGGCGAAAGTGCCGATCTTCACCATCGGATACGAGCAGGTGACGCAACCGGCCGTGATCGATGCGCTGGCGGAGGCAGGTGTCGCGCTCCTCGTCGATATACGCGCCGTCGCGGCCTCGCGCCGGCCGGGCTTTTCCAAGCGCCAGCTCGCCGCCGGCGTCGCGGAGCGGGGGATCGATTATCTCCACCTGCGCAAGCTCGGCACGCCGGCTGAGGGCCGCCTCGCCGCGCGCACCGGCCGCTGGAACGACCTCAAAACCATCTACGACGCACATCTCGAGACGCCCGAAGCGATTGCAGAACGCGCGGTCCTGACCGACATCGTCCGGTCCGGCCGGCCGATCTGTCTGCTGTGCTTCGAACGTCATCCGGAGCACTGCCACCGCAACATTCTGGCCGGCCTCGTCTGCGACGATCTCGGTGTCGGTGTCGAGCACCTGTTCGCAAGCCCGATCTAGAGCGCTTTCCGATCTGATGGAATCGTCAGATGGACAAGAAATCGCTCCAGATTCAAAAGCTTGAGCATATCCTGATCGTCCGGCTCGTTCGATCTGCGCGGGATGCGTGCCCTGAGGCGGGCAGGCGAGGGCAATTCCGCCATGGCGGGGTGGCAACCCTGTCATGCCATCGCCTGCATTGCCGCATCGCGCGCGAATGCCTAGATTGTGGGCGCGAGGACGACCTCGTGCCGAACCGGCTTGTCACCCGGTGGAGACGACTCCGCCCGAATGCGGAGTCCCGCCATGGCGTGGCTTTATCTCATCGTCGCCGGCCTGTTCGAAACCGGCTGGGCGATCGGCCTGAAATATTCCGACGGCTTTACGCGGCCGTTGCCGTCCATCCTCACCGTGGCCAGCATGGCGCTGAGCGTGTGGCTTCTCGCGCTTGCCCTGAAGACGCTTCCGATCGGCACGGGCTACGCGATCTGGACCGGCATCGGCACGGTCGGCACGGTCATCCTGGGCATCGTGTTTCTCGGCGAGGCGGCGACGGTCGCGCGGATCGTCTGCATCCTGATGATCGTCGCCGGCATCATCGGCCTCAAGTTCGCGGCCTGACGACCCCGCGCGCCGGGGCCGGCGCGCGGTAGAATGACGGCGGGCGGCCGCGATGGCCGCCCGTTCGCTCGCGCGCTCAGTTCACGATGTGTTGGATTTCGCCGAGGCGGATCAGCATCGTCTCGCCGGACGATCCGTCGACACCGTCATTGTCGGTGATGACGAAGGCGTCGCCCTTGCTGTCCACCGCGAAGCTCTCGACCTTCTCCAGCACGTAGCCGTGCGTGGCCTTGAGGTCGGGCAGCAGGTCGTGCACCAGCGTCTTGCGGACGACAGGCATGTTGGCGCTGTCGAGCGGCACCGGCTTCAGCTCGAACGACGGCACGAACATCAGCACTTTGACGGCCGCCTTGCTGCCGACGCCGTTGTCGCGCTCCAGCACGATGACGCCCTTGTCGCCGACCGCGGTGATTTCGGAGAGGCCGACCCAGCCGCGCTCGCTCTGCTCCAGCGGATAGCGCACCGCGCCCCACGTCTGCTTGGTCGGGCTATAGGCGATCAGCTTGGTGGTGTTCTTCGGATCGTTCTTCCAGGGCAGCTGCTGGGCAAGCCAGACAAGTTCGTCGTCGCCCTTGCCGGTCACGGTCACGCCCTCGAAGCCGAACCGCGTGGCCTGCCGCGCCACGTCCTCCGGCAACGCGATTTCCTGGCGGATTTCGCCCTTGTCGTCGACCGAGATCAGCAGGTTCTGCGTCGGCGCCTTCTTGCGCTCGGGGTTACCCTCCGAAGCCAGCCAGAAGCCGCCCTGCGGCCGGATGGCGATGCCTTCGAGATCGAGGTGCTCGGCCGGCTTGCCGTCGCGCATCACCGTGATCGCACTCACGATCGCGGCGGGCTTCTTGGTGGTGTCGATCGTGAGGATGCGGGCCTGGGCATAGGCGCTGTCCGTCACCGCGTATAGCCGTCCGGGAACGGTCGGATCGGCGGCCGCGCCGGAAATCGCGCCCCACGGGATCGGGGTGCCGTCCGGTCCGTTGACGGAGGCGATTGTCGGGTAGGCGGCCGGCTCGCCCGAACGCTGATAGATGGTGACGACGGAGCCCATTCCGCCCTCCTCGCGCCTGTCGGCCTCGCTGGCGGAGACGAACAAGCCTCGCGACGGAATGGCCAGCAGGCCTTCCGGCGCCGCGCCGCCGGCCAGCGCCTGCAGGAAGACCGGCGCCTTGCCGTCTCCCATGTCTTCGTAAACACCGATCAGCGAGGCACGTTCCGTACCGATGAAGATCAGCTTCTGGCCGTCGAAGGTCGCCGCCTCGACGCCCTCCGGCTCGACGCCCTTCGCCTTCGAGCGCTTTTCCGGATAGTGCCCGAGGCGCATCGCCAGATGTTCCAGCGTCTCGGCGCTGTCATATTCGACGGTGCCGTCCCGCTTGAACACCGTGAAGCCGCGGCTGCCGCCCTTCCAGTCGCCTTCGTTCGCGGTCACGAAGCGATCGTTGTCGAGCCAGTGGACGGCGTCGGGCTCGCGGGCCACACCCTTGATGCTCTCGATGGGAGCGATCACGCCGTCGCTCTTGGTGTCGACATTCTTGAGGTCGACATTGCCCGCCGGGAAGTCCGAGAGCACCTTGCCGGTGGCAAGGTCGATGATGGCGATGTGGTTGTTTTCCTGAAGCGTCACAACGGCTTCGTTGCGATCGTTGATGTCGACGAACTCCGGTTCCGGGTCCTCCGGCGCGATCGCGGCGAGCCCGGTCAGTTCGACCACCTTCTTCGAGGCGCAATCGGGCGCGCCGTCCGTCCCCATCGAGAAGATCGTGAGGTTGCCGCCGGGAAGCTGCGGAAGATTGCCGTCGTTCACCTCCTCGTCGCGTTCGTTCTCGATCGCGATGGCCAGGAACCGGCCATCGTCGCTGAGGGCGAGCGAGTCGGGTTGCCCGCCGAGATCGCACGTCGCGGTCACGGCCTTGGTGGCGAGATCGACGACCGAGAGGTGGCCGGAGGGCTGCGTCTTGGTCTTGGAGGTGACGACGCCCACGAGCGCCTTTCCGCGGCCGACCACGGTCGAGGTCGGCTCGCCACCCAGTGCCACCACGCCTGCGGCCTTGGGCGCCTCCGGATCGGAGATATCGACGAGGCCGATACGCTCTCCCGGGCTGTCGGTATAGACCAGCATCTTGCCGTCTTCGGTCGCCTTGACGATCTCCGCGACGGTCGCCTTGGAGCGATCGGCGTCCTTGGGCAGATTATCGACGACCTCGAAAGTCGAGATGCGGTTGAAGGCCGGCTCCGCGACCGCCGGCAGCGCCGTCGTTGCGAGCAAGGCACCGGCAAGGAGAGCGATACGCGAACCCCGTCCCATCGATGGCTCCTGAATGTCTGTGATTGTGAGCTCGATGCGGCAGTTTAGGCCATTCGATGACCGCGCAATGACAAACGGATCTTGGCGGCTTTCCGAAAGAGGGTCATTGCCGACGGGGTCTCGTTCACATTGCGACCGAAATCCGCTGGCCGCCCGGCAGCCTGCGGCTCCGTGGTCGCGCGGAACGGCTCGCCTGACGGCGGCGGGCTCGCGAGAAAGTGAACGGAACGGACGCGGCGACGGCAATCGGATCGATGACGAACGCAGCGGCCAGAGGCTGCGGGAAGGTCGATCCCTTGATCGACCTTCCCGCGCGACGTTCCCCTGGTTTTTGGTCGGCGTCGCTATTCGCGGTCGGTCCGGCTTGGGAGGCGGCGGACCCGATGCAAAAGGAAATGCAAGGCCCGGGCCAACTCCGGCACAGCGCCCGCTGCCGCCGCCGCGCTGGCGCCGCATCGTCAGCGGGACCATCTTCACACCCAGACAGACGGCGGGATTGCCGCTTTTTTGGGCAATATGTGATGCGGCTTGCATCGCCCGCAAGCGCGCCGAGCCGTCCGGGCAAGGGCTCGACGGCAGCCGGGCCGTTGGAAAGCACAGTGTTAGCACTCGCGGTAAGATGCTGCTAACAAAGAGATTTTTGCGCCGCCGCGTGGTTTGTCGGCTTGCCATTCGAAGGAAGTGTGCGATCCTTTTCCCATCCTGTGAGGGAGAGGTGCTTCATGATCGATTCCGACTTCGAGCGTCAGCTTTCCGGGTACGGCCTCACCACGGCCCGCATTCTCTATCGCCTGCCGGATCACCCCACGATCCTCCAGACCTATGTCTGGCAGGAATACGACATCGCCCCGTCGTTCCCCGTGCTCAATCGCTTCATCGAATTCTGGAAGCGGGAGATCGAAGGCCCGCTGCATTCGGTGGAGGTGGCCTATCGCGAACTCGTCGGCGCCAGCGAATGGCGCCGTGTCGACGGCATGATGCAGCTACACTGACGCTCAGGTCTCAGGGCCGGTCCTTCGCCGGAACGATCCCGCGGGAGAAGGGTCCCCGCTGCCGCGGCGCCGCGCGACCATGGCGCCGCCGCACGCCCTCTCGAATGCCCTCGGCAAGCGCCACGCGGTGCGCGAGCAGCCGGACTGCGCTCCGCCGTCCGGCGTCGGTGCGGAGGTCGCCGGATCCTCTGTCGCATTTTAGCAACAATGTTGTCATCCTGTAACAGGAACGACTCACCCGGCGCGCCGGGTTAGCCCTCGATCCGAACGGTATGATGACGGCTTCCGAGACCTCCTTCGATCGCGCTGCCGAGACCGGCATGCCCCCGCCCGTTCCGGCCTGGCGCGAGGGTGCGCCCGTCGCGCGGGCGATTGGGCTCGTGTTCGTGGTGCTGGCCATCCTGTCGGCGAGCATCACCTTCCTCGTGCTCACCGGCATCACGCCGATCACGCCGACGCAGAACGTCATCACGGCGGCGCTGCTCACCAACGGCGTGATCGTCACGGTCCTGATCGGCTCGATCTTCATCGAGATCCGCAAGATCTGGATCGCGCGACGCAAGGGCAGGGCGGGCGCGCGCCTCCATGTCCGCGTGGTGGCGATGTTCTCGTTCGTCGCCACGCTGCCGGCGATCCTGGTCGCGATCCTCGCCACCATCACGCTCGACCGCGGCCTCGACCGCTGGTTCGAGGATCGCACCCGCACCATCGTCGACAACGCAGTCGCCGTCGCCAACGCCTATGTCCAGGAGCACGCCAACGTGCTCCGCGGCGACCTCATCGCCATGGCGACGGACGTCGACCGCGCCAAGGCGATCTACGACTACGATCCGGCCCGCTTCGACATCTTCATGGAGACGCAGCTTCAGCTGCGCCAGCTCCCGGCCGCCTATCTGCTTCACCGCGACGGAACGGTGGTGACGCGCACGCTCTACGATCTGAAGGAGAAGTTCGCCCTGCCGCCGATCGGCGCGTTCTCCAAGGCGGATGCCGGCGAGCCGGTGCTGATCGCGCCCGGCGACACCAATCAGGTCGGCGGCGTGATGAAGCTCAAGGCCTACGACGACATGTATCTCTACGTCACCCGGACGATGGATCCCCGGGTGACCGACTATCTCCGGCTCGCCCGCGAGAGCGCGCTCGAATATCACGACCTCGCCGAGAGCCGGCGCAGCGTGCAGATCGCGTTCGCGCTCGTCTATATCGGCATCACGCTGGTGTTCCTCGTCGCCGCGACGTGGCTCGGCTTCGCCTTCTCCAACCGGCTGGTGTCGCCGATCCGGCGTCTGATCAACGCGGCCGACCAGGTGGCGCGCGGCAACCTGAACTCCCAGGTGCGCGTCGACCCCCACGACGGCGACTTCGCCCACCTCGGCCAGACCTTCAACACCATGACCACCCAGTTGCGCTCCCAGCGCGACGACCTGCTTGCCGCCAACGATCAGATCGACCGCCGCCGCCGCTTTACCGAAGCCGTGCTGTCGGGCGTCACCGCCGGCGTGCTCGGGGTCGACGAGGCCGGCCGCATCTCGCTCGCCAACCGCTCCGCCGAGATGCTGCTCGGCCTGTCCGCGGACGATATCGGCAATCGCCCCGCCGAGGAGGTGGTGCCGGAACTCGCGCCCATCCTCGCCTCCGCGCGCGGCGATCATGGCGAGTGGAGCCGGCAGGGCCAGATCGTCATCGTGCGCGGCGGGCGCGAGCGCACGGTCGCCGTGCGCGTCACCAACGACAACCGGCGGGATTCCACCCGGCAGGGCCTCGTCGTCACCCTCGACGACATCACCGATCTCGTGAAGGCGCAGCGCACGTCCGCCTGGGCCGACGTCGCCCGGCGCATCGCCCACGAGATCAAGAACCCGCTGACGCCGATCCAGCTTTCGGCCGAACGCATCCGCCGGCGCTACGGCAAGCGTATCGAGGACGACCGCGCCGTGTTCGACCAGTGCGTCGACACCATCGTGCGCCAGGTCGGCGATATCGGCCGCATGGTGGACGAATTCTCGTCGTTCGCGCGGATGCCGAAGCCGGTGTTCGAGCCGCGCGACCTCGCGGAAGCCCTGCGGGAGGCCGTGTTCCTGCAGAGCGTCAGCCACCCGGACGTGAAGTTCTCCACCCACCTGCCCGACGAGCCGCTGATCGGCAAGTTCGATCACCGCCAGCTCGGGCAGGCGATCGCCAACGTCGTCAAGAACGCGGTCGAGGCGATCACCGGCGTGCCGGCGGATCAGCGCACCGAGCCCGGCCACGTCGACGTCTCGGCACGGCGCGACGGCGAATGGCTCGTGGTCGACGTCGTCGACAACGGTCCGGGACTGCCGCAGGAGAACCGCGAACGCCTGCTCGAGCCCTATATGACGACCCGCGAGAAGGGCACCGGCCTCGGCCTCGCCATCGTCGGCAAGATCGTCGAGGAGCATGGCGGCCGGATCGAATTGCTCGATGCGCCGGCCGTGCGCGACGGCGGCCACGGCGCCTGCGTGCGCCTCACCATCCGGGCCGGCGACGCCGGTGCCATGACGACGGATGCGGAGGCCGCCCCAGCCGGGGTTGCCGCCGCGTCCTCCACCCCTGTCAGCCCCCAGAAACCACGCGAAGACCATGGCCTCTGACATCCTGATCGTCGACGATGAGACGGACATCCGCGAGTTGATCGCCGGCATCCTCGATGACGAGGGCTTCGGCACCCGCACCGCGGGCGACAGCGATTCCGCTCTTGCCGCCATCGGCGAGCGACGACCGTCGCTCATCATTCTCGATATCTGGCTGCAAGGCAGCCGCCTCGACGGGCTTGCCCTGCTCGATGCCATCCAGCAGCTCCACCCGGATCTGCCGGTCGTCATCATTTCCGGCCACGGCAACATCGAGACCGCCGTGTCCGCGATCAAGCGCGGCGCCTACGACTATATCGAGAAGCCGTTCAAGGCAGACCGGCTAGTGCTCGCCACCGAGCGTGCACTCGAAGCCTCCAATCTGCGCCGCGAGATCCGCGACCTGAAGGGCCGCATCAGCGACGCCGACGAGCTCGTCGGCAACTCGACGGCGATGAATCAGCTCCGGCAGGCGGTCGAGCGCATCGCCGCCGCCAACAGCCGCATCCTGATCTCCGGCCCGTCGGGCGCCGGCAAGGAGCTGGCGGCGCGCTCGATCCATGCCCGTTCCGGCCGCGCCCGGGGGCCATTCGTGGTCGTCAACGCGGCGACCATCACGCCCGAGCGCATGGAAGAGGAACTGTTCGGCATCGAAGGCGGGGCCGGCGTCCCGCGCAAGGTCGGCGCGCTGGAAGAGGCCCACGGCGGCACGCTCTATATCGACGAAGTCGCCGACATGCCGCGCGAGACGCAGAACAAGATCCTGCGCGTGCTTGTGGACCAGAACTTCCTGCGCGTCGGTGGCTCCACCCGCGTGAAGGTGGACGTGCGCGTGCTGTCGTCCACCGCCCGTGATCTCGAGAGCGAGATCGCCGAGGGCCGGTTCCGCGAGGACCTGTTCCACCGGCTGAGCGTCGTGCCGCTGCGCGTGCCGGCGCTCGCCGAACGGCGCGACGACATCCCGGATCTCGTGCTGCACTTCATGGCGCAGATCTCGCGCGCGACCGGCCTGCCGGAGCGGCGGATCGGCGACGACGCCATGGCCGTTCTGCAGGCCCACGACTGGCCGGGCAACATCCGCCAGCTGCGCAACAACGTCGAGCGGCTGATGATCCTCACCCGCGGCGACGAGGAAGCGGTGATCACCGCCGACCTGCTGCCGGCGGAGATCGGCACCATGGTGCCGTCGCTGCCGACGAATTCCGGCGGCGAGCACCTGATGGCGCTTCCGCTGCGAGACGCGCGCGAGGCGTTCGAGCGCGACTATCTGCGGGCGCAGATCAACCGCTTCGGCGGCAACATCTCGCGCACGGCCGAATTCGTCGGCATGGAGCGGTCCGCGCTGCATCGCAAGCTGAAGTCGCTCGGCGTCGGCTAGAGCGCCTTGTGATCGGATGGAGACATCCGATTGAAGAAAAATCGCTTCGAGTTCAAGAGCTTGAACATATCCTTGCCGTTCAGATCGATCAGATCTGAACGGGATATGCTCTTGGTGCCTCCGGCGGCAACGGATGCTCTGCCGGGGACCGGAAAACGGCGGCGGGGAGGGGGAGGACGTCATGCGCATCGTGATCTGCGGCGCTGGCCAGGTGGGTTACGGGATTGCCGAGCGGCTGGCGGCCGAGCGCAACGACGTGTGCGTGATCGATTCGTCGCCGAAGCTGATCTCGATCCTGCGCGAGCGGCTCGACGTGCGCGGCGTGGTCGGCCACGGCGCGCATCCCGAGATCCTCGCCCAGGCCGGCGCCGAGCAGGCCGACATGCTGATCGCCGTGACCCAATCCGACGAAGTCAACATGATCGCCTGCCAGGTGGCGCATTCGGTCTTCAAGGTTCCGACCAAGATCGCTCGCGTCCGGGCGCAGAGCTATCTGGCCCCGCACTGGCGCGACCTGTTCTCCCGCGAGGGCATTCCGATCGATGTCGTCATTTCGCCCGAAGTGGAAGTCGGCGAAACGGTCATCCGCCGGCTGTCGCTGCCCGGCGCGATCGAAAGCATATCGGTCGCCGACGATCAGGTGATCGTGTTCGCCGTCACCTGCAACCGCGACTGCCGCATGGTGGAGACGCCGCTGAAGCAGCTCACCGAGCTGTTTCCCGATCTCGGCGCGGTCGTGGTCGGCGCGGTTCGCGGCACGCAGGCGCGCGTGCTCGGCGGCAACGACGCGCTGGAGCCGGGCGATGTCGCCTACGTCGTCGCGCGCGCCGACCAGGTCAAGCGCACCCTCGCGATCTTCGGCCACGACGTGGGCGAGGCGAAGCGCGTGGTGATCGTCGGCGCCGGCAATATCGGCTTCTATGTCGCCAAGGGGCTGGAGGCGCGCGGCTCCAAGGTGCGCCTAAAAATGATCGAAGCCTCAGCGGCGCGGGCGGAGGAGGTGGCGCAAGCGCTGAGCCACACCGTCGTGCTGAACGGCAGCGCGCTCGACCAGTCGCTGCTGCTCGAGGCCGAGGTGGGGCAGGCGGACACCGTGGTGACGCTCACCAACGACGATCAGGCCAACATTCTCGCCGGGGTCATGGCCAAGCAGCTCGGCTGCAAGCGCTCGCTGGTGCTGATCAACTCCACGACCTATCCCGATTTCACCGCCGCGCTCGGCATCGACGCCTATATCGCGCCGAGGGCGGTGACGGTCTCCCGGGTGCTCCGCCACGTGCGGCGCGGGCGCATCCGCAGCGTCCATGCCCTGCAGAACGGGGCCGCCGAGGTGATCGAGGCCGACGCCCTGGAGACGTCGCCGCTGATCGGCCGGCCGCTTAGGGAGGTCGACCTTCCCGCCGGTGTGCGAATCGGCGCAATCTACCGCAACCGGTCGGTGATCCTGCCGCGCGGCGACACCACCATCCACCCGCGAGACCGGATCGTGCTGTTCGCGGAGAAGGAACGCGTGCGTCAGGTCGAGCACATGTTCCGCGTCAGCCTCGAATTCTTTTAAGCCGGCTTATCAACCCGTGCGCCGGCTAATGGCGCCGTCGGCCGGCGCGTCCATCCGGGCGCCGCGGACGCCTCCTTCTACCGCTTGTTTTACCACCCGCTTTCCCTGCCGGAGTTTCCGATGAGTCGCTTCGCCTATGTCGACGGCCGCTATCCCCGCCACGCCGATGCGGCCGTTCACATCGAGGACAGGGGCTTCCAGTTCGCCGACGGCGTCTACGAGGTGTGCGAGGTGCGGGCGGGAATGATCGTCGACCTGACGCGCCATCTCGACCGGCTGGAGCGGTCCCTCGGTGCCCTTGCGATCGCGATGCCGATGAGCCGCGCCGCCCTGCTCGCGGTGTTCCGCGAACTCGCCCGTCGCAACGGACTGAGAAACGGCTGGATCTATCTCCAGATCACCCGCGGCGCGGCCCCGCGCGACCACTATTTTCCGCAGACACCCGTCAATCCGACCGTCGTCGTGACCACGCGCGCCGTCGACCCGGCAAAGGTCGAGGCCGCCGCCGCGGCAGGCATCGGCGTCATCACCGTTCCGGACGACCGGTGGGGCAGGGTGGACATCAAGACCGTCGGATTGCTGTCGAATGTGCTCGCCAAGCAGGCTGCGCGCGACGCCGGTGCGCGCGAGGCGTGGTTCGTCGACCGGGACGGCTTCGTCACCGAGGGCGGATCGACCAATGCCTGGATCGTCGCGAACGGCGCGCTCGTCACCCGCCCGACGAGCCCGGGCATTCTCGGCGGCATCACGCGCCTCGTCGTGATGGACTTCGCCGCCGCCCACGGGCTGAAGGTGGAGGAGAGGGCTTTCACCGTGCCGGAGGCGCTCGCCGCCGACGAGGCCTTTGTCACGTCGGCCACCAGCGTCGTCACCGCCGTCGTCCGCATCGACGGCAGGCCCATCGGCGACGGCAAGCCCGGCCCGATCGCGCGCGACCTCCGCGCCGGCTTCCACGATGTGGCGGAATTGACGCCTCTGATCTTCGGAGAATGACAGATTACGCGGATGCACGCTTTGGGTTAAGGTTGTGGTGCGATGCCGAAGTCAGTCCGGTTCCTCAACGCCCTCCCAAGCGTACCGGCCTGTCCCGGCGGAGCATCGTCCGGCTCGGCGTCGCGGCCTTACAAAGAAAAGGAAAAACATGATGGCGGACCGCGCACAAAACTTGCAAGACACTTTCCTCAATCACGTCCGCAGGCAAAAGACACCTCTGACCGTGTTTCTCGTTAACGGCGTCAAGCTCCAGGGCGTCGTGACATGGTTCGATAATTTCTGCGTGCTGCTGCGCCGCGATGGCCACTCGCAGCTTGTCTACAAGCACGCGATTTCGACCGTGATGCCCAATCAGCCGATTCAGTTGTTCGATCCGAGCGAGGAATCCGATCGCTGAACTTGATTGAGGGCGAGAGAATCGCCACATCCGGGCGCGGGAGGCTTGGCCTGCGCCCGGATTTTTTGTGCCATTCGCAATCCCCGGCCGGGGATGAGGAAAGACCGCTTGACCACCAGACCGACATCGGACGAACCGTTCGACCATGAAGCCCCGGAAGAGGGCGCCGCCGACCTGCACGGGACGGCCCTTGCCAGCCACGAGAAGCCGCGCACGGCCGCCGTCGTGCTGATGCCGGTCCACACCGGCGCGCGGCCTTCGGCCGAAGCAGACGCAGCCGCCCGGGCGCGCTCGCCGGAAGCGAAACTCGCCGAGGCTGTTGGCCTGACCGAAGCCATCGATCTCGAAGTGGTCGGCGCCTACGTCGTCCGCCTGCCGAACCTGCGCCCCGCGACCCTGTTCGGCACGGGCAAGGTCGAGGAGATCGGGCGGATCGTCGAGACCGAGAAGGCCGATCTCGTCATCGTCGATCATCCGCTGTCACCGGTGCAGCAGCGCAATCTCGAAAAGGCGTGGAGCGCCAAGGTGCTGGATCGCACCGCGCTCATCCTTGAAATCTTCGGCGCCCGCGCCCGCACGCGGGAAGGCACGCTTCAGGTCGAGCTCGCGCATCTGAAGTGGCAGAAAAGCCGCCTCGTGCGCACGTGGACCCACCTTGAGCGCCAGCGCGGCGGCTTCGGCTTCCTCGGCGGCCCCGGCGAGACCCAGATCGAGGCGGACCGCCGCCAGATCCAGGAGCGCATCGGCCGCATCGAGCGCGAACTCGAAGAGGTCAAGCGCACCCGCGGCCTGCACCGCGCCAACCGCAAGAAGGTGCCGCATCCGACCGTGGCGCTGGTCGGCTACACCAATGCCGGCAAGTCGACGCTGTTCAACCGCCTGACGGACGCCAACGTGCTGTCGCAGGACCTGTTGTTCGCCACGCTCGACCCGACGCTGCGCAAGGTGAAGCTGCCCCACGGCGGCGAGGCGATCCTGTCCGACACCGTGGGCTTCATCTCCGAACTGCCGACGCATCTCGTCGCCGCCTTCCGCGCGACGCTGGAGGAGGTGGTCTCGGCCGATCTGATCCTGCACGTCCGCGACATCTCCCACCCCGATACCGATGCCCAGGCGGCGGACGTGGTGAAGACGCTCGACCTCCTCGGTGTCGATGCCCGCGATGCGCGGCGCGTCATCGAGGTCTGGAACAAGGTGGACATGCTCGACGAGGAACGGCGCGCCAAACTGGCGGCCGAGGCCCCGGCGGGCGCCGTCGCGGTCTCCGCGCTCACGGGCGAGGGCACGGACGCGCTCGTCGCCCGCGTCGAGGCGGAGCTCGCCAGCGGCCGCGCCACACGCCAGTTGCGCGTGCCGGTCACGGAAGGCGAGCTGCTGGCGTGGCTGCACCGCTCCGTCGAGGTGATCGACCGGGTCGATGCGGACGACGGCGTGCGGCTCACCGTCCGCATTCCGCCCCGTCAGGCCGATCTGTTCCGGTCCCGCGCGGGCCGTTACCTGCAGAGTTGAGGCGAGGTCGGGCCGGCTCCCGGCAGCAGAAGCGCCCGGCTTCGTCATCCGGGACGAGGAGGCCGCCGACCGCGATGCCATCGCCGACATCGTGGTGCAGGCGTTCCGCGATCATCCCTTCAGCAATCAGCGCGAATCCGCGCTGATCGATGCCCTGCGGGCAGCCGGCGCCCTCACCATCAGCCTCGTCGCGGAGGCACCGGCCAGGGCAATATCGGGAGAGGTCGTCGGGCATTCGGGTCCCTTGTGTCGTACGCGGCGAAGCGTAAGGTTCGGCGCCGACTTTCGGGCTGGAGCTGTCCTATGAAGAAGAAAGTGATTATTGCCGCCAGCGCCATTGCGCTGTCGATCGCGCATTCCGTCCTGCCCGTTGCCGGGCCACACGCCGCCTTTGCCGCTTCGCCAGCGGCGCACGGTCTGCCGAAGCCGGCGATTTCGCGGGCTCTGGGCGCTCTCCTCATGCCGATCAATGCGAAGGTCGCGAAGGTTTTCAAGCTCGACAAGTCCGCCCACGGCCTGCTCGTCGTTTCCGTGAAGCCAGGCGGCGCGGCGGACAAGCAGGGGATCAAGCCGGGCGATGTTCTGGTCGAGATCGGCGGGCACAAGGTGAAGAAGCCCATCGATGTCGATATCGCGGTGCGCCGCGGTCTGAAGACCGGCAATTCGAACTACAATGTCAATATCGACCGTGCCGGCGCCATCGTCGCGTTGGCGGCGATCATCACGCTCGAAAGCTACAATGAGACCTATTCGGTCTCCGAAGTCTCGACCTGGGAAGCGACGACGACCGAAGAAAGCTCGTTCTCCTACTCCGAATATGTCTCGGAAGAGACCACCGAGATCGAGAGCGCTTATACGAGCGAGGAATCGGTTGTGGAGGAATCCGTTTCGAGCGAGGAAACATCGAGTGAGGAATCGACGTCGGAGGAGACGTCGAGCGATGAGTCGGCAACGTCCGAGGACAGTTCAGACGACAGTGCGTCCGAGGACAGCAATGCAAGCGATGAGTCGGCAACGTCCGACGACAGTTCAAACGACAGTGCATCCGATGACAGCGATGCAAGCGATGAGTCGGCAACGTCCGACGACAGTTCAGACGACAGTGCATCCGATGGCAGCGATGCAGTCGATGACAGTTCTTCGGACGATGGTGGCTCAGCGGACGACGGCGGTTCCGACGACGGAGGCGACAACTGATTCCCGCCACGATGCCGGCCGGCGATCAGGCTGGCCGGCAATGGCGCCCGGGGGCATCATCGAACACCACCCGGCCTTCGCCGCGTTCATCTAGCCGCGTATGATATCCAGTCAGGTCTCGCGCCGGCGGGGGCTGGCCGCTTCGCCTGTCGGGGCGCGGGTCAGATCTCCTCGCGCTTGGCCTCCTGCCAGAGCGCTTCCATCTCGTCGAGGCTCGCCTGTGCCGGGGTTTCACCCCGTGCCTCAAGAGCGCGCTCGATATAATTGAAGCGACGCCGGAATTTCTCGTTCGTGCTCCTGAGCGCGGCCTCGGGATCGGCCTTCAGATGGCGGGCGAGATTGGCGAGGCCGAACAGCACGTCGCCCAGCTCGGCCGCCGTTTCCCTGTCGCGGCCGGCATCGATCTCGGCCTCCAGTTCATCGATCTCCTCGCGGATCTTGGCGAGCACGAGACGGGGATTATCCCAGTCGAATCCGACCGTTGCGGCCTTGTCCTGAAGCTTGACGGCACGAGTCAGGCCGGGCAGGGCGGCCGGAATGCCGTCGAGCAGGCTGCGGTGCTCCGGCTCCAGCCCGCGCTCGGCGCGCCGGGCGGCGCGGCTGGCCTTTTCCTGCGCCTTGATCGCCTCCCACTGTCCCTTGGCCATCGCCGACGTCCGCGCGCCCGCGTCGCCGAACACATGGGGATGCCGGCGGATCATCTTGGTCGTGATGGCCTCCACCACATCCGGGAACGCAAACTGTCCGGCTTCCTCGGCGATGCGGGCGTGGAACACGACCTGAAGCAGCAGATCGCCGAGTTCGTCGCACAGATCATCGATGTCGCCGCGAGCGATGGCGTCGGCAACCTCGTGGGCTTCCTCGATGGTATAGGGCGCGATGGTCTCGAAGGTCTGCACCACGTCCCACGGGCAGCCGCGCTCGGGGTCGCGCAGGCGCGCCATGATCGCCAGCAGGTCCACGATGTCGCGGCCGGGTCTCACGTCGGCGGAAGACAGCTGTTCCTCGGCCGGCGATACGGACACGGAGGACGAACGCGGCACGGAGGTCATGGCCAGTCTTTCCCGGGCGTTTGGGCGTTCCGCGAGCGCGGCGTTTGCCGGCGGCGACGTCTGTGAAATCGCGACGAGCCGGCCGGGGAAACACCGATTGGGGCATCGGCGGCCGACTCGCGCGTGAGACGGGCGAGATTAGAACACCGGCGCGCCCATCGGAACGGCCGGGCTGCGGGAAAGCGCGGCCGGTTCCATGACGCGGGCAGGCCGGTAACCGAACGACATCGGCGGCGCGGCGACGGGCATCCGCGCGCCGAGGCGGGAAGTCCCATCAAGACATTGAAATCTCGTCGGAATGCAGAATATCCAAGCGATCCGCACGGCGTTGGACGCGAGTCGGATAATCAGCATTATGGAACGAGTGGAATAGGGGATCGACGCATAGGCAACGGCCGCCGGCGGGCTATGCCGCCGGGATCGCGGCCGGTTCGAGCGGCTCCTGTTCAGCTTGCTCCTGTTCAGGCCGTGCGATGCGGTCCGGCTCGACGATCACCGTCGGCCCGAACACCGTGCCGAACGCCGCCCGCAGGTTCGCGTCGACGTCGTGCATGGTCACCGGAAGCCCGAGATCGACGAGGCTCGTCACGCCGTGCTCGTTGACGCCGCACGGAACGATGCCGCCGAAGTGGTCGAGTTCCGGCTCGACATTGAGCGAGATGCCGTGGAACGACACCCAGCGGCGCACGCGGATGCCGATGGCGGCGATCTTGTCCTCGGCGGTCTCGCCCTTGTCGGGACGGCGAACCCACACGCCGACGCGGTCCTCGCGGCGCTCGCCGCGAACGTTGAACTGCCAGAGCGTGTCGATCAGCCAGGCTTCCAACGCGGCGATGAAGGCGCGCAGATCGCGCTTGCGGCGCCCGAGATCGAGCATCACGTACGCCACGCGCTGGCCGGGCCCGTGATAGGTGTACTGGCCGCCGCGGCCGCTCTCGAACACCGGAAAGCGGTCGGGATCGATCAGGTCGGCGGGATCGGCGCTGGTGCCGGCGGTATAGAGCGGCGGATGCTCGACGAGCCAGACCCGCTCGGCCGCCTGTCCCGCGGCGATCGCCGCCGCGCGCGCCTCCATCTCGGCCACCGCCTCGGCATAGCCGACCGGCCGGTCCTCGACGACCCATTCCACCGGCGGCGAGCCGGCGGCCGGCAGGAAACGGCCGTCGAGGGAATCGCGGCTTCCCGTCATCGGCGGCGCTCCATCCGCTGGATGCGGCTGCGGTGGCGACAGGGCAAGGAGATCATCGAACGACCATTCCGTTCACATCGGCCCACAACGCCGGAAGCAGTGCCGGGCGGGCATGGGGCGGCTGTTTTGACGTTCTATAAATCGTGCTTCGCTGATCCGCCGCAAGTCCCGGCCGCAAGTCCCGGCGGCAAAGCCCGGTGGCCTCAAGTCCCCGCCGCCGCCCGGCCGCAACCGGCATCACCGCCGCAGGACGATGAGATAGCCGCCGACCGGAACGCCGCGATCGCGGCGCAGGTCGGCCTCGTCGAGGTGCGAAACCGTGAAGCCGGCGGCCCGCGCCGTGTCCTCCAGATAGCGGCGGCCATGGGCGAAGCGCATCGAGTCCCGCAGCGTCCAGCCGCTGCCGGCGTCGTCGCCGCGCTCGACGGAGAAGGCGAACAGCCCGCCCTGCCCCATGCGCGCCGCCGCTGCCTCGAACACCGGCGCGAGATTGCCGAGATAGCAGAACACATCCGCGGCCACGATCAGATCGTAGCGGTCCCGGGATGCGGCGAGATGGGCCACCACGTCGCCGACCGACAGGGCGTCGTAGAGCGGCCGTCCGTCCGCGCGCTTGCCCGCCGCGGCGTCGACCATCGCGGCCGAAAGGTCGACGCCTTCGAGATGGCGCACATCGGCGCGGATCTCTTCTCCCATCAGGCCGGTGCCGCAGCCGAGATCGAGCGCGCGTCCGAACGCGGCGCCGCCGGCGGCGCTGGCGATCAGGGCGGCCAGCAGGGCCGGCGCGCGGTAGTCGAGATCGCCCACCAGCGCCGCCTCGAACTTCGGGGCATATTGGTCGAACAGCTCGCGGACATAGGCATCCGGCGGGCTCTCCGGCGCCTCTGTGCCCTCGATCAGCGCCAGCTTCAGCGAGGCGGCGAACGGGTCGGCGGGGGCGAACCGCAAGGCTGCTCGATAGGCGCCGGCGGCGCCCGCGCGGTCGCCGTTCGCCAGCCGCGCGGCGCCGAGCGCCGCCCACGCGGCGGCCCATTCGGGCGCCCGTTCGAGTGCCTGTTCGAACAGTTCGGCCGCGGCCGCGGCATCGCCGTCGGCCATCAGCCCCTCGCCATATTCGAAGCGACGGTCGGCCAGCATGTCGCCGGACGAATGATTGAACGGAATCATGCAGCGATTCCAGAGAGATGGAGGGAAGGGGGCCGGCGGCATCGAAGCGGCCAGCCGAAGCCTGCGCCGCCGCCCTGCCCGGCCATGCTGTTAAGCCTCCGCGAGGCCGCGCGCAACAGCGGTTTGCCTCGCAACGCCGGTCGTGCTACGCGGCCCGCAATCCGCTTTCGCGCCCGATTTCCCGACCGTCCCGAAGCCCGGAGCCGATGATGAGCGCCGCCACCCCGTCGACCTCCGCCTCCCCCGCCGTCGTGATCGCGCCTTCGATCCTGTCGGCGGATTTCTCGAAGCTCGGCGAGGAAGTCCGCGCCATCGATGCGGCCGGTGCGGACTGGATCCATCTCGACGTGATGGACGGGCATTTCGTGCCGAACATCACCTTCGGTCCGGATGTCATCAAGGCACTGCGGCCGCACAGCGCCAAGACGTTCGATGCCCACCTGATGATCGCGCCGGCCGATCCCTATCTGGAAGCCTTCGCCGAAGCCGGCTGCGACCGCATCACCATCCACGCCGAAGCCGGGCCCCATGTCGACCGCTCGCTTCAGGCGATCCGGCATCTCGGAAAGAAGGCGGGCGTCTCGATCGTGCCGTCGACGCCCGAAAGCGCCATCGAATACCTGCTCGACCGGCTCGACCTCATCCTGGTGATGACGGTCAATCCGGGTTTCGGCGGGCAGGCGTTCATTCCGGCGATGGTGGAGAAGGTGCGCCGCGTGAAGGCGATGGTCGGCGACCGGCCGATCCGCATTCAGGTCGATGGCGGCATCACGCCGGAAACCGCGCCGCTCGTCATCGCCGCCGGCGCCGATGCGCTGGTTGCCGGTTCCGCCGTGTTCAAGGGCGGGCCGGCGGAATATGCCGCCCGCATCGCGGCGCTGCGCGCCTGAGCCCGTTTCATTCGCGCCCCGTTCCGCGTCTTCGCCGGGCAGGGCCAGAGAATCCGAGGATGCCACGATGATCCCGCGCTACAGCCGACCGGAGATGACCGAAATCTGGTCGCCGGAAACCAGGTTCCGCATCTGGTTCGAGATCGAGGCCCACGCCTGCGACGCGCTTGCCGAACTCGGCGTGATCCCTGAGTCCGCGGCGGCGACCATCTGGGAAAAGGGCCGCGCCGCCACCTTCGATGTCGAGCGCATCGACGCCATCGAGCGTGAGGTGAAGCACGACGTCATCGCCTTCCTGACGCATCTGGCCGAGTTCGTCGGGCCGGACGCCCGCTTCATCCATCAGGGCATGACCTCGTCGGATGTGCTGGACACCTGCCTGAACGTGCAGCTCGTTCGCGCCGCCGACCTGCTCATCGCCGACATCGACCTCGTGCTCGCCGCGCTCCGGCGGCGCGCGTTCGAACACAAGATGACGCCCTGCATCGGCCGCAGCCACGGCATCCATGCCGAGCCGGTCACCTTCGGCCTCAAGCTCGCCCAGGCCTATGCCGAGTTCGCGCGCGGCCGCGACCGTCTCGTCGCCGCCCGCAAGGAAGTCGCCACCTGCGCCATTTCCGGCGCCGTCGGCACCTTCGCCAACATCGATCCGGCGGTCGAGGAGCATGTCGCCGAGGCCATGGGCCTCGTGCCCGAGCCGGTGTCCACCCAGGTCATCCCGCGCGATCGTCACGCCGCCTATTTCGCCGCGCTCGGCGTGGTCGCCTCGTCGGTCGAGCGGCTCGCGGTCGAAATCCGCCACCTGCAGCGCACCGAGGTCCTGGAGGCGGAGGAATATTTCTCGCCGGGCCAGAAGGGTTCGTCGGCGATGCCGCACAAGCGCAACCCGGTGCTGAGCGAGAACCTCACGGGCCTCGCCCGCATGGTTCGGTCCTACGCCCTGCCCGCGATGGAAAATGTCGCCCTCTGGCACGAGCGCGACATCTCGCATTCCTCGGTGGAGCGGATGATCGGGCCGGACGCGACCGTCACCCTCGATTTCGCCCTGGTGCGGCTCGCGGGCGTGGTCGACAAGCTGCTGGTCTACCCGAACCGGATGCAGAAGAATCTCGATCTGCTCGGCGGGCTGGTCCACTCGCAGCGCGTGCTGCTGGCGCTCACCCAGAAGGGTTCATCGCGCGAGGACGCCTACCGCCTCGTGCAGCGCAACGCCATGCCGGTGTGGGAGCAGGGCGGCGATTTCCTCAGCCTGCTCAAGGCGGATGCGGACGTGCGCGCCTACCTGTCGGAGGCCGAGCTCGAGTCCCTGTTCGATCTCGGCTACCACCTCAAGCACGTCGACACGGTGTTCCGCCGGGTGTTCGGCACCACCATCGCCTGAGATAATTCCCAACGACCGCACGCCCGGGACGAACCGCCGTTCTACCGGGCGTCGCCTTGCCCGGCTCGCGGCGATGGCGGCTAGAGCATATCCCGTTCAGATCGGATCGATCTGAACGACAAGGATATGCTCAAGCTTTTGAATCTGGAGCGATTTCTTGTCGATCTGATGATTCCATCAGATCGGAAAGCGCTCTAGTCATGCCGGCGTCAGGTCATGCCGGCGTCAGGTCGCGCCAGTGACCCGCCCTCTCCTCTCAGTCGATATCCGCCGTGTCGCCGCCATCCGGGTCTTCGCCCGGGCGCAGCACGCCGGATTTGTAGAGCGTGCCGGCGATACCGGCGCCGGCCAGCGGGCCGATCACGAACAGCCACACCTGCTTGAACGCCAGCGGATCGGCCGCGAGCCCGATCAGCGCCGGCCCGAACGAGCGGGCGGGATTGATCGAGACGTTGGAGATGTTCATCCCGGCGATGTGCAGCGCGACGATGGTGCAGCCGATGGCGAGGCCGGCGACTCCCCGCATCCGCGTCGCGCTCGTGGCCGAAGTGGCGCCGAGGAAGGTCGCCATGAACAGGAAGGTGCCGAGCGTCTCGAAAAAGAACGACGAGGCCATTCCGTAGCTGTCGGGAACGCCATGCCCCCACAGGTTCTGGCCCAGATTTCCGTTCCAGCCGCCCTCGCGCCCCGAGAGGATCAGGTAGAGCGTGCAGGCGGCGGCGATGCCGCCCAGCATCTGGCCCACGGCATAGCGCAGGAAGGTCGGGGCATCGATGCGGCCGGCGACGAGGAAGCCGAAGCTCACGGCCGGATTGATGTGGCAGCCGGAGATAGCCCCGATCGCAGACGCTGCCGCGACGAACGCGAAGCCGAACGCCAGCCCGACGCCGACCCCGTCGACGACCACCGACCCCGGTCCGAGATTCGCGCTGGCAGCGGCGCCGCAGCCGATCAGAACCAGCATGAACGTGCCGAGGAACTCGGCGAACGCCTGCTTCATGTCGCGTGCCTCAGCCGCTGGATCGGAGCCCCGTGGCCCCTTCGACATCGCGAGGCCGCGCACCGATTTTAGAGCACGGATCCCCAGGCGTGGAAACGGATTTCATCGGGCCCGACCGGTGCGGTCAGGCCGGAGGCGCCAGCTTGCCACCTCAATGGGGCGGGAGATCTCCGCCGGGCAGGGGCGCCGCGCGGCGCCCCTGGCTCGCCTGCGCTCAGCCGCCGATGCGGCTGAAATCGGCGACAGCGGCCGTCGCCGCCGGGATCGCAGCCAGCAGCCTGAGACGGTTGGCGCGGATGCGGCGGTCTTCGGCATTGACGAGAATCTGGTCGAAGAAGGCGTCGATGGGGGCGCGCAGCAGCGACAGCGCCGAAATCGCGCCGCCGAAATCCTCCACCGCGACGGCGGCTTCCGCCGCGCCCGTGGCCTCGCCGATGGCCTCGAACAGCGCCTTCTCCTCCGGCTCCGTCAGGAGGGCGGGATCGATGCCGCGCGGATCGTGCTGCAGGCCGTCCTTCTTCTCTTCCGCCTTCAGGATGTTGGCGGCGCGACGGTAGCCGGCGAGCAGGTTCGCACCCTCGTCGCCATCCAGGAAGCGGCCGAGCGCCTCGACGCGCCTGACGATGTTGACGATGTTGGACTGCACGCCCCTGCCCTGGCTGTTGAGGATCGCCTTGACGAGGTCGTGGCGGGCGCCCTGGTCGCGCAGCTGCACTTCCAGGCGATCGCCGAAGAACGACATCAGGTCCTTGACGATCTCGTCCGTCGCCGCGCCCCCGCGCCTGCGCGGGCCATAGAGATCGAGGCTCGCCTCGATGAGCGGGTGAAGCTGCACCGGCGCGCCGGTGGCGATCAGGATGCGGATGATGCCGAGCGCGGCGCGGCGCAGCGCGAACGGATCCTTGGAGCCCGTCGGCTTCTCGTCGATCGCCCAGAACCCGACCAGCAGGTCGATCTTGTCGGCAAGCGCCACGGCCGCCGAAACCGGCGCCGTCGGCACGCTGTCGGAGGGGCCCTGCGGCTTGTAGTGTTCCTCGATCGCCGCCGCGACGGCCGGCGAAACGCCCTGCTTCTCGGCATAGCGCCGGCCCATGAAGCCCTGCAGCTCGGGGAATTCGCCGACCATCTCGGTCACGAGGTCGGCCTTGGCAAGCCGGGCGGCGTGCTCTGCGTCCTCCGGCGAGGCCCCGACAATGGGTGCGATCTCGCGGGCGAGCGCGGCGATGCGCTCCACCCGCTCGCCCTGGGTGCCGAGCTTCTCGTGGAAGGTGACGATGTCGAGCTTCTTCGCCCGCTCTTCCAGCGGTACCTTCAGGTCTGTCTCGTAGAAGAACTTGGCATCGGATAGCCGGGCGCGCACCACGCGCTCGTTGCCGCCGACGATGGCCTTGCCACCGTCGCTGGCCTCGATATTGGCGGTCGGCACGAAACGGTTCGCCAGCCGGCCCGTCTCCGGGTTGCGCAGCACGAAGCACTTCTGGTTGGCGCGGATGGTGGAGCGGATCACCGCGTCGGGGATCTCGAGGAAGGCGGGATCGAACGAACCGACCAGCACCACCGGCCATTCCACGAGGCCGGCCACTTCCGTCAGCAGCGCGTCATCCTCGACGAGTTCGAGGCCGAGCGCGAGCGCGCGGTCCTTGGCGTCGTGCAGAATGATGTCGCGGCGCCGGTCGGGATCGAGCACCACATAGGCCTTCTCGAGCTTGGCGACATAGTCGTCGAAGCGCTTCACCTCAATGGGGCCGGGCGCGTGGAAGCGATGGCCGTAGGTGACATTGCCGGAGACGATGCCGTCCACCTCGAAGCGGACGATCTCGGGGTCTTCCGTCTCGGGTCCGAAGGTGCAGAGGATCGAGGTCAGCGGCCGCACCCAGCGCAGCGTTCCCGTGCCCCAGCGCATCGATTTCGGCCACGGGAACCGGCGGATGACGTCGGGCACGATCTCGGCGACGATCTCGGTGGTCGGCCGCCCCGGCTTCACGGTCCGGGCGACGTAGAAATCGCCCTTCTTCGGGTCCGACACCACCGTTGCCTCGTCGATGGAAGCGAGGCCGGAGGCCTTCAGGAAACCGTCGATGGCGCCCTGCGGGGCGCCGACGCGCGGTCCCTTGCGCTCCTCCTCCACATCCGCGGAGCGCGCCGGCAGGCCGGAGACCTGCAGCGCAAGGCGCCGCGGCGTCGCGAAGGCGCGCAGGTGCTCGCTGGTCAGGCCGGCAGCCGTCAGCCCTTCGGTGACGAGCGCGGCGAGGTCGGCCGAAGCCCGGCGCTGCATCCGCGCCGGGATCTCTTCGGACATGATTTCGAGAAGAAGGTCGGGCATCGGTGTTTATTCGATCTGTGCGGCGAAAAGGGAAGGCGGTGCGGCCGTGCGGGGCGTCGGGGCGATCAGCCGCCCGCGCCGCCGGCCGCGGTCTTCAGCCAGGCGCCGCCGCAGGCCTTGGCGAGCTCGCGCACCCGGAGGATGTAGCTCTGCCGTTCGGTCACGGAAATCACGCCGCGCGCATCGAGCAGGTTGAAGACGTGGCTCGCCTTGATGCACTGGTCGTAGGCCGGCTGCGCCATCAGGTGGCGGTCGCCGTTCTCGCCGGCTTCCAGCAGGTGGCGGCACTCGCGCTCCGCGTCCTGGAAATGGCGCAGCAGCAGGTCGGTGTCGGCGTGCTCGAAATTGTGCCGGGAATATTCCTGCTCAGCCTGCAGGAACACGTCGCCGTAGGTCACCTTCTCGGCGCCCTCGCGGCCGTTGAAGTTCAGGTCGTAGACGTTCTCCACGCCCTGAATATACATCGCCAGCCGTTCGAGACCGTAGGTCAGCTCGCCTGAGACCGGCGTGCATTCGAAGCCGGCGACCTGCTGGAAATAGGTGAACTGCGAGACTTCCATCCCGTCGCACCAGCACTCCCAGCCGAGCCCCCACGCGCCGAGCGTCGGGCTTTCCCAGTCGTCCTCCACGAAGCGCACGTCGTGCAGCAGCGGATCGAGCCCGATGGCCCTGAGGCTGCCGAGATAGAGGTCCTGCAGGTCGGCCGGCGACGGCTTCATGATGACCTGGAACTGGTAATAGTGCTGCAGCCGGTTCGGGTTCTCGCCGTAGCGCCCGTCCTTGGGCCGGCGGGAGGGCTGCACATAGGCCGCGTTCCAGCGCAGCGGGCCGAGCGAACGCAGCGTCGTCGCGGGGTGGAACGTACCCGCGCCCACTTCCATGTCGTAGGGCTGCAGCACGACGCAACCGCGCTCCGCCCAGAAGCGTTGCAGCGTGAGGATGAGCCCCTGGAACGAACGTTCGGGACGCAGATAAGACGGAGTTTCGTCCGTCATCGGCAGGCACCTCGCAAAGGGATGCCCGGCGGCCAGGGCCGGGCCGGAAAAAGTGCGCGGACAGTAGCGACGGCGGTGCATCGCGGCAACGGCAAATCCGCCGGATGGCTGTGCGGGACGCCTCGGTCCATCCGCGCCGATAAGACGTCGATGCCGTTCCTTTTATGCCCCTTCCTGCGCGTGCGGAATGGCGCGACAATCAACGGCGCTCTAGGGAGGCTGGGTCATGTCTGCTCTCACGTCGTTCTTCGCTCCGCTCACCCTGCTGACGCCCCAGCAGCGCAAGACGGTGGTCGCCAGCTATCTCGGCTGGATGCTCGATGCGTTCGATTTCTTCATCCTGGTGTTCGTGCTGGTGGAGATCGCGAAGGAGTTCGGCACCACCATCGAGAGCGTGTCGGTCGCGATCTTCCTGACCCTCGCGGTGCGCCCCATCGGCGCCCTCGTGTTCGGCCTCGCCGCCGACCGGATCGGGCGGCGGCCGGTGCTGATGACGAGCATCCTGCTCTATTCGGGGCTGGAATTCGCCAGCGGCTTCGCCACCGATCTCACCATGCTGATCGTGCTGCGCACGCTCTACGGCATCGTCATGGGCGGCGAGTGGGGCGTAGGCGCCTCGCTGGCGATGGAAACGGTGCCCTCCAAGGTCCGCGGCCTCGTCTCCGGCATCCTGCAATCCGGCTACCCCGCCGGCTACCTGCTGGCCTCGCTGTTCTTCTTCCTCTTGTTCGACCACGTCGGCTGGCGCGGGCTGTTCATGCTCGGGTCCCTGCCCGCGCTCGTGGTGCTGTTCATCCGCCGCAATGTCGACGAATCGCCCGCCTTCGTTGAACGGGCGAAGGCCGGCCGCAAGCTCTCGCTCGGCGCCGTCATCAAGGGCAACGGCAAGCTGATCGTCTGGGCCGCGCTGATGATGGCCGCGTTCAACTTCATGAGCCACGGCACGCAGGATCTCTATCCGACCTTCCTGGAGACCCAGCGCCACCTCGACACCTCGCAGGTCGGCCTGGTCGCCATCGTCTACAATTTCGGCGCGGTGGTCGGCAGCATCTTCTTCGGCGGGCTGTCCGACCGCGCCGGCCGGCGCCGCTCCATCGCGATCGCCGCCATCCTCGCCCTGCCCGCGCTGCCGCTCTGGGCGTTCGGCGGTTCGCCGGCCTGGCTGGCTGTCGGCGGCTTTCTGGTGCAGTTCTGCGTGCAGGGCGCGTGGGGCGTGGTGCCGGTGCACCTCAACGAACTGTCGCCGGAAGCGGTGCGCGGCACCTTCCCGGGCCTCGTCTACCAGACCGGCAACCTGATCGCCTCGTCCACCGTCACGCTGCAGGCGATGCTCACCGCCCAGCTCGGCGGCAACTACGCGCTCGCGCTCGCCCTGTTCGGCGGGGCGGCGGCCGTCGCGGTCACGGCCCTCGTGGTTCTCGGCCCGGAGGCGAAGGGCATCGGCTTCGGCGGCTCCGCCCGCGACCGGCGCGCCAATCTGCGCGTCGTCGGCGGGCGGCATCGCTCGTAAGCCGCGGCCGGCTTCATTTCGCTGGCCGCGGAGTTATTCGGCCCGGTCAGCGTCCGGCTGCCGCCATCCGCTCGGCGCGTTTGCGCTCGGTGGCGGAGCGCTTCATCTGGATCGACGTAAAGATCACGCCGACCGTCACAATGGCGATCAGGATGGTACAGGCGGCATTGATCTCCGGCGAAACGCCGAGCCGCACCTGGCTGTAGATCTTGATCGGCAGCGTGGTCGCGCCGGGTCCCGTGGTGAAGCTCGCGATGACGAGATCGTCGAGCGACAGCGTGAACGCCAGCACCCAGCCCGACAGCACCGCCGGCAGGATCAGCGGCAGCGTGATCGCGAAGAACGTCTTGAACGGCGTGCAGCCGAGATCGAGCGCGGCTTCTTCCAGCGTGCGGTCGAACGTCACAAGCCGCGACTGCACCACGACCGCGACGTAGCACATCGTGAAAGTGATGTGGGCGATGGTCATGGTCCAGAAGCCGCGGGCGAAATCGAACGCCACGAACAGCAGGAGCAGCGACAGGCCGAGGATCACCTCCGGCAGCACCAGTGGCGCCGACAGCATCCCGGAGAACAGGCTGCGGCCGTGGAAGCGCCCGCCGCGCACCATCGTGATCGCGGCCAGCGTGCCGAGCACGGTGGCCGCTGTCGCGGAGATGACGGCGACGCGGATCGTCGTCCAAGCGGCGTCGAGCAGCTGCGCGTCCTGCCACAGCGCCACGTACCACCGGGTCGACCAGCCTTCCCAGATCGCGACGTTCCGGCCGGCGTTGAACGAATAGATGATGAGCAGCACGATCGGCAGATAGAGGAAGGCGAAGCCGAGGGTGACGGAAACGACGTTGAACCACGACGGGCTGCGGCTGTTCATCGGCGGCTTCCCCCTGCCCGCTTGGCTGCGCCGGCGCGCGGCGATCTGATGGTCTTTCCCCGGTTCTGCATCAGACGCGCTCCTGCAGCTTGGCCTGATGGTTCTGGAACAGCACGATCGGCACCACCAGGATCACCAGCAGCACCACCGCGACGGCGGAGGCGACCGGCCAGTCGCGATTGTTGAAGAACTCGTTCCACATCGTCCGGCCGATCATCAGCGTGTCGGAACCGCCGAGCAGATCCGGGATCACGAACTCGCCCACGGCCGGAATGAACACGAGGAAGCAGCCCGCCACCACGCCGGGCAGCGACAGCGGAAACGTGATCTTCCAGAACGCCCTGATCGGAGGGCAGCCGAGGTCCGCGGCGGCCTCCAGCAGCGTGCCGTCGAGCTTCTCCAGCGCCGAATAGAGCGGCAGCACCATGAACGGAAGGTAGGAATAGACGATGCCGATATAGACGGCGGTCGTGGTCGACAGGATCACCAGCGGGCTCGCCGGGTCGACGAGGCCGAGATAGATCAGCACCTTGTTGAGCAGCCCCTCGCGCGACAGGATGCCCATCCAGGCGTAGACGCGGATGAGGAAGCTCGTCCAGAACGGCAGGATCACCATCATCATCAGCATCGGCCGCCACTCCTCCGGCGCCCGCGCCATGCCGTAGGCGATGGGATAGCCGATCACGAGCAGCAGGATCGTCGAGGTGAAGGCGATCCACACGCTGTTGACGTAGGAGCGCCAGTAGAGGTCGTCCGTCGTCAGGAACATGTAGGTGTCGGTGGAAAGCTGGCCGACCTTGTTCCACGTCGTCGCCAGCGAATCCCGGAACACGTCGAACACGGGCGTGTAGGGCGGCATCGCGATCGCGGTCTCGGAGAACGAGATCTTGAACACGATCAGGAACGGCACGAGGAAGAACACCAGCATCCAGGCGAAGGGAATGGCCTTCACCAGCCATCGCCCCGGTGCGCCTCTCCTGCCGACCGGTCCGGTCTCTGATTCAGCCCCCGCCGAACTGTCGCTGATCGCTGCCATGCCCATGCTCCCCCTGCGGCAGTCCGGCCTCGCCGGCTCTCGTACGCCGCTTTGCGCCCCGCTTCCGCAAGCAAGGGCGTCCGCATCTCGAATTTGAAGGCGCTGCCGGGCGGCAAGGCTCCGCCCGGCCGGTCGTGCTCAGCGTGTCAGCACCACGCCGGCATCGTGGTCCCAGCTCAGCCACACATGGTCTTCCCACGTGATCGGCCGCTCCACCATGCGACGGGAATTGACGATGGTGGCCCGCACGTTGCGCCCGTTCGACAGGCGGACGTGGTAGGAAGACTGGTCGCCCAGATAGCCGATGTCCCACACCTCGCCCTGCAGGGCGTTGATGGAGGGATCGGCCGGCGGATCGAGCGAGATGCGCACCTTCTCCGGCCGCACCGCGAACGCCACCTCGGACCCGGTGACGGCCTCCGTCGGCGCGCCGGCATCGATCGTCAGCTCGGGGTCGGAGACGGCGATCCGCGTGTTCTGGCCGTCGCAGGAGACGAGAGAGCCGGCGAAGATGTTCACGTCGCCGATGAACTCCGCGACATAGCGGGTGGCCGGCTGCTCGTAGATCAGCGCCGGCGGCGCGATCTGGATGATCTCGCCCTTGTTCATGACGGCGATGCGGTCGGCGACCGTCATGGCTTCCTCCTGATCGTGGGTCACGATCAGGAAGGTCATGCCGAGTTCCATCTGCAGGTCGATCAGTTCGAACTGCGTCTCCTCGCGCAGCTTCTTGTCGAGCGCGCCGAGCGGCTCGTCGAGCAGCAGCACCTTCGGCCGCTTGGCGACCGAGCGGGCGAGCGCCACGCGCTGGCGCTGGCCGCCGGAAAGCTGGTGCGGCTTGCGCTTGGCGAACTGCGTCAGCTTCACGAGCGTCAGCACCTCCTCCACCCGCTTCTCGATCTCGGGCTTCGGCATTCCGTCCTGCTTCAGCCCGAACGCGATGTTCTGTTCCACCGTCATGTGGGGAAACAGCGCATAGGACTGGAACATCATGTTCGCCGGCCGGCGATAGGGCGGCACGCCCTTCAGCGGCTTGCCGTCGAGGAACACGTCGCCCTCGGTCGGGTCCTCAAACCCGGCCAGCATCCGCATCAGCGTGGTCTTGCCGCAGCCGGACGGCCCGAGCAGCGCGAAGAACTCGCGTTCGTAGATCTTGAGGTTCAGGTGCTCGACCGCGACGAAATCGCCGAACCTCTTGGTCACATTGCGAAATTCGATGAAGGGCTTCTGGGTCGGATCGTCCCAGGGTGCAAATTTCCGCCTGACCGTACCGATCGCCTGCTTGACCACCGACAATTCCCCCTGGCCGGATTCGTGACGTCGCGATGCCTATGAAATGGAAAGGGCCGGTCGTGCCGGCCCCCGTCCCTGCTGGTTACTGGCCGCCGCTTTTGACGGAGGTCCACACCCGGTTCAGCACGCGCTGGGAGGCGGGCGGATAGGGCGTGACCACATAGAGGCGCTTCATCACGTCCTCGGGCGGATAGATCGCCGGATCGTTGAGGATTTCCTTGTTCATGAACGGCCAGGAATCCTTGTTGCCGTTGGCGTAGAACACGAAGTCCGAGGCCTTGGCGATCACTTCCGGCGTCTGGATGAAGTTGATGAAGGCCATCGCCTCGGCCGGATGCGGCGCATCGGCGGGAACGGCCATCTGGTCGACCCAGAGATGCGCGCCTTCCTTCGGGATCTTGTATTCGATGTTCACGCCGTTCTTGGCGTCGGCCGCGCGGTTGCGCGACTGGAACACGTCGCCGGAATAGCCGACCGCGACGCAGATGTCGCCGTTGGCGAGCGCGTTGATATATTCGGAGGAATGGAACTTCTGGATGTAGGGTCGCACCTTCATCCACAGCTCGCCGGCCTTCTGCAGGTCCTCCGGCTTCTTCGAATCCGGGTCCATGCCGAGATAGTTCAGCGCGGCGGGAATGGTGTCGTCGGCGGCGTCGAGAATCTGGATGCCGCAGCTCGCGAGCTTCGAGGCATTGGCCGGATCGAAGATCAGCGCCCACGAATCGGTCGGGGCGTTCGGCAGCACGGCCGCCACCTTGTCCTTGTTGTAGCCGATGCCGACCGTGCCCCACATGTAGTTCACGGAATAGTCGTTGCCGGGATCGAACTTGGCCGCCTCGGCCATGATCTCGGGCCACATGTGCGACAGGTTCGGAATGGCCGCCTTGTCGAGCTTCTGGAACACGCCGGCCTGGATCTGACGGGCGAGGAAGTTGCCGCTCGGCACCACCACGTCGTAGCCCGAGCCGCCGGAGAGCAGCTTGGTCTCAAGGATGTCGTTCGAATCGAACACGTCGTAGACGACCTTGATGCCCGTCTTGTCCGTGAACTCCTTGAGGACGCTGGGATCGATATAATCGGACCAGTTGTAGACGTTCACCACCTTGTCGGCGGCGAAGGCCGGGACGGCGACGCCGGCAAGCGCCACCGAGGCCAGCGCGGCGATCCCGATTCCGTAGCTGCTTAAGGCCCGCATCCGCTGTTCTCCGCTTTTCCCTTTGGACACGCAGCAGTCACGAGGCCTTTCAGGATCCCGCGCGCCGCCTTTCATCCGGAGGTTAGTGACCTTCGTCGCCCGCCTCAACTCCCCCCGGCGCCCTTTTTGCCGCATTCCGCACCATGCCGAAGTTCGTTGCAGAACCGGGCCGACGGAACCCGGCCGGGCCACCGCCTCTTTTTTGACCTCGAGCGGGATTGTGTATGGTCGGCGGAAACAGCGCGATGACGGCCCGTCCCCGTCGCGGAACGAGTGGAGGATCGAGGCCGTGCGCGTCCGCACGAAACTGAGGTTGCGCATCGTCCTCATCGTCGGCGCGATCGCGGCAGCGATCGGCGCGACGATCAGCATTCTCGGTAACGACGGCCCGAGGGGCATCGTCACCAGCATGTTCGTCGGCGCCCTCACCGGCATGGCGATGACCGGGATGGAGATCCTGATCCACAGTCGCTACGCGCAGTCGTTCCGCAAGCTGCCGTTCGCGGTCTGGCTGGCGGCCCGCGTCGTCGCCTACGGCATTTTCATCCCCGTTTTCGACCGCGTCGCGTTCTCGATCTCGGAGGGAATGCTCGTCCCCTGGCGGTTCGATCTCTCGATCTCGATCCCGCTCGCGCTGTTCTTCAACTTCATCTTCATGATCCGGCGGCACATCGGGCCGTCGATGTTCGGCAACCTGATGACCGGCCGCTACTACAGGCCGCGGGCCGAGGAACGCCTCGTCGCGTTCTTCGACCTCAAGGGGTCGACGTCGCTTGCCGAGCGCGTCGGCGACCTCAAGTTCCATTCGGTGCTGAACGACGTGTTCTTCGATGCCGGCGTCGCCATCGTGGAAGGGCGCGGCGAGATCTATCGCTATGTCGGCGACGAGATCATCGCCTCGTGGCGCACCCGCTCCGCCGGCGCCGGGCAGAACTGCCTGCGGGCGATCTTCGGCACCGGCGACATCCTGAAGCGTCGCGCCGATCACTACCGGCGGCACCACGGCGTGCAGCCGAGCCTGCGCACCGCCGTCCACGCCGGGCCGCTCGTCGTCGGCGAGATGGGCGACCTCAAGCGGGAGATCGTGCTTCTCGGCGACACGATGAACACCGCCGCCCGCATCGAGGACGTCAGCCGCAAGACCGGCCACGACATCGTCGTGTCCGAGCCGGCGCTTGCGCTCATGCAGCCGCTGCCGGCCGGCATTGTCGCGATCCCGCTCGGCGACGCCTCCCTCCGGGGCAAGACGGAGCAGCTCCGGCTGTTCGCGCTCGCCCGCGAGGCGCCGGACACCGGTTCGGGCGCCGAGCGAATATCGGCGAGCGCCCCCTAGGCGGCACACGGGCGCCCGGCTAGGATGTCGGCCATGGGTCTTCCGATGGCGTGGAATTCCCCGTGTGGTTGCGCCGTCGGAATCGCCCTCCAGCCGGTCGGCCCTTTTTTCTTCGGGTGTTTCCAGTCTTTCTTCGGGTGATTCCAGCATGTCGAAAAAGAAGAAGCTCGAACGCGATGTCGAACGGGCGCGCGGCGTCGGTTCGTTCGAGGAGGCGGAGACCTGGCTCTCCGACCGCGGGCTCCAGGACATCGAGTGCATCGTTCCCGATCAGGCGGGCGTCGCGCGCGGCAAGATGATGCCGGTGGAGAAATTCATCTCCGGCCCCAACATGACCATGCCGACCTCGATCTTCACTCAGACGATCACCGGCGACTATCCGGAGGACGAGGAGTTCGACGACATCTACGATCCCTCGGACGGCGATCTCGTCTTCGAGCCGGATTATTCCACCCTCGCGGTGGTCCCGTGGGCCAGCGATCCGACCGCCCAGATCATCCACGACGCCTATTACAAGGACGGCCGTCCGGTGGACGTCGCCCCGCGTCAGGTGCTCAAACGCGTCATCGACCTCTACCGCCACAAGGGCTGGAAGGCCGTGGTGGCGCCGGAGATCGAGTTCTACCTCATCGAGCCCAACACCGATCCCGACTATCCGCTCAAGCCGCCGATCGGCCGCTCGGGCCGGCCGGAAATCGGGCGGCAGTCCTATTCCATCGCCGCCGTCAACGAGTTCGACGACCTGTTCGACGACATCTACGAGTTCTCCGAGGCCCAGGGGCTTGAGATCGACACGCTGATCCACGAGGAAGGGTCGGCGCAGATGGAGATCAACCTGCTCCACGGCGATCCGCTGGAGCTGGCCGACCAGGTCTTCCTGTTCAAGCGCACGATCCGCGAGGCCGCGCTGCGTCACAAGATGTACGCGACCTTCATGGCCAAGCCGATGTCCCAGGAACCGGGCTCGGCGATGCACATCCACCAGTCGATCGTCGACATGGAGACGGGGCAGAACATCTTCTCCGACGCCAACACCGGCAATCCGACCACGGAGTTCTTCTCCTTCATCGCCGGCCAGCAGAAGTTCCTGCCGCACGTCATGTGCATTCTCGCGCCCTACGTTAACTCCTACCGGCGGCTCGCCCGCAACACGGCGGCCCCGATCAACGTGCAATGGGGCTACGACAACCGCACCGTCGGGCTGCGCGTGCCGAATTCCAGCCCGCAGGCCCGCCGCGTCGAGAACCGCACGCCGTCGACGGATTCCAATCCCTATCTCGCCATCGCGGCGTCACTCGCCTGCGGTTATATCGGCCTCGTGGAGGGTCTGAAGCCGGACGATCCGATCTCCGGCTCGGCGCGTCACCTGCCGTTCGGCCTGCCGCGCGACCTGCTCGGCGCGGTCGAACTGTTCGAGAACTGCGAGGAACTCGCCGACATCTTCGGCAAGTCGTTCATCGCCACCTACCGCGCGATCAAGCAGCAGGAATTCGAGACGTTCATGCGCGTGATCAGCCCGTGGGAGCGCGAGTTCCTGCTGCTCAACGTCTGAAGCGCCGGCCTTCGGCGCGCGGAGGCCGGCTCACGGCCTCCGCTTTGTGAGATGGCCGACCGGGTCGGCCCGCCGGCGCGCGCAGCCGCCGCGCCGGGCCGCCCGCGAGGCCGGAGAAAGCGCCGCTCGACGAGCGGCAGAACCGGACCGGATCATGCCCACCAGCAATCTCTACGACACCCAGAGCCTTCGCGAGCGCGATGCCGCCCACCACTGGCATCCGTTCACCGACACCAAGGAACTCGGCGCCAACAGCCGCGTGATCGTCGGCGGCGAAGGGGTCTGGATCGAGGATTCGGAGGGCAACCGCATCCTCGACGGCATGGCCGGGCTCTGGTGCACCCAGGTCGGTCACGGCCGCCGCGAGATCGCCGATGCGGTCTACGCGCAGATGACCAAGCTCGCCTACTACAACACCTTCTTCAAGACGACCCACCCGCCGGTGCTGGAGCTCGCCGAGAAGGTCGCCTCCCTCGCCCCGCCCCACATGAACCGCGTGTTCTTCACCGGCTCCGGCTCGGAATCGAACGACACCGTCATCCGCATGGTCCGCCGCTACTGGGACCTCAAGGGCAAGCCGCACAAGAAGACCATCATCGCCCGCCGCAACGGCTATCACGGCTCCACCGTCGGCGGCGCCAGCCTCGGCGGCATGACGCCGATGCACGGCCAGGGCGACCTGCCGATTCCCGGGATCGTCCACATCGCCCAGCCCTACTGGTTCGGCGAGGGCGGCGACCTGTCGCCGGCCGAGTTCGGGCTGAAGGCCGCGCGCGCCCTCGAGGCCGCCATCGACGCCTTCGGCGCCGACCGGATCGCCGCCTTCATCGCCGAGCCCGTGCAGGGCGCGGGCGGCGTCATCATCCCGCCCGAGACCTACTGGCCGGAAATCGCCCGCATCTGCCGCGAGCGCGACATCCTGCTCGTCGTCGACGAGGTGATCTGCGGCTTCGGCCGGCTCGGCGAGTGGTTCGGCTCGGTCCATTTCGGCGTGGAGCCGGACCTGATGCCGATCGCCAAGGGTCTGTCGTCCGGCTATCTGCCGATCGGCGGCGTCGTCGTATCCGACAGGGTGGCGGACGTCGTCATCGGCGAGGGCGGCGAGTTCTATCACGGCTACACCTATTCCGGTCACCCGGCGGCCTGCGCCGCCGCGCTCGCCAATCTCGCGATCATCGAGCGGGAAAAGCTGGTCGACCGGGTCCGCGACGATATCGGCCCCTATCTGCAGGCGCGCTGGCGCGCTCTCGGCGAGCATCCGCTCGTCGGCGAGGCCCGCATGATCGGGCTGATGGGCGCGCTCGAACTGGTGCCGGAGAAGACCGGCCGCGCCGTGCGCTTCAACGCCCCGCTCGGCGATGTCGGCGCGCTCTGCCGCGACTTCGCCTTCGCCAACGGCCTGGTGATGCGCGGCGTGCGCGATTCCATGATCATCTCGCCGCCGCTCGTCATCAGCCACGACGAGGCCGACGAACTCGTGGCCCGCGCCCGCCTCACCCTCGACGCCACCCACGCCGAGCTGAAGCGCCGGGGTCTGGTGGCCGAATGACCGGGGAGGATATCCGCCGCGCCCACGTCCCGCTCGATCACGCGCCGAGCTATTACGCGGCGTCGGCGAAGCACGACGCCACCCGCTATCCCCTCGGCGGGTCGGCGCGGGCGGACGTGTGCATCATCGGCGGCGGATATACCGGGCTGTCGGCGGCGATGCATCTGGCGGAAGCCGGGCGCTCGGTCATTCTGGTGGAATCGAACCGCGTCGGCTGGGGCGCGAGCGGCCGCAACGGCGGCCAGCTCCACACCGGCCAGCGGCGCGATCAGGACTGGCTGGAGGCGAAGCTCGGGCTCAACGACGCCCGCCACCTCTGGACCCTCGCCGAGGAAGCCAAGGCGCTGGTGCGCCACCTCATCCTGCGCCACGGCATCGATTGCGATTTCCGGCACGGCCTGATCACCGCCGCCCACAAACCTTCGATGGTCGACGACCTGAAGGCGTGGGGCGACGGCATGCGCAAGACCTACGGCTACGACCAGACCCGTCCGCTGGACAAGGACGAGGTCGCCGCGGCCATCGGCTCGAAGCGCTATTTCGGCGGTCTGCTCGATGCCGGCGGGGCGCACCTGCAGCCGCTGTCGTTCGCGCTCGGCATCGCGCAGGCGGCGGAACGCGCCGGCGCGCGGCTGTGCGAGGGAACGCGGGCGCTGCGCATCGAGGAGGCGGGCGGCCGCAAGCACGTCGTCACCACCCACGGCACGGTCGACGCCGCCGACGTTCTGGTCGCCGGCAACGGCTATCTCGCCGGCATCGAGCCAGAGATCGAATCCCGCGTGGTGCCGATCCGCAACTACATCCTCGCCACCGAACCCCTGCCCCATCCGGAGAAGATCATTCCCGGCTGGCAGTGCGTGGCGGATACCCGGTTCGTGGTGCGCTACTGGCGGCTTTCCGGGGACGGACGAATGGTGTTCGGCGGCGGCGAGACCTACTCGCAGCACGAGCCGGTCGATGTCGCCGGCTTCGTCCGCCACTACCTGCTGGAGGTCTATCCCGACCTCGCCCACACGCGGATCGACTATGCCTGGGGCGGAACGCTCGCGATCACCCAGGACCGCACGCCGATGATCCGGCGGTTGAGGCCCGGCCTCTATGTCGCCGCCGGCTATTCCGGCCAGGGCGTGGCGATCGCGCCGTTCGCCGGCAAGGTGGTCGCCGAGGCGATCATCGGCGACACCACGCGGCTCGACATCTTCTCGCGCCTGAAGGTGGCGCCGTTCCCGGGCGGGCGGCTCCTGCGCCAGCCGCTGGTGACGCTCGCCATGCTGTGGTTCTCGCTGCGGGACCGCCTCTGACCGGCCCGCCCCCCGCAACCGGACGAGACGCCGATATGATCCTGCCTTCACGATCCAGGAACGCGACCCGCTCCCGAACGCAGCCGACGACGTCCCGCGCGGTGGCGTGCCTGTTGCTGCTGGCACTCGCCGCCGTTTCCGCTGCGACCATGCCGGCTCCCGTCTCTGCGGCCGATCAGATGCCGGTGCCGCACGGCACGCCGCAAGCCGCAGGCGGAACCTGCTGCGACAGCCTCGCCGAGGTCCGGCAGAACATCGACCGCATCGACAGCGCGATCCTGAAATTGATGGCCGAGCGCGGCACCTATGTCCGCGAGGCCGGTCGCTTCAAGGCGAATGCGGCCTCGGTGCAGGACGACGCCCGCGTCGCCCGCATCATCGCCAAGGTCCGGGCGGAGGCGGAGGCCGACGGCCTCTCGCCGGATGTCGCCGAGGCCACCTACCGGGCGATGATCGCCGCCTTCACCGAGGAAGAGAAGAAACAGGTCGAAACGCGCGGAAAATAACGCTGATCCGCGCCTACCGTGCGACTCCCGACGCGACTCGCGTCTCAACCCGGGCGACGCAGCCAGCTCCGCGTCGCGCTGCCCGGCTTTTCGCCGGCGCCGTCGGCGGGCTGGTAGAACACCGGCATCCCCGGCACCCGGCCCTCGGCAAGCCGCCGGCGCGTCGGCTCGTTCGTCACCTGGAGGGCGTCGATGCCGCAGCGCCACATCAACTGCACCTGATCGAGCAGCACGTTGCCGACCGCGCGGATCTCGCCCTTGTAGCCGTAGCGCTCCCGCGCCAGCCGGGCGGTCGAGTAGTTCCGGCCGTCGGTATAGGCCGGGAAACTCACCGCGATCACCGCGAACCGGTCGAGTTCGTCGGCGATGTCCTCGATCTTCTCGCCCGGCGCGATCAGGATGCCGAGGGGACGGTTGTCTCCGGCAAGGCCATCGCGCTCGGCGACATAGCGGGCGAACGGAATCAGCACCTTGCCCTCGGCGGGAACGGCTTCGCCATCCGCAAGCGGGCGCCAGTCGTCGGGCTCGAAGCGGCCGGCGCGGAAGATATCGTCGGTCATGGATGTCCTTGCCGTTCTGGCGCGGCGGCCTCATGGGGCCGCCCTGTTCTGCGGGCGGTCCGGAGCGGGTTCCCGTGAGGCGCGGCAACCGGACCGCAGGGAAATGCCCCGGATTCTGTGGCATGAGCATAGCCGCGTCGTGCCGACCGGTTCAATCCGGCCGGCCCGCACGCCGGATCAGATGCCGCTGCCGTCGACCTCGCGGCCGTGGATGCCGAGGTGGATGCCGCACTCCGTCTTGGCCTGCCCGCGCCAGCGGCCGGAGCGCTCGTCCTCGCCCTCGGCGACGCGATCGGTGCAGGGCATGCAGCCGATGGAGCGGTAGCCATCGGCGACCAGCGGATGGGCCGGCAGGTCGTGCGCCGCCGCGTGGGCCAGCACGTCCGCCTTGGTCCATGCCGCGAGCGGGTTCACCTTCACGCGCGGGCCGTCCGTCTCGAACGCGTCGAGGCCGACGCGGTCGCCGCCCTGGAAGCGCTTGCGGCCGGTGATCCAGGCATCGAAGCCGGAAATCGCGCGGGCCAGCGGCTCGACCTTGCGGATCTGGCAGCAGAGGTCGGGATTGCGCAGCCACAGGCCGGAGTCGCTGTCGAGTTCCTGCAGCCGCACCGGGTCGGGCCGGATCGAGCGCACGTCGGTCAGCCCGAGCCGCTCGATCAGCCGGTCGCGATAGCGCAGCGTCTCCGGGAAGTGCTTGCCGGTCTCGAGGAAGATGACCGGCGTCGCCTTGTTGGTCTCCGCAACGAGGTGCAGCAGCACCGCCGCGTCGGCGCCGAACGACGACACAAGCGCGATCCGCCCGCGGAACACGGTGTTGATCGCGACGTCAAGGATGTCGCGCGTCGGCAAGTCGCCATAGAGCGCCTGGAGAGCCGCCGCCGAATGGTCAGACCCGATGGCGACCGCCGCGGGTGTCGAAAGGTCAACGCGCGCCATAGAGCGCCTCCTTGAACGGAGCCTCGCCGAGCCGGCCGAGAGCCGTCAGAAACGTCTCGTCGGGCCCGGTGCGCTGGTCGAGATAGGTCGAAACGATCTTTTCGATCGCGTCCGGCACGCCGTCCGCCGGGAACCCGGGGCCGATGATGGAGCCGACCGCCGCGTTCTCGCCGGGGGCCCCGCCGAGGGTGATCTGGTAGAGTTCCTCACCCTTCCGGTCGACGCCGAGGATGCCGATATTGCCGACGTGGTGGTGGCCGCAGGCATTGATGCAGCCCGAGATCTTGATCGACAGCGGGCCGATATCGCGCTGGCGGGCGAGATCGCCGAACCGCTCGGAGATCGCCTGGGCGATCGGGATCGAGCGGGCGTTGGCGAGCGCGCAATAATCGAGCCCCGGGCAGGCGATCATGTCGGTGATCAGGCCGGTGTTCGCGGTGGCGAGCCCCGCCTCCACGAGCGCGGCATGGATCGCCGGCACGTCGTCGAGCGCGACGTGGGGCAGCACCAGGTTCTGTTCGTGGCTGACGCGGGCCTCGTCGAACGCATAGCGTTCGGCGAGATCGGCCACGACCTCCATCTGCTCCGCGGTGGCATCGCCCGGAATGCCGCCTACGGGCTTCAGCGAGATCGTCACCGAGGCATAGCCCGGCACCTTGTGCGGGTTCAGGTTCTGCAGCACGAAGTCGGTGAGCGCGCGGTCCTTCCGCTTGGCCTCTTCCAGAACGGCGCTGACGGCCGGACGCTCGGCGAAGGTCGGCGGGGCGAAATAGGTCTCGATGCGGCGGATTTCCTCCGCCGGCACCGTCAGCACGCCGCCCTTCAGCTCCGCGAACTCGGCCTCGATCTGGCGCTGGATCTCTTCCGCGCCGGTCTCGTGCACCAGAATCTTGATGCGCGCCTTGTACTTGTTGTCGCGACGGCCATGACGGTTATAGACCCGCATCACCGCTTCCAGATAGGCGAGCAGGTCCGTCTCCGGCACGAAATGGTTGAGGCACTTCGCGACCATCGGCGTGCGGCCCTGGCCGCCGCCGACCCACACCTCGTAGCCGAGGTCGCCCGCCTCGTTGCGCACCACCTGCAGGCCGATGTCGTGGAAGCGGATGGCCGCGCGGTCCTTGAGCGAACCGGACACCGCGATCTTGAACTTGCGCGGCAGGAACAGGAATTCCGGGTGGATCGACGACCATTGCCGGATCACCTCCGCGATCGGGCGGGGATCGGCGATCTCGTCGGCAGCCGCGCCCGAGAAGTGATCCGCGGTCACGTTGCGGATGCAGTTGCCCGAGGTCTGGATCGCGTGCATCTCCACCTCGGCGAGAAGGCGGAGGATGTCCGGAATGTCCTCCAGACGCGGCCAGTTGTATTGCAGGTTCTGCCGGGTGGTGAAGTGGCCGTAACCCTTGTCGTACTCGCGCGCGATCCGCGCGAGGCGGCGCAGCTGCCGGCTCGACAGCGTGCCATAGGGCACGGCGATCCTGAGCATGTAGGCGTGAAGCTGGAGATAGACGCCGTTCTGCAGTCGCAGCGGGCGGAACTCGTCCTCGGTCAGCTCGCCGGCGAGACGGCGCTCCACCTGATCGGCGAACTGCGCGGTGCGGGCCTGAACGAAATCGCGGTCGAACTCGTCATAGCGATACATAACTCGGACTCCTCAGGCGGCAGCGCCGGCGCGCGGCGGCGCGGCGTTCTCGACGTCGGTGCGTGCGGTCGGGCCGAAGGCCCGGATGCGCTCGCGAAGACGGGTCGGCACGGGACCGTCGGCCTCGACGGTGACGTCGACGGCATAGGGATCGACCAGAAGCCGCTCGGCGACGCAGGCCTTGCCGAACTCCAGCGCCGCCTCCACGGCGGCGGGCTCGCGCAGCACCGACGCCTCGGCGACGTTCTCGGTCCAGACATTTCCGGCACCGAGGAAGATCACCAGTCCGTCGGACAGGCGATTGGCGGTGACGATCTGCTGCAGATCGGCCTTCGGCTTGGCGGGGGCCATGGTCGTGTTTCCTCAGGCGGCGGCGACCGCGCGCGCTTGCGTCAGCGGCTGGGCATTGGAGAGATCGGCGTGGGCGACGGCACGCCCGACGATGATGAGAACGGGGACAGATGCCTCGCCGGCCGCATCGTCGAGACCGGCAAGGCGGGCCATGTCGTCGAGAGTGCCGGCGAACACCGCTTCGTCCGTCCGGCTCGCGTTGGCGACGGCGGCGACCGGCGTGTCTGCGGCGAGCCCGGCGGCGATGAGGTGGGTGGCGACCCGGCCCGCCACGGAGCGGCCCATATAGACGGCAACCGTCGCGCCCGACAAGGCGAGCCCCGCCCAGCCCGGCAGCGTCTCGCCGTCGCGGTCGTGGCCGGTGGCGAACACCAGGCTCGACGCCACGCCGCGCAGCGTCAGCGGCAGGCGGATCGAGGCGGCGGCAGCCACGGCTGCCGTGATTCCGGGCACGACCTCGTGGGCGATGCCGGCCTCGGTGAGCGCGGTCATCTCCTCGCCCGCCCGGCCGAACACCAGCGGATCGCCCGCCTTGAGGCGCACGACGCGGCGACCGGCGCGGCCGAGATCGACCAGAAGCGCGTTGATGGCGCTCTGGCTCATGGAATGGGCGCCCTTCGCCTTGCCGACGGAGATGCGCTCGGCGTCGCGGCGGCCCATGGCGACCACGGCTTCCGGCACCAGCCGGTCGTAGACGATGACGTCGGCTTCCTGCAGCAGGCGCTGGGCGCGCAGCGTCAGCAGGTCCGCCGCCCCGGGGCCGGCCCCGACGAGCCAGACGAACCCGGCTTCCTCGCCGCGCACGCCGTTCAGAAGCCGCGCCGCCTCGCCGCGGGCCTCCTCCAGACGCCCGGAAAACACCCGGTCGGCGACCGAGCCGGAAAAGAACCGCCCCCAGAACCGCAGCCGCGCCTCGCCCGGCGGCAGCACGCGTGCGACCGTCGCGCGGAAGGATTCGGCGAGGCGGGCGAGCGCGCCGATCTCGACCGGCAGCATCGCCTCGACGCGCGCGCGGATGTGGCGGGCGAGCACCGGCCCCGTGCCGGCGGATGAAATCGCCACCGCCACCGGCGCCCGGTTGACGATCGCCGGCACATAGAAATCGCACCATTCCGGGCGGTCGACGGCATTGACCGGAACGCCGGCCGCGCGGGCGGCCTCGACCACCGCAATATCGGCGGCCTCGTCGTCCTCGGCTGCGGCGAAGGCGAGCGCGGCGCCCTCGAGGTCGGACGGCTGGAACGCGCGGCGGCGGATTTCTCCGCCGGCCCGCGTCACCACGGCGGCGAGTTCCTCGCCCGGATCCTCGGCGACGACGACGATGCGGGCTTCCGTCTCCGTCAGCAGGCGGACCTTGGCGAGCGCTTCCGCTCCGCCGCCGACGACGAGCACGGGCCGCCCGGAAACCTTGTGGAAGGCCGGGAACACACTGAGGCGATGCGGGGCACTCGACATGGAGGCGGCTCGTCGTGCGGGCGCGTGCGGTCGTGGTCGAACCGTCCCGCGCGGGAAGGAACAGGATGCGAAGGCAGTGCCTCGGGCGTGCGGCTCGCCGGAGGCAGCCAACCGCCGCCCGGGGTAGGACAGCGCCATCGCACCCGATCGGAGTGTTAGACAGATAGGAGAAAAGCCGGGAGATTGCGGGGCATGGCATTTCTCAGTGGCGCGGCGCCGTAGAAAAGAATTCTTCAAAAGAACCTTTTCGAGTCGTTGCGGCGGCAGATCGGGAGGTTATTGCCTTCGCCCGCGCAAGCTGATGCTCCCGGAAGCCGCGGAACGGGAACGTTTTCCCGCCTCGCGCCCATCGGATCAGGCGAACAGATCCGGATACCGCAATCTTAGCGCGAACCCCAGCGCCATCGTCTTGGCGCAGCGGATCGCACCGGTATCGAGCGCTTCGGAGAAGCGGGCGAGCGGCCACTCCAGCACCTCGATGTCCTCGTCCTCGCTGGCGAGCCCGCCGCCCACGCTGACGCGGTCCTCGCCGGAATAGGCGGCGAGATAAAGCGCGACCGTCTCGGTCACCGAGCCCGGCGAGGCATAGACGTCGCCGACCCATTCGAGATCGCGCACCTCGATCCCGGCTTCCTCGCGCAGTTCCCGCAGCGCCGTCTCGGCCGCGGTCTCGCCGGCATCGATCAGGCCCGCCGGAACCTCCACCAGCGTGCCGTCGCCCTCGCCCGCCAGCAGCACGGGCACGCGGAGCTGGCTGACGAGGATCACCGTGCCCGCCCGCCGGTCGAACGGCAGGATGGCGACGGCCTTGCCGTGATCGTGGATGTCGCGCTCCAGCACCTTGGTGGAGCCGTCCGGCAGCGTCACCTCCACGTCGACGACGTCGAGCTTGATGAAGCGGTCGACGAGGCGCCGCCGTCCGACGACGCGGGCGCGCGGCCGCGATGGCGTGGTGGGGTCGTTACCTGTCGTCATGTCCGTTCCAATCCGTCCGCCGCGCCGGGCATCCGCCTCTGGGTCGCACGGCCTCCCGCCGGCCGCAAGGGCAGCCGCGTCGGCATTCCGCCCTGATCCTCTACAACGAACGACGCTGTGGAATAAGCGCTGCGGCCATGCGATGACACGGCAAACAGGCCGTCATCGCATCCCGGCGGCCGATTCTCCGATCTGGAACGTCACGATGGACATCACGACCCTCGCCGCCGAGAGAAGGCCCGCCCTGGAAGCCGCGCAACGCAAGCTCGAGGAGGCCGGGGTCGAGTTCCTGCTCACCCACAACCCCGACATCGCCGGCAACCTGCGTACCAAGCTCGGCCCGTTGAAGTTCGCCCCCGAGGGCGAGGCGCTGTGCGCGATCCTGCTGTCCACCGCCCACGCCGACGGCGAGCCGAACGGCGACACCGCCTTCAAGACCGATCTCGCCAGCGCCGACACCGGCTATGCCAACATCCAGGCGCTCGCCGATCCCGCCTCGATCCGCGTCCACGGCTGGAACCCCAAGGTCGCTTCGGTGATCTGCAACTCCTTCCTGCTCGACGGCTCGGAGAGCCCGGTCGACATGCGCGGCATTCTCGCCGCGCAGGAAGCGCGCGCCGCCGCGATGGGCTACTCGGTCAAGTGCGCGCTGGAGTTCGAGTTCGGCCTGTTCCACGCCGATATCGACAAGATGAACGCCGGCCGCTACCGCGAGCTGAAGCCGTGGGGCCACTCGCTCGTCAATTTCGACATCCTGCATTCGGGCGACTATCAGGCCTTCATGATGGAGCTGATGGCGCGGCTGTCGAGCCTCGGCATCGTGCTGCCGGCGGTGACGACCGAATACGGCTACGGCATGTACGAGGTGGCGCTGCCGCCGAAGTCACCGCTGGAAGCGGCCGACGATGCCGCCCGCGTCAAGCTGCACATCCGCGAGTTCGCCGCCGAGCGCGGCCTCGTCGCCACGTTCATGGCCCGCTTCCAGCCGCCGGGCAAGGAAAGCGCCTGCGGCGCACACCACCACATCAGCCTGTGGCGCAACGGCGCCAACATCTTCGCCGGCCCGGGCCGCGAGATTTCCGAAACCGCCGGCCATTTCCTCGCCGGCCTGCTCGGCAACATGCGTGAAAGCCACCTGTTCTTCCGCCCGACCGTCAATTCCTACCGCCGCATCGACCGCTCGGCGTGGTCGCCGGAGGATGTCTCCTGGGGCTACGAGAACCGCATGGCGGCCATCCGGGCGATCACCACGCCCTCGGCCGGCGCTGCCCGCTTCGAGCATCGCGTGCCCGGTTCCGACATCAATCCGTACCTGACGATGGCCGCGATCCTCGCCGCGGGCCTCGACGGCATCGAGGCCGGTATAGCCCCGATCGCGCCGACGCCGGGCTCGCCCGATCCCGCGCTGCACGAGCGGCTGCCGCATTCGCTGCAGGCCTCGATCGACGCCTTCGCCGGCTCGGCCTTCATCGAGCGCATATTCGGCGCGGCATTCCAGCGCCACTATGTCGCCAGCCGCGCCTTCGAGATCGAGGCCTTCGACAAGTGGCTCGCCAGCCACATCACCGATTTCGAGTGGCGGCGCTATTTCATCGGCACGTGACCGGTCGCGTCGCCGGTCGCCCCATCCCGTTCACGCGGTGCAGGAACAATCGCCGTGAAGCCTTTGCTGATTCTGGAATGTGAAGTCGTATCCGAAACCGCACCGACCTTCTTCGCGTGCTGCGGCGAAGTCGGGCCGCTGATCGGCGCCGCCGCCGGCTTCGAGGCCGAAGGCACCGTGATCGTGCGCATCGGCAAGGGCGAAGCGCCGCCGCCGGTCGAGGAGATCGGCGGTCTCGTGATTTCCGGCTCGGCCTCGATGGTGGCCGATCCCGACCCGTGGATCGCGACGGCGGCGGACTATTGTCGCCGGGCGATCGCGGCGGAGGTGCCGACCCTCGGCATCTGCTTCGGCCACCAGCTCATCGCCCATGCCCTCGGCGGCGTCGTGGCGCCGATCGACGGCGCGCCGGAATATGGCACGGTGGAGATCGAGCGGATGGCGACTGCCACGTCGGACGCGCTGTTCAGCGGCCTGCCGGAACGCTTCCTCGCCCAGGCCGCGCATTTCCAGAGCGTGCTCGTGCCGCCGGCCGGATCGGAGGTGCTGGCGGTCAACCCCACCGGCATCCACGGCCTGCGGTTCGCGCCGACGGCATGGGGCGTGCAGTTCCATCCCGAGTTCACCGCCGAAGGCACACGCCTCACCCTCGACCTCGTGCGCGACGACCTCGTCGCCTTCGGCGTCGATCCCGACGCGCAGCGCGCGGCTATCGCGCCGACCCCGGTCGCGGCCACGGTGCTGACCCGCTTCGCCCGGATCGTGCGCGGCGAAACGGAGGCCGCTCCGCGCAAGCCGGAAAAGACCGCCGCCGCGTGATCCGGCGCCGCCCGGCCCGGATCAGGATCACAACATCAGGATCGCCGCGTCGGGATCAGAGCCGCAGCAGCCAGTCGTGCAGCCGCGAGGCGCCCTCGCGGATCTGCGCCTCGCTCCGCGCGAGGCAAAGCCGCAGGAAGCCTTCTCCACCCGGCCCGAACGCGCCGCCCGGTGCGAGGCCGACGCCGGCCTCGTCGATCAGCCGGAACGCCAGCGCGCGGCTGTCGGCGAAGCCCTCGACCGACAGGAACAGGTAGAAGGCGCCGTCAGGCTCGGCATAGCTGATGCGGTTCGCGCCGGCGAGGGCCTGGTTCATGATCGCCAGCGCCTGCCGCACCCGCTCGTTCTGGTAGGCGATGAAGCCATCACCGCGCTCGATGGCAGCGAGCGCCCCGCGCTGGAGGAAGCCTGGGATGCCGGACGTCGAATATTGCACGAAGTTCTCGATGGCCTGCGCGAACGCCGGCGGCGCCTCGATCCAGCCGAGGCGCCAGCCGGTCATCGCCCAGTTCTTCGAAAAGGTGTTGATCCACAGGATGCGGTCGGCGTCGTCGGCGATCTCGTGGAACGACGGCGCCATCTCGCCCTTGAACGAAAACCGTCCATAGACCTCGTCGGCCAGAATCCACAGGCCGTGCTCGCGCGCGAGCGCCAGAACCGCCTTCAGCGTGTCGAGATCTGCCGTCCAGCCCGTGGGGTTGGCCGGACTGTTGAGCGCGATCGCCCGCGTCTTCGGCCCGATGGCGGCCGCAAGCCGGTCGATGTCCAGCACCCAGCGGCGGTCGCGGTAGTCGATCGGCACGGAAACCGGCACGGCGCGGTTGACGGTGACCGCCGCTGGAACGTTCGGCCATGTCGGCGATGGCACGATGACCTCGTCGCCCGGCTCGGTGATCAGCTTCACCGCGATGTCGAGCGCGTGCATGCCGCCGGTGGTGACGAAGAACCGGTCCTCGGAGAACGGGCGGCCGAACATCCGCTCGTGATAGTCGGCGATCGCGCGCCGCAGTTCCGGTAGCCCGTGCTGATAGGTGTAGAAGGTCTCGCCGGCAGCCATTCCGCGGCTCGCGGCCTCGGTGATGAAGGACGGCGTCGGCAGTTCGCCCTCGCCCACCCAGAGCCGGACCAGCCCTTCCTTCGCCCGCCCGTAGTTCATGATGTCCACGATGCCGCTGTTGGGGGTGCTGCGGGCGAGCGTGGAAAGTTCGGCGGCGAAGTCGGGAGCGGGGCGCGGTTCTGCGGTCATGGCTGATCTCGACGATTCGGTGCGGGCCGTCGGCTCAGCCGCGCGGCGCCCGGTAGATGTGATAGCGGTTGCGGCCGATTTCCGGCGGCACCGGTAGCTTGGAATAACCCGGCAGGTCCATCTCGAAGCTCGTCACCACCACGCCGCCCGGCGCCATCGCCGGCGGCACCAGCGGCGCCAGCCAGGCCCGCGTCGCGGCGTTGTGGATCTCGTCGCCCGAGCCGATGTCGTTGTGCATCAGCGCGGCTTTCGCCCCGACGCGGGGGCCGCAAAAGGCCAGCGTCTCGCGAATTTCGCCGAGGATGAAATGGTGGGCATCCGGCAGAAGATCGATCGGCGCGACGATGACATTGTCGAACGCGAAGATCTCCCGCTCCGGCGCGAGCGAGCGCATGTGATCGTAGGTGCGGGCGACGCCGAGGCCGAGTTCGAGGATCGGCCCGGGCACGTCCGCGATCAGGCCGACTGCGTGCTCGATCAGGATTTTCTGCGCAGTCAGCCGCCGGATGAAGCTGTCGAGACGGCTCATGTCCCGTCGCCTCAGCGCTTGCGCAGGATGCTGTAGCGCGAGGCTTCCAGGCCCGGGGGCATCGGCAGGGTCTCGAAGTCGGGCATGTCGAGCTTCACGCCCGTCGCGACATAGCCGCCAGATGCGGTGCGGGCGTGAATCAGCGGCGCCAGCCAGTCCGAACGGGCCAGATCCGAGGTCGGATCGCCGGTGCCGAGATCGCAGTGGATGAAGGCCGCCGGGCTGCCGACGCGCGGCGCGCAATAGGCCAGCGTCTCGCGGATGTCGCCGACGATCATGTGCTCGCCGTCGGGAATCGACGCGGGATGCGCGGAAACGGCGCGGTCGAACACGAAGATCTCGCGGCCGGGCAGAATCTCGCGCAGGTGATCGAACGTGCGGCCGTTGCCGAGCCCGAGTTCGAGCACCGGCCCGGGCACGTCCGCGATGCGCGCGGCGACATATTCGAGAAGCGCCTTCTGGGCATGAAGGCGGGCGATGAAGGCATCGAGGCGGCTCATGGGCACTCGCGGCAAGTCTGTCGGTGAAGGGTCGTCCGTCGACGCCGGAACGTCGGCCGACGTGAGACGAGGTGGCGCAACCGGCGGCTGGTGCCTCCTGCGCGTATGAAGCCGGACAATAGGTTGGCGCCCGCCGTTCGTCAAAGCCGCTGCCGCCAGGCAGACATCCCGCGACACCGCGCGCCGCGTCGGACAAGGGCCCGTGCCACGTTGTCGCTGATGGCAGAAAACCGGGGCACGGCGGGGGCGAGCGCCGCGCTTTCCTGTGGGCTGCCGCCTAGCATGTCATGAAACCGCAGCGGTCATCTGCGATGGCACGCTGGGGTTTGGCTTGGGGAAGCGGAATGACGGCAACTTCGACGGCAGATCAATCGCCCGGATTCCTGGAAGGCCGCACCCTTCAGGAATATCTCGACGAAACGCCGGTGTGGGCGAACGGCACCCGGTTGGCGATGACGCCGATGACGCGGATGCAGTGGCGCATCTGGTGGCTTGCGGCAGCGGGAAAGTTCTTCGAAGGCGCGGTCGTCTTCATGACCGGCGTGGCGATGCCGCTGATCTCGCTCGCCTTCAACATGAGCGCGCTCCAGCACGGCCTCGTCGGCGCGGCGACGCTCGCGGGCATCCTCGTCGGCGCGCTGGTGTTCGGCCGGCTTTGCGACCATTTCGGCCGCAAGTCGGTGTTCGTGCTGGAAATGGCGATGTTCGTCGCCTTCCTCGCGCTTCTGGTGACGTCTTCGAGCTTCACGCTGCTGGTCATCTGGCTGTTCGGAATCGGCATCGCGCTCGGCTGCGACTATCCGACCGCCCACATCATCATCTCGGAGACGATCCCGAGCCGTGTGCGCGGGCGGATGGTGCTGTCCGCCTTCGGCTTCCAGGCCGTCGGTGCGCTCGCGGGAACGATCATCGGCTACGGCGTGCTGGTGACGGCACCCGGTCCAGACGCTTGGCGCGTGATGTTCGCCTGCGTGATTCCGCCCGCGCTCATCGTCGTCATCGCGCGCCTGTTCGTCACCGAGAGCCCGCAATGGCTGATGGCGCGCGGCCGCGTGGAAGAAGCCGAGACCCATGCCGGCCGGCTGTTGCAGCGCGTACCGGCCTATCCCGGGCGGGTGAAGCTCCGCCGCCCCGAACGTGCCGTGTCCCATGAGGTCCGGCACAGCCCGGCCGATCTCTTCAAGCCGCGGAACCTGCGGGCGACCATCCTCGCCTCCGTGCCGTGGTTCCTGCAGGATCTCGGCACCTACGGCATCGGCATCTTCACGCCGACCGTGCTTGCCGTCCTGCTTGGCAATCAGGCCTCCCCCCATGCCCACACCATCGGGCAGGTGATCCAGGCCGCGATCCCGGCGACGCGCGCGTCGGCGGTGATCGACGTGATGCTGCTCGTCGGCATCATCGGCGCGGTGGTGCTCGCGGACAAGGTCGGCCGAATTCCGCTCCAGGTCGTCGGGTTCATCGGTTGCGCCGTCGGCCTCGGCATCGCGGCGCTGTCGAACGACTACAGCGGCAGCATCCAGATCACGCTGATCTTCGCGGGCTTCATGCTGTTCAACTTCATGACAAACATCGGTCCGAACGCACAGACCTACCTGATCGCAGGGGAAGTCTTTCCGACCCACATCCGTGGCCTCGGGGCGGGCTTCGCTGCCGGCTTCGGCAAGATCGGCGCCGTGCTGACCGCGTTCCTGTTTCCGATCCTGCTCGCCGATATCGGCACCAACGCCCTGCTCGCCGGCCTCGTCGTCACCTCGCTGATCGGCGCCGTGGTGACGTGGCTTTTCCGGATCGAGACCAAGGGCGTGAACCTGGAGGACGTCGGCCACTGAAGCGTCTTCCGATCGGATGGCTTCATCCGACCGGCAGGGAGTCGCTCCTGATTTGGGGCTTTGACCCGCTCCCTGTCCTCGGATCGGCGCGATCTGAACAGGATACCTCAGGCCATCGGCACTCCGGCATGGTCCTGCCCTGCCGGAAGCCGGTCCTGCCCGGAAGCCTGCGCGGGCCGTGCCGCGGCATTCCCGAACACGACTGCCTCGTCCCGACTGCCTCCTAAAGACAGCCTCCAAACGCAAAAAAGGCCGGGCAAGCCCGACCTTCTCTCCGGTCCCTCGATGATTGCTGCCAGTACATCCGTGGTCAGCGATCAGAAGGACCTGATCTGTTTGCGGCGGACATCCATCCCGGCCCGACGAAGCGTCAGGCTCGAGGGTGTGGCGTCACTCGGCGCGCAGGTTCTCGGCGGCGGCCTTGCCGGTACGGCGGTCGGCCACCACGTCGAAGCTCACCTTCTGGCCTTCGTTCAGGCTGTAGAGCCCCGAACGCTCGACGGCGGAGATGTGAACGAACACATCCTTGGAGCCGTCTTCAGGCTGAATGAAGCCAAAACCCTTGGTGGTGTTGAAGAACTTTACGGTTCCAACGGTCATGACACTCTCCTCTTGATCGGTCATAGTTATAGTGAGCGCGCAGTAATCAAACCGCACGCCTGTTCAGATCGATTTTGAAGGGGAAGATGACCAGAAGCGCCGGTGGCGCGGGAACAACGTTCAACAGCAAGATCGATGTTCAGAGAGATAGCTCTGAAATGTGTTCCTCACAAGGCGAAGGGCTGGATTTATTTTCCGAAACTCCAAACGGCCTGCAGGATCAGCAAGATACGGAACGGCCCGGGTTGCGCGCGCAGACCCGGGCCGCTCGGATATCGGCAGGTTGGAAAGTGCCTCAGCGGCGGATCAGCCTTCCGAGGAAGATCAGGATGCAGGCGCCGATGAAGCCCGCGATCAGGTAGCCGAGCCAGCCGCCGAACGAAACGCCGATCAGGCCGAACAGGAAGCTCGCGACCGCCGCACCGATGATGCCGAGGATGATGTTGGTAATGACGCCAGTATCGCTGCGCATGAAGTTCGAAGCGATCCAGCCCGCCAGGCCGCCGATGATGATCGCGGCAATCCAGCCAATTCCAGCGTCTTCCATGTCTTCTCTCCGTCCGGTGTCGATGCGTCTGAAACGCACGGAGGAAGAAAGGGTTGCGTCGGAACGGACCATGCGGGACCGCACGACGCGCGACCGGTACGTTCGCACCGGCAAGCGCTGCCTAAATTGTCGCTAAGTCATTGAAGAGAATGGTGGGCGATGCAGGGATCGAACCTGCGACACCTGCCGTGTGAAGGCAGTGCTCTACCGCTGAGCTAATCGCCCCAGCCATTTCACGAACATCAGGGCCGAAACAGCAGCCTCATGACGTTCATCTCCGTCCGCACGTCGTGTGCGGCGAATGAGGCGGGATATAAGGGGGGCGCCTTTGACGTGTCAAGCAGCGCTCTGCAAGAGAGCGCACCTGTCCACCGATTGGCGCGAGGGCACGGCCGGCAGTCGGCGCTTCGCCCTCGTCGCCTACCCTCCGAAGCCGCAGGCGCCGAGGTCGGTGGCCCACTGCTTCGCAAACCGGGTGAGAATGCCCTCGGGCGAGTACCGCACCGGATAGGCGAGTTCGGAGGCGGCCAGCAGCAGCAGGATCGCCGGCACCAGCACCAGCCATCGCCATGGGCGCTCCGGCATGGATCTGGGCACCCGCAGCAGCACGAGAGGCGCGATCGCGCCGATCGCCGCGCCAAGGACGACTTCTTCTATTGTGTGAGCGCGCAAAGCGACGCGCGAAACGAACACGAGCGCGCACAGACCGGCCATCAGGGCGACAAAGAGCGCGCGGAGGGCGAGCATCGCGCGGCTGCGCCAGACGAGCACCGCGAGCCCGAGATAGACGGCCGTCGCCCCTGCCGCATGGCCGCTCGGACTGCGCAGCGTCAGCCCTGGCACGAGATGGCCGCAGGGAATCACGACGAGCTTGGCCAGCAGCGTCGCCCCGAGAGCGGAACCGACCGCGAGAAGCCACGCCCGCGCCAGCGAGGGCGCTCCGCTCATGCCGGCGGCGGCCAGAACGATCAGGGGCAGGATGAAGGCGGCGCCGGCGATGTCGGAGGCCATGACCAGCAGGGCATAAGGCAGCAACGAGAATCTCTCCCGAATCCGAATCCCACTCTGAATCCCAAGGGAATCGTCGACTGATAGCAGCCAAACTTGGGGAGGACGTGCGGGAATTGTGCGCACCCGAATCGACATCTTCGGCAGCCGGCGTGCATCCACACCCCACACGGCCATTTTGCGGCCAGACGACGAATCGGCGCCCGGGCGTAAGCGCGCGCCCGTTGCCGGAGGCACCGCCAATCGGCATAGTGCGCGCGACGGGCCGGCGGCCGATCCGTGGTGTAAGGCCGTCCGCCCCCGCCACCAACGGCGTTCCATCATACGCACGATGTGACCGCGTTCGGCGAAGGCAGCCGGGCCGCTTGCGCCTGCGGATGCTTTCCGGGCGCGCTCCGGGAGATCCACAGCTTGTCGCCTGCGCTCGATGCTTCCCTTTTTTCCTGGGTGACCCTGGCCGCCCTCGTGTTCGGCTATTTCGCCGGCTCGATTCCCTTCGGCCTCATCCTCACCCGGGCGGCAGGCCTGGGCGATATCCGCGCCGTCGGCTCGGGCAATATCGGCGCGACCAACGTGCTGCGCACCGGCAACCGCTGGATCGCGGCGGGCACGCTTCTCGGCGACATGTTGAAGGGCACGGTGGCGATCCTGATCGCCGGCCACTTCGCCGGTCCGGCAGCGGCGCTCGCGGCCGGCGGCGGCGCGTTCTTCGGCCACCTCTTTCCCGTCTGGCTCGGCTTCCGGGGCGGCAAGGGCGTCGCGACCTTCCTCGGCCTGCTCATCGGACTGGCCTGGCCGGTCGCGCTGTCGTTCGCCGCGATCTGGCTGATCGTCGCCTGGCTGACCCGCTACTCGTCGCTTTCCGCGCTCGTCGCCAGCGCCGCGACGCCGCTGATTCTCGCCGCCGTCGGCGAATACGCCCTCGCGGCCCTGTTCGCACTGCTCGCGCTGGTGCTCTGGCTGCGCCATCATGAGAACATCCGTCGGCTCCTGGCCGGCACCGAGGGGCGCATCGGCGACAAGAAACGCGGCGCGGGGTCGCGCTGACGAGAGCCGTGAGGCGCATCCCATGAGGGAAGAGAGGCGCGGCCTATGACGGAAACCGGAGCGGCATCCCGCATACGCCTGACCGATCCCCAGCGGCTCGCGTGGCTGCGGCTGATCCGCTCCGAGAATGTGGGCCCGACGACCTTCCGCGCGCTCGTCAATCATTTCGGCTCGGCTTCCGCCGCTCTGGAGGCGCTGCCGGAACTCGCCCGCCGCGGCGGCGCCCGCAGGATCAAGATCGCAAGCACCGCCGATGCCGAGCGCGAGATGGAGCAGGCGGCGCGCGCAGGCGTCCGGTTCGTGGCGATCGGCGAGGCCGACTATCCCCGCGACCTTGCCGCCGTCGATGCGCCACCCCCGCTCATCGCGGTCAAAGGCCCCACGGATGGCCTGCGCCGGCGTGCCGTCGCCATCGTCGGATCCCGCAACGCCTCGACGGCGGGACGACTAATGGCAGAACGACTGGCGCGTGGCATCGGAGAGGCCGGCCTCGTGGTGGTGTCTGGTCTCGCCCGCGGCATCGACGCGGCCGCCCACGCCGCCGTCGTCGACCTCGGGACCACGGCGGTGCTCGCCGGCGGCCTCGACAAGATCTATCCGCCCGAGCACACCGACCTTCTCGACCGCATCGTGGACCGCGGCGGGGCGGCGGTGAGCGAGATGCCGATGGGCTGGGTGGCGCGGCCCCACGACTTTCCCCGCCGCAACCGGCTGATCTCCGGCATGAGCCTCGCCGTCGTGATCGTCGAGGCTGCCCGCAGGTCGGGGTCGCTCCACACCGCGCGCTTCGCCGCCGAACAGGGCCGCGTGGTGATGGCGGTGCCGGGCTCACCGCTCGATCCGCGCGCAGAGGGCTGCAACGATCTCATTCGCGAAGGGGCGATTCTCACAAGGGGCGCGGCGGACGTGATCGAAGCCGTGGCGCCGCTGATCGACCGCGAGCCGGCGCCGACGCCGATGGAAGAACCCGAACGGCCAGCCGGACCCGACGCCATGGACAGGATCGCAGACGACAGCCGGGCACTGGTGGTGCAGGCCCTCGGACCGACGCCGACGCCGATCGATGAGATCGTGCGGCACACCTCGCTGCCCTCAGCGGTGGTGCTGGTCGTGCTCCTTGAACTCGAGGTCGCCGGCCGGATCGAGCGCCATGGCGGCGGCCGTGTGTCGATGATCCCCGAGTGACCGCGACGGCGTTCGTCCGAGGATCACTGCTGACGCGACGCAAGACGGTCGGGTGCAGGACGTTGGGTGCAGGACGTTGGGCACGGGACGGTGGCGGAACGTCCGTCGCATTCCTATGTTGGGGACCTGTCGAGCACTGTCAGCGATGACGATGTGCCGAAGCGGCCTTCGTCGCCGCCGCGACGGCTTCAGCATGGGCGATGGAAATCAGGTAGCCGAGAAAGTCGGCTTCGAGAGTCCTCGCCATGCCGGCGAGTTCGAAAAGCATCTGCTCGATATAGACCAGCCGCTCGAGCGACTCCTCGGAACGGCGCATGTTCGGTGAGGCGGAGGAGGCGGCGGCGGGCTTGCCGCCCTCGATCTTCAACACATCGACACGATCGGCGCTCATGGCTCCGCTGCCCCCTGAAATGTACGCGCAGGCTGGATGTGCGGCGATGGAAGAAATGCTGTCACCGCCACACGATCACTACCAAAGGACGATTGAAATGAAAATGTGTACTTTAAGTTGTATCGTCATGTGAGGCGCGGCCCGCGTCCCTTGGGATGCACGCATGATTTGACAGCGCCCCTCCGATCCCCGATGGTCCGGCGCTGCCCACGCAGTCAGCGGTGAGAGCCGGCCTGCCTCCGCTGATCCGGTTCGGTTGGAATTCGCAAGGTTACGATGCACGTCGTCATCGTGGAATCGCCTGCAAAGGCGAAAACCATCAATAAATATCTCGGCCCGGACTATCACGTCCTGGCGTCCTACGGCCATGTCCGGGATCTTCCGGCCAAGGACGGCTCTGTGTTGCCGGACGAAGACTTCTCCATGAGCTGGGAAGTCGACGCAAAGGCCCAGAAGCGACTTTCGGACATCGCGAAGGCCGTGAAGGACGCCGACCGGCTGATCCTCGCGACCGACCCCGACCGCGAGGGTGAGGCGATTTCCTGGCACGTGCTGCAGGTGCTGCGCGACAAGAAGGCGCTGAAGTCGCAGCCGGTCGAGCGGGTGGTGTTCAACGCGATCACCAAATCGTCCGTGCTGGCGGCGATGGCCAATCCGCGCCAGATCGATGCGCCGCTGGTGGACGCCTACCTGGCGCGCCGCGCGCTCGATTATCTGGTCGGCTTCACGCTGTCGCCGGTGCTGTGGCGCAAGCTTCCCGGCGCCCGGTCGGCGGGCCGGGTGCAGTCGGTGGCGCTGCGCCTCGTCTGCGATCGCGAACTCGAGATCGAGACCTTCGTCACCCAGGAATATTGGTCGATCCTGGTCAGCCTCGCGACGCCGAAGGGCGAGGTGTTCGAAGCCCGCCTCGCCTCGATCGACGGCAGGAAGATCGGCCGCCTCGACGTGAAGACGGCCGAAGAAGCCCGCGCGATCGCCGAGGTGCTCGGCGCCGCGCGCCTGTCGGTGACATCGGTCGAATCCAAGCCGACGCGCCGCAACCCCTATCCGCCGTTCACAACCTCCACGTTGCAGCAGGAGGCCTCGCGCAAGCTCGGCCTGCCGCCGGCGCGGACCATGCAGATCGCCCAGCGGCTCTACGAGGGCGTCGATATCGGCGGCGAGACCGCCGGCATCATCACCTACATGCGAACCGACGGCGTCGACGTCGCGCCGGAGGCCGTCGCTGCGATCCGCGCCGAGATCGACAAGCGCCACGGGCCGCGTTACGTGCCGCAGGCGCCGCGGAAATATGTGACGAAGGCCAAGAACGCCCAGGAAGCCCACGAGGCGATCAGGCCGACCGACGTCTCGCGCCATCCGGCCGACCTCGCGCGCATCCTCGATCCCGAGCAGGCCAAGCTCTATGAGCTGATCTGGAAGCGCACCGTGGCGAGCCAGATGGAATCCGCAGAGATCGAGCGCACCACGGTCGATATCCTCGCCGATGCCGGCGAACGCCGCGCCGAACTGCGCGCGACCGGTTCCGTCGTCCGTTTCGACGGCTTCCTGACGCTCTACCAGGAAGGCAGCGACGACGAAGAGGACGAGGAGGCCCGCCGCCTGCCCGCCATGGCTTCCGGCGATCCTCTGACGCGCAAGGACGTCAACACCAGCCAGCACTTCACCGAGCCGCCGCCGCGCTACACCGAAGCGACGCTCATCAAGAAGATGGAAGAACTCGGCATCGGCCGGCCGTCCACCTATTCGGCCACGCTGTCGGTGCTTCGCGACCGCGAATATGTCCGCCTCGATCGCAAGCGGCTGGTGCCGGAGGACAAGGGACGCCTCGTCATCGCGTTCCTGTCCTCGTTCTTCGAGCGCTATGTCGAATACGACTTCACGGCGAGCCTCGAAGAGCAGCTCGATCGGATCTCGGCCGGCGAACTCGACTGGCGCGAGGTGCTGCGGCTGTTCTGGAAGGACTTCTCGCACGCCGTTGACGAGATCAAGGATCTGCGCGTCTCGCAGGTGCTGGATGCCTTGAACGATGCGCTCGGGCCGCACATCTTCCCGCCCCGGGAAGACGGGACGGACCCGCGCGCCTGCCCGAGCTGCGGCAATGGCCGCCTGTCGCTGAAGGTCGGCAAGTTCGGTTCGTTCATCGGCTGCTCGAACTACCCGGAGTGCCGCTACACCCGCCAGATCACCAAACCCGGCGAGGGCGAGGGGACGGCGGAGAGCGACGGCCCGAAGGTGCTCGGCACCGATCCCGCGACTGGGCTTGAGGTTTCGCTGCGGTCCGGACGTTTCGGCGTCTATGTGCAGCTCGGCGAGGGAGAGAAGCCAAAGCGCTCGTCGCTGCCGCGCGGCTGGGAGGCATCGACCCTCGACCTCGAAAAGGCGCTGGCGCTGTTGTCGCTGCCGCGCGAGGTCGGCGTGCACCCGGAAACAGGTGCTCCGATCACGGCCGGCATCGGACGATACGGGCCATTCATCCAGCACAACGGCACTTACGCGAACCTGCCCTCGGCGGACGAGGTCTTCACCGTCGGCATCAACCGTGCGGTGGCGCTGCTGGCCGAAAAGCAGGAGAAGGGCGGCCGAGGCCGCCCGGGTACCGCGCCGGGCCGAACGGTTGGCGACCATCCGACCCTCGGCGGCGCCATGGTGGTCCGCGATGGGCGTTACGGCCCCTATGTCAGCCTCGGCAAGATCAACGCGACCCTGCCGCGCGGAACCGATCCCGCGACGCTGACCGTCGAGCAGGCGGCCGCGCTGATCGACGCCAAGGCCGAGAAGTCACCCGCCAAGCCCACGCGCGGCAAGAGCACGGCCTCGAAGACCGCTGCGGCAGACGGCGAGGCCCCCGCCAAGACGGCCAAGCCCAAAGCCGCGAGCAAGTCTTCAGGTGGCAAGGCCTCCGCCGCCAAGCCCGCGGGCGCCAAATCTGCGAGTGCCAAGTCTGCGAGTGCCAAGTCTGCAGGCGCAAAGAAAGCACCGGCGAAGGCCAAGGCCGGCGCGGCCGGCGGCGAAGCGGGGTGAGCGGCAATGGCATCTCCCCGCAAAGGCTCGGCCGAGGGGGAGTTTCCGTCCCGGCAGGAAATCCTGACCTATCTGCGCGAGCACCCGGGCGAGGCGGGCAAGCGTGAGCTTTCCCGCGCGTTCGGCATCAAGGGCGCCGCGCGGATCGCGCTGAAGCGGATCCTGAAGGAACTGGAAGCCGAGGGGCTGGTCGAGAAGCGCCGTGGCCGCCTGATCCAGCCGGGCGACCTGCCGCCCGTCGCGGTTCTGGCCGTCGTCGAGCGCGACGCCGACGGCGAACTCGTGGGTGAGCCCGTGGCGTGGGACGCCTCGAAGGGCGCTCCGCCGCGCATTCCCATCATGGCCGAGCGCCGCCGCATCGTCGGCCCCGCTCCCGGCATCGGCGACAAGGTTCTGGCCCGCCTCGTCGAGCCGCCGCCGGGGCTGGAGGTCGTCCGCGTCGGACGGGTAATCAAGGTGATCGACCGGCGCGCGGACGCCGTGCTCGGCATCGTCCACAATCCACCCGGCGCACCGGCGCCGCGCGTGCTGCCGGTGGACAAGAAGCGTGCCCAGGAACTGGAGATCGAGCCGGACGGGCTTGCGGGCGCCGAAGATGGCGACCTCGTCTCCGTCAGCGTGACCCGCGTCGGCCGCTACGGTTTGCCCCGCGCGCGCATCGTGGAACGGATCGGCTCCTTCAAGTCGGAACGCGCGGTCTCGATGATCGCGATCCACACCCAGGGCATCCCGCACATCTTCCCGGCGGAGGTGCTGGCGGAAGCGGAGGCGGCCCGCCCGGCGACGATGGCCGGCCGCGAGGACTGGCGGAAGCTGCCGCTCGTGACCATCGATCCGCCGGACGCCAAGGATCACGATGACGCGGTTCACGCCGAGCCGGACGAGGCGGACGACAATGCCGGCGGCTGGATCGTCACGGTCGCAATTGCCGACGTCGCCTATTACGTGCGCACGCGCTCTGCCCTCGATCGCGAGGCGCTGATCCGCGGCAACTCGGTCTATTTCCCGGACCGCGTCGTGCCGATGCTGCCGGAGCGCATCTCCAACGATCTCTGTTCGCTGAAGGAGAACGTCGACCGCCCTGCCCTCGCCGTTCGCATGGTGTTCGGCAAGGACGGACGCAAGCGCTCGCACACCTTCCACCGCATCATGATGCGCTCGGCGGCGCGCCTCGCCTATGCCGAGGCGCAAGCCGCGATCGACGGATTTGCGAGCGACCGCACCGGCCCGATGCTGGAACCGATCCTGAAGCCGCTTTGGGAGGCCTACGCGGTCCTCAAGCGTGGCCGCGACGCCCGGGAGCCGCTCGATCTCGACCTGCCCGAGCGCAAGATTCTTCTGAAGACGGACGGCACGGTGGACCGCGTCGTCGTGCCGGAACGCCTCGATGCCCACAAACTGATCGAGGAGTTCATGATCCAGGCCAACGTCGCGGCCGCCGAGACGCTGGAGCGGCACCGCATCGGCCTCGTCTATCGCATCCACGACGCGCCTTCGCAGGAGAAGCTGTTCTCGCTGTCGGAGTTCCTGTCGACGCTCGACTTCAAGCTCGCCAAGACCGGCAACCTGCGCCCGTCGCAGTTCAACGGCATCCTGGCGCGCTTCGCCGACACGCCCAATGCCCACCTCGTCAACGAGGTGGTGCTGCGCTCCCAGAGCCAGGCGGAATATTCGCCGGTCAACATCGGCCATTTCGGCCTGAACCTGCGCCGCTATGCCCACTTCACCTCCCCGATCCGCCGCTATGCCGACCTGATCGTCCATCGCGGGCTGATCCGGGCGCTCGGCCTTGGCGCGGACGGCCTGACGGAGGAACAGGAAGCGCGGCTCGACGCGATCGGCGCGGACATATCGGCGACAGAACGCCGCGCGATGGCGGCCGAGCGCGAGACAATCGACCGGCTCATCGCGCTCTGGCTGTCCGACCGGATCGGCGCCCGGTTCACCGGCCGCATCGGCGGCGTCACCAAGGCCGGGCTGTTCGTTACGCTGAACGAGACCGGGGCCGACGGCTTCGTGCCGGCCGCCACGCTGGGCGCGGATTATTACCACTTCGACGAACCGAGCCGCGCGCTCATCGGCCGCGCGACGGGCGAGACGTTCCGCATGGGCGATCCGATCGAGGTGCGCCTCGTGGAGGCCGCGCCGTTCGCCGGCGCTCTTCGGTTCGAGGTGCTGAGCGAAGGCACCCACGGCACTCCGACCCGGCTGCCGCGGGGCCCGATGCGGCGGCCCGGCGGAGCGGCAGCGGTTGCGCGAAGCCACAAAGCGGGCAAAGGTGGCGCGTTCGAAAAGGGTAAAAAGCCGGGTAAACCCGGTGGAGGCAGAAAGCGATGATCGAATATGGCGGAGCGACGGTGCCGGCAGTGGTCGAGCGCCGGTCGCTCGCGACGGCGATCCGGCACGGCCTTTTCGGCCGCTGCCCGCATTGCGGTGTCGGCCGGCTGTTCAAGGGCTACCTGACGGTCGCCGACCATTGCAGCGAATGCGGGGAGGCGTTTCATCACCACCGCGCCGACGATGCGCCGCCCTACATAACCATCTCCATCGTCGGACACCTGATCGTCGGTCTGATGCTGTCGGTCGAAGTCGCCTGGCATCCGCCGCTCTGGGTTCACACGGCGCTCTGGGTGCCTCTCACAATCATCTCGGCCCTCGTCCTGCTGAGGCCGGTCAAGGGCGCGGTCATCGGGCTGCAATGGGCGCTGATGATGCACGGGTTCGATCCGAACGCGCCGAAGGAAGACGAATGACCGCGGCGCCGGTTGGAGCCGCCGTCGCTGGCAAGCATGGGAACAGAGGATTGATGTCGACCGGCACTCCATCCGAGGATCGGAAATGCGTTCACGTCCTGGTCGAGGGGCGGGTGCAGGGCGTGGGCTACAGGGCCTGGGCCGAGCGTCATGCCCGCCAGCGCGGGCTGCAGGGCTGGGTACGCAATCTCAGCAACGGTGCGGTCGAGGCGCTGTTCTGCGGACCGCACGAGAAGGTCGACGACATGCTGAACGCCTGCCGCATCGGCCCCTCGGCTTCGGCGGTGCTCTCCATCAAGGTCGAGGACGCCGAGCCGGTGGCCGCGCGCTTCGAGATCCTGCCGACAAGGTAAGGTGAACGGCGACCGTGTTTAAGGCGTTCGCCCCGCAACGGTCGCCCCTCCCATGCGGAACGCGGGCGCCTCTCAGGGCGCCCGACAAGCCCCTCGCCGCTATCAGATCGCGGCGACGAGGCCGCCGTCCACCAGAACGTTCTGTCCTGTTACATAGGATGAATCGTCCGACAGCAGGAACGCGACGGTGCTCGCCAGTTCGTCGACGCGGCCATAACGTCCGGCCGGAATGCGCCGCATCCGGTCTTCCTTGGCGGGAAGGCTGTCGATGAAACCGGGCAAGACGGCATTCATCCGGATGTTCTCGGCCGCATAGCGCCGCGCGAACAGCTTGACGTAGCTCGACAACGCGGCCCGCAAGGCAGCGGAGACCGGGAAATCCGGATCCGGCTCGATGGCGGCGAACGACGACACGGCGACGACGGAGCCGTGTCCCTGCTTCTGGAACTCCGGCACAAGCAGCCGGGCGAGACGGACCACAGGCATCAGCAAGAGGTCCAGTCCCTCGTGCCAGACCGCGTCGGGAATGGCGACCAGATCGCCCTTGCCGGAATGACCGGTCGAGATCACCGCACCGTCGATATGGCCGTACGCGTCCAGCGCCACCTGAACGAGGCGCCCGAGATCGGCGGAGTTCGCGATGTCCCCGCGCACGCCGATACCGCCGAGTTCGCCCGCGAGCCGCTCCACTTCCTCCGAGCGCGCGAACAGGACGACCTTCCACCCGAGTTCGGCGAGACGGCGGGCGGAGCCGCCGCCGAGCCCCTTGCTCGCGGCCGTGACGATCGCAACCTTGGCTTCCTCAGACATTCTGCACCTGTGATCGAGGGATTATTCGGCGGCGTCGAACGCGGCGCCGCCCGCCGAAGCGGCCTCGCCGACGCCCGGCCGGATGCCGGCCCGCTTCAGCCACACCCGGTTGTCGTGGAACGCGGCACCGCCATAGGGCGCCACGGGATCGGCCCCGGTCAGCACGTTGATGCCGAAGCCTTCCTCGAAGGCGCCGTTCGGCCAAAGACCTTCGGAGATCAGCACGCCCGGCTGCATCGATGCGGCGACGGCGGCATGGATCACGAGACTGCCGCGTTCGTTGCCGATGCGCACGCGGTCGCCGTCCGCAATGCCGAGCCGATCGGCATCCTTCGGATGGATCATCACCGTCGGCCGCTTTTCCTTCGCCACCGAGGACGGGGTCTGGTTGAAGGTGGAATTGAGGAACGAGCGCGCTGGCGCAGTGACCAGCCGGAACGGTTCGGCGGCGGTCGGCAGTTCGATCACCGGCCAATAATCCGGCAGCGAGGGCATCTCGGCCCATGGCCCCATCGGGCCGGCATTCTCGTTCTTCACCCGCGTCCAGTCCGGCTTGAAGCGGAACTTGCCGTCGCCGAAGCCGAACCCCTTGAGATAATGCGCCTCCTCGAACGGCGGCTGGCAGTCGCGCCAGCGGTTCGCCTCCAGTTCGTCGAGCGTGCCGAGCCGGGAATGACGCAGCATCCAGTCGATGTGCTCGCGCGGCGTCATGGCGAAGCCGGCGTGCTCCGCGCCGAGCCGGCGCGCGAGCTCGACCACGACCTCGTGATTGCTGCGGCATTCGCCGGGCGGTTCGATCAGCTTCGGACCGAAATGCAGATACTGGTTGCCGCCGCCCTTGTAGATGTCGTCGTGCTCGACGAAGGTCGTGGCCGGCAGCACGATATCCGCCATCATCGCCGTCTCGGTCATAAACTGCTCGTGGACCGCGACGAACAGATCTTCGCGGGCGAAGCCGCGGCGGACCCGAGCCTGTTCCGGACACACCGAAACGGGATTGGTGTTCTGGATGAACATCGCCGCGACCGGTGGCCCGCCCAGCAAGGCGTCCGCATCGCCCTCCAGAACTGCCCCGATGCGCGACTGGTCGAGACGGCGGGTGCTGCGATCCACGACGTCGAGCCCTTCGATCATCGTCTTGTTCAGGGAATAGATCGCGCCGTTGTTGTGAAACGCACCGCCGCCCTCGTGCTGCCAGGAGCCGAGCACGGTCGCGATGGATGCCGCCGCGTGCATGCCGACAGACCCGTTGCGGCCGCGCGTGAAGCCGTAGCCGAGGCGGAAGAACGTGCGCGGCGTGCGGCCCACCAGCGCGGCGACGGCCTCGATCTCGTCCACGCCGAGCCCGGTGATGGCCGCCGCCCACTCAGGGCTGCGCGTCTTGAGGTGCGCCTCCAGTTCGTCGGGACAGTCGCTGAACGCCGCGAGATAATCGCGGTCGGCATAGCCGTCGCGGAACGCGACGTGCATGATCGCGCAGGCAAGCGCCGCATCGGTGCCGGGCTTCAGGATCAGCGCGATATCGGCCTGACGCGCAGTCTCGGTGCGATAGACGTCGACCACGACGATCTTGGCGCCACGGGTTTTGCGCGCGCGGATCGCATGGGTCATGACATTGACCTGGGTGGCGACGGCGTTCGTTCCCCAGATCACCACGACGTCGGCAAGCGCGATCTCGCGCGGGTCCGGCCCCGCGAGGCGACCGGTGCCGGCGATGTAGCCGGTCCAGGCGGTGTTGGTGCAGATGGTCGTGAAGGTGCGGGAATAGCGCTTGACGTGGCGCAGCCGTTCGAGGCCGTCGCGCTGCACCAGGCCCATCGTACCGGCATAGAAATAGGGCCAGACGGCCTGTGGCCCGAGCCGCGCCTCGGCCTCGAGAAGCGCATCGGCGGTGCGGTTCAGCGCTTCGTCCCATGATATTTCGGTGAACTGGCCGCTTCCCTTGGGGCCGGTGCGCATCAGCGGCTTCATAAGCCGGTCGGGATGGTGATTTCGCTCCGCATAGCGCGCGACCTTCGCGCAGATGACCCCGGCCGTATAGTCGTTGTCGCCCGCCCCCCGTACACGGCCGATCGCATCACCCTCCACCTCGATCTCGAGCGCACAGGTCGACGGGCAGTCGTGCGGACAGGCCGAGGAGCGGATCACCGGGGCAGTCATAACCGGCGCATTCATGATGGCAGGGCCTCGTCATCGGAACTTCGAAACGCCGGTCTCTCGCGGCGCGCTCGCAAAGAGCCTCACCGCACATCGAATGCGGCACCACCGCGGCGGCCGCGCCGCCTCGCGCACCCGGCGAGGCTGTACCGCGAGGCGATGCAGCGAGTCCCAGGACCGGGCGCAAGAACACGCGCGGCCGGAGGATAGAGGATCGATCCGCCACTTTGAACCCGCTCAGGCGTCGCGCCCGCCGCGGTCCGGAGATCGCCATGGGATCGGATTCGCCCGGCCCTGATGGATGGTATTCACCAAGATATACAACCTTGACGACGCGACATGCCCCGCTTCAAGCTCTAAATCGACGAACCGCGCATCAATCCACACCTTCGTCGGCACTGAATCTGTATACAATCCGACACCCCTTCCCCTTTCCTCTTCAGAAGAAAGAGCCCTACGAGGCCTGCCGCTTCAAGACGGCAGCATGTAGCGACTTGAGAGAATCCTGAAAAAATGAGTACCTAAACGATCGTTTTAACGCGGCGGAATTTTGTATAGTGGAAATCCCATTTTTTTGCTATAGTCTCAAACTTGAACGAGTGGTCATCTCCGGAGATGCATTTCGGCGCGACCTTTTCGTTACTTTCGGTTCAATGTGAATAAAGTGTTTGCATACACTTGAAAAATTCGTCGTGATGAGAACATTCGCACCACGCGGGAACGTTGCCTGTTTTGTCGTTTCGAGGTCGGTATGCGCCAGGCGAAGAGTGAAAAGCGGGACGAGTTCTCGATGAGGAGCGAAGGTCCGCACTCTCAGGAGGATTCGGGCGAGACCTCCGCGACGATCCTGGCATCCATCGGGATGCGGATCCGGGAGGCCCGGCAGGCGCGGGGCATGACCCTGCAGGCGCTGGCGGATATGTCGGGTCTCAGTCCGTCGATGCTGAGCCTCGTCGAGCGCGGCCGTGCGTCGCCCTCGATCGGCTCGCTGATCGTGATCGCGAGCGCGCTCGAAATCTCGATGGCGGACATCATCGTCGGTGACGCACCGTCGACCGACAATCCGGTGGTGCGCTCCGGCGAGCAGCGCATCGTCGAGACGACGCGGCATGTGGTCCGCCGCCTGATCCGCGAGGATCGCACGCGCGGCGTGTCGATGGCGATCGACGAATACGGTCCGAGTTCTGGGCAGGTGGACCGCTCGCCGGCGCATCACGACGGCTTCGAGTACGGTTACGTGCTGGAGGGGCAGCTGACGGTCGAGATCGACGGCGTCGCCCACCATCTCCAGGCCGGGGACACCATCTGCTATTCGGGCCGGCGCCGTCACAAGATCACCAACCACGGCCGCCAGAAGGTGCGGACACTGTGGTTCAAGGTCGACCGTGACTGATCGCGGCGGATAGGCCTGCTCGGCCGGCGCTCTGCCCCGATTCCGCCGTGGTCGCGCGGTTAACGTGCGGCTTCGGCGTACCATACATGCGGAAATGGAACTGGCTTTCTGTCCGTCCCCTGCTTCCCGGCTTCGAATTCGGTCGGGAAGCGCGATTGTTCCGGTCGCCTGTCGCGCCGTGTGCGGCTAAAAGATGCAAACGGCACCCATAATGGCGGTCCGCCCCGGACTGCCCCGCGCGCGTTATTCCCTTCGGCCTGCAGGCGGCTCGACCGTTTTCGCGATGCCGGCCGGACGGCGCGCGGACCGGAGGATCGACCAACGTGAGTGAGCGCGCCCACCCGATTCATCCGAGGGAACTTCCGCCGCCTCCGCCCCCGGAGCGCGATCCCGCCAGCATGCCGCTGATCGCGCCGCGCGCCGTGGCGCGCTGGCTTCTGGTGCTGGTGCTTCTGGCCGGCGTCTATTTCTTCCGTGGCTTCCTCGTTCCGGTGCTCGGCGCGCTGGTGATCGGGTTCGCGAGCTGGCCGCTCTACCGCCGGCTCATCGCGCTGTGCGACGGCCGGCGCGCGATTTCGGCGACGATCGCCCTCCTCATCATCCTCGTCGTTCTGGTCGCGCCCATCTCGCTGGCGCTCAGCTACGCGGTCGACGAGATCCGCCACTCCATCACGTGGGTGATGGCCCTCAACAAGCACGGCGGGCCGGTGCCGGACTGGATCCGCGCCATGCCGTTCGTCGGCGACTGGCTGTCGATGCAGTGGGCGGAGCACGTCGGTCGGCCCGGCGCGCTCGGCGAACTCGTGCAGTTCGTCAGCGGCGAAAACATCGCCAGCGTCTACCACTTCGCCCTGGTGGCGGGCGGCGGCGCCTTCAACCTGTTCCTCACCCTCCTGTTCATGCTGATCGCGCTGTTCTTCGTCTACAAGGACGGCGAGGCGTTCGGCCAGCAGCTCGACCGGTTCGGCGAGCGCATCCTGCCGTCGCGATGGCAGACCTTCTCCCGCGTCGTGCCTGCCACGATCAGCTCGACCGTGACAGGAATGGGCCTGATCGCCATCGGCGAAGGCGTCGTGCTCGGTGTCGCGTACTGGCTCGCCGGAGCGCCCTCCCCGGTCACGCTCGGCGTGATCACCGGCATCATGGCGCTGATCCCCGGCGGCGCGCCGCTGGCCTTCACGCTCGTGTCGCTCTACCTGCTCGGCAATGCCCAGTTCATCGCCGGCACCGCCCTGTTCGTGTGGGGCACGGTGGAACTCTTCATCGTGGACAAGACGCTGCGGCCGAAGCTGGTCGGCGGCCCGATCAAGCTGCCGTTCCTGCCCACCTTCTTCGGCCTCATCGGCGGCGTGAAGACCATGGGCTTCCTCGGCCTCTTCATCGGCCCCGTGCTGATGGCGCTTCTCGTCGCGATCTGGCGGGAATGGTTGCGCGAAGCCGACGTCGCGCTCGACCAGCGCCGCGACCGCGACGACCTGCGCCGCCGCCACCGCGCCGCCGAGCGCGAGTGACGCGGCTACCGCGTGATCGTGGCGACCGCGTCGACCAGCGGCCCGTATGACACGCTGAGGAAACCTCCGAACGGCGTGTCCATGTCGAGGATGGCGAACATCGCGGAGGCGATCGAGAGCGCGCACAGCAGCATGCCGGTGAAGGCCAGCGCGTTGCGGGGCATGCTGAGCCCGATGCTGAAGAACACGATCATCAGCCAGAACACCATCACCGAATAGAACTCGATCGAGATCGACGTCTGGCTCTCCGACCAGAGCTGCCAGCGCAGCAGGATGACGTGCCGTCCCTGCTCGATCGCAATATCGCGAAGCTCGTGCTGCAGCGGCGTATGCGGCTGGAGTTCCAGCACCGACAGCTTGATGTTCTCGAGCGCGTCGCCGACGTTCGGCTTGTCCAGGCCCTCGCCGGCTGAGGTCGGCGGCCCGCCGCGCAATGCCGCGGGCAGATCGGAACTCCGCCAGGTCTGCGCGATCACCGCTTCGGCATAGCCCGCGAGCGCGGTTCGGATGGCAGCGGTCTCGGGGCCGTACTCGGCCATCGTGCGGTCGAACTCCACGAGCGAACTGCTGAAATTGTTGACGTCGGTGCTGACGGCATCGAACGCGGTCTTGGCCGATGTGGTCAGAAGCCCGAGCACGATGGCGGCGAACGTGACGAGCATGCTGACGAAGATCTGCAGGAGTTCGATCACCTCGCGGTTGAGGTGACGTTCCGACAGATAGGGCCTGACGATCACCCCCCCCGCCGATGCGGCGAGCAGGATGCCGAACAGGACAACGGCAGACAGGATCTCTGTCACTAGGAAACCTTTCCTGTCACGCCGTCCGGGCGCCGAGCCACGCCGTCCGGGTGCCAAGCCACGCCATCCGGGCGCCAAGCGGAGCCATGGCCGCAGCGAAGCGCCGCTTGCCGCATCGGCCGGCGTCTCAACCCGCCCCGCGACATCAGGGGCAGGCCGGGATTCGCCCGACGGTCCGAACAGTCGCACACACAAGCGTGAACGGACAGACCGGCGAGGTCCGACGGTGTGACGCCGGGAGAATCTGCCTCCCGACAGGGCGAGTCGACAGGGCGAGTGCGCGAGGCGCGCCCCCCTGCCGGGATGGTTCTCCGCAGACAGCACGACGGGACCCGGCAGGACGGGTCCGAGCAGGACGGACTTGACGTCCTAGCCGCCTATACAGGCTATAATGATACTTATAGTGTAATTTATACCTTGCTTACAATTCAAGCGGTTTAATCACACAAGCTATTGATATATCTCATGAATTCTTAATCGATCATCCGGAATGGCGGCCGCCGGCGCGTGGGCCGCCCAGCCCGGCTGTTGTCGAGACGCCGCTACTCCGGCTCCATAGAGGGCGATCATGAAGCGCGCGATCGCGACACGTGCGCCATATGCGCGTGATGTACCGACATCCGCAAAGGCCTGCATAATTGACGCCCGCACGCATGGTCGCCCTGGTGGCCCGGGCCATCCATTCCCCCCTAACGGCCTGCAGACTCGCTTCCTTGGCATCCGCAGACGCATCACTCGGGGCGGACGCCCGCGCTGGCGATCCATCAGCGTCATGCACTCGCGACGTGGGCTCACGATCCTGCCTCGGGGCCGATGATCGCCTCAGCCGGCGGATGTCTTCCCAAGGAAGCGCCGGGCTGGAAGCTGGATGTCGCCTCCGCGAGCCTGTAATGATCGGGGCGACACGTCATCACGCGGCCCCGAAACGGCCCAGGATCGCGACCCGCCATGATGGATTTCCACTCGCTTTACTCTCACGACTTCGTTCGTGTGGCGGCCTGCGTCCCACGGGCGTCCGTGGCGGAGCCGACGTTCGCGGTCGAGGAGACGCTGGCGCTCGCGGCAACCGGCGACCGGACGAAGGTCGCGGTGATGCTGTTTCCCGAATTGGGAATATCGTCCTACGCGATCGACGACCTGTTGTTTCAGGACGCGCTGCTCGAAGCCGTTCATGCCGCGCTCGGCCGCCTGATCGAGGCCTCCCGCACCCTGTTCCCGGTGCTGGTGGTGGGCGCGCCCGTGCGCCATGGGCCGCGCCTTTTCAACACGGCGGTCGTGATCCATCGCGGCGCGGTGCTCGGCGTGGTGCCGAAGGCCTATCCGCCGAACTATCGCGAGTTCTACGAGCGGCGTCATTTTTCCTCGGGGCTCGATGTCAGGGGCGAGACCATCTCGATTGCCGGCATCGAGGCGCCGTTCGGCATCGACCTGCTGTTCCGCTCGGCGGGCACCGTGCCCTTCACGTTCCACGTCGAGATCTGCGAGGACGTCTGGGTGCCGCTGCCGCCGTCGACGCGGGCAGCGCTCGCCGGCGCGGAGGTGCTCCTCAACCTCTCGGCCAGCAACATCACCATCGGCAAGGGCGATACGCGGCGCCTGCTCTGCTCGGCCCATTCGATGCGCACCGTCTCGGCCTATGTCTATTCGGCCGCCGGCCCCGGCGAATCCACCACCGACCTCGCCTGGGACGGGCAGGCGGCCGTGTTCGAGAACGGCGCCCTGCTGGCGGAGACCGAGCGCTTCGCGACCGGCGCGACGATGGCGGTCGGCGATGTCGATCTCGGCCGGCTCCGTCAGGAGCGGATGCGGCTCAACACCTTCGGCGAATGCGCCGTCGACGAACTCAGGCGGGCACCGGCCTTTCGTAGTGTCGAGTTCCACCTCGATGCGCCGGCCGAGACCGTGCCGCTGCAACGGATCTTCGAGCGCTTCCCGTTCGTCCCCTCCGACCCGGCGAAGCTGCGGGAGGACTGCTACGAGGCCTACAACATTCAGGTGCAGGGCCTTGCCAAGCGGCTCGCGGCGGCGCGCGCGCAGCACGCCGTGATCGGCGTCTCCGGCGGGCTCGATTCCACCCAGGCCCTTATCGTCACCGCCCGGGCGATGGACCGGCTCGGCCTCAGCCGGTCCAACATCCTTGCCTACACCCTGCCCGGCTTCGCCACGTCAGAGGGCACCAAATCCAATGCCTGGGCGCTGATCCGCGCCATCGGCGCCACCGGGGCGGAAATCGACATCCGGCCGGCGGCACGGCAGATGCTGGCCGATCTCGGCCATCCGTTCGCGGACGGTCAGCAGGTCTATGACGTCACGTTCGAGAACGTCCAGGCGGGCCTGCGCACCGACTACCTGTTCCGCCTTGCCAATCAGCACCGCGCGCTCGTCGTCGGAACCGGCGACCTTTCCGAGCTCGGCCTCGGCTGGTGCACCTTCGGCGTCGGCGATCACATGTCGCATTACAACGTCAACGCCTCGGTGCCGAAGACGCTGATCCAGCATCTCATCCGCTTCGTCGCCGCCTCCGGCGACGTCAGCGCGGAGACGATCGAGGTGCTGAACGCGATTCTCGCGACCGAGATTTCGCCGGAACTGGTGCCCCAGGACGCCGGCGGCGCGATCCAGTCGACGCAGCAGATCGTCGGCCCATACGCGCTGCAGGACTTCAACCTGTTCTATCTGACGCGCTACGGCTTCCGGCCCTCCAAGATCGCGTTCCTCGCCGAGCGGGCCTGGGCCGATCCCGATCGAGGCGCGTGGCCGAAGGACGTGCCGGAGGGCGACCGCCGTGCCTATGAACTCGGCGAGATCCGCCGCTGGCTCCGGCTGTTTCTCCAGCGGTTCTTCGCCAACCAGTTCAAGCGCTCGACCCTGCCCAACGGTCCCAAGATCACGGCGGGCGGCTCGCTGTCGCCGCGCGGCGACTGGCGCGCGCCGTCCGATGCGGCCGCGGACGTCTGGCTCGCCGAGTTCGACGCCAACGTTCCGGAAGCCTGAGTCCGCCGGAGACCGCGGATGCGTCCCGAAATCCTCAACCCGCTGTTCCGCTCGGTAACGGCGCTGAAGGGCGTCGGCCCGAAGCTCGGCGAGGCACTTGCCCGTCTCGTCGCGCCGCCCGACCGCGAGGCCGTCGTCGCCGACGTGCTGTTTCACCTGCCGAGCGGCATCGTCGATCGGCGGCGGCGCCCGGGCGTCGCCCGTTCACCCGAGGGCGCGGTGGTGACGCTGCACGTCCGGGTCGATCGCCACGAACCGCCACGCGGGGGCCGCGGGCCCTATCGGGTGTTCGCCTCCGACGAGACCGGCGAGATCGCCCTGGTGTTCTTCCACGCCAAGGCGGACTGGCTGGAGCGGCTGCTGCCGGTCGGCGCGACGCGCTGGGTGTCCGGCAAGGTCGAGTGGTTCAACGGCCGGCCGCAGATGGTCCACCCCGACCACGTCGTCGCCGAGGACGAGATCGATTCGCTGCCCGCGGTCGAGCCGGTCTATCCGCTCACGGAGGGCATCGGCCAGAAATCGGTCGGCCGGGCCGCCGCCGCAGCGCTGGAGGCCCTGCCGGCCGGCCTGGCGGAATGGCAGGATGCCGCCTGGATCGAACGGAAGGGCTGGCCGCCCTTCGCCGGCGCTCTTGCCCGCCTGCACCGCCCGCGGGGTGAGGACGCCGAGGAAGCCGCGAGCCGCGCCCGGCTCGCCTATGACGAGCTTCTCGCCAACCAGCTTGCGCTCGGGCTGGTGCGTGCCCGCGCGCGGCGGACCGTCGGGCGGGTGCGCAAGCCGACCGGTGCGCTCTGCGACCTGATCCGGGCGGCCTTGCCTTTCGCCCCGACCGCCTCGCAGGAACGTGCCATCGCTGAGATCGCCGCCGACCTCGCCTCCCCGAATCGCATGCTGCGGCTGCTCCAGGGCGATGTCGGTTCGGGCAAGACCCTCGTCGGCCTGTTCGCCGCGGCAATGGCCATCGAATCGGGGTCTCAGGCCGCCCTGATGGCGCCGACGGAACTGCTCGCCCGCCAGCATCATGCCGCGATCGCGCCCTATGCCGCAGCGGCGGGCATCGAGGTGGCGATCCTGACCGGCCGGGAGCGCGGGCGCGACCGCGAGGCGACGCTCGAAGGGCTGGCCTCCGGCCGTATCGGTCTCGTGGTCGGCACCCACGCCCTGTTCCAGACCGACATCGCGTTTGCCGACCTCGCGCTCGCCATCGTCGACGAACAACACCGCTTCGGCGTGCACCAGCGCCTCGCGCTCACCGCCAAGGGGCGCGGCACGGACATTCTGGTGATGACCGCGACGCCGATTCCCCGCACGCTGGTGCTCGGGATGTTCGGCGATATGGACGTCTCTAAGCTGACGGAGAAGCCCGCCGGCCGGCGCCCGATCGACACCCGCGTGCTGCCGACCGACCGGATGGACGATCTCGTCGCCCGGCTGCGCGCCGCCGTCGCCGAGGGCCAGAAAGCCTACTGGGTGTGTCCGCTGGTCGAGGAGAGCGAGGCGAGCGATCTCGCGGCCGCGGAAAGCCGCCGCACCGCGCTCGCCGAAACGTTCGGCCCCGTCGTCGGCCTCGTCCACGGCCGCCAGAAGGCCGCGGAGAAGGACGCCGCCATGGCCGACTTCCGCGAAGGCCGCACGCGCGTGCTCGTGGCAACGACGGTGGTCGAGGTCGGGGTCGACGTGCCGGATGCGACCATCATGGTGATCGAGCATGCCGAGCGATTCGGCCTCGCCCAGCTTCACCAGTTGCGCGGCCGCGTCGGTCGCAGCGACCGCCCGTCGACATGCCTGCTGCTGTTCCGCCCGCCGCTCGGCCCCACCGCCGAGGCGCGCCTCAGGATCATGCGCGAGACCGAGGACGGCTTCCTGATCGCGGAGGAGGATCTCCGGCTGCGCGGCGAGGGCGAACTGCTCGGCACCCGCCAGAGCGGCGCGCAGAGCTTCCGCATCGCCGATCTCGCGCTCCACGCCGATCTGGTGGAGGCGGCGCGCGACGATGCCCGCCTCGTGCTCGCGACCGATCCGGACCTCATCGGCCCGCGTGGCGCCGCGTTGCGCGCCCTGCTCTACCTGTTCCGGCGGGACGAGGCGATCCGCCTGCTTCGCTCCGGCTGAGCCGTCGGGCTTTGCTTGACGGAGCCGTGGTGCTGGCCCATGACGCTCGCAGACAGGCGACGGCGCAGCCCTCGCTGACTCGGCGCGCGCGCGCCGCAGATCGAGGGCGCCCGCGCACGAAGCCGCGGACAGGAACGCGATGGATCTCATTCTCTTCGACGTCGACGGCACGCTGGTCGATTCCCGCGCCTTCATCGTGGGGGCGATGACGGCCACCTTTCACGATGCCGGCCTGCCGGCGCCGCCACGCGACGACATCCTCGGCATCGTCGGCCTCTCGCTGCCGCTCGCGATCGCAGCGCTGACGACACCCGCCCAGCAGCCGCTCGTCGACGGGCTCGTCGAGGGCTACAAGACGCATTATCAACGGCTGCGCGTCGAGATGCAGGACGGCGAACCCCTCTATCAGGGCGCGGTCGAGGCGATCGAGGCGCTTGCCCGCCGCGACGACGTGCTGCTCGGCATCGCCACGGGCAAGTCGATGCGCGGCCTCGACCACATCCTTGCGACCCACGGGCTTCGTCACCACTTCGTGACCTTGAACACGGCCGACAACGCCCCCTCGAAGCCTCACCCGGCAATGGTGTTCAACGCGCTGCGGGAAACGGGTGTCGAAGCCGGCCGCACGGTGCTGATCGGCGATTCGAGCTACGACATGCAGATGGCGCGCGCCGCGGGCATCCGTGGCATCGGGGTGTCTTGGGGGTTCCAGCCGGCCCAGGCCCTGCACGACGACGGCGCGGCGGTGGTCATCGACCGCTTCGCCGAGCTGGAAGACGCGCTGGCGGCGCTGCTCGGCTGGCCCCAGGCGATCGTGGAGAAAACGCCATGAGCGAGAATCCGTTCGAGGCGCTTTCCGCGCCGACAGGCGAGGAGCGCGACGGTACGGCCGCGGAGAAAGCGTTCCGTTCCGAAAAGCCGCAGCGCGTGAAGCGATTCTATCGCGGCGCATCGGCGTCGGCGAATGAAGCGGGCGACTTCGTGGTGCTGCTCGATTCGCGGCCTTTGCGGACGCCGGGCAAGGCGATCGTGCGCCTGCCAACGGAAAGCCTTGCCGCGCTGGTGGCGGCGGAGTGGGAGGCGCAGGCGGTGGAGGTCGACCCGGCCACCATGCCGCTGACACGGCTCGTCAACGCCGCCATCGACGGCGTGGAGGGCAATGTCGCCCCCGTGCGGGACGAGATGATCCGCTATGCCGGCTCGGACCTGCTCTGCTACCGCGCGGACGAGCCGGAAGGCCTCGTCGCCATGCAGATGGCGGCGTGGGACCCGATCCTGGCCTGGGCGGAGACGGCTTTGGGCGCGCGCTTCGTCCTCGCCGCGGGCGTGATGCCGGTCGAGCAATCGGAGGGCGCGATTGCGGCGGTGGACCGCGCGCTTCCGCAGGCGCCCGCGCTGCTCGTCGCCGCCCTGCAATCGCTGACGACGCTCACCGGCTCGGTGCTCGTGACTCTGGCGCTGCATCATGGCCGCATCGGATTCGACGAGGCATGGAACGCCGCCCACATCGACGAAGACTGGAACATCCGCCTCTGGGGCGCCGACCGCGAGGCTGCGGAACGCCGCCGCTTTCGCGAGGCGGAGGCCCGTGCGGCGGCCGCGGTGGTCACGTCCCTGCGCGGCAATGCGCAAGGGAGTGGAAAAACGCGCGCAGCCGGGGAATGATGGGGCCGGGCCGGCAGCGGCAGGCGGGCGAGCGGCAACGCCCGACGCTGCGGGCATGGAACGGCGATATTGCGGCTCCGCGCGGATAGGCATGGTTTGATGGTGGACGCGATCGATCTGACGGTCCCGGCCGAAATCGGCGCCCTCGATGCCGTTCACGACTCGATTCACGCCTTCTCCAGACGCCACGGCCTGGCACCGCGCACGAGCTATGCGCTCGAACTCGTGGTAGACGAGTTCATGACCAACGTCGTCGAGCACGGCTACGAGGGCCTGGAGCCGGGACCGGTCTCGCTGCTCGTGACCATGGTGGACGGCGTCATCCAGGGCGAGATCGCCGATGAGGGCCATGCCTTCGACCCGACGGCCGCACCGGAGCCGGACATCACCTCCGATGTCGCCGAGCGTGCGGTGGGGGGCCTCGGCGTGCATCTGTCGAGACATCTGCTCGACAGTCTGGATTATCGCCGCGCCGGCATCCGCAACATCGTGCGCTTCCGACTGACGCCCCAGCCGACCTGATCGACCGACCGGCGGCAGGCGCGCCGAAGAATCCCGCCGAGCGTTACACCCCGAGGAACATCGAAGACATGACTGCCCTGACTGTTGAAGAAGATCGCATCGGCAAGGTTCTGGTCGTCAGCCCCACGGGCCGGCTCGACAGCGGTACCGCCAAGGATTTCGATACCCTGCTCGCCGGCCGCATCGCGGAGGGCGAGACCAGCCTTCTGCTCGATTTCACGAACCTCGATTACATCTCCAGCGCCGGCCTGCGCGTGGTGCTGCTCGCCGGCAAGCGCACGGGCGCCGGTGGCGGCAAGACCGAACTGTGCGGCCTCGGCTCCTCAATCCGGGAGGTGTTCGAGATCTCCGGTTTTCTGTCGATCTTCAAGGTCTACGAGGACCGCGCCGCCGCGACCGCCGCGCTTTCGGCGTAAGACCCGCCGCCGAAGGCCGCGCGGCCTTCGGCGTCAGCTCTTCTCAACTACAAGCCTTCTCAGCGATAGACGCGCGGCAGGCCCCGGGCGAGGCGGATGAGAACGTCGTTGCCGATGGTTCCGGCATCGTCCGCCAGCATCTCCAGCGGAACGGACGGGCCCACGATTTCCGCCCTCGTCCCCTCGCAGACGGCGCCCGTCGGCAGGTCGGTGACATCCACGGCCGAGAGCCCCATGGAGAGGCGGCCGATATAAGGCGCCTTCATCCCATCAAAAGCGACATGAGCACGCCCGGGCACGGTGCGCGGCAGACCGCAGCCATAGCCGATCGCCAGCGTCGCCAGCCGCGAAGGCCGCTGCGTCGCGACATCGCCGCCATAGCCGATGGATGCGCCGGCCGGCACCTCGACGACGCGCAGCACCGGTGCCGAGATTTCGAAGGCCGGCGTGACGGGCTGGCGCACCGGCAGGCTCGTCTGCACCCCGAAGAGGGCGCTGCCGACCCGGCCGGTATCGAAATGAAACGCGGGCGCGTGGAACACGCCGGAGGAACTGACGACGCTGAGGCGCGCGGACGGCCCCGCCGGCTCGATCGCGGCACGGAGCCGCGCGACCTGCGCGGCGTTTTCCGGTGCATCCGGGCGCGCGAAATGAGCGAGCTGCGTGAGCCACAGCCCCACATCGAGACGGGCGCGCAGCCCCGCATCGCCCGCCAGCCGGTGGAGCTCTCCATCGGTGAGCCCGAGCCGCATCAGGCCGCCGTCCGCCATCACGGCAACCGGCAGGCCGTCGATACAGGCTCCGGCCGCCGCCTCGACATCGGGCCAGGACGACAGCACCGGAACGATCCGGTTGGCGGCGAACGCGATCGGACCGTGGCCGGCGAGACCGTTCAGCGTGTAGATCGCCGCGTCGGGCAGCGCCTCGCGAAGGCGCAGGGCTTCTTCGAGCCACGCCACCCAGAACAGGGTGCATCCCGCCCGCCACAATGTTTCGGCCACCGGAATGAGGCCGAGCCCGTAGGCATCGTGCTTGACGACCGCGCCGAGCGCCCGGCCCTGAAAGGCCGCCCGTGCGGTGCGCCAGTTCGCGGCGATCGTGCGGAGATCGACCGTCACGGTCGCCATGCGGGACAGCTCGTCTATCGTCCCGGGACTGCGCTCCGCCTGCAGGATGGTCACTCGACCGCCTCCCGCTGCGCCGCCGCGCCGAAGCCGATCTCGACCCGGCCGTCAGAAGCGACGCGCTGGGCGACACCGATATGGCCGGAGGCGAGATGGCGGCGAACCGCATCGCTTTCGTCGGCGGCGCACCAGAGCGCCGGCGCGATCGCCTCACGGTCCGGCTGGCGGTGCAGGATGAACCTCAGCAGCCCGCCATATTTCTCCGCGAGATCGACGATGACGAACCCCTCGGCAAGAAGATTGGCCCAGCTCACCGGATTCTGCGGCGACGAGGTCGAGAACAGGTGCCGGTATCCGGCCGCCGCCGCAAGCGCCACCCTCCGGCGCGCAAGAAGCCTCTGCAGGCCGCGGCCGCGATAGCCTTGGGCGACCGCAGCGCCGGCGAGTTTGGCCACCGGCTCGGAAGCGCCGACGCCTAGAGCCCGGCGCGGCACCCCCTCGGACGAGAGGTCGTACTGAAGCACACCATAGGCGATGAGATCGGAGCCGTGCCGCACGCCCAGAATGCGACCGCCGCCTCCGAGCAGCATCGCGAAGAACTCCCGCCGTTCCGGCTTCACGATGCCCGGATCCGGCAGCCCCGCCATCCCGGCGAGATGCAGCGCGAAAATCGCGTCGATATCGTCCGGGCCGAGTTCGCACCATTCCAGCCCGGTATCGCCCTGGCCGCCTGCCGGGATGACGGTAGCGTCAGCTGACAATGACTTCGGCATAGTTCAGCATCGCAAGCGGCGGATAGAGGCCGAGCCGCGAGGCGACCGGCATGTTCACGATGAAGGAAAAGCGCTTCAGCGTTTCGACCGGAATGTCGGCCGGCTTGATTCCGTCGAGCAGAATCTTCTCGGCCTTCGAGGCGGCGAGCTGGCCGACCGAATAATAGCGGCACACGAGACCCGCAACGGCGACGCCGGCGTGGATGGAGAGTTCGGCGGCGCCGAAGCACGGCAGCTTCTGCGCGATCGCCGCCGGACCGAGGATGTCGTAGATGGTGCCGAGAAAGGTATCCGGAAGAAGATAGAGCCAGTCGACCCCTTCGCTCTTCATGCGGGCGATGGCCTCCGGCACGCCCTCTGCCGTCGGCTTGCCGGCGGTATCGACGGCGAAGGTCTGCGTGACCAGCCGGAAACCCATCGTAGCCGAGAGCCCGCGGAGCTGCTCGACCAGCGCGACTGAGTTCTGTTCCCCCTGGGAATAGAGCACGCCCACCGTGTCGAACGACCGGTAGGACTGCATCGCCCGCATCTGCGCATCGAGCGGGACGACGTGGAACGCGCCGGTCACGTTGCGGCCGGAGGACTCCAGCGCCGGAACAACCTTGGCCTGGACCGGCGCCGCGACCATGGAGAACACGACGGGGATGTCCGTGATGGGCTTCTTGTCGCCCGGGGCATCGTACTGGCCGACGGTCGCCAGCGTCACCGGCGTACCCCAGGTGTAGATCAGATCCGGCTTGGTGGCGCGGATCTCGTCGATCAGCGCCGGCATCTTGGAAAGGTCCCGCCCGATGTCGCGCGAGATGATCTCGACGGGGATCTGGCGCTGGGCGAAATAGTCGCGGAAGCCCTGCTCGGCCTCGGTCTCGCCGCGGTAGGTGATCATGAAGATCCGATGCGGCTTGCGGTCGGCGCCGGCATCGCCGACATCGGCTGCGAAGGTCGGCCAAATGCCGCCGCCGAGCATCGCTCCGCCGCCCGAAAGTCCGGCCGCGAAAAGAGCGAGCGCACGCCGCCGACCGATCTTCCAGTCGCCCTCCCCCGTCATCGCCCTGCCCTTTCCATGATCCGGCCGCCGACGCCGGCCTTGCCACTCCCGCCTTCGCCCCGGTCGCCGCCCGCAATGCCGGCGGCGCGTTCCGCGGCCATTGCGGCGGCGAACGCCAGCGATCCGACGGCGACGAGCGTCCCGATCACGCCGAACGCGATCGTGACGCCGTAGCTCGCGAGCAGCCACGCGGCGAGCGCCGGTCCGACGGCGCTGCCGAGCCGCTCGACGAGTCGAAACACACCATAAAGCGTTCCTTCCGACAAATCAGGGGCAAACCGGCGGCCAAGTTCGCCGACGAGCGCCGATTGCGGCGTGATCGACAGCGCCTGCCCGAGGCCGAGCTGAAGCACCAGGATCGCGGCGCCCCAGGGCTCTGGCCACAACAGCGGATGGATCACAGCCGAGGCGGCCAGCAGCCCGCCGGAGACCACGAACAGCGGCCTGCGCCCGCCCTTGTCGCTCCAGCCCGCGACGAGCGGCACGAGTACGAGCATCGACAGCGCATAGAGCATCAGCACCCGGCCGATGGCGGCTTCGTCGAACCCTCGCCCGCCGAGCACCACCGGGATGAGGAAGAACGAGAGGCCGGCGAGCACGAGCTTCGCCGGGAACGCACTGCCGACGAGCAGCGCCGCCATGGCCGGACGGCGCAGCACGGCGCCGATCTGGCGCAGCCCCACCCCGGCGACCCGCGCGTTCGGATGGATGCGGTCCTTCGGCAGCGTCAGCCGCGCGCACAGGAAAGCCGCGAACGCGACGGCGCCGCAGACCAGGAACGCCGCGCGCGGCCCCAGCCTGTCGGCGATGATGCCGCCGATCGGCGGCCCGCACAGCGCGGCGACCATGATGGCGGTCACCAGCAGCGCCAGGCCGCGGGCCCGGTTTCCGCCCGCCGTGTTGTCGATGATGACGCCCTGGGCGCCGACGAACACCGCCGCGTAGCCGATGGCGACGAGCGAGCGGAACACCAGCAGCGGCACGAAGCCGGTCGAATAGGCCGTTCCCACGAATCCGGCGACCGCGATGGCGGCGCCGAGACGCATCGCGCGGCTTCGTCCGAACCGCTCCGTCAGGCCGCCGAGCCACGGCTGGCTCAGCGCGACGATCGCCATGAACAGCACGATGGGCAGGCTGATCGCGAGCTCGTGGGAAACGGCGGTCATGCCTTCGGTCAGATGGGCGGTGAAGCCCGGCAGGAACGGGCGCGTCATCTCCTCGGCGAGGAAGAACAGGAACAGCGGCATCCGCACACGTCGCATGACCGGGGAAGGATCGGGCCGCTCCGCCATGATCCGGAAGCGGTCGTTCAGCGCATCGAGTTCGGCCAGCATGGCCTCGTCGCCGTCTCGCTCGGCCTTGAGGCGCAACGCCTCGTGACGGGCCCGCACCCAGGCGACGCGCTCGTCGACGGCAGCGATGGCGCGGGCAAGACCGCCCGTTCCCCCGGCATCGGCGTGGCGCGAGAGATCGCCGCCGCGAAGGGCATCGAGCCGGTGCCCGAACGCCCGCATCGCCGCGCCCGCGTCGAGGCCGAACACGAAGGTCAGCACCTCGAGCGTCACCAGGATCGAGGCGAGCAGCACCACGCCGATATCGAGCCAGAGATCGCGCATCAGGTCGGCCGCGACCGTGTCCGGGATACCGACGATCACGGTGGCGATCGCCGTGCCATCCGGGGCCTGAACGGCGCTCGACGACAGGTTCATGTCCTTGGGCATCACGGCGACCGTCGGATCCGCCGGGGGCTCCCGCGTCACCAGCGCCTTCGGAACCCCGCCCGGCGACATCACAGCCAGCGCGCCATATTGCGGATTTTCCGCAAGCGTCGCGCGCAGCACGTCGTCCACGCCCACCATGTCGTCCAGCGTCATGCCGTAATCGTGGGCAGCCGTGATGAGGCCGCCGATCGAGCGCGCTGAGACTTCCGCCTTCGCATGCAAGGCCGGCAGGATGATCCGCTCGGCCGACTGCACCGTGCGCAGCGCAACGAAGGCGATGGCGGCCATCAGGATCGCCGCCAGGATCGAGAGGACCAGAACGTCGAAACGACGCATCGTGCCGCCCCTCATGTCTGCGCCGGGCGGGCCGGACGGCCGCCGATACGGTCGTGCTCCACCTCGATCGCGGTCAAGGCCCAGCCGACTTCAGGCGAAAGCCGGCCGGTCGGCGGCAATGCGGCTGCCGGCTCGTCGTCGTGCCCCGCGGCGTCCAACGCATGGGCATAGAGCCTGCGCAGCGGCAGCAGAATGGCGAGAACGGCCAGCACCAGCGCCACAGCGCAGGCCATCGCGGCCGTTGTGAAGACATCCCACGCCAAACCGTCGAGATTGCGGTCGATCGCCGCCTGCGATGCACGGACCATCACGTCGCCTTCGTCGAGACCGAAGGGATTGTCGATCCGCGCCCGGCGCACCCTCGCCTCGGCCTGATCGGCCACGAAGGCCGTGCCGATGCGGGCGGGCGTGCTTGAAAACAGGATGGTCCCCCCGCCGTCGGCGACGTCGATGGACAGGAGGTCGGGATCGGCGGCGCGCTCACGCGCGAGAACGCCGTTCAAGGTCTGTTGCCCCGCGAGCGGAATGCCGAGCGACAGCGACTTCTCGGCGGTCGCGTCGATGCGGCTCGCGATCTCGCTGAGGCGCGAATCGATCAGGCCCAGATAGCTCATGCGCGCGCTGCCGAAGCAGAGATACGCGCCGAAGGCGATCGCGGCGACCGTGACCGGCAGCACCGTCGACAGGAGAATGGCGGCTAGACGGCCCATTGTCTGGATCGATCCGAAGTGCACCGGCGATACCGCCGGAAGACCCCGCCCATCCGGCAGGACGAGCGCGCCGCCCGCGCGGACGACGACGCCATATTGTCCGGAATCCGGGCTGCGGCCAACAGCTTGCCTGAGACGAAGGCGGCCGTGTCCACTATGGGATGGCACGGTTCCCGGGACGGCGCGCAGCATCATGCGCAATTGCCGGGACCTGCCCGCGGTGGCAAAAAACGTGGTGCGGCGGCGGCGGGACCCGTATGCTGGCCACCCCGCAGCAGGGATGCCTCCAAGAACGATTCGATTGTTCGGGGGGAAGGCGGAATTCGGAAAAGGGCGTTCCGAAGCAAGCCAGGGCCAGGGAATCGACGATGCGCTTTCGGACCAAAGCTGCCGTGCTCGGCGCCTTGAGCGCGGCGGTGGCATTTGTCATGCTCATCGTCGTCGGCTCCCGCGTGGCCGAGCAGAGCGACCGCAAGCTGAAGGAAGCCCATCTCGAATTCGTGCTCGCGCGGGTCAACGACGCGGTGCAGGCCAATCTCAGCCTGGACCTGCCGCTCGGCGAACTCCAGGACCTGATCCAGCTCTTCGAGCGCACTATCACCGAGGAAGCCGACATCGAGGCGGTGGAGGTTTTCACCGCCGACGGCGTATCGGCGTTCGGAACCGACCGCGGCGCGGAGGGGGAGCGCGTGCCGGGGGCCTGGCTGGCCGCCCTGAGGAACAATCACGGTCACCGGTTCTGGCGGGTGCTCGACCGCGACGATCTCGTGCTCGGCACCGCGGTGGAGACCGATTTCGGCACCGTGGCGGGCTATACCGTGATCGTGGTCAAGGCCAACGTGGTGGACGAGACGGCGAACGTCGTGGTGCCGGCGATTTCCCAATCCGTGCTGCCGCTCATCTTCGTCGTCATCGTCGGTGGGATCGGCGGGTTCTATGCGGCGGACTTTCACCAGCGGCGCACACGCCGGATCGCCCGCCGCCTGCTCGACGACGAACTGCAGCCCCAACCCGGCGACGAGCCGCTCGTGGTCGTGACCGCGAATGCGGCCGGCAGCATCCGGCACGCGCGCGGCGTCATCGCCGGCATCAACCGCGACCTGCAGGCGATCGATGCTGAAATCTGAGCGCCACGCCAGCACGCCGCGCCTCAACGACCTGACCGCGGTTGTCCTCGCGGGCATCGTCGCGCTGGCCGTGCTGGCGGCGGCCGTCGCGTTCGGACTGCAATTACAGCATACGCACGACACGTCGCTCAGGCTCGCCACGCGGGCGAGCGTTCGCTCGATCGGGGCCTCGATCGCCCTCTCGGTGGAGCGAGCCGTGGGCTACGGCATTCCCATGCCCGAGCTCTATGGCGTGGAAGACTATTTCAACCAGATACTGCGCTCGAACGACGAGATCGTGGCGATTTCCGTCGTCGACAACGACGGCAAGACGCTGTTCACGGCCCGGGACGCCAGCTCTCCGCCCCAGGCACGGCCAGTCGCCGTTCCGATCGAGCTGAACGGCCAGCGTCAGGGCACCGTGCTGCTGATGCCCTCCTACCGCATCCTCTCGGAGACCCGGACGGCGTTCCTCTATGCCGCGGGCGCCGCGATCCTGCTTGCGGCGCTCGTCGTGGGCGTTGCGATGCGCTGGCTGCTGGTGGAGGTGATCGACCTGCGCAAGGCGCGGTTCGTCGCCGTCGCGAGAACGGTGGCGCGCGGCCGGTTCCGCGACGAGTCCCTGCCTCGCTGGGATACGCCACTGGTCGAACTGATCGAGGTCGCCTACACCCGCCTCAACGAAGTGCGCGGCGAGGCGCGTGCCGCGGCCACGCTTGCCGAAGAGATCCGGGCGGTCGACTTCGACGGCAGCCTCGCCGCCCGCGTCAGCCGGGCCATCGCCCCGCTCGGATCGCTCGCCGCCTTTACCCCGGTCTCGCGGCCCCGCAGCGTCACGTTCTGGCCGGGATGGTGGGCACTGCCGGTGCTCGCCCTCGCGGGGGCGACGCGCCCGATCCTGTCCGGCTTTGCCGCCGACAGGATGGACGATGCCACGTCCCGGGCGCTCGAAGTCGCGGCGTCGCTTGGCACGGATGCCGCAGGCCGCCTGCTCGGGCTGCTCGTCGCGCTCTTGGTCGTTCGGGGACGGCCGGCGGTGATCGCGTTCGGTCTCGCCATCGCCTCCGTGGTCATGGCCATGGGCTCGGAAAGCCGCGGCGCGGTGGAAATCCTCTGGCTGCGCTTCTTCCTCGGGTTCGGAACCTGGCTCGCGGTTTGGACGCTGATCGGCTTCGATGGCGGCTTCATCCGCCGGCCATGGCGCACGGTGCTGATCCTGCTCGCCGGTGAGGCCATTGGCCCGGCGATCGCGAACTTCGCCTCGCTGTCGTTCGGCCGCCGCGGTTCCATGGACGCGATGAGCGCCTGCTTCGGCGTGCTGTTCCTTGCCGCGCTGTCGCTTCGCGGCCGGTCGACGCACCGCTGGACGATCCAGGTCCTTCGCGGCGACATCGCGAAAACCGCCGGGCTTGCGCTCGCGGCGGGCGCGGCGGTCGCGTGGATCGAGGTGGTGATGTCGGCGGGTATCCCCAGGGACAATAATCCGCTGCTCGCGTTCGCCTATGCGCTGTTCGGTTGCGGGCTGGCGATCCTGCCGCTTTTGCGGCCGGCGAAGCGCGAACTGCTGGCAACCACCGCCGCGGCGCTCGCGGGGGCGGGCCTCGCCATGGCGCTGATGCGGGTCGAGGGCTTTCCGCTCGCGGCGCTCCTCGTCGGCATCGGTCTTGGCGGCGCCATCGTCAATGCCGGCGGACGAGCGCTCGTGCCGATCGGCGGCATCGGCTGGATCGCGGCGGCGCTTCTCGCGGCCGGTGCGATCGCCATCGCCGCCCTCGCCGGCTCGGGCACCGCTTCCGCGGCCGTCGGCCTGACGGCTCTCGCAGCCGTGTCGTTCGCTTTCGGCGCGCTCCGCAAAGCCACCGGCGGAAGGGGCTGACGCATGCTGCTGCGCACCCGGCTCACGCTGTTCCTCTCCATCGCGTTCCTGATCGTCCTCACGGTGCTGCTGCTCGCGAGCGCGCAGCGCGATGAAAGCGAGAGCAACCGCTTCGCTGCCGTGGCGATCGCGGGCCAGCAGGCGCTGTGGCAGGTCCTGCTGCAGCAGGAGGTCGAAGACCTCAACCGCACCGCGGACACGCTGGTGAAAGCCCTCGGCCCGCTGGATAGCGCCGATCCGGCTGACCTGCGCCGCCGGATCGTCGAGGCCGTCGCTTCGGCATCCGCCGAGCTTTCGGCGGCGGACATGGTTCAGGTCGTCGACCTCGATCGCAACCGCCTCTACTCGAACACGGCGGGCAACGACCAGCGCCCGCTGCTCGACGTCATCGCCGCCGCGAAGGTCGCCCGCAGCAAGACCGACGTCGGTGGCCTGCTCCAGGACAATCCCAACCGCTATGTCGTCGTCTCCGCGGTGCCGCTGGCGGTGCGCGGCAAGGTGATCGCCATCCTGACGGTCGCCCGGGACGCAGCACCTCTGCTTCAGCGCTTCGCGCAGGCCTACGGGGCGCCAGCCTTCCTCGTGACCCTGCGCGGCCGGATGATCACCGGCACGGATCCGACCCTATGGGCGGCGGCGCAGCCGGAAGTCCCCCGTCGACACGCCGAGGTCAAGACGCTCGATCTCGCGACCGATGAGCGGCTGATGCTGGCGACGAGCGTTCCGGTCCCGGACCTCGTCGGCGGCTATACCGGAACGCTCGTGTCACTGAGAGACACCACCGAGACGCTCGGCGACGTTCGCGATGCCGAACAGCTCGGCCTGATGATCATCGGCGCGTTCCTCCTGATCACGCTCGGCTGGCTGTTCTTCTATCTGCGCCGAAGCTTCCAGCCCCTCGAAAGCGCGATCTCGGTCCTGAAGGCGCTGTCCCAGGGCAATACCAGTGTCGAGATCGAGGAAACCGGCGACGGCGAGATCCGCGCGATCGCCGACACCGTTTCCGTGTTCCGCCGGAACGCGATCGAACTCGCGCAGACCAACATGGAGACCGAGCGCCAGCGTCGCCGCCAGGAGCGGCTCATCAAGCGCCAGCTCGAGGCCCTCGCCCGAACGCTCGAACACGACGGCCGGACAGCGGTCATGGAGGATCTGACGGCCATCGTCGGCGGCAGCAAGGGCAACGAACTCCAGGCCGATCCCGAGACCGGCCAGCTCGGCCTTCTCGCCGCGCTGCTGCAGCGCATGTCGGCGCGCATCGTCGACCAGCACAACCGCCTCCGCGAACTGGTGGCGGAGCTGAGGGAGTCGATCGCGACCCGCGCCAAGCTCGCCGGCCTGCAGCAGGAACTGGAAATCGCGCGCGAACTCCAGCTTTCCATCCTGCCGAAGGAACTGCCCGCCTGCGAGAATGTCGACATCCATGGCCGCATGACGCCGGCGAAGGAAATCGGCGGCGACTTCTACGATTTCTTCCTGTTCGGTCACGGCAAGCTGGGCGTCGTGGTGGCGGACGTTTCCGGCAAGGGCGTGCCGGCGGCCATGTTCATGGCCATCACGCGCACCCTCCTGAAGGCCACCACGCTGTTTTCCGAACGACCGTCGGACTGCGTGGAGCTTCTGAACGACGTCATCGCCACCGAGAACGATCAGATGATGTTCGTCACGCTGTTCTTCGGCGTACTTGATCTTCAGACCGGGCGCCTCGACTACGTCAATGCAGGCCACAATCCGCCGCTGGTGAAGTCACCCGGGCAGCCCGTGAGGATCGTTCCGCGCACCGGCGGCATGGCGGTCGCGGTCATGGGCGGACAGCACTATGCGGACGCGAGCCTGATTCTCGGCGAGGGCGATCTGCTGCTGCTCTATACCGACGGTGTGACGGAGGCGTTCGATATCGACGAAGTCGCGTTCGGCGACCAGCGCCTCGCCGACCTGGTGCAGGACATCGGCGACGGCCAGGGGACGACCGCGATCACGGACGATGTGTTCCGCGCGGTGCGCGAGTTCGAACGCGGCGCCACCCAGGCGGACGACATCACCTGCGTGGCCCTGCGTTATCTCGGCCCGTCCCAGACTCCGTTCCAGTCCTCCGGCGGCGGGGCGGCCTCATATATGCGCGATCGCCGAATCAGCAGTCCGGCCGCCTGATCGGCGGGATTGAGGGCGAGGACCGACGAGCAGGCGGCGACGGCACCCGCGAAATCCCGCCCCCGATAGAGCCCGAGCGCGGTTTCGTAGAACTCTGCCGCGCGCTTTTCCCCGTCGGAGACCGTCGCGGAGAAGCCGATCAGCGCATGGACGGGTTCCGGCCTGCTGCGCCCGCGCAGCACGATGCGGTCGACCTCCCGAAACAGAAGGCCCTCGCCGGCGCGGCTTCGCGTCTCGCCGGACACGAGGATCGGATGGCCGTAGAGCTTGACGATGTCCTGGAGGCGGGCGGCCACGTTGACGGCATTGCCGATCACCGTGAAATTCCGGCTCTGCTCCGTGCCCACGTCGCCGGAAATGACCTCTCCCGTTCCGATCCCGACGGCGATCGCGATCTTTTCCGCGCCCGGAACGCCGTCGGCGGCGACGGCCGCGCGAAGCTCCGGCAGGCGGGCGAGTTGGTCGAGCGCCGTCTCGCAGGCGTCGCGGGCCTGGGTGTCGGGGTCGGTGAAGGGCGCTCCCCAGCAGGCCATCACCGCATCGCCGATGAATTTGTCGGTGATGCCGCCCTTGCTGCCGATGGAGCGCGTCATCGCGCTGAAATAGCGGTTGAGCATCGCCACGAGGACGTCCGGCTCCAACCGCTCGCTCCAGCCGGTGAAATCCCGCAGGTCGGTGAAGGTCACCGTCATGGTTCCACGCCGGCCGCGCTCGTCGCCGCCGCCACCGCGCGCGACGATCTGCTCGACGATCCGCGGGTCGAGATATTCGCCGAACAACCGCTTGAGCTTGCGGCGCTTGCGCTCCTCGGTGATGTCGCTCATCACGACGATGACGCCGTGGCGTTCCACGGTACCGCCGACATCCTCGAGCAGGAAGGTCGAGCTGACGTGAAGGTCGACCCGGCGGTCGTCGTTGCTGATCGTCAGGTCGTGGGAATGGGTCGCCTCGTCCTCGTAGATCGCCTTCAGCACGACCTCGTTGAACGCCTCGAAGCGCTCTTCCAGAAGAAAGACCTCGGCGAAGAACTGCCCGATCGTCTCCGCGGGCACGAGGCCCAGCATTCGCCCCGCAGCCTCGTTGAAGGTCAAAATCCGCCCGGACAGGTCGATGGAGACGACCCCGTCGCGCATGTTGGCCAGAATCTTCTCGTAGATAAGTTCGTCGCGCGCCGCCGGACGCCCGGGCTGTACCTGGCCAGCGACGGGATGAAGCGGGCCCGCGCTGCTGTCCGCCATCTCGCTCTCGACTGTGTCGCCGGCGGTGCCTGCGCTCGCGTTCGTCATATCGGCGGCCTCGGATTTCGGACGGCTGCGTGGGCCGATGGCATCAGCCTTTCCGGCAATGCCGGCCAGATGATGTCCGACGCAGCCGGCTATTCTCCGTTTCATAACCCGGACACTCGGGATCGGCCACTCCCGCCATGTTCCGTCTGCCACTATCGCTCCGTCATGAAGGCGGGCTATAGAGCAGTCCACGTCGTTCGCAGGCGCATGATGCAGTTCGCTGCGCGTTCCTTGAGGACGCATCGGCGACGCCGCGGCGCGCGGATCTAGCAAAAGGACTCCGGCGGCCTCTTGGCCGCGCGGAGCATAAGAAGAACCATGGTTTCGCCCGATCTCGCCCGGCGCGTCCAGCGTCCGCCGGGGCTTTTCACCATTGCCCTGCTGGCGCCCGTCAGCGCTTCGTTCGTGTTCGGCATCGGGCTGTCGCTCGTCGTGCCGCTGCTCGCCATCGTGCTGGAACGGCGCGGCGTCTCCGCAAGTCTGATCGGCCTGAATTCCGCGATGGCGGGTGTGGCTGCCATCTGCGCGACCCCGTTCGCCGTGCCGCTCGCGCGCCGATTCGGCACGTTCCGCACCATGGCGGCGGGTATCGTCGTCGCGGCGTGCAGCCTGCTGCTGTTCTTTCCCGTCCAGAGTCTGGCGGTCTGGTTCCTGCTGCGAATCGGCTTCCACGGGTCGCTGACGGTGATCTTCTGCCTGTCGGAGTTCTGGATCAGCAGCGCCGCGCCCCCGGAGCGGCGCGGGCTCGCGCTCGGGCTATACGGAACGGCACTGTCGACCGGCTTCGCCGTCGGCCCCGCGATCCTGGCCGTCGTGGGATCGGAGGGCATGGCGCCGTTCTGGCTCGGAGCGGCGGTGATGATCGCCACGATCGTGCCAATCGGGATGGCGAGGCATCACCAGCCTGTCATCGAACCGGAGAGCCGTGGGTCGATCCTGCGCATCCTCGCCATCGCGCCGGCGATGACGCTGGCGGCGTTCGCATTCGGAGCGGTCGACGCCGGCACGATTGCGCTGCTGCCGGTGTTCGGCACGCGCGAGGGCCTCGACGTCACAGCGATGGCAATCGTGATCTCCGCGCTCGGGATCGGGTTCGGGCTGTCTCAGGTTCCGATCGGGCTGCTCGCCGACCGCGTCGAGAAGAAGAAGCTCATCCTCGGCATCGCGCTGTCGTCGGCGCTGTGGTCGCTCGCGGTTCCCGCGCTGCCGCCGACCCTGCCCATGATGGCCGCGGCGATGTTCGTGTTCGGACTGCTGATATCGGGACTCTACACCGTGGGTCTCGCCGCGCTTGCGGTGCGATTCTCAGGAGCAGACCTCGGCACGGCGAATGCCGGGTTCATCATGATGTACGCCACGGGCATGCTGGTCGGGCCGGCATCCATGGGCCGGGCGATCGACGTCGCCGGCCCGTCGGCGATGTTCTTCGTGGCGGCTGCCTTCTGTGCGGCCTACGCCATGCTGGTGGTGGTGCGCTGGCGGGCGGAGTGACCCGCCAGCCAGCCGGTTCCATCCAATGAGCCGCTACTTCGCGGGCGCGGCCGCGTTCGTCGCGGGCGTGTCGTTCTCGGAAGACTGCTCACCCGGGTTCGCTTTGGGCTCAATGCGATACAGGCCGCCGTCCTCCAGATCGGTGGTGAGGTAGAGGAACCCCTCGGGGCCGACGCGAACGTCCCGGATCCGGCCGATCTCGCCTTCCAGGAAGCGGTGCTCCTGCGCGACGCGCTCCCCGTTCATCTTGAGCTGGTCGAGAATCTCGCTCGCCAGACCGCCAACCCAGATGGTGTTCTTCCACTGCGGGAAGGGGCCGGTCTTGTAGATCGCAAGCCCGGAGGTGGCGATCGAGGGCTTCCAGTAGTAGATCGGCTGCTCCATGCCCTTGGCCTCGGTGCCGATGCCGATCGGCTTGTTGTCGTAGCCGATGCCGTAGGTGATGACCGGCCACCCATAGTTCCGGCCGGGCTCGATGATGTTCAGCTCGTCACCGCCCTGCGGACCGTGCTCGATCTCCCAGAGCTTGCCGGTGTCGGGATCGAAGGTCAGGCCCTGCGGGTTGCGCACGCCGTAGGCCCAGATCTCCTTGCGCGCGCCGGGCACGCCGACGAACGGGTTGTCGGTCGGAATGGCGCCGTCGGTCTTGATGCGGATGATCTTGCCCCAGGACGAGCCGAGATCCTGCGGCTTCGAAAGGTCGAAACGGTCGCCGACGCTCAGGAAAAGATAGTTGTCCTTGTCGATCGTGATCCGCCCGCCGAAATTTTCGATACCGGGCAACGGCGGCCAGGACTCGTAGATCACCTCGACGTTGGTGAGCTTGTCGCCGTCGAGCTTGGCGCGCGCGACGCGCAGCGTCGAAGCGGCGCGGTGCCCCCAGGTGTAAGACAGATAGAGCGTCTTGTTCTTCTCGAACTGCGGGTCGAGATGAACGTCGAGCAGGCCGCCGTGGCCGGCGACGAACACCTCCGGCACGCCCGAAACCGGGGTGATCTTGCCGCCGACGCCCTCGACGATGTTCAACCGCCCGGGCCGTTCAGTGACGATGGGACGTCCGTCGGGAAGAAACGCGACGGACCAGGGGTTGGCGAGCGGCGCCGCCACGGTGACGAGATTGAAATCGCCCTCTTCCGCCTCCGGGATCGGATCGGCGGTGTCGGCCGGCTGCTCGGCGGCCCTCAAAGGAGTTGCAGGCGCCCCCAGCGCGACGAAGGCGGCGGTGCCGATGGCTATCAAGGCCTTCACGAAACATCTCCAAGATGAATGCGGCATCCCGGGCAGTGCCAAACCTTCTCCGGCTTCCCGGCGACGCGCCATAGATGACCGGAATCCCGGCCGAACGCCACCCCGCGCGATGCAGCGGCCGATTGTGTCTGGAGCCAACGGTCCATCCGCCGGCAGTCCTGCGCGACCATCGGCGATGGATGGAAATGGTCATCGACGATTTGCAGATGTTGCCCTAAGCTTTCGCACCGGATGACCGAGCCGCCTCCCCGGCTCGGGCGCCTCACCTGCCATCGTGCCAGACCCTTCTCAGGCCTTGAAACTGCCCGCAACTTGAAACGGCTTGCGCCGGGGTCCCTCCCGATGGCAAGCACGACGGCAGGGCAGCGAACGAACACCGCCCTCGCTCCCCTCGCCGCGACCGATTCAACCGAGCCGGATCGTCGCCTCAACAGGTCCGGTTCGGGCGACACGCCTTCCAAGTCCCGCTGCGCGCCGCGATCGGCGCGATGCCGGGTTTCCGCCCCCTATCAAGGAGCCGCTGCATGGTTTCGCGTATCGTTGAGGTCGATCCCTTCGACATCATCGTGTTCGGTGCCACCGGGGATCTCTCCCAGCGCAAGCTGATTCCGGCGCTTTATCACCGCGACCAGGCCGGGCAGATCCCCGCGGATGCGCGCGTGATCGGCACCTCGCGCCGGCCGCTGTCGAACGAAGACTTCGTCGCCGACGCCCGCAAGTCGGTGCTCGCCCACGTCGACCCGGGCGACATCGAGGAAGAGGCCCTCGCCCGCTTCCTGTCGCGCCTGTCCTATGTCGCCGTCGATGCGGCAGCGGAGCGGGGCTGGTCGGATCTCGTCGCGCATGTCGGTCTCGATCCCGAGCGCATCCGTCTGTTCTATCTCGCTACCTCGCCCGACTTCTTCGGCCCGATCTGCACCAATCTCGGCAAGTGCGGGCTGGCGGCGGGTAATGGCCGCGTGGTGATCGAGAAGCCGATCGGCAAGGACCTGGATTCGGCCAGGCGGGTCAACGCGGCTATCGGCGCCGTCTTCCCGGAAGATCGCGTCTATCGCATCGATCATTATCTCGGCAAGGAGACGGTGCAGAACCTGATGGCGCTGCGCTTCGCCAACGCGCTGTTCGAGCCCTTGTGGAATTCCGCCCATATCGACCACGTGCAGATCACGGTGGCGGAGACCCTCGGCGTCGAAAGCCGGGCCGGCTACTACGATACCGCCGGCGCGCTGCGCGACATGGTACAGAACCATATGCTGCAGCTGCTCTGCCAGGTGGCGATGGAGCCGCCGCGGTCGCTCGCGGCCGACGCCGTGCGCGACGAGAAGCTGAAGGTGCTGACCTCGCTGAAGCCGATCGACGAAAGCAACGCCGACCACCTCACCGTGCGCGGCCAGTATCGGGCCGGCGCATCGGCTGGCGGTGCGGTCGGCGGTTATCTCGAAGACCTCGGATCTTCGACGAGCAACACCGAGACCTTCGTCGCCATCAAGGCCGAGATCGGCAACTGGCGTTGGGCGGGCGTGCCGTTCTATCTGCGCACCGGCAAGCGCCTCGCCGCGCGCGTCTCCGAGATCGTGGTGGCCTTCAAGGACATCCCGCACTCGATGTTCGACGAGACCGCCGGCCGCATTTCGCCGAACCGGCTCGTCATCCGCTTGCAGCCCGACGAGGGCGTGCGGCTGTGGCTGATGATCAAGGATCCCGGCCCGGGCGGCATGCGGCTGCAATACATTCCGCTCGACATGAGCTTCGCCAAGGCTTTCAACGTCCGCAACCCAGACGCGTACGAGCGGCTGATCATGGACGTGGTGCGCGGCAACCAGTCGCTGTTCATGCGCCGCGACGAGGTGGAGGCCGCCTGGACCTGGATCGATCCGATCCTGGAGACCTGGAAGGCGCACAAGGAGGCGCCGAAGGGCTACACCTCCGGCACCTGGGGCCCGACGGCTGCGGTGGCTCTCATCGAGCGTGATGGCCGCACCTGGCACGAGGACGACGAGTAGGCGCCCACCAGCCGCGACGGTGAGCCCGATGGACCCGGTCCCCGGCCGGGTCTATTGATCGAACCGTTCAAAAGAGACGGCCCGTCCGCTACGATGGACCGGAATGCGGACGACAGCACACGGAGCGGAGGCAATGAACCGTCTGGCGAATTCCGACGAACTGGCGGCGACGCTCGCGGCCGACACGGCGGCGGCCCTGCGCGCCGCGATTGCCGAACGCGGCGTAGCCGGCCTCGCCGTTTCCGGCGGCCGCACGCCCGAGCGCTTTTTCGGTGCGCTGTCGCACCAGGACCTCGACTGGTCGCGGGTGACGGTCACGCTCGTCGACGAGCGCTGGGTGCCTGAAACCTCGCCGCGCTCCAACGCCGCCCTGGTCCGCCGTGCGCTGATCCGCAACGCTGCCGCCGCCGCGCGCTTCGTGCCGCTCTATAACGGCGCGGACACCCCGGAAGCCGGCCGGGCTGCGCTGGAAGCAACAGTGGCAGCGCTGCCATTTCCGTTCGCAACTGTCGTGCTCGGCATGGGCGACGACGGCCACACCGCCTCGTTCTTCCCGGGCGGCAACGAACTCGCTCATGCGCTCGACCTCGGCTCGCCCGACAGGATCGTGACGATGGAGGCCGATGGTGCCGGCGAGCCGCGCATCACCTTCTCCCTTGCGGCGCTTCTGCACACCGACCGGCTGGTGCTGCACATCGAGGGAGCAGGCAAGCTCGCTGTGCTGGAGAAGGCCGAGGCCGAAGGTCCCGCCGAAGAGATGCCGATCCGGGCCATTCTGCGCCAGAAGCGGGTGCCGCTGAACATCTATTGGTGCCCCTGACGATCATTCCACCGCCGGATGCGGTCTGCCCGCGCCGGCGGACGGGAATCGGCCCGGCGATTGCAAAGCTGGAACGATTCCGGACCGAGAGCGACCGCGCTCGATAGCCCTGCCCGCGGGTTTTCCCGCACCCGCGAACGCTTCCGGGCTTCGGCCGTTATCGTTCGGGGACATTTGCGAAGGAGACTGGTCATGACGCTCCATGAACGTATCGGCGAGGTCACGGAACGCATCGCGCGCCGCAGCCACGATGCCCGGGCGCGCTATCTGGAGCGGATCGACAAGGCCGTCAGCGCCACGCCGAAGCGCAGCAAGCTCGGCTGTGCCAATCTCGCCCACGGCTTCGCGGCGTGCGGCCCTTCGGACAAGCATGACCTGCGCGAAGGCACGGTGCCGAACCTCGCGATCGTCACCGCCTACAACGACATGCTGTCGGCGCATCAGCCCTATGAGGGTTATCCGGCACTGATCCGCAAGGCCGCCAACGAGGTCGGCGCGGTGGCGCAGGTCGCCGGCGGCGTGCCGGCGATGTGCGACGGCGTCACCCAGGGCGAAGCCGGCATGGAGCTGTCGCTGTTCTCGCGTGATGTCATTGCGCTTTCGACCGCGGTGGCGCTGTCGCACCAGATGTTCGATGCCGCCGTCTATCTCGGCATCTGCGACAAGATCGTACCGGGCCTCGTGATCGGCGCCCTCAGCTTCGGACACCTGCCGGCGGTGTTCGTGCCTGCTGGACCGATGACGTCCGGCCTGCCGAACGACGAGAAGTCGCGCATCCGCCAACTCTATGCCGAGGGCAAGGTCGGCCGCGACGCGCTGCTGGAAGCCGAGTCCCAGTCCTATCACGGCCCCGGCACCTGCACGTTCTACGGCACGGCCAACTCCAACCAGATGCTGATGGAGATCATGGGCCTGCACCTGCCGGGCTCGTCGTTCGTCAATCCCAACACGCCGCTTCGCGAGGAACTCACTCGCGCCGCCGCGCGCCGGGCGCTGGGCCTGACTGCGCTTGGCAACGAATTCACGCCGGTCGGCAGGCTGTTCGACGAGAAGGTGGTGGTGAACGGCGTCGTCGGGCTCCACGCCACGGGCGGCTCGACCAACCACACCATCCACCTCATCGCCATGGCCGCGGCGGCCGGCATCACGCTGACCTGGGAGGATTTTTCCGACCTCGCCGAGGCAGTGCCGCTGCTGACGCGCATCTATCCGAACGGCAAGGCGGACGTGAATCACTTCCAGGCCGCAGGCGGCATGGGATTCCTCATTCGCGAACTCATCGGCGCGGGCCTGCTGCACAAGGACGTGAAGACGGTGTGGGGCACGGGCCTCGACGGCTACGCCATCGAGCCGATGCTGGACGAGGCCGGTGGCCTGACGTGGCGCGAGGCGGAGACGGAAAGCCGCGACACCGCCATCCTGCGCGGCGTCGGCGAGGCGTTCCAGCCGACCGGCGGCCTCAAGGTGCTGAAGGGACCGCTCGGCCACGCCGTGATCAAGACCTCGGCCGTGGCACACGAACGCCATGTCATCGAGGCGCCGGCGCGCGTGTTCCACAGTCAGGAAGAGTTGCAGCAGGCATTCCGCGCGGGGTCGCTCACTGGCGATTTCATCGCCGTCGTGCGCTTCCAGGGGCCGAAGGCGAATGGTATGCCTGAGCTGCACAAGCTGATGCCGCCGCTCGGCGTTCTCCAGGACCGCGGCCAGCGGGTCGCGCTCGTCACCGACGGTCGCATGTCCGGCGCGTCCGGCAAGGTCCCGGCGGCGATCCACGTCACGCCGGAGGCCGTAGACGGCGGGCCGATCGCCAAAATCCAGGACGGCGACGTCATCCGGCTCGACGCCGTCACCGGCCGATTGGAAATCCTCGTCGAGGATCACATCTGGGCGCAGCGCCTGCCGGCGGTCGCCGATCTTTCCACCTCGGCGTTCGGCGTCGGGCGCGAACTGTTCGCACCGCTGCGTGCGTCGGTCGGCGCGGCCGACAAGGGCGCCACCATCTTCTCGGGAATTGCCGCATGAACGTTCTGTCCCCCGCCGTCGCCGCGCCGAAGACCAATGCCGGGCTCGAGCCGATCCTGAAGCTCGCGCCCGTCGTGCCGGTGATGATCATCGAGGACCTCAAGACCGCCGTGCCGCTCGCCCGCGCGCTCGTCGCAGGCGGCCTCAAGGCCCTCGAGATCACGCTGCGCACGCCGGTGGCACTGGAGGCCGCGCGCCTCATCGCCGCCGAGGTCGAGGGCGCGGAGGTCGGCATCGGCACGGTGCTGACGGCCGCTCAACTGGAGCAGTGCGACGCCATCGGCGCCAAATTCGCCGTCTCGCCGGGCGCCACGGCGCGCCTGCTCGACGCGGCCGATTCCGCCGCGACGCCGCTGCTGCCGGGTTCGGGCACGCCTTCGGAGTCGATGACGCTGCTGGAGCGCGGTTACGTGTTCCAGAAATTCTTCCCGGCTGAGCCCTCGGGCGGCGCGGCTTATATCGGCTCGCTCTCTTCCCCGCTGCCGGCGGTCCGGTTCTGCCCGACGGGCGGTGTCACGCCCGAGAAGGCGAAGGCTTATCTGAAGCTGAAGAACATCATCTGCGTGGGTGGCTCGTGGATGGCGCCCAAGCACCTGATCGCAGCCGGAGACTGGGCTGGAATCACCGCCTTGTCGGCGGAGGCCGCCGCGCTCGGCCGTTGAACCCGGTTCACGGAGCGCGGGATCGGTCTAGCGCTCCGGCATCGTTTCCTGCCTGATATGAAGGCGCTTTTGATCGTCCGGTCAGAAGCGCCTTTTTCATAGGCATGTCATTGGGCGTTTTTGCAGATCTTGCGCGTAAACGGCCGCCCGTGACAATTCAGGGTCACATTTTCCGCGATTTCGGTGGATTGTGAATTTCCGTGGATGGCGGAGGAATCGTTTTATCGCTGTGGGCAAGCCGGAGGTTCGCTGCTGTGTCGATGTCATGACATCAAGGGCGGCAATTGCCCATTTGGGGTGCAGATATCGCATATCTGAGATGCGATGCTGTCGGTTGTTTGGGCAGCTTGAATATGAGAAAAAATCGTCAGTCGGTTGATCCGAGGCGTTCCCTCCCGTTCGCCTCCCGTGGATCGCCGGCTGTTCCCCTCTGGAAGGTGTCGCATCTTCGGATGTGACGACTGTGCCGGGCCGTCAGGTCCGGCATTTTTTTTGGCCGAATAGCAGATGGCCCCGTTCGACGGGGGCCAACCTCCCTGCCACATCCTCATCGACTTGGCGGATGACATCCGTCCGGCAGATGACATCGGCCCGGCAGATGACGTGGGTACGCAGATGACGTGGGTCCGCAGATGACACGGACCTAAAGCCCGCACCCGGCCGTGGACGTCACTCGACGCCGCCGGTACTCAGTTCCCACGAGACGTGAAGCACGTCGGGCTCGCGGCGGATCGCGGCCACCACGGCTTCGAGCGCAGGCCGATCGACCGACGTCGCCACCAGAGTCGCCACGAGATCGACGGCGGTATCCGACACCTCCTCAGTCTCGATATCGCCCACGGGGAACTTCGCGTCCGCCAGCCGTCGGGTCAGCCTGTCGCGCACGGCCGGGGCGGCATCGTCGGCGACCGTCACACGGATGGCATAGGTCGCTTCGGAGGTCCGGGTGTCGAGCGGCGCGCTGTTGATGACGTTGACGAGCGGCCTCAGCAGCGTGTTTCCGGCGAGCACGAACAGTGTGACCATCACCGCCTCGGCCAGCATGTCCGCACCGGCGCAGGCGCCGACCGCCGCCGCGCCCCACAGCGTCGCCGCAGTATTGAGGCCGCGGACGTTGGCGCCCTCCTTCATGATCGCACCGGCACCGAGAAAGCCGACGCCGGACACGACATAGGAAATGACCCGCACCGCGCCATCGTTGCCGGTGAGCCGCATGGAGAGATCGACGAACGCCGCGGCGCCGACCGCCACCAGCACGTTGGTGCGCAGGCCGGCGACGCGCTGGCGATATTGCCGCTCCGCACCGATCAATGTGCCGAGCACGAACGCCGTCGTGACGCTCATCACCGAATCGAGGAAGGACCAGAACTCGAACGTCTCGATGAAGCGCATTCCGCCCCTCCCGGAGATAGCCGCCAGCGTGGGCGAAATCGCCGGCTGGCTCAACCCGCAGGCGATTCCGTGCCGCGCGGGGCGGCGGACGTCAAAGGGAAGCTATGTGACGGCGGACAATGACAACGGCGTGACGGTCATGGACAACGATAAGACGCCCGCTCGCCCGAACCCTTTACTGCTGTTGCTGGGATGCGCTCTGACGAAGCCGCTCGGCTTCGAGGGTGGTGATGTGGCCGGTCGCATGATGGCCCTCGACACCGAGCACGAAGCGCTGGCCGTCATAGGCGGGCTCGACACCCGCCGGAAGCCGCGCCGCCAGTTCCGCATAGTCGAGATCGACGTGGAGGTCCGTCAGCACCGCCCGACGCGGCTTCACCCGCTCGATCCAGTGCAGGGCATCCGCCACCGAGAAATGGCTGACGTGGGGCGTGTCACGCAGCGCATCGACGATCCAGAGATCGAGATCGGCAAGCGGCTCCAGGCTCTCATCCGGCAGGTCGTTCACGTCGCTCGAATAGGCGAGCCCGCCGAAGCGGAAGCCGAGGGAGTCGATCTCGCCGTGATTCTGCAGGAACGGCAGCACCACGAGGTCGCCGCCGGCGCCGCAGATGGTGACCGGCTGCAGCGGACGCAGCCGGTGCTCCGTCAGGATCGGCGGATAGTTCGAGCCGGGCGGCGTCGAGAAGCAGTACCCGAACGCCTCATGCATCCGATGCGACGTCGGCTCGTCCATATAGACATCGATACGATGACGGTGGGTGAGCGCCAGCGCCCGCAGGTCGTCGATTCCGTGGATGTGGTCCGCATGGGCATGGGTGTAGAGCACGGCGTCCAGCGCCGTGACGCCTGCATCGAGCAATTGCTCGCGCATGTCGGCGCCGGTGTCGACGAGAACCGTGGTTTCGCCGTGCGCCCCGATGCGGCGCACGAGCAGCGAACAGCGCCGCCGCCGGTTCCGCGGATTGGCGGGGTCGCAGGCGCCCCAGTCGCCGCCCACGCGCGGCACGCCGCCGGACGAGCCGCATCCAAGAATCGTGAACTCCAGTCGCGGCACCACGTCCGTCATCGCGTCCTTGTCCACCCCGCCGGTCGCCTGCATGACCATCGCCCTCGAAGCGGCATCACCGCGCGGCGGCGACCGCACCCGCTTTGGAGAACAGGCGGTAGAAGTTCGCCGTCGTCGCCGCAGCGATCTCGGCCTCGCTCACGCCCTTCACCTTGGCGAGAACAGCGGCCGTGTGGCGAACGAACGCCGGTTCGTTGCGCTTGCCGCGATGGGGCACCGGCGCGAGATAGGGCGCATCGGTCTCCACCAGCAGGCGATCGAGCGGCACCGTGGCGGCGATCGCCCTCACCTCCTCCGAGCGGTTGAAGGTCAGGATGCCCGAGAACGAGACATAGAGCCCGAGTTCGAGACCGATCCGCGCCAGTTCGGGCCCGGAGGAGAAGCAGTGGAGCACCGCCTTGAACGGGCCGACCGCCATTTCCTCGCGCAGGATGGCGGCCACGTCCTCGTCGGCCGCGCGGGCATGGATCACGAGCGGAAGCCCGGTCTCACGCGCCGCGGCGATCTGCAGGCGGAAGCTCGCCGCCTGCGCCTCGCGAGGTGCGGTGTCGTAGTGGTAGTCGAGCCCGGCCTCGCCGATCGCGACCACCCGAGGGTGGCCGGCAAGATGGACGAGATCGTCCAGCGTCACCGCCTGCTCTTCCGCCTCGCCCGCATTGTGGGGATGGGTGCCGACCGAGCAGGTGACGTCGGGATAGTGCTCCGCGATCGCCCGGATCGCGTCGAAGCGGGCGACACGGGTCGAGATCGTGACCATGTGGCCGACGCCGGCCGCACGCGCGGCTGCGACGAGGGCATCCCGGTCCTCGAAATCGGGAAAATCGAGATGGCAGTGGCTGTCGACGAGCATCACGCCTCTGCCTTATCGGCTTCGACATAGCGGGGAAACACGCCCGCGGGCGCGGGCAGCGCCGTGCCGGGAACGAGCCGGCCGCCCGCACCGAGCGAGGCGAAGCTCCGTCCGTCCGCGGGAATCCCGAGCAGGTCGAGCAGTTTCGCCGCGGCCGTCGGCATCACCGGCTGGGCAAGAACCGAGACCTGGCGCACCACTTCCGCGGTGACATAGAGCACCGTCGCCATGCGTGCCGGATCGGTCTTGCGCAGCGTCCACGGCTCTTCGCCTGCGAAGTAGCGGTTCGCCTCCGCCACCACGCTCCAGACGTGGCCGAGCGCGACGTGGATCTCCTGCCGGTCGAAGGCAGCCTTGCAGAGCGCATGAAGGCCGTCGGCGCGCGCCAGGATGTCGGCATCGGCTGCACTGAATGCGCCCGGCGCCGGCACCTTGCCGTCGAGGTTCTTGGCGATCATCGACAGCGACCGCTGGGCGAGGTTGCCGAGATCGTTGGCGAGATCGGCATTGATGCGCCCGACGATGGCCTCGTGGCTGTAATTGCCGTCCTGCCCGAACGGCACCTCGCGCAGGAAGAAATAGCGCACCTGGTCGACGCCATAGTGCTCGACCAGCGCGATCGGATCGATCACGTTGCCGACCGACTTCGACATCTTCTCCCCGCGGTTGAACAGGAAGCCGTGGGCGAACACGCGGCGCGGCAGCGGCACGCCCGCGGACATCAGGAACGCCGGCCAGTAGACCGTGTGGAAACGCACGATGTCCTTGCCGATGACGTGGAGGTCAGCCGGCCAGAACCGCTTGTAGGAGGCCGACTCCACATCCGGATAGCCCACGCCGGTAATGTAGTTCGTCAGCGCGTCGACCCACACATACATGACATGCCGGGGATTGCCGGGAACCGGAATGCCCCAGTCGAACGTCGTACGCGAGATCGAGAGATCCTTGAGGCCGCCCTTGACGAAGCTCATCACCTCGTTGCGCCGCTCGTCCGGACCGATGAAGTCCGGATTGTCCTCATAGAGCTTGAGAAGCCGCTCCTGATAGGCCGAGAGGCGGAAGAAATAGCTTTCCTCCTCTACCCACTCGACCGGCGTGCCCTGCGGCCCGCGACGCACGCCGTCGCCGCCGACGACGGTCTCGCCCTCGGCATAGAACGCCTCGTCACGGACCGAATACCAGCCCGCATAGGAATCGAGATAGATGTCGCCGGCCGCCTCCATCGCCTGCCAGATCGCCTGGGAGGCCGCGTGGTGGCGAGGCTCGGTGGTGCGGATGAAGTCGTCGTTGGAGGCGCCGACCGCGGCCACCATCTTGCGGAACAGCGGCACGTTGCGGTCGGCAAGCTCGCGCGCCGTCAGACCTTCGCGGGCGGCCGTCTGCACCATCTTGATGCCGTGCTCATCGGTGCCGGTCAGGAAATGGACATCGAAGCCGTCGAGCCGCTTGAAGCGCGCCAGCGCATCGGTCGCAATCATCTCGTAGGCGTGGCCGATGTGCGGCGCGCCATTCGGATAGGCGATTGCGGTCGTGATGTAATATTTCGGTCGATCGGTCATCTGGGAATCGCTGCGCCCGCACCTTAACGGCAAATCGGAAGAACACCGGAGGCTTCCCCGGGCACGGGATCGCCCGAAGCCACGGAATTCGCTCCATATTCGAAAAACCCGGGCCTCTCACGCCGGCCGGATCGGACCGGCTCCAGCGAAAGAGGCTCCCGGCTCATATAGCGCCGATGGGCGGCCGATCAAAGGCAGGTGTCGGGTTCACGCCGCGGCAAGGCGCGCCGCGTCGGAGAGGTCCTGGAACACGCCGACGACGACCTGCTTGCGATCGAGGTTGAAGGCGTCCGCGCGGGCGACCGCGCGGTCGATCTTCTCCCAGGCCTCCGCCCAGGCCGCCAGCGTGCGCGGACGGGCGCCTGCGGCGGCGGAGGAACGGACCCGGTCGGAGATGAAGGCGCGAATGAGGTCGATCGAGAGATCGTAGGCCTCCGCCGCTTCTCGGCCGGAAACGAGCTCGGCGAACAGATAGACCGCCTTGCGGTCCGGCTCGGCCGACAGTCGGGCGAGCAGCGGCGCGAGCGCGCCCTCGACATCGACGGCACCGCCGGCGAGCGCCGTCGCGGCCCGCCGCATGCTGCCCTCGGAGATCGCCGCGGCCCGCGCTGCCACCGAGCGGTCAGCGGTGAGGCCGAGAGCAAGCAAACCGTCCGCGACGTCGGCGACCGCGAGGGGGCGCATCATCAGACGGCGCGTGCGCGAGCGGATCGTCGGCAGCAACCGGCCGGGAGCATGAGATATCAGCAGGAACAATCCCTTGCGGGGCGGCTCCTCGAGCATTTTCAGAACGGCGTTCGCGGCATTGGCGTTGAGATCGTCGGCGGCGTCGATCACGACGATCCGGTAACCGCCGGCGCCGGCCGTGGAACCGAAGAACGGCACCAGTCGCCGCACCTCGTCCACGGTGATTTCGGTCTTGAAGCGCTTGGCCTTGTCATCCCAGGGCCGGCGCAGGTGGAGAAGATCGGGATGGGCGCCCGCCGCCATCAGCCGTGCGGCCGGTGCGTCGGCTGCCACGCTGAGCCCCGTAGCCTGCTGCACCGCCGGCGAAGCGGGGTCGGGATGGGCGAGGACGAAGCGCGCGAACCGCATGGCGAGCGTCGCCTTGCCGATGCCGCGTGGGCCGCCGAGAATCCATCCGTGATGCAGCCGTCCGCTGCGATAGGCGTCGAGCAGTTCGTGCTCGGCCGCCTGATGGCCGAACAGAAGCGTCTGCTCCCGTGGCGAGGGCGCGCCTTCGAGCGCCTCGGGCTCGCCGATGGCGGCATCGTCGTCGCTCTCCCCGCGTCGGGGTGCTTTCGCCATGGCCACTCCGCCTGTTAAGAATCTTCCCGCGTTCACACCGGACGCTGCGCCAGGGCGCCGGTCTCGGCGAAACGGCCTTCGACAGCAGCCCAGATCGCCGCTTCCACCCCGTCGACATCGAGCGTGCCGTCGACGACGACGCAACGGTCCGGCTCCGCCGCCGCGATTTCGAGGAAGCCGCGGCGCCGACGCTGTTGGATTTCGAGGCTATCGCCTTCGAAGCGGTCCGTCACCCCGTCGCCACGGCGGGCAGCGGCGCGCGCCAGCCCGATTTCCGCGGGCACGTCGACGATGATCGTGAGGTCGATGGCGAGATCCTGCAGCGCCAGCCGCTCAAGTGCACCGATCAGGGCCGGAGAGACGCCGGATGCCCCCTGATAAACGCGCGTCGAGTCGGTGAAGCGATCGCAGAGAACCCATTCCCCGGCCTCGATCGCCGGGCGTATGACGCTGTCGACGTGATCGACGCGGGCGGCGGCGAACAGCATCGCCTCGGTGTCGGCGCCGAGCGCCGAGGCCGCGCCGGACAGCACGACGTGACGCACGATCTCCGCGCCCGGAGAACCGCCCGGCTCCCGCGTCGTGCGCACATTCAATCCGAGCGAGGAAAGACGCGCGGCCAGACGCGTGATCTGGGTCGATTTGCCGGCGCCTTCGCCGCCTTCGAAGGTGATGAAACGGCCACGAGCGACCACGCGATTCTCCACGGCGCAATTACACGCCCGCCTGCGGCATCGCGGAGGCCGGAGGCCCCGCCAGCGGTGACGTTATGGAGCAAATGGCTGCGAATTCAAGGCGCGGGACAGCACGTGAATGCGGTGTCCGTCTCCCGCACCATCAGGCCTTGCTTCCGGCCCGAGCGCCGGCAAGGCCCGTCGGGCGTGGGCTCAGTTGGCGGTCGGCTGAAGTTCGCCGAACCGGGATGCGGCCTGCATCGCGGCGCTCAACTGCGAATCGCCGGCGAACGAGGACGCGGAGGGCGTCGGAGGCGCCAGCATCGAGAGCGTGTTCGGCGACGGCAGCGGCAGGGGAACCGCGACCTGGCCACTGCCGCCGTTCGTCGCAGCGGCATCCGCGGCAGACGAAGCGGCCTGTTCCGTCCCCGGCTTCAGCTCGGGTTCGTCGGGACCCGGGACATAGGAAGACGCGGCAGCGCCCGTTTCGGCCGCCGGAGTCGCGGAGGCCTGCGGCGTGACGGGCGGGAGTTTCGCGGCACTGTCGGTCGCGCCCGGCAGTTGCATCGGCTTGCCGGCGGCCGGCACGAACTCGGTGTAGCTATAGGTGTAGGTCGTCGTCATCCGCATGGGATCGACGCTGGCGACCTGCGTCAGCGCCTGCTTGTGTGCCGGCGCAGCAGCGACGCCGGGCCGCACGATCGCGGATTCGTCGGACCGAGGCGACGCCGCTGCAAGGCGGGCCGTCGCATCGGCGGCGGCGGAGCCTCCGGAGTTCTGATAGGCGACGGCAACCGGCGCGGCCTCGACCGGCATCACGGTGCCGGGCTTCACGGGCGGCAACAGGCTGTTGTCGGTATCGTTCGCCGCGACCGCCACGGCGTCCTGCGGCTGGACGGCCGGCTGCGGCTGTGTCGGCACTGCCGGCTGGGCGGGGGCCGCAGCGGCAACCGCGGGCTGGGCAGCGGCAGCGGGCTGGACAGGCTGGGCCGGGGAAGCGGCCGGAGCAGCGGGGGTGGCGGCAGCGACTTGCGTCGACGCGGCTACCGCGGCCGGCGCTGCCTCGGCGCGCGCGATCATGACTTCCGTGCCGGGCTTCACCGGCGGCATGTCCGGCGATGCGTTGGCGATCATAAGGTCACGCACTTCGGGACCGGTCACGCCCGGCAGCTCGGCCGGCGGCTTGGCGAGGCTCGGCACCGCATCCTGCAGCGCCCGCTCGTTGTGAGGCGTCGAAAGCGGCGAGCTCTTCACCGAGTAGACCGCCGTCGGACCGGCACCCATGGTGCTGTTCGATGCCAGCATGATCGACCGCGCATCGCGGTTGATCGTGCCCGGCAGCGGCGCACCCGGCCTGCCCGGCTCCGAATAGGTCGCCAGCAGCTGGGCGGTGTCGTCGACATCCTGCGGGGCTTCGCCGACATATTCGACGGACACGCGGGCGGACCCGGAACGCTTGAAATCGAGCAGAGAGGCCACACGGGCGGACACATCAACCAGACGGCGACGCGAGAACGGACCGCGATCGTTGACACGGGCGATGATCGAGCGGCCGTTCTTGAGGTTCGTGACCTTGACGTAGGACGGCATGGGCAGCGTGGGATGCGCCACGGTGATCGAGGCCGTATCGAAGGTCTCTCCGCTCGCGGTCATGCGGCCGTGGAAGGCGGCGCCATACCACGACGCCATGCCCACCGCCTTGTAGTGCGGATCGTGGGCCGGCGTGTACCAGCGATTGGCGACCTTGTAGGGCTTACCGATGATCGGGCCCTTCTTGCCGGCGTCCGTGGACGCGATGGCAATCGTCGATGTCTTCGGCTCGAGGGACGTGGTCTTGGTGTTGGCATTGCAGCCGGCAACAGCCAGGCACCCAGCGGCGAACCCGATGTTCACGACAGCCTTGCGGATCGATGCCGATCGGGCGACCGCCTTGTCGCCTCCGGATTTCCGACCGATCGCGGCCTCCTCGTCCATATCGGACGGGACCGCATGCGCACTGCTGCCGTCGAAGCCCGTATTCGCCATACCACCTCACTCGGTCGCGCCGCGGCAAGCCGGCGGCGCAGGCAGAGGATGAGCGCGTCGAAGACGACCCGACATCCGATCAAAACGAACGATGCAGCCTCGGCTGCCCGCTCTTTATCCGCGCGGCCCGATCGAAGCGGCCGTGCGTCTCCTTGTCAGCGGGTTCATCCCCGTTGTCCGGACGGTCAAGACGTTAACGACTTCGTTCCGTCTCGCCAACCCCATATGAGGCCGGGTCCCGCCTGATCCCTTCCGGAACGTTACCCAGAATGGCAGCATCCGCTGCAAAGGCAACCATGCCGGCCGGTCGACCGGTCCCGGAGAGGACCGGCGATCTCACCATCGCGCACCGACACCGGCCGAAGCGTTGGGTCCGGATGCGCCTCTATTCGATCATGGCGGATTGAGGCGCGAATGTGGCTCGACGGTGCCGCAGCCTTCCTACATTCGGATTTATTGCGGCGGAATTGGAATGTTCTTGAGGTGTTCCGCCGCTCTACCGGCATCTTCCCGGCAACGGCCGGTCTGCCCGCCCGCAGGTCGCAAGACCGTGATTCTCTGTCCTTTTGCGTACCCGGTCCGGCTTGCCTTGAGGCGGAATAAGGCGGAAGCTGCGGCCACATTCGCCATGAAGCCGCCACGCGCCATGCAAGGGCGGCGCGTCCTGGCGGCTTTAAGTCCGGTTGTCGACAGGGCCTTTTATGAAGCGTTTCGCGGTTCCGGTTCTCTTTCTCCTTGCCGCCGGCTTCTGGCTTTGGGGCCTGCACGACATCGTGTCGCTCGCCGTCAACGGCGAATGGGTTTCCGGCATCCCAAAGCAGCGCATCCTCGCCGAGGGCGTGGTGAAGCTGATCGTCGGGGTTCTCTGCTGCACCGGCGGCGTCCGCCTGTCGTCCTGAGGCGCCTCGGGCAGGCGGCGGCATCGCCCGTGGGCCCTTTGCTTCCCGTGCCGCTTCCCCTATTCAGTCGGCACGCGCCGGTTCCCGCGCCGTAGCGCCGGAACCGCGCATCGCCAGACAGAGCAGCGGGAGCAACCTCCATGGAAGCCGCCTCGTGAGTTCCCCCGCTTCCGGCAGCGGCCTGATGTTCCGAAACCCGGCACTTGCGGTCGTCCTGATCATCGTGATCGGCGGGCTTCTCCGTCTCGTCTTCGGCGCGTCGCTCGGTCTCGGCATCGACGAAAGCTATATGGTCGCGTCCGGCCGGGTGCTCCATCTCGGCTATTTCGACCATCCACCCGCCTCGTGGTGGCTGACGTGGGGCGCGTCTCGCCTGTTCGGCAGCGAAGCGCCGCTCGCCGTGCGGCTGCCGTTCATCGTGCTGTTCGCGCTCTCGACGTGGCTGATCTACCGGCTCACGGCCGCTCTATACGACGCCGCGGCCGGGGTCGCCGCGGCGCTCATTCTGAATCTCGTTCCCGTGCTCGGGGTGACCAGCGGCACATGGGTGCTGCCGGACGGACCGCTGTGCGCCGCGCTGCTCGGGGCGGCGCTCTGTCTCGTTCATGCCCTCGAAGCCAGGCGCCCGGCGAGCTACGGCTGGTGGCTGATGACCGGCCTGCTTTCGGGGCTGGCGCTGTTCTCGAAATACACTGCCGGCGCCGTCATCGCCGGTGCCGTGATCTATCTGGCGACGTCGTCGCGCCACCGCAGATGGCTTCTCCGGCCGGAGCCCTATCTGGCTGCCCTGGTCGCGCTCGCCGTATTCAGCCCGGTGCTCGTCTGGAACGCCGGCAACGGCTGGGCGTCGCTCGCCTTTCAGGGAGGGCGCGCCGCCGCTGCCCGCCTCAATCTTCTCGGGCCGGTGCGCACGCTGGCCGGCGAAGCGCTTTATGTCCTGCCCTGGATCTGGCTGCCGCTGGTGATCGTCGCGGCCCGGGCGACTCTCCGCGGCCCGTCGGAATGGCGCGGCTGGCTGCTCGTGTGCCTCGGCCTGCCGCTCGTCGTGGTGTTTCCGGTGATTGCGCTTTGGTCGAACCGGCAGATCCTGTTCCACTGGGCGGCGCCGGGATACCTGATGCTGATCCCGCTGCTCGCAGAGGCCGTCGCGCGTCGGCTTGTCGCGGGGAACCGCCTGACGCGCCTCTGGCTGCGCGGTACCGTCGTATTCGTGGTGGCGGTTGTGATCGCGTTCTCGATGCTGGTGCGGTTCAATCCGTTGCCCTCGCTGTGGACCAAGGAGGGTCCTCTGCGACAGCTCGCCTATGACGGCACCGACTGGACCGGCCTGCCGGCCGCCCTTGGCGGGATCGGCCTTCCGCCGGGACCGGACATGCTGGCCGCGGGTGTGAACTGGCGCGATTGCGGCAAGATCGATTACGGGCTCGGCGGCCGGACACCGTTCATCTGCCTCAGCCAGGACGCTCGCCAGTTCGGCTTCCGCGGGCCGGGCCCGGCCGATTATCTCGGGCGTGACGTTGTGATCGTGCTGCGCGCGGGTGATCTCGGCCGGCTTGCGGTGCTCGCGCGGAACTTCAAGTCGCTTGAGGATCGTGGCACCATCCGATTCCCGGTCAACGGCGCGACCGACATCGACCTTCACGTCTTCATCGGACACGATCTTCTGGCCTGGCCATGATCTTCAGTCGTCTCGGCACCGCGCTGTCGACGCTACGGGACCGCAACCTCCTGAGCCTCGTGCCGCAGCCGATGCGGGTTCACGTCGCCCCGGCGCTGCGCGCAGGCATCGCCACGATCGTTCCGATTCTCGTCAGCGAGATCCGCGGACAGCCGGAGATCGCCGCCATCGGCGTGGCCGGCTTTCTCGGTTGCCTCGTCGATCCCGGCGGCTCGTGGCGCCGCCGGTTTCTCACCATGGGCGGCTTCGCCGTGCTGGCGGCGCTCGTTTGCTGGCTTGGTTACTTCGCGAGCCTTTCGCCCTACGCGGCCATTCCGGTCGCCTTTCTCGGCGCATTCGTTCTCTCCTATGCCATGGTGTTCGGCGCGGCCACGACGTCGCTCGGGCTGATGCTGACGATCGAACTCATGATCTTCCTCGGCACGCCCATGCCGGGACCGGGCGAGGTGATGCTGGCGAGCCTGTGCGCCCTGATCGGCGGCTTGTGGGCGATGCTCGTGACGCTCGTCGTCTGGAACACCCCGCCGGATACGCCGGCACGGGGGGCCACCGCCATCGTCTGGCAGAAGCTTGCGGACCTTACCGACGACCTCGCCGGGCGCTACGGTGCCGGGGCAAACGCCGCCGACTGGGAGAGCCTCCCGTCCGACCGATGGGCGCCGGTGCGCGCCGCCATCGAGGACGCCCGCACCGCGCTCGCCGCCGTCAGGCGCACGCGATCCGGCCCGACCGAACGCAGCCTCGTGCTTCTGGTGCTGCTGTCCGATGCCGAAGAGTGCTTCAAGCTCGCCTGCGCGCTTTCCGGCACGCTGGAGCAACTCGGCGCAGCGGAACCCGGCGCTCCCCGCAGCGCGGTTCTCGACGGACTTGCGGCGCTGACCGAGGATATGCGCGCCATCGCCGAGGCGCTCGAACGGATGCGGACGAACGGCTCCGTCGCAGCCCTCGGCGCTGAACGGCGCGAGGAGGCGCTGCGCCGCCTGCGACAGGCGACCGCCGCCATCGGCCGCGGCAGCGGCGTCGCCGTGGCTGACGGATCGCCCCATGCGGTGCAGGCCGCCTTGCTGTTCCGCGAACTCGGCCAGTCGCTGGAGGATGCCGGCGGCGCCCGCCCCGCCGGACGCGGCACCAACGACCTCGCGGAGGCCATCTGGCGGCAGAACGCGCAGTTTCATTTCGGCGAGATCGGCGAGACCCTGCGCACGAACTTCACCGTCCGTGCGGTCGCTTTCCGCCATTCGGTGCGCGTGGCCGTCGGCGCCACGGCAGCCTATGTGCTCAGCAGCCTGATGCTGCTGAATCACGGCTACTGGCTGTCGATCACCACGGTCCTGATCCTGCAGCCCCACATCGCCAGCACCTGGCGCAGGATGCTCGACCGCATCGCGGGCACCGTCGCAGGCTCGGTCGTGGCGGCGGTCCTGCTCGCCACCATCTCGACGCCGATGGATATCGCGCTTCTTGTCTTCCCGTTCCTCGCGGTGGCCGTGCTGCTGCGCGGCCTCGGCTACGCATTCTACGTGTTCGCGATGACGGTCGGCTTCCTGCTGATCGCCGACCTGTTCATCCCGAGCGGGATGGCACCGTGGACGCTGGCGCTGGTGCGCGTGGAGAACAGTTTCCTCGGCGCGGCGCTGGCGCTGATCGTGGCGTTCGCGATCTGGCCGAACTGGGAGGAACGCGGGCTGCCGCGGGCCATCGCCAACTCGCTGCGTGCCGCCTCCACCTTCCTGTCCGCCGCGCTCGCGAGCCGGACCGTGGACGCGGAGCGTCACGTCGACCTCGCGACGCTCCAGCGGGAGTGCGGGCTTGCCAACAACAATTCGGAGGCGAAACTGCAACGGCTCGTGAGCGAGCCGCGGCTGAAGCCTTCACCCGCGATCGCGCCGGCCATGGCGATGGTGATCGCGCTTCGGCGATTGACCGGACTGGCGATCGAACTCGACAACCTGCCCGAAGCCGCCTTCGCCGGCGAAGAACGCCAGGCCGTGATCGCGGACGCCCGGCGATGGATCGAGCAATCGCTCGGAACGATCGCCGGCGCGCTCGAAGGCGATAGCGCCTATCGACCGCCGGAACCGCTTCCTGCCCATGTCAAGGATGCGGCGCTCAGCGACGCCGAGGGCGCGGGCCGCAAGCCGGAAGATCTGCTGCTGACGATCTTCGAGCGGATCGAGCGCCAGATCGCGGCCATCGGGGACAATGCCGCGGACTTCCTCGCCGTCACGGAGAGCGCGACCCGCGGGTCTCTGCGCGCCGCCGCTGACTGACACAAAATCCGGGGGGTGCGCGCCGGCGCCTATCCTGCCAAAGGCGTGCTTGCCGCCGCCGTCTCCTTGGCATTAGAACAGCTCGCGTTTCACCCCCCGCGCCGACGCGACCGCGCCGCGCCGCGATGTCTGGTGTCGCGGTCCCCGCAGCCCCGAGCCCGAGGCAGCCCGGTTCCGTGGCGATGGAGATGCCGCAATGACCGTTCACGACATTCCCGAGCCGGAATTCAGCTACAAGCCGCTGTTCTCCTACGGCGCGGACCCGACGCCCTATCGCAAGCTGACGAGCGACCATGTGCGCGTCGAGCGTTTCGGCGACCGGGACGTCGTCGTCGTGGAGCGTGAGGGCTTGCGCCTGCTCGCCGAGGCGGCGATGTCGGACATCAACCACCTGCTGCGGCCGTCCCATCTCGACCAGCTCGCGAAAATCCTCGAGGATCCCGAGGCCACCTCGAACGACCGCTTCGTCGCCTACGATCTCCTCAAGAACGCCAACATCGCCGCCGGTGGCGTGCTGCCGATGTGCCAGGACACCGGCACGGCCATCGTGATGGGCAAGAAGGGCCGGCTAATCTGGACGGACGGCGGTGACGAGACCGCCCTCGCGGAGGGTATCCGGGACGCCTACCACAAGAAGAACCTGCGCTACAGCCAGCTCGCGCCGCTCTCCATGTACGAGGAGCGCAATACCCGCTCCAACCTTCCGGCCCAGATCGAGCTCTATGCCGAGGGCGAGGACGCCTACAAGTTCCTGTTCATGGCCAAGGGCGGCGGCTCGGCCAACAAGACGTACCTGTTTCAGGGCGTGCCGTCGCTGCTGAACCCGGAGCGCCTGCTGCCCTTCCTGAAGGAGAAGATTCTCACCCTCGGCACGGCGGCCTGCCCGCCCTATCACCTCGCGATCGTCATCGGCGGCACCTCGGCCGAGTTGAACCTGAAGACCGTGAAGCTCGCCTCGGCGCGCTATCTCGACGAACTGCCGACGGAAGGCTCCGAGGACGGCGGCGCCTTCCGCGATCTCGCGATGGAAGCCGAGATCCACAAGATGACCCAGCAGCTCGGGGTCGGCGCGCAGTTCGGCGGCAAATATTTCTGCCACGATGTTCGCGTCATCCGCCTGCCGCGCCACGGCGCCAGCCTGCCGATCGGGCTCGGCGTGTCCTGCTCGGCCGATCGCCAGGCGAAGGCCAAGATCACCCGCGACGGCATCTATCTGGAGGCGCTGGAAGCCAATCCCGCCCGCCACATGCCGGACGTCGACGAGGCGAGCCTCGGCGGCGACGTGGTGAAGATCGACCTGACGCGGCCGATGGCGGAGATTCTCGCGGAGCTGACGAAGCACCCGATCAAGACGCGCCTGTCGCTCACGGGGCCAATGATCGTGGCACGCGATCTGGCGCACGCCAAGCTGCGCGAGCGGCTGGAGCGCGGCGAGCCGCTGCCCGACTATTTCAAGAATCACCCGATCTATTATGCCGGCCCGGCCAAGACGCCCGAAGGCTACGCCTCCGGCTCGTTCGGCCCGACCACCGCCGGCCGCATGGATGCCTATGTCGACCAGTTCCAGGCCGCCGGCGGCTCGATGGTGATGCTCGCCAAGGGCAACCGTTCCGCGGCGGTGCGCGATGCCTGCGCGCGCCATGGCGGGTTCTATCTCGGCTCCATCGGCGGGCCGGCCGCCCGCCTTGCGCAGGACTGCATCAAGAAGGTCGAGGTCGTGGAATATCCCGAACTCGGCATGGAGGCGATCTGGCGCATCGAAGTCGTGGACTTCCCGGCCTTCATCGTCGTCGACGACAAGGGCAACGACTTCTTCAAGGCGCTCAATCTCGGCTGACGACCGCCCATGCGGTGTTGGACGGGGCGAAGCCGAAGCGCCCGCCCCGTTCGTCAGCGATGGCGCGACAATCCCGCGGCCTCGAGTTCGGTGATGTAATCGGCCATCAGACGGCCCTGATCGCGACCGAATTCGTGCAGCAGCCGCCAGGTGAAGATGCCGGTCGAATGGCCATCCGCAAAGACGAGCCGGACGGCGTAGTTCCCGACCGGCTCGATTCTCGTGATCGTGATCTCCGCCATGCCGGGCACGAGTTTTCGCTCGGACGGACCGTGGCCCTGAACCTCGGCAGACGGAGAGCGGACGCGGAGGAGTTCGGCCGGAATCGCGAAGCTCGCGCCATCCTCGAACGTCACAGCAAGGGTCCGCTTGTCCTGCTTGAGGCGAATCTCCGTCGGCCAGACGTCCGCTTTCGTTCCGCTCGTCATGAGCGCACCTTTCCTCGGCTGCCACTGCAAGCCCACGCCCGCCAGTGGGGCCTTTCTGCCAGAAAGACGTTCGATCTGGAAAACGCGGCGCATGCGGCGGCGGTTTCGCCCTTGCCGCCCTTCCGTGGGATGCCAATATCACCGCGTAGGGGCAAGGACCAGCCGCGTGACTGGAAAGCCGAGCGCCCGACACCGCATCCCCCGCTCGCCCGACCTCTGCCTGGGCCGGGTCGGGGTCACGTTCGACAACGCAAGGTGATTGGCTCGGATTCGATGGCGACCCTCCTCTCGAACCCTCCCCTCGCGATGTCCCGTGCTGGCCGGCAGGCCGGTGACGCGCTGATCGACCCGTTCAGCCGCCGGATTTCCTATCTGCGGGTTTCGGTGACCGACCGGTGCGACTTCCGCTGCGTCTATTGCATGGCGGAGGACATGACCTTCCTGCCGCGCCGGGAGTTGCTGACGCTCGAGGAACTCGACCGGCTGTGCTCTGCCTTCGTCGGCCTCGGGGTGCGGAAGCTCAGGATCACCGGCGGCGAGCCGCTGGTGCGCAAGAACGTCATGACCCTATTCCGCGGGCTGTCGCGGCATCTCGTCTCCGGCGCGCTTGAAGAACTGACGCTCACCACCAACGGCTCGCGGCTCGCGCACCATGCGGCGGAACTGGCGGATATCGGCGTCCGCCGTATCAACGTCTCGCTCGATACCCTCGATGCCGGGCGCTTCCGCGAGCTGACGCGGCGCGGCGACCTCGGCGTCGTGCTGGACGGGATCAAGGCCGCGGAAGCCGCCGGGCTTCGGATCAAGATCAATGCCGTCGCGCTCAAGGGCATCAACGAGCATGAGATCGAGGACCTGATGCTCTGGTGTCACGACCGCGGTCACGACCTGACGCTGATCGAGACCATGCCGCTCGGCGAGGTCGTTACCGACCGCACAGACCAGTACCTGCCGCTCGACCTCGTTCGCGAACGGCTTGCCCAGCGCTACACGCTCACGGATCTGGCGATGCGGACCGGGGGCCCAGCCCGCTATGTGCGCGTGGAGGAAACCGGCGGCCGGATCGGCTTCATCACGCCGATGACCCATAATTTCTGCGAGGCGTGCAACCGGGTGCGCGTGACGTGCACCGGCACTCTGTTCATGTGTCTCGGGCAGGAGGACGCCGCGGACCTGCGCGCGCCGCTGCGCGGCTCCGAGAGCGACGAGGCGCTGCGCCATGCCATCGTCGAGGCCATCGCCCGTAAGCCGAAGGGCCACGACTTCGTCATCGACCGGAACAGCCGTCCGAGCCTGTCCCGCCATATGTCCATGACGGGCGGCTGAGGACGCGCGTCCGCTGGGCGGCCCTGTGGCCCCTTGCCGCGCCGGCGCTTTCGCGGCGTCGGCGCCCTTACCAGTTGCTCTGCAGCTTTTCCCAGCCGTTGGTCGCGGTCAGCGTCAGCACGGCGGCTTCCATCGTCTTCTTTTCGCGATAACCGTGGGTCCACGAGCCGGAGAGCAGGAAGATCGTCCCCATGGCGGCAAGGCAGCCGCCGCGAGCGGAGGCCACGATTTCCCGGCTGACGCGCTCCTTGGGCCGCGTCTCGCCCATGATCTTGGATTTCAGCTTCTTGCCGACGGAATGGAACATCTTTCCGATGCCGACGACGCCGAGGGTTCCGACCGACAGCGCCACGACACCGACATTCCGTTCCTTCTTGTCGATGATGTACTGGATGTTGCCCGCGCACTTCCCGCACTCGCAATAATAGGTCGTCCTGTTGCGAATGGTCGAGCGCGCGTCGTCCCTGAGCGTGTAGAGGTCGAATACCTTCCCGGCCTGAACCGCGACCGTCGTGATCCCGATCCATGCGGACAGCGCCGCGCCCAGCGGCGCGATCGTGACGGTGTGGCCCGCCATCTGCACCGAACTCCTGATGCCGTATTCGACGTGGGCGACGGCGTTCACGGCCGCGGGCACTCCGGTCGTCACGGCGAACTGGCCTGTCTTCTTGGCGAAGGTCGCCGCCTTATCGGACACCGGCACCGAAGACGGGCGCGAAGGGGTGTTGAGGCGGCCGAGTTCCCGGCGCTGGTCTTCCTCGCTCCAGAAACCGATCCTGTTCTGGCCGGGCGCCTGCCCGGCGAGGATGGCCGAGAGTTCCTCAAGTTGCTCCGGTGTAGGAAGGCCCATGGCTCTCTCCCAACGTTTTCTTGTTCTTCTTGCCCGAGGCCGTTGATCGCCAACGGCCTCGGGGTCTTCGGCCGAGCACGGTTTACGAGCTCTTGGTGGTGGCCATGTCGTAGGACACGGTGACCGGCGAGCCGGCCTTGTTCTTGTCGTCGTAGGGGACGAACTTGAACTCGAGCTTGGTGAAGCTGATCGAGAAAGACTCCGTCGGGCGATCACCGCTCGACGACACGGAGTAGGACGAGATCAGCGCGTTGGTGAGCGTGTAGGTCGCGTAGGTCACGCCCGGGCTGCCGGTGGTGACGAGATCGATCTTCACCGTCTTGCCGGCGTTGCCGGTGCAGGATTCGGTGAACAGCTTCGGCGATGCTGCATCGAACATCTTCACGATCGACACTTCGCTGATCGACGGCTCCGAAGCTTCGCGGTTGTTCGAAGAGCCAGAGACGGTGGAGATGCCGCGACCGACGCCCCAGGACATCGACAGCACGTCGATCCACTTCTTGTGGTCCTGCTGGGTCGCCTCGCCCTGAATACCGTCGTAGTTCAGATAGACAGCCATAAGTCACCTGTTCGTGAACGTTGGGGGCGCTTTCATCGCCGCCCCTCTTTCGCCGTTCTGATCTCATCCCGGCCTTAAATCCAGTGAATTTTTGGTAATGTAACACAGTTACACTTTCTTTCACTGCCGATTTATCGATAAAAACATGCAGTTCGAATTAATTAAATATGACTATTTATAGACAGAATAGTAATCGATAAAGATCACAGTGATGGATATTTGCGGCTTCGACGCCGGACGCACGCTGTCTATCAATGAGAGATGATGCCGCGGCCGCTGGTTCAGGTCGGCAGATATGGGCGTTCAACGCTCGCCGCGAGGGTTGCGGCCGGTGCGCGATGACGAACAAGTCGGCCGGACGGGTGCGATGTGCTTCAACCGGACTGCGGCACCAGCATGGAAAGCTTGAGGTCTGGCCGCCCGCCGATGGCGCCGCCGAGCGTCCATGTCACCTGCTCGGCGCGGATGAAACCGTCCAGCGGATGGGCGAAGGTGCGCTCGCCGCCGTCACGGCCGAGCACGTCCTGCGCGGCCCAGAGCCGCGCGAACAGCGGGCTCGCGACCGTCAGTTCCTCCACCAGTCCTCCCATCGCATCATCGGCCATGTGGCGGCTGTAGTCGGCACGAAACTCCGCCAGCACGCGCGCGGCGCGGCGTTCGAAGTCCAGGATCAGCTGCCGGGAGGCCGGCGACAGGAAGATATACCGCAACAGATTGCGGTCATGATCGCCATCGAGCCAGCCGACGAACAGCCGCGCGGCGGGAGCATTCCACGCCCGTGCGTCGCACCGCCCGTCGAGAACGTAGGCCGGCACCGAGATCGCCTCGACCGCGTGCTGGATGGACGGCGGAAGGACGTCGTCCGCCGGATGCACACCCACCGGATCGCGCTTGCCGGCGAGTTCGAACAGATAGGCCCGCTCCGCCCGTCCGAGCTTCAGGGCAGCGGCCAGACGCGACAGCGCGGCCACGCCGAGCGACATGTCGCGGCCCTGCTCGATCCAGGTGCACCAGGTCGTGCTCATCCCGCAGAGCCGGGCAAGCTCCTCACGCCGCAATCCGGGCGTGCGGCGGCGCTCGCCGATCGGCAGGCCGACATCGGCGGGACTTAACCGGGCGCGATGGGCGCGGACGAAGGCGCCGAGCGCCCGGCGGGATGTGATGACCGGATCCATGGTGCCAAACATACCAGGATAAGTTTGGATCTGTTACCAGTTATCCGGCACCGGTAACCCTGTCGAAGTTCGCGGGATGCTGCGGCCGCCGGCTCCGCGCCGGCACTGAAATGCCCGGCATATTCACCGGGCACCATCAATCCGCTCCATCTCCGTGCTGAAGCCTCGAAGCGGCCGCCGACAGAGCGTCGGGCCGCGATTGCCAGGGAGACGCCACGATGGCGAAGACCAATCACTTGACGCTGGTCGACGACCAGTTCGGCCCCCAGGCTGCCGCCTATGTGGCGAGCGCCGTTCACGCAGCCGGCGAGGATCTGGCCGCGCTCCATGCGCTGGCCGCCGGCCGGCAGCCCGCGCGCGCGCTCGATCTCGGCTGCGGCGGCGGTCATGCGGCGTTCGCGATGGCGCCCTCCAGCGGACTGGTGGTGGCCTACGATCTGTCGGCGAAGATGCTGGCGGCGGTGGAAGCCGAGGCCGGGCGCCGCGGCATCACGAACCTCTCGACCGAACGCGGCACCGCCGAGCGCCTGCCCTTCTCCGACGAAACCTTTGATTTCGTGGCAAGCCGATTCAGCGCCCACCACTGGAACGATCTCGACGCCGGGCTGGCGGAAGCGCGCCGCGTTACGCGCCGTGGCGGCATGGCGGTGTTCATGGACGTCTGCTCGCCGGGCACGCCGTTGCTGGACACCTTCCTGCAGACGATCGAGCTGATGCGGGATCCGTCCCACGTCCGCAACTATTCGCGGGACGAGTGGGTCGCAGCCGTCACCCGGGCCGGCTTCGCCGCCGGCCGCCTGACGCGGCGCCGGCTGCGGCTGGAGTTCGCGCCCTGGATCGCGCGCATCCGCACCCCGGCGGTGCACGCGGAAGCAATCCGCTCGCTGCAGGACATGGCACCCGACGAGGCGCGCCATCACTTCGAGTTCGAGGACGACGGCTCGTTCACCCTCGACACCATGACCCTGGAAGCCACGGTGCCGTGAGCCGACGGCGCAACGCAGCCTCGCCGCATCAAAGCTGAAGGCACCGGGGCCTGGTGAACCGGCCGGCTCCGGGGCCTTCAGCCGTTGCAGCTCGGCTATTCGATGACGATGGCAGGCGCCCTGCGGCCCTTGTTGCGCAGGACGGCGACCTCGTCCCACATCGCGGCCGCCGCCGCGCGATAGGCCGCGGCATGCGGGCCGCTCGGCTCCGCGGCAACGATGGGGTTGCCGGCGTCGGAACGCTCGCGGATCGCCATGGCGAGAGGGATCTCGCCGAGAAAAGGCACGCCGAGCGCCTCGGCTTCGTGCCGGGCGCCGCCGTGGCCGAAGATGTCTGACCGCGTGCCGCAGTGCGGGCAGATGAAGGTGCTCATGTTCTCGACGATGCCGAGGACGGGCACCTCGACCTTCTGGAACATCGCGAGACCCTTTCGTGCGTCGATCAGCGCGAGATCCTGCGGCGTGGAGACGATCACGGCCCCGGTGATCGGCGCCTGCTGCGCGAGGCTCAGTTGCACGTCGCCGGTGCCGGGGGGCATGTCGATGACGATGGCGTCGAGTTCGCCCCACGCTGTGTCCATCAGCATCTGCCGGAGGGCCGACACCACCATCGGTCCGCGCCAGATCATCGGCGTGCCCTCGTCGATCAGGAGGCCGATGGACATCGCCTTCAGGCCATGGGCCTCCATCGGCACCAGCGTGCGGCCGTCGACGGTCTGCGGGCGCCCGGAGAGGCCGAGCAGCTTCGGAATCGACGGACCGTAGACGTCGGCATCGAGCACGCCGATCTTCAGGCCGAGATCCTTCAGCGCAAGCGCGAGGTTGACCGCCGTCGTGGACTTGCCGACGCCACCCTTGCCGGAGGCGACCGCGATCAGCGAGGCGACACCGGGAACGCCCATGCGCGTCGCCGCCTGCGGCCCGCCCGGGGCTTGCGGCGGCGCGCGGTGCGCGGGGTCAGCGGTCCCGGCAGGATGCGGGTGACGTCCGTGGCCGTGGTTCGCGTGGGCGGGATGGCCCGCCCCGCCGGGCCGCTCCGCGGTCAGCGCCACCATGGCGCGCTCCACGCCCCGCAGCGCCAGCACGGTGCGCTCGGCGGCAAGCCGCAGCGGCTCCAGTTCACGCGCCCGCGTCTCCGGCACCGTGATCGAGAACGCCACCCGCCCATCTGAGACGAACACATCCGACACGAGGCCGAGCGAAACCACGTCGCCGGTGCCGTCAGGCCCGGTCACGGCCTTGAGCGCTTCCAGCACCGCCGCCTTGTTCAACTCGCTCACGTCGCTGTCCTCCAGGCCGAAGCCGACATCGCCCGATTCCCCCGCCAGGCGGGCCGCACGCTCAAACGCGGCGTCCCCTTTTCCCGCGGGCGCCGAACGTTCTAATGGTGGGTATGGTCATAGCCGATTTCAAAGCAGCGCCCCAACCTCCGTTCATGTCGCGCAATGACGTTGCCGGCCTGGTTCTTGCCGGCGGCGCTTCGCGTCGCATGGGAAGCGACAAGGCGACGACGGAACTTGCCGGACGAACGCTGCTCCAGCGGGCCGTATCGCGCCTCGCGCCGCAAGTCGGACCGCTTGCGGTCAACCGGGGGGTGGATGACGGCGTGCCGGCGCTGCCGGACGACCTCCCCGTTCTCCGCGACCCTGTTCCCGGACGGCAGGGTCCGCTCGCCGGCCTGCTCGCCGGCCTGCTCTGGGCTCGTGATCTGGGCGCGCCCCTGCTGGTCACCGTCGCCGTCGACACGCCGTTCTTCCCGGCGGACCTCGCCGGGCGGCTCGCAGCAGCAGCGGACGGCCGGATCGCCGTGGCAGCCTCAGGCGGGCGGCCTCACCCGGTCTTCGCGGCAACGCCGACATCGCTGTCGGGCGACCTCATCGAATGGCTGGCCGGCCAGGACGATCGCAGCGTCGCCCGGTGGCAGGCGCGGCATGCTGCCATCGCCGTGTCGTTCGCGGTTCCGGCCCGTGATATCGATCCGTTCTTCAACCTCAACACGCCGGACGATCTCGCTGCTGCGGAAGCTGCGGTCCGGGCCGGCGCGTAACCGGCCGGCAGTTGCATTTGCGGGCGCTTTGTGCGCTTCCATGCGTCACGCGCGTTTCCGCCTTTCAGGTCATCGTCATGAGTCGCTTCTGGAGCCCGATCGTTCACACGCTCACGCCCTATGTTCCGGGCGAGCAGCCCCGGATGGCGGGCCTCGTGAAGCTCAACACCAACGAGAACCCGTATCCGCCGTCGCCGAAGGTGCTCGCGGCCATCGCCGCGGAGACCGGCGACGGGCTTCGGCTCTATCCCGATCCGGTCAGCCTGAAGCTGCGCACGGCGATCGGTGCGCTCCATGACGTCGATCCGTCCGAAGTCTTCGTCGGCAACGGCTCCGACGAGGTGCTGGCCCATGCGTTCATGGGCCTGTTCTCCCATGATCGGCCGCTGCTGTTTCCGGACATCACCTACAGCTTCTATCCGGTCTATTGCGGGCTCTACGGCGTGCGCCACGTCACCGTGCCGCTCGACGATGCGATGCAGGTGGGGGTCGACGACTATCGCCAGCCGGCGGGGGCCATCATCCTGCCGAACCCCAACGCGCCCACCGGTTCGGCCCTGCCCCTCGCCGAGATCGAACGGCTGGTTTCCGAACATCCGGATGCCGTGGTGGCGATCGACGAGGCCTATGTCGATTTCGGTGGCGAAAGCGCGATCCCGCTGGTGAAACGCTATCCGAATCTGCTGGTGATCCACACCCTCTCGAAGTCGCGCTCGCTCGCCGGCCTGCGCGTCGGCTTCGCCATCGGCCAGCGGCCGCTGATCGAGGCTCTGGAGCGCGTCAAGGACAGCTTCAATTCCTATCCGCTCGACCGTCTCGCCGCCGCTGGCGCCACGGCCGCCATCGAGGATGCTGCCTGGTTCGACGAGACCCGCGGCAAGGTGATGGCGAGCCGTGCAAGGCTCACCTCCGAACTCGAGGCGATGGGCTTCGTCGTGCTGCCTTCGGCCGCCAACTTCGTGTTCGCGCGCCACCCCGAACATGCAGGCGCCGAACTGGCCGGCAAGCTGCGCGAAAGGGCCATCATCGTCCGTCACTTCAACAAGCCGCGGATCGAGGATTATCTGCGCATCACCATCGGAACCGATGACGAGTGCCGCCGTCTGACCGAGGCGCTGCGCGAAATCGTGTGAGAACGGCCCCGTTCTCCGGCGGCGACGCTTTCTCACAACTTTTTGGCGCCGCTTCCTTAAAGCTTGTTGGCGACGCTCTTTACAACTTGTTGGCGACGCCTGGCACGAGGGGCACAAAGCGGACCGGGCCGACGGCCGTCAGGTCGGCGCCCCGCTGGGTGCGCACCACTTTCATGAGCTGCTGCGGGCCGACGGCGGGACCGAGCGGCATCACCATGATGCCGCCGACCTTGAGCTGCTCGACCAGCGCCCGGGGCGCCGCCTGGGCGGACGCCGTGACGAGGATACGGTCGAACGGCGCCTTTTCCGGCCAGCCGTTGATGCCGTCGTCTACCCGCGTGACGATATTGGAGAAGCGCAGCACCGCGAACCGTTCCTCGGCAAGCGCGGTCAGCGAGCGGTAGCGCTCGATGGTGTAGACCTCGCGGCAGAGCCGGCTCAGCACGCTCGTCTGGTAGCCGGAGCCGGTTCCGATCTCCAGCACGCGGTCGCCCGGGCCGACTTCCAGCGCCTCGGTCATCATCGCCACCATGGACGGCGCGGAGATGGTCTGCCCGCACTCGATCGGAAGCGGGCGGTCTTCCCAGGCGTGGGCTTTGTTCTCGATCGACAGGAACATCCGCCGCGGGATGTTCTCGATGGCGGCGTAGATCCGCCTGTCCCGCACGCCCCGCCGCCGCAGGGTCAGCACCAGGTTGGCAAGGGCGATGCGGTCGGTTTCGGCCTGTGTCGGCTCGTTGCCCATAGTCGCGGTGAGGCCCTCAATCGGCTCGTACGGACAGGTGATCGCGCAGCGCGGTCAGATTCGCATGGGAAGTATAATCCAGCCTGAGCGGCGTGACCGATATCCGTCCCTCGGCCATGCACCGCAAATCGGTGCCGGGCTCGGATTCGAACGGGGTATGGCCGTAGACGATCCAGTAATAGGGATTGCCGCGCCCATCGGAGCGCTCGTCGACCGAGACGAACTCCTCGGGCCTGCGGCCCTGCACCGTCACCTCGACGCCCTCGATCTCCGACGGCTTGCGGTTGGGAAAGTTGACGTTGAGCAGCGTCCCCTGGGGCAGGTCGTAGCTGACGAGATCGCGGATCAGCTTCGGTCCGAACGCCTCTGCCGCCTCGAACGAGGGCTCGTTGCGGTTCTGGGGGCCGAAGGCCTGTGAAAGCGCGATCGACCGGATGCCGAGCAGCGTGCCTTCCATCGCGCCGGCAACGGTGCCGGAATAGGTGATGTCGTCGGCGACGTTCTGGCCGCGGTTCACCCCGGAAAGGACGAGGTCGGGCCGACGCGGCATCAGATTGCAGGCGGCCATGATGACGCAGTCGGTCGGCGTGCCGCGCACGGCAAAACGCTGCCCGCCGAGATCGCGCACTCGAAGCGGATCGCTCAGCGTGACGGAATGGGATTTGCCGGACTGGTCGGTCTCCGGCGCCACCACCCAGACGTCGTCCGACAGCGCGCGGGCGATGCGCTCAAGCGCCTCCAGCCCCGGTGCGTGGATGCCGTCGTCGTTGGTGAGCAGGATGCGCATGGCGGGCCTCGGGTGCTTGAGCCTATCCCGTTCAGATCGAGCCGTCCGAATGGCGAGGGATATGCAGTCGTTGCGGAATCGGGATCGCGTTGTTTACGGTCAGATAGCGCCGCCCCCGTCGGAATCCACCCGAAAGCAGCCCTGACCGACCGGCGGCGGCGGCCGCGCGGCACGTCCTTGCGAGGAGCCTCTTGTCGGGAAGACGCGCGCTGCCCAGAAGACGAGCCTTGCCCGGAAATCATGTCCGCGCGGTGACCGCGCGGACCGGAAGTGTCGTCTCAGACGCCGCCAATGCGCTCCAGACCGCCCATATAGGGCCGAAGCACGTCGGGGATCGTCACCGAGCCGTCCTCGTTCTGATAGTTCTCGATCACCGCGATGAGCGTACGGCCGACCGCAAGGCCGGAGCCGTTCAGCGTGTGCACGAAACGCGGGCTCTTGGCATCGGCCGCGCGATAACGCGCGCCCATGCGCCGCGCCTGGAAATCGCCGCACACCGAGCACGACGAGATCTCGCGATAGGTGTTCTGCCCGGGAAGCCAGACCTCGATATCGTAGGTCTTTGTGGCACCGAAGCCCATGTCGCCGGTGCAGAGCGTGACGACGCGATAGTGCAGCCCGAGCCGCTTCAGCACCTCTTCGGCGCACCCGACCAGGCGCTCGTGTTCCGCCGAGGACGTCTCGGGCGTGGTGATGGAAACGAGTTCCACCTTGCCGAACTGATGCTGGCGCAACATCCCGCGGGTATCGCGTCCGGCCGATCCGGCTTCGAGGCGGAAGCACGGCGTATAGGCCGCGAAACGCAGCGGCAAAGCGGTTTCGTCCAGGATCTGTTCGCGGACGAGGTTCGTCAGCGGCACTTCGGCGGTCGGAATCAGCCAGCGGCCGTCGAGCGTGCGGAACTGGTCGTCGGCGAACTTCGGCAACTGGGCGGTGCCGTACATCACCTCGTCGCGCACCATCAGCGGCGGCGCCACTTCCTGGTAGCCGTGCTCGCCGGTGTGGAGGTTCAGCATGAACTGGGCGAGCGCGCGTTCGAGCCGGGCGAGCGCGCCCTTCAGGACCACGAAGCGCGTGCCGGCGAGCTTCGAGGCGGCCTCGAAGTCCATCAGGCCGAGCGCTTCGCCGATCTCGAAATGCTGGCGCGGCGCGAAGCCGAGCGACGGCATCGTGCCGACCTTGCGGATCTCGACATTGTCCGCCTCGTCGCGGCCGACGGGCACGTCCTCGAGGGGAACGTTCGGCACGCGGGCGAGGGCTTCCTCGATCGCGGTCTCGGCGACCCGCAGCAGGGCCTCGTCGGCCGGCAGCCGCTCCTTCAGGAGCGCGACCTCGGCCATCAGTTCCTCGGCGCGGGCATCGTCCTTGGCGGCCTTGGCCTTGCCGATCTCCTTCGAGGCGGCATTGCGGCGCTCCTGCAGAAGCTGGAGATCCGTGGTGATCTGCCGGCGGCGGTCGTCGAGCTTGATCAGGTCGGCCGCACGCGGCGCCTCGCCGCGGGACAGCAGCGCGCGATCCAGCGCGTCCGGGTTGTCGCGGATCCAGCGGATATCAAGCATCGGGAAACTCCGGCGTTCGGCCGTTCGGGCAAGGCACGCCACCGGTCGAACGACGGGATCCGGCCGCACGCTCCGGCCGGATTGCCGCCGGGAGACGTCCGGGATGGCCCTAGGACGCCTCGGCGGCCGCAGCCGCCGCACGCGACCGCTCGATCGAACGGACGGCGAAGATGGACACTTCGTAGAGAAGCATCGCCGGGATCGCAAGACTGATCTGGCTGACCGGATCGGGCGGCGTCAGCACCGCGGCGATGATGAAGGCAATCACGATGGCATAACGCCGCTTGGAGCGCAGATCCTTCGCCGTCACGATGCCGGCTCGCGCCAGCAGCGTCAGGACGACAGGCAACTGGAACACGATGCCGAACGCGAAGATCAGCACCATGATGAGCCCGAGATATTCGCTCACCTTCGGCAGCAGGTAGATGCTCGCCTGCCCCGGTCCGCCGTGCTGCTCCATGCTGACGAAGAAATGCAGCGCCATCGGCATGACGAGGAAGAACACCAGCAGCGCGCCCATGGCGAACAGGATCGGCGTGGCGACGAGGAACGGCAGGAACGCCTTGCGCTCGTTGCGGTAAAGCCCCGGCGCCACGAACATGTAGATCTGGCTCGCCACCACCGGAAACGCCAGGAACAGCGCTCCGAACATGCCGAGTTTCAACTGCGTGAAGAAATATTCCTGCGGCGCCGTATAGATCAGCTCGATCGGACGCGAATTGCCGACAACATGCTCATAGGGAATGATGAGAATATTGAAGATGTCGGACGCAAAATAGAAGCAGACCAGGAACGCAACGAGGATTGCGGCCAGAGACTTGATCAGACGCGACCTGAGTTCGATCAGGTGATCGAGCAGCGGCGCACGGGAAGCTTCGATGTCGTCTTCTTCGGCACTCATGAAAGCGACCCTGCGGATGGCGTGGGCGCAACCGCCGGCTTCGCGGCTTCCACTCCGGATTCGGTGGATGGAGCTTGAATGGACGGCGCCGGCAAAGGCGGATGATCCTCAGGCGGCGGAGCGGGGGGCGTCGCAATACGATGAGCCGGCTCGCTGGCGGCGGGCGGGCCGCCGGCCGCATCCGCAAGGGACAGCGCCTCGCCGGAGGGCACCGGCTGGCCGATGGAATCGAACGGCACCACGTCGACGGGCGCGATCGCCGGCGGCTCTACCGGCGCGTTAGGATCGAGCACCGGTGCGGTACCGGCCTGGGGATCGGGATCCGACATCGGCGTGGCCGCCGGCTTCGTACCCATGAGGTCCAGCGAATTGGCCTCGGCGAGCTTCTTCTTCAGATCGTCGATTTCGGCCTGACGCTCGGCTTCGCGCAGCGCCTGATTGAACGTGCTCTGGAACTCGCCAGCCATGCGGCGGACACGGCCGAGCATCTGCCCTGCCGTGCGCAGAACGCGCGGCAGATCCTTCGGGCCGATGACGACCAGCGCCACGACCACGATGATGAGGATCTCACTCCAACCGATTTCGAACATGGGACCGCGCTTCGGGGGGACCGTTTCAAACATCACGCCGCACGCAACGTGCGGCACCTGCGCCCCAAGGAGAGGCCGCTTGGACAAGCGGCCCGGACAACAAAGATCAGCCCTGCATCAAACCCGCGCATATGGCGAAATCGCCGCGAGCGTCACCCCCGCCGCGGCGACCGGCGACCCGGCGCCATTGCACCGCGCCATTCCGATCACCTTCGCGCGAATGAGGCCTCGCGCTTGCCCGCCACCGGGCCAGCCGGAACGCGGACGCGCCCGTCGCGCCCGGACAGCCAGCCCGGGGACGACACGGAGACGCCCTGCCGTCAACCGACCTTGGTCTGGTCTTCGGCCTTCTGGGTCGGCATGGTCATGCCCGGCTTGTGGTCGACAGCCTTCGTGTCATCGTCTTCCGAGAGCCCCTTCTTGAAGCTCTTGATGCCTTTGGCGACGTCGCCCATCAGATCGGAGATCTTGCCGCGACCGAACAGCAGGATCACGACGATCGCCACGATGAGGATATGCCAAATACTGAAACTACCCATCCCAGGCTTCTCCTCGCGGCCCCTTCCAACGGGATTCGGGGCCATTTCTATTGTTGTCTGCCGAGGGCCGTACCCGTACGACAATCAGTCCGGCGCCGAACACGGCATCGGAGACGATGGCATCCATGTCCAGCATATGACAGTGGCGGCAATATTGCAGAAAGCCCAGGCTCCCGCAACAGAAGCCGGTCCGCCGCAGCCGACGCGCGCTATGGCGTCGTGCCGGCTCGCATGCCATCGGGGAAGATGTGGAGACGTTCGGGCGGAACGTCAATGAAAAGCGAGTCGCCGACCGAAAACCGCCCGATTTCGACGGAACGCACCTCCAGCGGCGCTGCAAGCCCGGCGACGGCGACCTCGATGCGGTCGACCTCGCCCAGATAGCGCCGCGACACCACCCGCCCCGGGGTACCAATGCCTGCGGACGACAGGCGCATGTCGTGCGGCCGTGCTGCGACAACCACCTCGTCGCCGTCCTTGAGACGTGCTGGCGCCGGCACGCGCCCGAGCACACTCACGACCAAGCCGCCCTCGACCCGCCCGGCCACTTCGTTCAGCTCGGAGAAGAACCGCGCGGCCTCGATGTCGACCGGATGGCGGTAGAGTTCTTCCGGTGCGCCAAGCTGCACCAGGCGGCCCTTGCGCATCAGCGCGATGCGGTCGCCGATTCGCATCGCCTCCTCCGGATCGTGGGTCACGACCACCGCGGTGATGCCCGCCTCTCCGAGAACGGCGATGGTCTCGTCGCGCACCTTGTCGCGCAGCCGGCGGTCGAGACCGGAGAACGGCTCGTCCATCAGAAGTACCCGCGGCCCCGGAACGAGCGCGCGCGCGAGCGCCACGCGCTGCTGCTCGCCGCCGGACAGATGGTGAGGATAGTGTCCGGCATAATGGCCGAGCCGCACGCGCTCCAGCGCCGTCCTCGCCATCCGCGCCGCCTCGGCCGCGGGGCGACCGCGAAGGCCGAAGCGCACATTGTCGAGGATCGTCAGGTGCGGAAACAGCGCATAATCCTGGAACACGAGGCCTACGCCGCGGGCCTCCGGCGGCAGCGTGCGCGTCGCGCCCGCAACTTCCTCGCCATCGATGACGACACGGCCCGCATCCTGGGTCTCGATGCCGGCGGCGATGCGCAGCAGCGTGGTCTTGCCGCAGCCGGACGGCCCGAGCAGGCACAGGATTTCCCCGGCATTCACGGAGATGCTGACGTCATTGATCGCGGCGTGCGCCGCGAAGGACAGGCTGACGCGCTCGAAGGCGAGCCTCGCCGGAATGGCGATCTCGGGAACGGCTCTCCGGGCGGCGGCGGTGGGCATCGCGATCTCATCCTCTTCGTTCGGTAGCGTCGGGCCCGGAAGGGCGCGGCCGCGGCTCGTCAGCGTCCGGAAAGCAGGTCGCCCGGATCGTCGCCGAGCGGATCCTCGTCGCCCGACAACGCCTCGTCGTCGTTCGGCCCCGGAATGCCCTGTGCCGAAGGCGGCACGGTGTCCAGAAGCCCCGCCCCCTTCAGTTCTTCCAGCCCCGGAAGGTCGCCGACGCTTTCGAGGCCGAAATGATCGAGGAAGCCGACGGTGGTGCCATACGTCACCGGGCGTCCCGGCGCCCGGCGCCGGCCGCGCATCCTGATCCAGCCGGCCTCCATCAGCACGTCGAGCGTGCCCTTCGATGTCGCCACCCCGCGGATCGCCTCGATCTCCGCCCGCGTCACGGGCTGGTGATAGGCGATGATCGCGAGCGTCTCCAGTGCGGCGCGGGAAAGCCGGCGCGGTTCCACCGCATCCTGCCTCAGGAGGAAGCCAAGATCCGGCGCCGTCCGGAAGGCCCAGCCGCCGGCCACCTTCGTGAGGTTGACGCCGCGCCCCGCATAGAGCGCGGCGAGATCGGCCAGAAGCCCCTCGACATCGGCGCCGGCCGGCAGGCGCAGGGCGATGTCGGCGACACTGACGGGGTTGGCGCTGGCGAACACCACCGCCTCCACCAGCCGCAGCTGGTCGTGGCGGGCACCGAACGCCTCGGCGGCCTCGCCTTCATTGCAATCGCCCGCCTCAATCATCGCCGCCTCCCGACGCGCCGGGAACAGGCTCGTCCCCCTCCGTCCGCACCGCGCGCCTGCGCACGAAGATCGGGGCGAAGGGGCCCGCCTGGCGCAGGTCGAGCCCGCCCTCGCGCGCAAGCTCCAGGGTGGCGGAGAACGAACTCGCGCGCACCGTCACCCTGTCCTCCGGCGTCGCCATGTACTCGGCGAGGAGATCGTCTATGGGAACCCAGTCCGGCACCGCGCCGATCAGGCGCTCCAGCACCTGCCGCGCGTCGAGCAGCGACCACACCGCCCTGCGGCCGACGCTGACGCGCGTCACCATCGAGCGCTGGCGGTGCGCGGCATAGGCGGACAGGAGTTCGTAGAGCGTCACCTGCCATTCCGAGCGCTTCTCGACGACCACGGCTTCCGGTGCGCCGCGCGCGAACACGTCCCGGCCGAGACGGGCGCGGCCGGCGAGCCGGGCGGAGACATCGCGCATCGCTTCGAGGCGGCGCAGGCGGAACGCGAGGTCGGCAGCCAGCATTTCGCCGGACGGCTCGTCGTCCTCGGTGTCATCGGGCACGAGAAGGCGGGATTTCAGGTAAGCGAGCCACGCCGCCATCACCAGATAGTCGGCCGCGAGTTCGAGCCGCATCCGCCGCGCCTCGGCGACGAAGGCGAGGTACTGCTCGGCCAGCGCGAGGATGGAGATGCGGGCGAGATCGAGCTTCTGGTTGCGGGCGAGCGTCAGCAGAAGGTCGAGCGGCCCTTCGAAGCCCTCGACGTCGACCACGAGCCCCTCGACCGCGGCTGTCGCCGCCGCTCCGCCCGCCCGCGTCTCCTCCAGCGGCAGGGTCCAGTTGTCCGGCTCTTCCGCGGCCGGGGTCACGCGGCCTCCGCCGCAAGACCCGCGATGCGCTCCATCAGCGACATCGCCCGTGCTTCGTCGAAGGGCTGCGGGGGCGTCCGGTGGGCGAGCGCAGCGTCGCAGCGTCGTTCAGCCTCGCCGGCCAGTACGGGGCTCGCGGCTGCGACGGCCCGCATCTCGTCCATGCGGCCGTTGCAGTGCAGGGCCAGGTCGCAGCCCGCCGCAAACGCGCGCGCGGCACGGGTGCCGAGATCGCCCTCCAGCGCCTGCATGGATAGGTCGTCGCTCATCAGCGCGCCGTGGAAGCCGATATGGCCGCGGATGATCTCGCCGATCACGACCGGCGACTGGGTCGCGGGCGCTGTCGGGTCGATCGCCTCGAACACCATGTGCGCGGTCATGGCGAGCGGCAGGTCGGCGAACGCGCGGAACGGCACGAAATCGCTCTCCTCCAGCACGGCGCGCGAGGCGGCTACGACGGGAAGCGCAAGGTGGGAATCGACCATGGTGCGGCCGTGCCCGGGAATGTGCTTCATCACCGGCAGCACGCCGCCGGCGATCAGTCCGCGCACCGCGGCGGCCGCGAGCGGTACGATCGCCTCCGCCGTCGCCGCATAGGCGCGATCACCGATGACGTCGTGCACGCCCGGCACCGGCACGTCGAGCACCGGCAGGCAATCGACGTCGATGCCGACAGTGCTGAGGTCCGCCGACATCAGCCGGGTCACGAGTTCCGCCGCCTCGATCCCCGCAGCCGGATCGGCGGCGTAAAGCCGCCCGAACGCCCGCGCAGGCGGGTATCGCCGCCAATGAGGCGGTTTCAGGCGCTGCACACGGCCGCCTTCCTGATCGACCAGCACCGGCGCGTGCCAGCCGACCGCATCGCGAAACGCCGCCGTCAGATCGGCGACCTGCGCCGGCTCGAGGCAATTGCGCGCGAACAGAATGAGGCCCCAAGGCTGTTCGCCGGCGAGGAACGCCCGCTCGTCCGCAGTGAGCCCGGCTCCGGAAACGCCTGTGATGAATGCCTTCGTCATGCCCGCCCTGCCCTCGGATCGCCTCCGATCCCTTCCGGATCGGACGGAACATCCGACCTGCCCGGAATCACGCGCCATTCAGGAACCCGCGCATGTTAACCCCGCGCATGACCCCCGACGGTCGCTTCGATCCGACAGGGCGAATATGCGCCGGAGACTGTCAACCGCAAAGACTGCCGCTGCAAAGAGCGCTACGCGCCGGAAAGAACCGGCTCAGCTGCGCACGACGAAGCAGCTGCCACCGGCCGATTTCAGGCTCGAGCACAGCGCATTCGCTTCGGAGGACGAGCGCGCCGGCACGCGGACGCGATAATAGACGCCCTTCGCGCCGAGATCAGCCGAAACGATCGTCGGGGTCACATTTCCAAGGAGGGCGGGAAACTTGCGCTTGAGCGCGGCGAACGCCTTCTCGGCATCGGCCCGCGATTTCTGTGAGGCGACCTGGACACCGAACGGCGTCTCCGGAGCGCCGCTCGCGGCGCTCGGGACATCGCCGTTCGTCTCCGCCCCGGCCTCGGCCGACGCGGTCTCCTGTCCCGGCGGGCCTGCTCCCGCGACGTTCGCGAGATCGACCGGCGCAGTCGCCGCCTGGATGGGCGGCAGCGCCGGGGTCGCGGGCGCTGCGGTCGCCGTCCGCGCCTCGAATCCATTGGGAAGAACGTCTGGCGGAACCCCGGCATCGGCGGTCTGCACCGCCGGCGCCGGGGCCTCTAGGGCGCCCTGGCTGTTGTCGGGGCGAGGCTTCGGCATCACGAAGTTGCCGGGCGTGATGTAATTCTTCGCCGCCAGCGGATCCTCCGCCGCCCCTTCCTGGGCCGGCGTCAGCGCGGCCGCGGCAGGGGCGGACGGCGCCGCCGAGGGCGGCGGGAAGTCGGCCGCGGCCTGCGAGGGATCCGGCGTCACGATGGTGCCGTCGGGGCGAACCACCACGGTGCGCACCTTGCGCGGGATCACCGGGGTGGCTCCTGGCTCGGCCGCCGTCCCGCTCTGGGCCGTCTGGCCGCCGCCGACGCCGGGCAGTTCCGACGAACCGGGCGCACCGTTGGTCGTCACGCCCTCGGCCGTGGCGCTGGGCGTGTCGAGCGTCTGGTTGTCCGGCTTGTTCGTCTCCGCGACGCGGTCGTAGAACACCTTGCTCGGGTCGGATGTCTCCGCCGCCGTGCTCGCCGGCGGCTCGACCTTCACGGGCGAGTCGTCGGCCTTGATGACCGGCGCATTCTCGTCCGACAGGCCGCCGCCGAAATATTCGGTCACCGAATAGCCGACGATGCCGAGCAGCACGACGATGCCGATCGTCGCCGCGATCCAGAGCGCGCCGTTGCGGCGGCGCCGGGGCGCGGCCGGCGGCGGAGGCGCTGCCGCAAAGGCCGGATCGTCGTGAGGATCCACGAAATTGTGGTCGGCGACGCCGTCGTCCTGATCGTCCCACCGTTCGCCGGGTCGGCCGTCATCAGGACGGCCATCATCCCGCCAGCCTGAGATCGCGTCGTCGAACGCAGCCACATAATTGCTGTCGTCGTCCGGATCGTCCTCAGTCCGCTGGTCGGCGAATTCCGGCCGCGCCGGATTGGGGCGGGTAGCGCCCCGGGCAGCGTTCGCAAGATCGAACGGCGACAGGCCGTAATCCTGCGGAAAATCGTGCTGCATCGGATCGGGCGCGGGAGCCGGCGGCTCCTCGATCTGGGGAACCGGCGGCGTGTGGATGACGGTCGGACGCACCGGACCGGCACGCCGGCTCACGGTCTTCTCGATCGGCGGCAGCGGCTCGAACGGAACCGTTTCATCGCCGTCGTCGTCGGCCTTCGGATTGAGCACGCGCGCAGCCGGCCCGCGGGAGACCGGCGCCATCGCCGCCTTCGGCCCCTCTGCCGGACGGGCGCCCGGGGCTGCGTCGACACGGGGCGCGGGCGGCACGGGCGCGCGCGGCGGCACGTTGCCGCTGAGCTCGCTCGCAAGCGCCGCTTCGATATCGTCCATGTCGAAGCCGCCACCCGAAAGCGCCGGAGGCTCGTTGCGGGGCGGGGTCGGGCTGCGTGGCGCGGCAGCGGGTGCCGAAGCCGGCGCAGAGCCGGGCCGCTGTGCAACCGGGCGCAGCAGCGGAGCGGACGGCGTGGTGCGCGGCCGGACTGCCGGCGGCGGCACCGGCGGTGCAGGCGTTTCGTTCAGCGCCCGCTCGAAATCATCCGCGTCGAAGCCGAAATCGCGCCCGGCCGGACTGGGACGATGGGGCGGCGCAGCCGGCTCCTTGCGCTGGCCCGCGGGGGGCAGGCTGTCGGCGACGATGCGGGCGAGATCCGCGAACGGATCGTCGTCCGGCGCACCGTCGACGCGCGGCTCGCCGTGGGGCGCATCACCGTACGCGGTCTGCTTGGGGGATGTTGAGCGGGGATCGTTCATCGGCCCATATTTCTGCTTGCGAACACGGCTCGGCCGGCATCGCTGGATTGGGATCCGCCGACGATAGTCGCGCCGGTAATACGCCTTGGAACGCCCCCATCCCTCAGCGCATCTCCTCCGGCGCGCTCACGCCGAGCAGAGCGAGTCCTCCGGCCAGCACGTCCGCGACCGCGTGAACCAGCGCGAGTCTAGCCTTGGTGGACTCTCGATCATCAGGGTTAATAAACCGTAAGTCCGTTCTTTCCTTGCCGCGATTCCAGTGACCGTGAAAAGCCCCGGCGAGATCGTACAAATAGAAGCCGATGCGATGCGGTTCACGGGCCTCGGCAGCAGCCTCGACAAGTCGCGGCCATTCCCCGAGCTTGGCGATCAGCGACAGTTCGCTCTCATCTTCAAGGCGATTCAATGACGCGTCGGCTAGGGCGCCCGGCGCGAATATTTCACGTCCCACGTCCTCGCCGGCCTGACGGAATACCGAGCGGCAGCGGGCGTGGGCATACTGCACATAGAAAACCGGATTGTCGCGGGACTGCTCCGTGACCTTCTGGAAATCGAAGTCGAGCGGCGCGTCGTTCTTGCGGTAGAGCATCATGAAGCGCACGGCGTCGCGCCCCACCTCGTCGACGACATCGCGCAGCGTGACGAAATCGCCCGAACGCTTGGACATCCGCACCGGCTCGCCGGCACGGAACAGCTTCACCAGCTGGCAGAGCCGGATGTCGAGGCTTCCTTCCCCGCCGGTCATCGCCTTCACCGCCGCCTGCATCCGCTTGACGTAGCCGCCGTGGTCGGCGCCGAGCACGTCGACCATCTGGCGGAAGCCGCGCAGATATTTGTCGTAGTGATAGGCGATGTCGGACGCGAAATAGGTGAAAGAGCCGTCCGACTTGATCAGCGGCCGGTCGACGTCGTCGCCGAACGCCGTCGAGCGGAAAAGGATCTGCTCGCGATCCTCCCAGTCCTCCGGCAACTGCCCCTTCGGCGGCTCCAGCCGGCCGACATAGACGTCGCCGCGCGCCTTGAGGTGTTCGATCGCCTCCGTCACCCGGTCGCGACCGCCCGACGACAGCGCCTTCTCGGACGAGAACAGGTCGTGGTGGACGCCCAGAGCCTCGAGGTCCGAGCGAATCATCGCCATCATCGCGTCGATGGTGAAGGCCCGCACGATCGGCAGCCATTCGGCCTCCGCCATGGCTTCCAGCTTCTCACCCCACTCCGCGGCGAGCGCGGCACCGACGGGTTTCAGATAATCGCCGGGATAAAGGCCTTCGGGAATGGCACCGACCTCGCGGCCGAGCGCCTCGCGGTAGCGCAGGAACGCCGAGCGGGCGAGCACGTCGACCTGGGCGCCGGCATCGTTGATGTAATATTCGCGCGTGACCTTCCAGCCGCTATAGGCGAGCAGGCTTGCGAGCGCATCGCCGAACACGGCGCCGCGGCAATGGCCGACATGCATCGGCCCGGTCGGGTTGGCCGAGACATATTCGACATTGATCGGCTCGCCGCCGCCAAGCCCGGAGCGGCCGAAGTCCGGTCCCGCCGCCACGATGGCGCCGAGCAGGCGGTGCCAGACCGCCGGAGCGACGCGAATGTTGATGAAGCCGGGGCCGGCGACTTCGGCGCTCGTCACGTCCGGCTCGCCGGCCAGCTCGGCGGCGATGGCGGTCGCGATCTCGCGCGGCGGCTTGCCCGCGCCCTTGGCGAGCACCATGGCGGCATTGGTAGCGAAATCGCCGTGGGACGGATCGCGCGGCGGCTCGACCACGAAGCGCAGGCGCCCGGCCGCGTCCACCGGGTCGGCAAGGCCGATCTTCGTCACGATGCCGCGGATCCGCTCCGCGAACTCGGCATAAAGGTTCATCACGCGATCCTGTGCGTTCGAGACCGGCGCATAGGACGAGATCCCCGCGGGCCGATCAATCGCCTTGTGGCGACAATTTCCCGGCGGCGCCTATCGCAATTCCGGTGTGTCGTCAAACAGCCGGCGATGCGTCTGAAGCGCGTAGCGGTCGGTCATGCCGGCGATGTAGTCGGCGATGCGGCGCAGCTTCTCCGCCTCGCTGCAATGATCGATCGCTTCGCACCAGGCCTCCGGCATCGCGTGCGGCTCCGCGCGAAATGCCGCGAACAGGTCGCGCAGCACCCGTCCGGCCTCGCGGCGGATCGCGGTGACCTCGGGATTGCGATACATCCGCTGGAACAGGAACGTCTTGATGGCCCGCTCGGTCGGCACCATGCCGGGGGAGAACGCCGCCAGTGCCCTCGGCTGCGCCCGCACGGCGTCGGCACTCGCCGGCCGGGCTTCAGAAAGCCGCGACCGCGTTTCCGCCAGCACGTCCTCCACCAGAGCGCCGACGAGGCGGCGGGTGATCTCGTGGGCGAGCCGCGGGCGGTCCAATCCCGGATAGGCAATCCTCACGTCCGTCAGGATGCCGCTGACGAGCGGCACCGCCTCCAGTTCCTCCACCGGGAACAGGCCCGCGCGCAGGCCGTCGTCGATATCGTGTGCGTCGTAGGCGATGTCGTCCGAGATCGCGGCGACCTGGGCCTCCAGCGACGGAAAGGTGTGGAGGTCCAGGTCTGGCGTGGCGTCGTGGGCAAGCAGGGCGTGCGGCAGCGGACGGCCGGCATAGCGGCCGATCGGCGTGCCGTCGGGCGCCACCAGCGGGCCGTTGTGCTTCACAATGCCCTCCAGCGCCTCCCACGACAGGTTCAACCCGTCGAAGGCGGCATAGCGCCGTTCGAGACGGGTGACGATGCGCAGGCTTTGGGCGTTGTGATCGAAGCCGCCATATCCCTCGAGACAGGCATCGAGCACGTCCTCGCCCTCGTGGCCGAACGGCGTGTGGCCGAGGTCGTGGGCGAGCGCGACGGTCTCGGTCAGGTCCTCGTCCAGCCCGAGGGTGCGTGCGATGGACCGCGCGATCTGGGCGACTTCCAGCGTATGGGTCAGACGCGTGCGGAAGTGGTCGCCCTCGTGGCTGAAGAACACCTGGGTCTTGTGGGTCAGCCGCCGGAACGCCGAAGAATGCAGGATGCGGTCGCGGTCGCGCTGGAACAGCGTGCGCGACCCCGGCAGCGGTTCGGGGACCCGGGTTCCGCGCGAACGGGCGGGGTCGGCTGCGAACGGGGCACGCATGGCAAAAGAACCCCTGGCAAGTGAACCGGTGGCAAACGAACCGGTGGCAAACGAACCGGGTCCATGGCCCGAAGCAGAGGGACGATCGGTCAGGGCGGCCTCCTCATCGCGGGCACGTGGCCGGGCGGCGGCTGAACCGGCGCGCGGGAATCAGCCCGGCGACCGGATTATAGTCGCTCGCGGCGAGGCCACCATGACGGCCCGGCCTGATGGGGCGATTGGCGTGCCGCCGCCGGCCGGCTTTGTCCCGACGACAAATCGCCGTCCGCCATTTGACCCCCGCCTTGCGGGTGCCTAACTATGATCCGACGCTCCGCCCTTGAAGCGGAGGCGCTACCGGAAGAATCGATCATGACCGACGTTCTGGATCTGCCCGTTGCCCTCACCGACAAGGCTGCGCGGCGCGTGGCCAAGGTGCTTTCGAAGGAAGCGCCGGGGTCCGCGCTTCGCATCAGTGTCGAGGGTGGTGGCTGCTCGGGTTTCCAATACAAGTATGACATCGTCGCCGGCACCGAGGCCGACGACCTCGTCATCGAGAAGGCCGGCGCCACCGTGCTGATCGATCCCGTCTCCCTGCCCTATCTCGAAGGGTCCGAGATCGATTTCGTCGACGACCTGATGGGCCAGTCGTTCCAGATCCGCAATCCCAACGCCAGCGCCTCCTGCGGCTGCGGCGTGAGCTTCGCGGTCTGAGGCGGCATGGCTGACGCAGATCTCTCAGGCACCCAGGCTGTCTCCGGCACAGAGGCCGGCAGGCCGGCGGGCAAATCCATCCCGCTCGGGCTGACCGACACCCTGACCATCGCCACCTGGAACATCAACGGCGTCCGCGCGCGGCTCGACGTGCTCACGGGCTGGCTGAAGCAGCGCGGGCCGGATGTCGTGTGCCTGCAGGAAATCAAGTCGGTCGACGAGGCGTTCCCGCGCGAGGCGATCGAGTCGCTCGGCTACAATGTCGAGACCCACGGCCAGAAGGGCTTCAACGGCGTCGCGATCCTGTCGAAGCGACCCTTCGAGGTGACGCGGCGCGGCTTGCCCGGCGACAGCGAGGACGTTCAGGCCCGCTATATCGAGGCGGAGATCCCCGCCGGCCGCGGCATCGTCCGGGTGGCGTCGATCTACCTGCCGAACGGCAATCCCGTCGGCACGGAGAAATTCCCCTACAAGCTCTCCTGGATGGCGCGGCTGGAAGCCCATGCGCGGGCACTGCTCGCGTTCGAGGAGCCGCTGGTGCTCGCCGGCGACTACAACGTCATTCCCGAGCCGCGCGATGCGCGTCGCCCGGAAGTGTGGGTGAACGACGCGCTGTTCCAGCCGGAAAGCCGTGGCGCCTTCCGGGCGCTCGCCGCGCTGGGCCTGACCGACGCCGTGCGGACGACCACCGACGCGGGCGACGTCTACACGTTCTGGGATTATCAGGCCGGTGCGTTCCAGAAGAACGACGGCATCCGCATCGACCACCTGATGCTGTCGGCCGAAGCGGCGGACCGGCTGGGCAAGGTCGAGATCGACCGCGACACCCGCGCGCTCGAAAAGCCGTCGGACCATGTCCCGGTGGTCGCGGAATTCACGTTCCCCGCCTGAGCAAATACACCTTCGCCGCCTGTGCGCGGTCTCCTGCGGCATGCGGAAACGACAACGGCGGCCCTTTGAGGCCGCCGCGATATTCCACATCGTTCAGGTCGTCCAAGCCGTACCGGGTGCGGGCTATCTCGGGCGTCTGAGATGCTGCAAGGGATGGACCGCGCCGAGCACCGGCGGCCGCATCACTGATGGCGGTTGGCGTTGCTTGCGATCCAGGACCGGGCCAGCTCCGTGGCCCGATGGCGCTCCTTCTCGGTCGCCAGCGAGAAGGCTTCCTCCTGGGCCGAGCGAATCCAGTCGTCGGCGTCGTTCTGCACCTCGTAGCTGCGCGCGACGGTCAGCCACATCAGTCCCGCGACAACGTTGCGGCGGATATCGGAGCCGTCGACCAGCATCTTGCCGAGCAGCGCCTGGGCTTCGGGGTGGCCTTTCTCGGCGGCGAGCTTCAGCCAGCGCGCCGCGAGCCGCGGGTCACGTCCGGTGACCGTCACCGTCTCCGGCGCCGTCACGTTGCTGGCGGCGGAGGCGACCGCCGTGGTCGCCGTCGTCGGCGCGCCGGTCAGATAGAGCCGGCCGAGCCGGTACTGCGCATCCGCATCGCCGAAATAGGATGCGGCGTAGGTGAACAGCTCCCGCGCCCGTTCCACGTTCGGCGTGATCGTGCTGTCCTTGATACCGTTGAGATAATAGCTGCCGAGCTCGACGAACGCATTGGCGACGAAGGGCGCCTGGGCGGAGTTCGGAGCATCGTCGGCGTGGGCGTTGGCAACCTCGGTGAACAGCTCGAACGCCTTGTAGTCGTCCTCGGCGACACCGTCGCCCTCCTGATACATCCGGCCGAGCTTCCACTGGGCGACCGGATGTCCCTTGTCGGCGGCATAACCGAACGCATTCACAGCCGCAGTCTTGTCGCCGGAGAAATAAGCCTTGGTGCCCGCGCGGAACACGTCCGCCGGGGTGCCGTCTTCCTCGACGCTCGGCGGCGCGTTGGCATCGAGCGCCCACGCGGGCACCGTTGCCCCGAGCCCGCAAACTCCGAGCATAACAGCCATAGCCAGACGGAACTCAACCACACGCATGGCAGTTTTCACCCATGGAAGGCCTGCAGCGGGAGGACGGGCGGAACTGCGCCGCCCTGCATCCGGCAGACCTTCGATTCGCACGTGACGACGACCCGACCTCAACCGCTCCATCGCAACCGCAGCCCCACGAAACGCGAGCCCCAGACATCCGTCCCTCAGATATCCGCTCGAAGTCCGGGCAACGGTCGCAGCAGCTGCTGCAGTGCCGTCGTAAGACGCCTCAGCTCCCACTGGAGCCCGGAAAGCATTGTCCACCGGCTTTCCGGCAATCCTGAGACCCGTATCGAAAGCTCCGACGTACCCACCGAATGTCCGTCCGAAATGCCGCGCCGACGTCTTGCCGGCGACAGGCGCCATTCGGCTCCGACCACCGTTAAGGTCCTGTTGCGTTGTCATTTCACACGCCATCGCACGCCGAATTCCGGTGAACGGACGGTTACCGCCGCTACGCCACGCAGTGACCGAGGACGGGCACGTTCCGTTCTCAATCGTTAACACGCTAGAGGGTTCGCGGTCGTTTGTGGCTGAAAGGCGGCGCGGATGCCCATCATGGCCCGGGCGATGCAGGGTCTCCGCAGACTGTTGCCGCGGCACCACAGCCCGCAGACGTGCCGGGGCGATTCCGCCGCTTCCCGCATCCCGTTCCGCAGCCCGCTCCGCCGCGCCCCGCCCCCGCCGGGCACACGCCGACAACGAGTCGCTTCGCGAGAGGGCGCTTCCGGCCTATAAGGCGAGAAGGCTCGAATCCGCCTTTCGGACTGCCCCGCGGCGGAACAGGTCGGGAACGAGGCTCGCGCTCGCCCCTGCGGCCATGGCAAACTGAACCGGCGGTCCCATGCCCGATTCGCACTTCCCGCGATTCGGGTGCGGATGAGTTGGGGCGCAGGAAATTCCAGCGCCGTCGGTATTCCGGCGCATACGCCAATGTCGCCTGCGGGGCGCCTGCATCAACGATTGGGACTTTCGAAACGACCATGAACGACGAGGATCTCTTCGCCGCACCGGCGCCCACTCCGGCACCGCGGGCCGCCGAGGCCGAACCTGCTCCGGCCCGGCGCGCCGAACGCCGCGCCGCCGGCGCGGAGGCGGCTCGCCAGCGCCAGGCGGCCGGAGAGGCCGGCTACACCGCAGCGGACATCGAGGTCCTCGAAGGACTGGAGCCGGTGCGGCGCCGGCCGGGCATGTATATCGGCGGCACCGACTCCAAGGCGCTGCATCACCTCTTCGCCGAAGTGATCGACAACTCCATGGACGAGGCCGTCGCCGGCCACGCCACCTGGATCGAGGTTGAGGTCGGTTCTGACGGCTCCCTTGCCGTTACCGACAACGGGCGCGGCATTCCCGTCGATCCGCATCCGCGCTTTCCCGACCGCTCGGCGCTCGAGGTCATCATGACCACGCTTCATGCCGGCGGAAAGTTCGATTCCAAGGTCTATGAAACCTCCGGCGGCCTGCATGGCGTCGGCGTCTCGGTGGTCAACGCGCTGTCGGTGCGCCTCGATGTCGAGGTGGCACGCGGGCGGCGTCTCTATCGCCAGAGCTTTTCCCGCGGCAAGGCCGTCGGCCCGCTCGTCGAGGCCGGGGAAGTGATGAACCGGCGCGGCACCACGGTGCGATTCCTGCCCGACCCGGAGATCTTCGGCGCCGATGCGCACTTCCAGCCGTCGCGGCTGTTCGCGATGGCCCGCTCCAAGGCCTATCTGTTCGCGGGCGTCGAGATCCGCTGGCGGTGTGCCCTGGACCGCATCGAACCGGCCCATCCTGTCCCGACGGAGGCGACCTTCCGCTTTCCCGGCGGTCTCGCCGACTATCTCGGCGATCGCCTGACCGGGATCGACCGGGTGGTCGACACCACGTTCGCAGGCCGCACCGGCCGCTCCGGCGGCCACGGTGCGGTGGAATGGGCCGTTGCGTTCGTCGAGGACGACGGCTTCGTCCAGTCCTATTGCAACACCATCCCGACCGTCGACGGCGGCACCCATGAGCAGGGGCTGCGCACCGCCCTGATCAAGGGCATCAAGACCCACGCCGAACGCACGCAGAACAAGCGCGCCGCCAACATCACCACGGAGGACGTCGGCACCTCCATCGGCGCCCTGCTCGCCGTCTTCATCCGCGAGCCGGAATTCGTCGGCCAGACCAAGGAGAAACTGGCAACCGTCGATGCCGCCCGCATCGTGGAGGGCGCGGTGCGCGACGCGTTCGAGCACTGGCTGGTGGCCGACCCGCAGCGTGCCACGGCGTTGATCGACCGGATCGCCGACAAGGCCGAGGACCGCATCCGCCGCCGCCAGGAGAAGGAAGTCGCCCGCCGTTCGCCGACGCGCCGCCTGCGACTGCCGGGCAAGCTCGCAGACTGCACGACAAACGCCGCCAGCGGCACCGAGATCTTCATCGTCGAGGGCGACTCGGCCGGCGGCTCGGCCAAGCAGGCGCGCAACCGCTCCAACCAGGCGATCCTGCCGCTGCGCGGCAAGATCCTCAACGTCGCCAGCGCCGGTCGCGACAAGCTCGGCGCCAACCAGCAGCTTTCCGATCTTATCACCGCGCTCGGCTGCGGCACCCGCTCGGCCTATCGCGAGACGGACCTCCGCTATGAGCGCGTGATCCTGATGACGGACGCCGACGTGGACGGCGCCCACATCGCCTCGCTGCTCGTCACGTTCTTCTATCGCGAGATGCCGGAACTGATCCGCAACGGGCATCTGTTCCTGGCGGCTCCGCCGCTCTACCGGCTCACCCAGGGCGCCCGGACCCTCTATGCCCGCGACGATGCCGAGCGCGAGCACATGATCGCCAACGTGTTCGACAAGCGCGGCAAGGTCGACATCGGCCGGTTCAAGGGTCTCGGCGAGATGCTGCCGCATCAGTTGCGCGAGACGACGATGGATCCGAAGACCCGTACGCTGCTCCGGGTCGAGGTCGACGCCGAGAATCCTGCCGAAACCGTTGCCGCGGTCGAGCGCCTGATGGGCACGAGCGCCGAGGCGCGGTTCCGTTTCATCCAGGAACACGCCCAGTTCGCCCACGATCTCGATATCTGATCCGGTGTGCCGGCTCTCCGCCGCCGCACCTCCTGCGCTTCAAGAAAGTCTTGCGACATGCTCCTGATCGGCCAGTTCGATTCCCCGTTCGTCCGCCGCATCGGCATCACGCTCGAACTCTACGGGATCGCCTACGATCACAGCCCGCTCTCGGTGTTCCGCAACGCGGACGAACTCGCGCGCTACAACCCGTTGCGGCGGGTCCCGACGCTCGTGCTCGACGACGGCGAGGTGCTGATCGAAAGCGCGGCCATCGCCGACTATCTCGACGAGCGCGTCGGTCCCGAAGCGGCGATGATTGCCCCCTCCGGGCCGGAACGTCGGAAAGCCCTGAAGATCGTGTCGCTTTCGACCGGGCTTTCGGACAAGGCCGTGGCGCTGATCTACGAGCGCGTGCTGCACGAGACGACGTCGCAGGTTTGGATCGAGCGCTGCCGCGGCCAGGTGGCCGCGGTGCTCGATGCCCTCGAAGCCGAACGCGCCGCCCGGACCGGGCCGTTCCTGTTCGGAGAGAAGATCGGCCATGCCGACATCGCGCTCGGTTGTGCGCTGCGCTTCCTGCGCGAGGGGCACCCGGCGCTGTTCGATGCGGCGACGAGGCCCGCGCTCGCCGCTCACGGCGCGCGGTGCGAAAGCCTGCCGGCGTTCCAGAAGATCCAGCAGGCCTTCATTCCTCCGGCTTGAAGCAGCGGGGCGTCTTTCAGTCTGCGCCCCTGCCGCCCGGCGGCAGCTGCCGCAACCAGGCGAAAATTTTCGGCCAGACTTCTTCATGGGCATGAGGTCCGGCGAGGATCGCCAGATGCTGAAGCGCGACTCCGGTTTCGGGTTCGTGCTCAATGATGCCGAGCGTACCGGGCTCCATCGCTTGCATGAACGCCTCGACCGAAGCACGGGGCGTGATTTCATCCGCCGTGCTCACGACGCACAATAGCGGCACGCGCAGGTCGCGAGGGCCGAGCTTGCGCCCGCCCACGGACAATGTCCCGGCATGAAAGCGGTCGTCCCGGTAGAGGCTCTGGATGATCTGGGTGATGAGCACGCCCGGAACCGCCACCTCGTCGAGCGCCCAGCGCGAGATTCGGGCGTGGATCTCGAATGCCGGCGGGTCGGACACGCTGCGGGCCGCATCCAGCCACCGCGACCACACGAACGTGGTCGGCGACACCGCGGCACTGAGATTCGACAGCGAAGATCCGGCGACGATGTCGTCCTCTTCCCAGTCCGGCGGGACCAGCGAGACGAGGACGTCTCGGAAGGAGGTCGAGGCCGGTTCGAAGCAGAGCGGCGAGGCGAGCAGGACGAGCGCACGCGCAGCATCCGGCGCCGCGGCGCAGGCGATCGCGGCAAGCGTTCCGCCGAGCGAATGTCCGAACACGACGGGAGCTTCCGTCCGGCCATCGCCGGCCGCTGCCGCACACGCGGCGATGGCGCGGGCGAATTCGCTCATGCCGATGTCGCCCTGTCCCTCTTCCGGCGGCCGCCAGTCGATCAGGTGGACGTCGTAGCCGGCATCGAGGCAGCTTCGCACCGCGCTCAGCGCGGGCGTCAGATCCCAGATATAGGGCCGCTTGATCGGTGACGGCACGATGAGCAGGGGCACGCCGCCCTCGCCGCCGGAATAGCGGCGCAGGCGCCAGAACGGCCCGGAGGCGACGACGTCATAGGGATGCTCGTTCGGGCCGAGGCCGAGCCAGTCATAGGCCCTCGCCTGGCGGCACCGGATGCCGTCCATCATCAGCGCCTGCGCCCTGCGCAGGCCGTCGAGCCAACCGGTCAGCGGTAGTCCGTCCTGAGGCATCCGCGGTTCCCTCGCAGTTCTGCGGCCGCAGCATCATGCCGGCCGCGCAACCACCCGCCGCCAAGTATGCGTCAGCCCGCGCCCACTTGGCGCACTATTCTCGCGGGCCATGCGCACATTCCGTTCAGCCCGGGGGCACGCTGTCGCCGCCGAGACGGCGGCCGGAACGGTGGGCAGCCTCGCCGCGCGAGCCCGGCCGGCCCGTAGCCTGCCCGGCTGCGCATCCGTCTGAGAATAGCGGGGGCATGGCGACGCGCCCTAATCGATATCAACGGGCGCCCGCACCATTCCAATCGGGAACGGCCTGGCTTGCATTCGAGTTTGCCCGACGTATCTCAGGTTTCAGCCCCGAGGGCCGACGGGTAGGCTGTCGGTTGAAACTCGGCGCGTGCCGCTAGAGCGCTTTCCGATCTGATGGAATCATCAGATCGACAAGAAATCGCTCCAGATTCAAAAGGTTGGGCATATCCTTGTCGTTCAGATCGATCCGATCTGAACGGGTTATGCTCTAGGCTCTTTCAAGGAGAAATCTCATGGCTGTCGTCGCAGAAGGATTGCTCTCGTCCGACGATCTCACGATCTCGCCGGAAGCGGTGTTCTTCGTGGTGACCCGCGCGCGCGAGTTCGACGTCAAGGATGCCGCGGCCGACCCTGATTCCGGCTCCAACGCGGCTGACGACGGCATGACCGACGTGCTGGAGGACCATGGCGACGATCCGGTCCGGTCGGAGCTGATCGGCTTCATCCGCGCGCTCAACGAGGACGAGCAGATCGACCTGGTGGCCCTGACGTGGCTGGGTCGCGGCGACGACGACTTCGACAGCTGGCAGGAACTGCGCGAGGAGGCCGCCCGCGCCCACAACAGCCGCACCGCCTCCTATCTCCTCGGAATACCGCTGCTCGCCGACTATCTGGAGGAAGGCCTCTCCCGGTTCGACATCTCGCTGGAGGACTTCGAGGCGGAACACCCCTGACCCGGATCGGGGATGCGGGCGGAGGCGCCGGAACGCCCGGTTTCACCGCCCGCGGACGCGATTTCGAGCCGTCCGGACCGCTTCGGCCCGGACGCAACGATCACTGAAGCAAATCCCCTCCAGAGCGGATCTGGGCGACGGGGACATGTCCAGGCCTTTCAACCTGGAGCGGCTTCTTCTCGATCCGACGGGCCCTTCCGATCGGACAGCGCTCAGCGATAGACCAGCACCGGAATGGTCGAGTGGGTCAGCACCTTGACCGCGACGCTGCCGAGCACCAGAGCGGCGAGGCCGCGGCGCCCGTGGGAGGCCATCGCGATCAGGTCGCACCCCTTCTGCGAGGCGACATCGATGATCGCCTGATAGGGCTCATCGCTCACGACCTGCACCGTGTCGCACGCCACGCCCATCGCCTCGGCCTTGAGGGCGACGTCCGCGAGGTGGCTTCCGGCGGCGCGCCCGGCCTGCCGCTCGTACTCCTCCGCGGTCGATTCCAGTTGCTCCGTGTCGGACGTGAACACGTGGAACGGCTCGACCACCGTCAGCACCGTCACCTTCGCGACCGCATCGCGGGCGAACTCAAGCGCCTTCTGCGCCGCCGCGAGCGAGAGGGTGGAACCGTCCGTGGGAATGAGAATGTGGCGGTACATGAGCGTTCTCCCGTTTTCTTGTTTCTTGTGTCCGAATTTGTCACGTCAGATGGCGCGCTGATCGCGAGGCGCCCGGCGCGCCGGCAACGCCGATAATATTTTCCGGTCGAGGCAGCTTATACTTTAGTCTAACCCGACCGCCGATATACGGCGCCGAGCATCCATATTGCCGGCAAAATCGCCTCTGCATCGACTAACCGGCGACAGACGCCCGCTCGACAGCGGCATATTCTTGCCTCTGCTCACCGAACGCAATCAACGGTTTCACGGGCGCAGACAAAAGGAATTGATGCCGGTCAATAACGCTCGGCGGATAGCCCGGACGTCTTCGGAATCCATCTGATTGACGGCCGTGGGCTCAGGCGGAGGTCCCGAACAGCGCCGACCAGCACGCTGCGAGGTCGCCCGGCGCCGGTGTCGCGGCATGGACGCCCCGGGCAATCGCACGCGCCATCACCGCTGCCGCCGCTGCCGAAAGCACGACGACGTCGTGCCCTTCGGGCGGGGGCCGCACGCCCGTCGAAAGCGCGAACACCGCGTCGCCGTCATAGGGCGTGTGGGACGGCCACAACGCACGCGCGAAGCCGTCGTGAGCCGCCGTCGCCAGCCGCCGCGCCTCGGCCTTGGAAAGCGCCATATCGGTTGCGACGATCGCGATGGTCGTGTTCCAGCCCGCGCCATCGACGGACTTGGTGCGCGGTGCCCGCGCTTCCGGCGGCACGACAGCCGGGAAGCCGAGGCCACCGAACTCCGCTCCCTCCTCGAACGGCGCCGCCCAGAAATGCGGCCCGTCGCCGACGGTCGCGAAGCCCAGCGCGTTGACCGCGGCGATCGCGCCGATCGTGGCGCCGTTAGGCAGCACGACCGATGCGGACCCGAGCCCGCCCTTCATCGTGCCCTGAGGCCCGGCAACGAGCGCTCCGGTCCCGGCACCGACCGAACCGAGGGGGAACGCGCCGCTGCGCGCCGAAACGGCGGCGTCGTAAGCAAGTTCCCGATAGGGCGGAAACCGGCCCCATGCCTTGTCGCCACCGTTCAGAAGGTCGAACAGGATCGCACCCGGGACGATCGGCACCCGCGCCGGCCCGACCGCGAACCCCCGGCCCCGCTCCGCCAGCCAGGCCAGCACGCCGGAGGCCGCATCGAGCCCGAAGGCCGAGCCGCCGGACAGAACCACCGCATCGATCGCCTGCACCGTCTGTTCCGGCGCCAGGAGATCGGTTTCCCGGCTTCCGGGCGCACCGCCCATGACGAGCACCGACGCGACCATCGGCGCTTCGCCCATGACCACCGTCACGCCGGACTTCAGCCCCTCGTGCTGGGCGTTGCCGACGGCGATCCCGGCGACATCGGTAATGAGATTCAGCGGTCCCCGTCGCATGACATCCTCCGAAGCGCAGAACACGGAGCAAAGCCCGCACTGCGCAAGGCCGACACGGCGCATGGCCCTCCCTCCCGACGACACGGGGAGAATGAGACCAGCCCACCTCTTTCCGGGCGGCTTCGCGGTTCAACCATGCAGCAGCCGCTACGGACCTGAAACCGCCCCGCCACCTTCCAGTTCGCGATCCCCGAGAAACTTGCCGAGGAAGCGCCGCGTGCGTTCTTCGCGCGGGTTGTCGAACAAGGCCCGCGACGGGCCCTGTTCAACGATCACGCCGCCGTCGACGAACACGGTGCGATCCGCGACATCGCGGGCGAAGCTCATCTCGTGCGTCACGATCAGCATCGTCCGCCTTTCCGCGGCAAGATCGCGGATGGTCGCCAGCACTTCGCCGACGAGCTCCGGATCGAGCGCCGAGGTCGGCTCGTCGAACAGGATCACGTCCGGCTCCATCGCAAGCGCCCGTGCAATGGCGACACGCTGCTGCTGGCCGCCGGAAAGCCGGCTCGGATAGGCGTCGGCCTTGTCGGAGAGGCCGACGCGGGCGAGCAGCGCTCTCGCCCGCTCGATCGCCGCGGCCCTGTTCTCCTTCTTCACGATCACCGGCCCCTCGATGATGTTCTCCAGTGCGGTCCGGTGCGGAAAGAGGTTGAAGTTCTGGAACACGAACCCGACTTCGAGCCGCAGCGCGCGCACCAACGCCTTCTGCGCCTTAAGCGGCCGGTCGGCGTCGATCACGATGTCGCCGACGCGGATCGTTCCGCCGGAGGGTGTCTCCAGGCAGTTCAGGCACCGCAGCAGCGTGGTCTTGCCGGAACCGGACGGGCCGACGATCGCCACCACCTCGCCCTCGTCGACGCTGAGGTCGATCCGCTTCAGCACCTCTGTGTCGCCGAAGCGTTTGCTGAGTTTTTTCACCTCGATCATGCTCATGATCCGGCCCTCCGGCTGTGCCGGTTGGCACGGATTTCCAAGCGCTCCTGCCAGAAGGCGAGCCCGGTCGACAAGATCCAGTAGATCGCCGCGGCCGCCAGATACATCGCGAAGATGTCGAATGTCCGCGCCGTGATCAGTTGCGCCTGCCGGAACAACTCGGGCACCTGGATGGTAGCGGCGAGAGACGTATCCTTGATGAGCGCTATGAAGCTATTGCCGAGCGGCGGAAGCGCGGTGCGCGCCGCCTGGGGCAGGATGACACGGCGCAACGTCTGCCACCGCGTCATGCCGATCACCGTGCCGGCTTCCCACTGGCCATGGTCGACGGCCCCGATGGCGCCGCGCAGGATCTCCGAGCAATAGGCGCCGATGTTGAGCGAGAAGCCAATCAGGGCCGCCGTCAGCGCATCGAGCGTGATGCCGTATTGCGGCAGCCCGTAATAGATCAGGAAAAGCTGCACCAGCAGCGGTGTCCCGCGGATGAAGGACACATAGAACCGCGCCACCTGCGACAGCACCGGCACGCTCTGGAGGCGGATGATCGCGACGAAGAACGCGATCACCAGCCCGATCGCCATGCTGGCGACCCCGAGGCCGATGGAGTAGAGCGCCCCGGTCAGCAGGAACGGCAACGACTGGTAGACGAGGTCGAGCGAAGGCCCGAGGCCGAGGTCCATGGTGCCGGCCCTCCCGGCTCAGGGCTGCTTCGTCACGTCGATGCCGAACCACTTCTGCGAGATCGCGCTGAGCTCACCGTTCGCCTGCAGCGCGCGGATGCCGTCGTCGATCGCCGAAAGCAGTTCGGGGTCTTTCGGCAGCGCGACCGACGACCCCTGCGGATCGAACGGCGCGCCGACGATCTCGAACTGATCGCCGGTCTTCTTCACGATATCGGCCACCACCAGCCGGTCGTTCAGCACGGCATCGATGCGGCCGGCTGCAAGGTCGCGGTAGGGCGTGACATTGTCGTCGTAGGTCTGCGGCAGCGCCGTGGGCACGTTCTTGACGAGCCACTGGCCGTAGTTGGTGCCGAGGCCCGCGGCCACCTTCTTCCCCGCCAGGGTGTCCGGTGTGGAGATGTTGTCCGGATTGCCCTTCTTCACGACGATCTGGATGCCGGAATAGGAGTACGGAATCGAGAAGTCGAAGATCTTCTGCCGTTCGGGCGTCGCCGCGACCTGATTGATGACGACGTCGACGCGGCCGGACTGCAGCGCCCCGAGAAGACCGCTCCAGTTCGCCGGCTTGAAGACCGGTTTGAGACCCATCTGTTTCGCAAGCGCACGCGAGAAATCGACCTCGAAGCCGACGAGCTGTCCACTCTCGTCCATGGCGTTGAACGGTGGATAGGTGCCTTCCAGACCGATCACCAGATTGCCGCTGGACTTGATGCGATCGTAGATCGCGCCGGCCTCGGCCGAAGCCCCGGCCGTCATGACGGCCAGACCGATCAGTGCGGCAGCACCCAGACGGCGTGCGGCGCGAAGAGCGGGGACGAAGGACATCTCGATTCTCCGGTTAGAGCGCTTTCCGATCTGATGGACTCATCGGGTCGACAGAAAATCGCTCCAGATTCAAAACCTTGAGCATATCCCGTGCAGATCGGTTCGATCTGCACGGGATATGCTCTAGACGGAAGCTGCCGTCCGAACGTCGAGATATGACCATTCGTTGCACGCGCGGGAAGGGGCGACGGTCGAAAGACCACACGAGAGGCGGGGAACATCGATGCGCCGGAGGTCGAATGCCCATCGCGAGAATCGAAAAGCCCCGGTTTGACCCGGGGCTTTTCGTCATTGACTGACCCGTTCGAAGCGACGGCCGATCAGCCTGATCGCCGGCTTCTATCGCGGTTCAGGAGCCTGCGCCGGTTACGGCCGTCCGAGCCTTGGAAGCCCGGACGGAACTCGGTTCCGGCGCTACGGTGTCCCCGGCTCAGCCGCCGGGATCACGCGATCAGCTCTTGAAGTAGTCGTACTTGCCGTCCTTCCACTCGTACATGACGTAGCCCGGCATCGTCACGTCGCCCTTGGAGTCGAACTTCAGGTCGCCGAGAACGGTCTTGAAGTCGCCGCTGGAGAGCGCCTTCACCACCGGCTCCAGATCCGTCGTGCCGGCAGCCTTCACGGCATCGGCCCACGCCTGGATCGCGGCATAGGTGTAGAGCACGTAGCCTTCCGGCTCGATGCCCTTCTTGCGGAACTCCTCGACGATCGGCGCGGCTTCCGGGTTCTTGCGCGGATCCGGCGAGAACGTCATCAGGGTGCCTTCGCCGGCCTTGCCGGTGATCGCCCAGTACTCGTCCGTCACGAGCGCATCGCCCGACACGACGACGGCATCCATGCCCTGCTCGCGCATCTGGCGCAGGATCAGGCCGGCTTCGGTGTGATAGCCGCCGATATAGACGACCTGCACGCCCGCCTGCTTCATCTTCGAGACGAGCGCGGTGTAGTCCTTTTCACCGGCGGTATAGGCCTCCCAGAGGACTTCCTTGCCGCCGGCTTCGTTGTAGTACTTGCGGGTCTCTTCGGCGAGGCCGAGGCCGTAAGCCGACTTGTCGTTCAGGATGGCGATCTTCTTGCCGGCGAAGTGATCGGCAAGGAACTTGCCGGCCACCTGGCCCTGCTGGTCGTCGCGACCGCAGACGCGGAAGATCATGTCGCCGGGGCGCTCGTCCGTGAACTTCGGATTGGTCGAAGCCGGCGAGATCATGATGATGCCTTCTTCGGCATAGACCGCGCTCGCCGGGATCGAGGAGCCCGAGCAGAACGCGCCGGCGACGAACTTCACGCCCTTGGAGGCGAGCTGGTTCGCGACCGCGACCGCCTGCTTCGGATCGCAGGCATCGTCACCGATCTCGAGAACGAGCTTCTCGCCGAGCACGCCACCGGCGGCGTTGATGTCGGCGACCGCCTGCTCGGCGCCCGCCTTCAGCTGCGCGCCGAACGAGGCGTACTGGCCGGTCATCGGGCCCTCGGTGGCGATCAGGATATCGGCCCACGCGGCGCTCGAAAGAATGGTGCTGAACGCCAGGGCGGCGCCAGCCAGCAGAACCTTCTTCATTCCCATAACTCCCTCTGGATAAGACGAAAATCGGTTCTTGGCAGTGGGCGGGCCTGAAGCCCGCCTTGACGGCATAGTGCCGCGTTTCAACGTCCGGCGGTATCGTCATGGGGACCGCCGGACGATCCCGTTCGCCGGCTCAGGCGCCGGCCTTCTCCCGCCACGAGAACGGGCCGGAGCGCTCGTAGAGCCAGCTATATTGCGTCGTCATCTGAAGCGTGCGGGTGTAACGCCACCCCGCAAGGCTCGCGATCAGATAGATGATATACGTCACGACCCAGTAATGCGCCGACAGCAGCGTGCCGTGGAACAGCGCGAACTGCAGGAACCGGATGCCGCAGGTCAGGAGCGCCATATAGAAGAACAGGATGCCGATCGGCTTCCATCCGCGCGCGATCGCCCTGCCCGTCATCCAGGCGCCGCCGCCGCCCAGCAGGACGGTGAGCACCAAGAAGGCGCCAAACGAACTTTCCCAGAGAATGCCCATGCCCCTCCCCGCTATCGTCCCGCGGTCGGGCCTGCGCCCGCCCGCTGCCGCATCGTGACCGGAACCGCGCTCAATGCCGTCCGCCTTCGAGATAGGCGGCCCGCACCTCTTCCCGGGCGAGCAGCTCGCGCCCGGTGCCGGACATCGTGATGGTGCCGTTCACCATCACGTAGCCGCGGTGGGCGAGTTTCAACGCATGATAGGCGTTCTGCTCGACGAGGAACACCGTCAAGCCTTCCGTCTCGTTCAGCATCCGGATCGCATCGAAGATCTGCTTCACGATCAGCGGCGCGAGGCCAAGCGAGGGCTCGTCGAGCAACAGGAGTTTCGGCCGGCTCATCAGTGCCCGCGCGATCGCCAGCATCTGCTGCTCGCCGCCGGAAAGCGTGCCGCCGCGCTGGTGGATGCGCTCCTTCAGGCGCGGAAACAGCGTGAACATGCGCTCCAGATCGGCATCGAAATGCGCGGGATCGCCCAGCACCGAGCCCATCTGAAGGTTTTCGAACACGGTCATGCGCGGAAAGATGCGACGGCCTTCAGGCGACTGCGCGATCTTCAGGCGCGCGATCTCGTGCATCGGCAGATGCGTGATCTCCGCGCCCTCGAACCGGATCGAGCCTTCGCGGGCTCGCGGGCTGCCGAACACCGTCATCATCAGCGTCGACTTGCCGGCGCCGTTCGCGCCGATCAGCGTGACGATCTCGCCGCGGTTGACGTCGAGATCGACCCCCTTCAGCGCGATGATCTTGCCGTAATAGGTCTTCACGCCGCGAACCTGCAGCAGCGCTTCCGTCGCCGCGGAGCGGGCCTGTGCACCGGCTTCCATCGTCAGGCTCATACTCCGACCTCCTGCTCCACGGCCTCGACCTCGTCGTCATCGACGCCGAGATAGGCCGCGATCACCTTCGGATCGTTGCGCACCTCGTCCGGCGAGCCGTCGGAGATCTTCTTGCCGTAGTCGAGCACCACGACGTGGTCGGAGATCTCCATCACCACGCTCATGTCGTGTTCGATGAGGAGCAGCGAGACCTGATGCTCCTTGCGGATGAACAGCAGCAGGTCATTCAGCTCCGCGGATTCCCGGGGGTTGAGGCCAGCCGCCGGTTCGTCGAGGCACAGAAGCTGCGGGCGGGTGCACATCGCGCGGGCGATCTCCAGCCGGCGCTGGGCACCGTAGGGCAGGTCCGCCGCCGGATCGTCGGCGCGCGCCAGCAGGCCGACGCGATCGAGCCAGTATTTGGCGCGGTCCAGCGCCTCGGCCTGGGCGCTACGGAATCCCTTGAGGCCGAAGATGCCGGCGATGGAGAACACCGAGGCCTTCATCAGCGCGCGGTGCTGCGCCACCATCAGGTTTTCCAGAAGCGTCATGCCGCCGAACAGGCGGATGTTCTGGAAGGTGCGCGCCACATGCGCCGTGCCGGAAATCTCGAAGTCCGGCATCCGCTCCAGCAGGAAGGTGTCGCCGGCGTCGCCGCGCACGGTCAGCCGCCCCTCGGTCGGCTTGTAGAATCCGGTGATGCAGTTGAACACCGTCGTCTTGCCGGCTCCGTTCGGGCCGATCAGCGCGGTGATGTCGCCGCGGCCGACATTGAACGACAGGTCTCCGACGGCCACGAGCCCGCCGAACCGCATGGTGAGGTGCTCGACGGTGAGCACGGGGTTCTGGTTCCAGCGCATCAGCCGTGCCCTTCCCCGACAAGAGAGGCGTCGATCGCCTTGGCCTTGCTACTGAGCGCGATGGTCGGCTTGCGGGAGGAGACCATGCCGCGCGGACGCCAGATCATGATCAGCACCATCGCGAGGCCGAACACCAGCATGCGGTATTCGTCGAGGCCGCGGAACAGTTCGAAGCCGCCGATCATGACAACAGCGGCGATGACGACGCCGATCTGGCTGCCGAGGCCGCCGAGCACCACGATCGCGAGGATCACGGCGGACTCGATGAAGGTGAACGATTCCGGCGAGATGAAGCCCTGGCGAGTCGCGAAGAACGAGCCGGCGAAGCCGCCGAACATCGCCCCGGTCGCGAACGCCGACAGCTTCGTGATGGTGGTGTTGATGCCGAGCGAGCGGCAGGCGATCTCGTCCTCACGCAGCGCTTCCCAGGCCCGGCCGACGGGCAACCGGCGCAGCCGTACCGTGGCGAAGGCCGTGATCAGGGCCAAGGCGAGGATCAGATAATAGAGGAAGATGATGCGGTGGATCGCGCTGAATTGCAGCCCGAACGTTGCCGCGAAACCCTCGGGGCTGCGGTCGAACTCGATGCCGAAGAAGCTCGGGCGCGGGATGCCGGAGATGCCGTTCGGGCCGCCGGTGAAATCAGCCCAGTTCAGGAGCACGATGCGGATGATCTCGCCGAATGCGAGCGTCACGATGGCGAGATAGTCGCCCCTGAGACGCAGCACCGGGAAGCCGAGCGTCATGCCCCAGCACGCGGCAAGAATGCCGGCGAGCGGCAGGCAGACCCAGAACGACCAGCCGAAATATTGGGCGAGCAGAGCGTAGGAATAGGCGCCGACCGCATAGAACGCCACATAGCCGAGATCGAGCAGGCCCGCGAGCCCGACCACGATGTTCAGGCCCCACCCGAGCATCACGTAGGTGAGCACAAGGATGGAAAGGTCGATGACGTATCGGCTCTGCGCCGGGAATGCGACGCCCGAGATAACCGGCAGAAAAACGGCGACGGCGAGGAGCAGCGGCCCGAGGACCTTGCCGATGGAGGCGAGCGCCGCCTGCCCGGGCACGATGGACGATAGCAACCCTGTCGCGGGCGAGTCCGTCTTGAATACGAACAGGTTCAGGAGAAGCCGGCCGACGAACACCACGGCGACCGCGATGCCGAGCGCCTGCCAGCGATAGGCCAGGATCAGGCCGCCGGTCGTCGTCTCGGTCTTGAGGCCGAGCATCGGTCCGAACAGGGCGAGCGCGACGACCGCGGAGATGATGGCGTCCTTCAGCGACGCCGCGAAGCGCCCGGAAGAGGATGAAGCGGAGGCGGATACCATCAGACCTTCTCCACCTCGGGTTTGCCGAGCAGGCCCGACGGCATGAAGATGAGCACGATGGCGAGAATGGAGAAGGCCGCCACGTCCTTGTACTCGATCGAGAAATAGCCGGACCAGAAGGTCTCGATCAGGCCGATCAGCAGGCCGCCGAGCATGGCGCCGGGCAGCGAGCCGATGCCGCCGAGCACCGCCGCCGTGAACGCCTTAACGCCCGCCACGAAGCCGATATAGAAGTCGATCACGCCGTAATAGAGCAGGTACATCAGCCCCGCGACCGCGGCGAGCGCCGCCCCCATCACGAAGGTGAGCGAAATGGTGCGGTCGACGTTCACGCCGAGCAGCGCCGCCATCTTCATATCCTGCTCGCAGGCGCGCTGCGAGCGGCCGAGCGAGGTGCGGGTGATGATGAACGTGAACGCCGACATCAGCACGATGGTCGTGGCCACGATCAGGATCTGGATGTTCGAGATCCGCACGACGAACCCGCCGGCATCGATGAGCGTGTAGCCGCCGGTCACGATCGGTTGCAGCGGCTTCACCCGGGCGTCCTGGGTGATCTGCACGAAGTTCTGCAGGGTGATCGACATGCCGATGGCGGTGATGAGCGGCGCGAGGCGGAACGAGCCGCGCAGCGGCCGGTAGGCGATGCGCTCAACCGTCCAGCCCCAGACCGAGGTCAACACCATCGCGATCACCAGGACCAGCGCCAGTGCCAGCACGAGCACGCCGATACCGCTCGCGGCGGTCAGCCCCAGACCGACGATGATAATCAGAGCGATGAACGAACCGACCATGAAAATATCGCCATGCGCGAAGTTGATCATGCCGATGATGCCATAGACCATCGTATAACCAATGGCGATCAGACCATAAATCGATCCGAGAGCAACGCCGTTGATGAGCTGCTGCAGGAAATAATCCATGAGAAACTGCTAACCTCTGGAGGCGTCAGGGCAGACAGCCCTGCGGCTGGTTGAGCATTTCGTTGTTTGTCTTCGTATAGACATATTCGGCGAAACCGCAACTCCCAAGAGTGGAGGTGGCCGTGGATGAAACCGTCCCCATCCGCAACGCCACCGGCCGCCGGTCGGCCATCGCCATGCAAATCCCCTGCCGGAACCGGCTGGGACCGCCGCGACGCAGGACACGCCCATCTCGGACCGGGCGTCGGAAGGCCTCGGCCAGCCACGATACTGGAAAAGGGAGGAGCGAAGCGGTGACGACTGCGGCCCCGCCGGGGACAACCGGCGAGTTGGGAAGCATATGGAGGGGGAAGGCGCTTCCCGGCAAACGGGTCTCCGCTGCAATCGTCTGTCGCCACGCAGGAATGCGAGGTCGCCTGTTCGCAATCGAACGATCAGCCCAAATCCTCCCCCCGTCGGCGTCGTTCGTCAACGGCGTCAGCGACACTCTTTTGCCAAAATGCGACAACCGTGGATCACGAGTGCCACAATCCGCCCATGCTGGCGCCGTCATCGCCCTCTTGACCTCGCCACCGGCTCAGCCCACCGTCTGACCGCGATGCGGGCATTTAAGTCCCATAAAACAGAGGCTTCCGGGCCAGGCGGCCACGGTGAGAAGGAACACAGGATGGCGATCGACAAATCCGTGGTCTGCGTTGTGCCGACGGGCGACCGCTGCGGAGAGGGGGCCGTCTGGTCCGCCGACGAGCGGGCGCTCTACTGGACGGACATCAACCGCTTCCTCATCCACCGGCTGAGGCCTGCGGACAACTCCGTTCACACCTGGATGTTCGACGAGCCGGTGGTGGCCCTCGCGCTCACCTCGCAGCCGGGCACGATGCTGGTGGCGCTCGGCTCCCGAATCATTCTCTGGCGGCCGGCAGGCGATGAACGCCGCGATCACGGCTTTACCCTGCCCGGCAGCCCTGCGGTGCGGCTCAACGACGGCCGTCCCGATCCCGCCGGCCTATTCTGGGTCGGCTCCATGCGCAACAATGTCGGACCGAATGGCGAGGACCTGCCCGCCGGCGGCACGGACGGGGTGCTCTACCGCATCGCGCGCAACGGCGAGGCGACGGTATGGCGGCGCGACCTCGGCATCGCCAACACTCTGTGCTGGAGCCCGGATCGGCGCACCTTCTATTTCGCAGACACCCTCGCCAACGAAATCCGCGCCTACGACTACGACCCGGACTCCTCCGAGATCGCCAACGAGCGCCCGTTCTTTTCCGGCTTCGAGCGCGGTTCCCCCGATGGCTCGGCCATCGACTCGCGCGGCTATGTCTGGAACTGCCGCTATGGCGGGCAGTGCATCGTGCGGATCGCGCCTGACGGGCAGATCGACCGCATCATCGAGATGCCGGTGCGCAACATCACCACCTGCACGTTCGGCGGGCCGGACCTGAAGACACTCTACATCACGACCGCGTCGGATCCCGGCGACCGGCTCGGCGGCAGCCTTTTCTCGCTCGCCGTCGACGTACCGGGCCTGCCGGAGCACCGCGTCCTTCTCGGCTGATCCCGGGCGATTTCATTTGCACACGAGTGGCCCACCGATTGCATGGCTCACCTTGCCGTGATCGGGAGGGCTGCTTCGCTCCCCTCGCGGTGACCGGATATCGGCTCGTGGCCGCGACGGCAGGCGTGTTCTTCGCTGCGCACCGTCCGCCGCCGCATTTTCTCAGGGGACGTGGGCAAGATGGATACACAACCGACGGGCATCACCTATGAACGGGTGGATGTCGCCTATTTCGAGAAGCGGGGGCTGAAGCGCTACGCCGGGGTGGCATCGCTTTGGGCGCTCGGGGTGGGCGCCGTGATCTCGGGCCACTTCTCGGGCTGGAACCTGGGCCTCGCGTCCGGCGGCTGGGGAGGCATGTTCATCGCCGCGGTCCTGATCGCGGTCATGTATCTCGGCCTCACCTTCTCGATCGCCGAAATGTCGCCCGCCCTGCCCCACACCGGGGCGGCCTATTCGTTCGCCCGCACCGCCATGGGCCCCTGGGGCGGCTTCATCACCGGTCTCTGCGAGAACGTCGAATATGTCATCACCCCGGCCGTGGTGGTGTTCTTCATCGGCTCCTATCTCGGCTCGATCTTCGAGACCCCGGTCGAGTTCCAGCCGGTCTACTGGATCTTCGGCTATGTCGTGTTCGTCGGCCTCAACGTCGTCGGCGTGGAGCTGTCGTTCAAGGTCACGCTGGTCGTCACCTTGCTTGCGCTCGCCTGCCTCGTTGCCTTCTGGGTCAGTGCCTTTCCTGTGGTCGATTTCTCCCGCTGGGCGCTCAACGTGGCGGCTGACGGCACGGAGCTGCCGAACGGTGGGGGACCGTTCCTGCCTCACGGCATCGGCGGCGCGCTCGCGGCGATGCCGTTCGCGGTGTGGCTCTTCCTCGCCATCGAGCAGCTTCCGCTCGCCGCCGAGGAATCCGTCGATCCCAAGCGCGACATGCCGCGCGGCATCATCCTCGGCATCCTGACGCTGATCATCTCGGCTTTCATGATCCTGTGGCTGAATTCCTCGGTGCCGAACGGTACGTTCGCGCTCGCCACCTCCGGCGAACCGCTACTCGACGGCTTCCGTGCCATCTACGGCGACGGCCTCGCCAAGGTGCTGGCGCTCGTCGCCGTCATCGGCCTCATCGCCAGCTTCCACACCATCATCTATGCCCAGGGCCGGCAGATCTATTCGCTGTCGCGCGCGGGCTACTTCCCGCGCTGGCTCTCCATCACCCACGGCACGCGCAAGACGCCGCATGTGGCGATGCTCGCCGGCGCACTGGTCGCGCTGGTTCTGATGTTCGCGGTGTGGTTCTCGGTCGGCGCGGCGGAAGGCTCCGCCATCATCGGCGGCACGCTCCTCAACATGGCGGTGTTCGGCGCCATGCTGTCCTACATCATGCAGGCGCTGTCCTACATCATCCTGAAGCGCACGCATCCCCACATCGAGCGGCCCTACAAGAGCCCGTTCGGCGTGGTGGGCGCCGGGCTGACGATCATCATCGCCATCGTCACCCTCGGCTTCCAACTCTCCGATCCGACGTATCGGGCCGGCGTCATCGGCGTCGCCATCTGGTTCGCGCTCGGCATCGTCTATTTCGCCATTGCCGGCCGCCACAAGCTGGTGCTGTCGCCGGAGGAAGAGTTCGCGCTCTCCAAGGGCGAGGCGGAATACAAGACCTATTGACGAAAACGGCGCCGGACGGGTTCCGTCCGGCGCCACCAACATTTGTTCCGGGCCGCCGCGCGGCCGGAGTCGCGCTGAAGCTCAGCCCGCGAAGACGTGCTTGAGGATCGAGGCCGGCTTCATCTCGATGGAGAAGCCCGGCCGCTTCGGCGGCATGTAGGCCGCATTTTCGATCACGCACGGCTCGACGAAGTGCTCGTGCAGATGGTCGACGAACTCGATCACCCGGCCTTCCTTGGTGCCCGAGACGCACAGATAATCGATCATCGACAGGTGCTGCACATATTCGCACAGGCCGACGCCGCCGGCGTGCGGCCACACCGGCAGCCCGTGCTTGGCCGCCATCAGCAGCACCGCGAACACCTCGTTCAGCCCGCCCAGCCGGCAGGAATCGATCTGAACGACGTCGATCGCCCCTTCCATGATGAACTGCTTGAACATGATGCGGTTCTGGCACATCTCGCCGGTCGCCACCTTCACCGGCGAAACGGCCTGGCGGATGCGGCGATGGCCGGCGACATCGTCGGGGCTCGTCGGCTCCTCGATGAAGAACGGCTTGGCGAAGGCCAGATCGGCCATCCAGTCGATCGCCTGGCCGACTTCCCAGACCTGGTTGGCATCGATCATCAGGTAGCGGTCGGGACCCAACACCTCGCGGGCGATGGCAAGGCGGCGGATATCGTCGGCCCGGTCGCGGCCGACCTTGAGCTTGATGTGATCGAAGCCGGCATCCACCGCCTCCTGCGCGAGCCGGCGCAGCTTCTCGTCGGAATAGCCGAGCCAGCCGGCCGAGGTGGTGTAGCAGGGATAGCCCTCGGCCTTGAGCGTCGCGATCCGTTCTGCCTTGCCGGCGTGCCGGGCGCGCAGAAGCTCCAGCGCCTCGTCGGGCGTGATGCAGTCGGTGATGTAGCGGAAGTCGACGATCTTGACGAGCTGCTCGGGCTCCATGTCGGCCACAAACTGCCACACCGGCTTGCCGGCCCGCTTCGCCATCAGGTCCCAGACGGCATTGACGACGGCACCGGTCGCAAGGTGGATGGCACCCTTGTCGGGGCCGATCCAGCGCAGCTGGCTGTCGCTCGTCACATGCCGCCAGAACCGGCCGGGATCCGCCTCGACCCAGTCGAGATCGAGGCCCACGACGAGATGGCGCATCGCGCGGATGGCATCGCAGCAGATGTCATTGCCCCGGCCGATGGTGAAGGTCAGGCCGTGGCCTTCCAGCCCGTCTTCGCCCGTCGAGAGCACGACATAGGCGGCCGAATAGTCCGGATCGGGGTTCATCGCGTCCGAGCCGTCGAGCGACAGCGAGGTCGGGAAGCGCAGGTCGAACACCCGCATGTCTTTGATGACGGTCATGGGTCTTCCTTCGAACGGCCGCCGCGCGGCCTTGCGGGGTTGTCCGGACCGACGTCGCCGGCCGGTCCGACGTTCATGAGCGCGCGACGATGGATCGCCGCCGCAGACAGGGCCGCGGAACCGCTTGCGGCATCGTCTCATATTTGAAACTATTATTCGCAGGTAATCCGATCCGTCGGCGACGGTCAACGCCGCAGGAGGTGTGTCGCGATGTTTTTTTCCTGTAAAGGCCCGACATGAGCGGTGAGGAGGCGGAACGCTACCGCGCGCCGGCGCTCGACAAGGGGCTGGACATCCTGGAACTGCTCGCGGGGACCGAGGAGGGGCTGACCCAGGCGGAAATCGCCAAGGCTCTCGGCCGCACGCCGAACGAGATCTACCGCATGCTCGACCGGCTGGTGCGGCGCGGCTATGTCTCCCGCTCCTCCGGCGACCTCTATGAGCTGAGCCTCAAGCTGTTCGCCCTCGCCCACCGGCACGAGCCGATGCGTCGGCTGGTCTCCCATGCCATGCCGGTGATGCGCCGCTTCGCCCGCGAGGCCGGGCAGGCCTGCCATCTCGCGGTCTATGACCGTGGCGCGGTCATCGTCGTCGCGCAGGTGGATTCACCGGAATACTGGAGCCTCGGCGTTCGGGTCGGCGCCCATCTCGGCCTGCTCGGCACCGGCTCAGGCCAGGCGCTCCTCGCCTTTTCGACGCCACGCGAACGGGCTTTCATGCTCGAGGAATACGAGCGCCTGCCGCACGACCATGCGCCGGTGGATCTTGACCGTCGCCTCGACGCCTTGCGCCGCGACGGCTACGCCGCCACCGACAGCCAGCAGATCGAGGGCGTGCGCAATCTCTCGATCCCGATCCTCGGTCCGCAGGGCACGGCCATCGCGGCCCTCACCTGCCCTTATCTGAGGCGCATCGACGTCGCCGGCGAGGCGGATCGCGACCGCGTGCTGAAGCTGCTCGCGGAAACGGGACGGGAGATCGCCCGCTCCGCCGGCACCGCATCGTGATCGGCGCCGTCTTACTCGGACAGCGGCACGCCCTTCAGCAGGAAATCGTCGATCTCGGCTCTGGCCGCCGCTAGATCGAGGCCCTGCGTGGCGATCCAGGTCTCGTCATAATAGGTCGAGCGGTAGCGGTCGCCGGAATCGCACAGGAGCGTCACCACCGAGCCGGTCTCGCCCCGCGCCATCATCCGCGAGATGATGCGCGCGGTCGCCCAGATGTTGGTCCCGGTCGAGCCGCCGCACGGCTTGCGGATGACGTCGCTGATGGCGCGCATCGCGGCAAGGCTCGCGGCATTCGGCACCGCGATCATGCAGTCCACCAGTTCCGGCAGGAACGAGGGTTCCACGCGCGGACGGCCGATCCCCTCGATGCCCGGCCCCGGACAATCGAGTTCCATCACCGAGGGATCGACGAAGTGGCGGTGAAACACCGAGCTTTCGGGATCGGCGACACAGAGCCGCGTGTCGAAGCGGCGATAGCGGATATAGCGGCCGAGGGTGGCCGAGGTGCCCCCCGTGCCGGCGCTGCAGACGAGCCAGCTCGGCACAGGCGCGGGTTCGGCCGACATCTGGCGGAACAGCGATTCGGCGATGTTGTTGTTGCCGCGCCAGTCCGTCGCCCGCTCGGCGAACGTGAACTGGTCGAGATAGTAGCCGCCGGTCTCGGCGGCGAGCCGCTCCGCCGCGCCGTAGACCTCCTTGGGGCCGTCGACGAAGAACACCTCGCCGCCCTGGTCCTCGATCATCCGCACCTTTTCCGACGATGTCGAGCGCGGCACCACGGCGATGAACCGGCTGCCGATCAGCCGGGCGAAATAGGCCTCCGACACCGCCGTCGAACCGCTGGAAGCTTCGATCAGCGTGGTGCGCGGGCCGACGCGGCCGTTGCAGAGCGCATAGAGCATCAGCGAGCGCGCGAGCCGATGCTTCAGCGAGCCGGTGGGATGGCTCGACTCATCCTTGAGATAGAGGTGGATGCCGGGGATCGGCAGGTCGACCTTGATGAGATGGGTATCCGCCGAGCGGTTGTAGTCGGCCTCGATGCGGGCGATCGCCTGATGGATCCAGGCCCGATCGGCATCCCGCACGTCGGCGTTTTCGGAACCGGAAGGCGCCAGGAAACACATCAAACACACTCCGAAAACCATCACGCCCGGTCGAACCGGGATGGGATTCCCAAATAGCGTGCTTTCGGGGACTTGTCGTCCGGCGATCGCCATCGGTGGGGACTCTTCGCTCCCTGCTTGGGCTTTCACGCCGCCGTGAAGCAGGCCACACTCTCCGGCCTCGCCTCAAGCCGGTTCCAGGAACAGTCCCATGCCCTATGTCTATCTCGGAATTGCCATCGTCGCCGAGGTGATCGCAACAAGCGCGCTGAAGGCCTCGGAGGAGTTCACCCGGCTCTGGCCGTCGCTTTTGGTGGTCGCGGGCTACGGCATCGCCTTCTACATGCTGACGCTGTCGCTGCGCACCATCCCTGTCGGCGTCGCCTATGCGATGTGGTCCGGACTCGGCATCGTCCTCGTGGCCGGTGTCGGCGTCATCCTCTACGGCCAGAAGCTCGATCTTGCGGCCGTTGCCGGCTTCGCGCTGATCGTCGCCGGCTGCCTCGTGCTCAACCTCCTGTCGAATGTCGGCCACTGATCCGGATTGCTTAGAGTGCTTTCCGATCTGATGGAATCATCAGATCGACAAGAAATCGCTCCAGATTTATAAGCTTGAGCACATCCTGATCGTTCAGATCGGCTCGATTTGAACGGGATATGCCCCGGCCGGAAACGCAAACGGCCGCGGGACTGCCCCGCGGCCGCGCATCCTTTCTCGGAAAGCCGGTTCAGTTCGGAACCGGCGTCTCCGGATTCGGCGGGAAGTTCTTGTTGGCCTGCACGCCGCGCAGAAGGTCGAGCGCGGTGTTGAGCTGCTTGTCCTTCTTCGGGTCCTCCGGCACGTAGGCCTGAGAGGGCGAGAGCGTTTCCTTGCCGTCCTCGGCCTGAAGATGGCCCGGCCGGGTGGCCTCGCCCTTGACCTCGACCTTGTCCTTCAGCTCGTCCGGAACGTCCTGCAGCACCTCGATGTCGGGCTCGATGCCCTTCGCCTGGATCGAGCGGCCCGAGGGCGTGTAGTAGCGCGCGGTCGTCAGGCGGATCGCGCCGTTCGAGCCGAGCGGGATGATGGTCTGCACAGAGCCCTTGCCGAACGAGCGGGTGCCGAGGATCGTCGCGCGGCGGTGATCCTGCAGCGCACCGGCCACGATCTCGGACGCCGAGGCCGAGCCGCCGTTGACGAGCACGATCACCGGCTTGCCGCTGGCGAGGTCGCCCGGACGCGCATTGAAGCGCTGGGTGTTCTCGGCGCCGCGGCCGCGCGTGGAGACGATCTCGCCCTTGTCGAGGAAGTCGTCGGCCACCGTGATGGACTGCGTCAGCAGGCCGCCGGGATTGTTGCGCAGGTCGACGATGTAGCCCTTCAGCTTGTCGGCCGGGATCTTCTTGTTGATGTCGGCGATGGCCTTCTCCAGGCCGTCGCCGGTGTTCTCGGTGAACTCGTTGATCTTGATGTAGCCGACGTCGTCCTCGGTCCGCCAGTGCACCGACGGAATCACGATCCGGTCGCGCACGATCTTGAACTCGAGCGGCTTCTCCTGGTTGGTTCGCTTGATCTCAAGCGTCACCGGCGTCTTCACCGGTCCGCGCAGCTTGTCCACCGCCTCGTCCAGGGTCACGCCCTCGAGCGACTTGCCGTCGACGGAGAGAATCACGTCGCCGGAGAGCACGCCGGCCTTCTGCGCCGGGGTGCCCTCGATCGGAGACACGACCTTCACCTCACCGTTCTCCATCAGCACCTGGATGCCGAGGCCGCCGAACTCGCCGCTGGTCTTGACATTCATGTCCCGCTGCTTGTCCGGCGGCAGGTACTCGGAATGCGGATCGAGGGACGTGAGCATCGCCTTGATGGCCGCCTCGACCAGCTTGGCGTCATCGGGCTCCTCGACATAATCGGCGCGAATCCGCTCGAACACGTCACCGAACAGGTTGAGCTGCCGGTAGACATCCGAGGACGATGAGGCCGCATACGCGATACCGGCCGGCTGGAAACGCGGCACCGTCGCCACCAGCGTCAGTCCCGCGCCGAGCACGATGCCCGCGCCGATGAGAGTGAGCCTGCCAGTCATCCGCGTACCTCTTGCTCGCCCGCCGCCGCCCACCAGGGGGCGGGATCGATCGGAGCGCTGTCCTTCCGAAGCTCGACATATAGTGACGATTGCGGCTGAGCCTTGGCCGCCGCAGCCGCGTTCGCGAAAATCTGACCGGCCACGGTCCCGACCGGCTCGCCCGCGAGCACGAACTGGCCAAGGTCCACGTCGATGCGGTCCATCCCCGCCAACAGCATATGATATCCGTCGCCAAGGTTCAGGATCAAGATCTTGCCGTAGGAACGGAAGGGTCCGGCATAGACGACCCATCCGTCGGCCGGCGCGGAGACCTGCGCGCCCGGTGCGGCGCCGATGACGATGCCCTGACGCTGGCCGCCATAGCCGTCGTCATCGCCGAATTTCGACTCGATGGGGCCCGCCGCCGGATAGGGCAGGTGACCGCGCGTCGAGGCAAAGGCGACCGCGGGTGCAAGCCGCGAGGGATCGCCCGCGCTCGGCCGCGCGCCCGACGAGGCGGCGCGGGCATCGTCGGCCGCCTTGCGAGCCGTCGAGAGGTCGCGCTCCAGCGTGCCGATCAGGCCTTGCAGCGACGTCGCCCTGGAGGCGAGTTCCTCAGCGGCGGCCCGCTCGGCGTTCAGTTGCTCCGCGGACGTGTCGCGTGCCTTGCGCTTCTCCTCGACGAGCAGGCTCAGGCGTTCCCGCTCCTCGGCGAGCTTCTCGGCATCCTTGGCAAGGCGCGCGCGCTCGGTGCGCGCATCGCGGCCGAGGCGGGCGATCTCCTGGAGATCGGCGGCGAGGCCGTCGGCCTGGATGCGGATTTCCGGCAGCACCGCACCGAGCAGCATGGCGCTGCGCACCGCGCTGCGGGCGTCGGCCGCATCGACGGCGATCGCCGGCGGCGGCTGCCGGCCGATGCGCTCCAGCGTGGCGATGATCTCGGCCAGCGTCGCCCGGCGGGCATTGAACGACGCGCGCACGCTGTCGGCCTGCGTTTCGATCTCGGCGATGCGCGATTCGGTCGCCGCCATGGTCTTCTCGAGTTTCGAGCGCCGCTCGCCGACATCGAGAATCGCCTGGTTGAGACGCGTCCGGTCCTGGTCGAGAGCGGCGATCTCGTGGGCGAGTTCGGCCTGCCGTTCGGCATTGACGCGAATGGTCTGGTTGAGCGCCGACAGTTCGCGAACGCGCTTCTGGCGCTCCTGCACCGGATCGAGCGGCGCGGCGGGCTGTGACGCAGCGCCCGCGCTTGCCGCCGGGGCGTCGGTCGGGTTCGCCGCGGTCGGCGGGATCGCCGGATCCTCTTCCGTCGCCCACCCCGGATGCAGCGGCGCCAGCACACAAAGACAGAAGGCGCCGACGGCGACGATGCTCCGTCGGGCGGTCCGGAGCTCCCTGCCCGCCCGCTTCGGCAGCCGATCGATCGCTTGGACGGCAGCCTCTGGGATCAAGACATGCTTTCCATCTTCAGGAGCGCCGCCTGGGGTTGAGCGGCGATCGACGGGAAGATCCGCGGGATACAAAACCCTGAAATCTGCGTCGCGTCCGGCTGCCCTGGGGTGGGCCTGCCCGGCAGCATCCGGACGGGGCGCGCCGGAAGACCCGTCGGGCATCCATCGCGATCTCTCTCGTCGATACGACCGCCACGGTAAACGGTTCGTTACCGCCGCGCGAAACCGCCGGGGAATAGGCCCTCAACCGCCGCGATGATAGGGATGGCCGGAAATCAGCGTCACGGCGCGGTAGAGCTGTTCGGCCGCCATGATGCGCACGAGCTGATGCGGCCAGGTCATCGCGCCGAAGGCGAGCAGCAGGTCGGCTCGCTTGCGCAGCGCCTCGCCATGGCCGTCGGGTCCACCGATGATCAGCGCCAGGGTTCCGCGACCGCCGTCGCGAAATTTCGCGACGCGCTCCGCGAAGGCTTCGCTTGCAAGCGTCCCGCCCCGTTCGTCCAGCACCACCACGGCGGCACCGGCCGGCAGATGGCCGGCAAGCGCGGCCGCCTCTTCGTCGCGCCGGGCATCGGCCCGCGCGGCGCGGCTTTCCGCAAGCTCGATCACGTCGAACCCGGTCAGGCCGATCGCCGGCCCGGCCTTGGCGGCACGGTCGAGATAGCGCTCTGCAAGATCGCGCTCGGGGCCGGCCTTAAGCCGGCCGACCACGCACAACAGCACCCGCACGGAAGCCGCCTGCCCGAACCGGCGTCAGCCGGTGACCCGCGGAGCAGCGGGAGCGTCGGCCGACCACATCTTTTCGATGTTGTAGAACTGGCGCACCTCGGGGCGGAAGACGTGGATGATCACGTCGCCGGCATCGAGCAGCACCCAGTCGCACTGCGGCAGGCCCTCGACCCGCGGGGAGCCGAAACCGGCTTCCTTGAGATCCTTGATGATGTGGTCGGCGATGGCGCCGACATGACGATGGGACCGGCCCGACGCCACCACCATGTGGTCGGCAAGCGAGGTCTTTCCGGCGATGTCGATGGAGACCACGTCTTCCGCCTTGGAATCGTCGAGGCTCGCAAGGACGGCTTCGATCGAGGTCGTCGCATCGGCGAGGCTGCGTGTGGTCGCCTTGCCGGCGGACAGCGGATCGAGCGTTTCGGAAACGCTCACGTCTTCGGCGTTGAATGCCATATTCAGCGGACTAGTCCTTTTGCCCGAATCCAACCGGGATTTCCTCCACGTTCCTCGCGAGCGCGACATGGCGCCGGCGATGGATGGCGCCGGTCGGCACCGGCGATGCCCGGGTCTCAACCCGGACTGCCTTCCGCGGGCGGAACAGACACCGCACGGGCGGAAGTGTCTTACCCTGCCGGTCGATGCCGCTTCGGCGCCGACCATTCTGATACACCAGTTGCAACATAGGGTGCCGACCGTGTCGCTTTCAAGACTTAAGGTCGGCATATTCCGCTTTGCAGGTCGGGTTTGCGCGGCCGGAACACATCAGGCCACGTTCCCACGCATCGCCGCGGCCCTGTCGATGACGGTTCTGAGGTCGTGGATGCGCGTTGCCGATAGCCGGCCGTTTCGGGTCGGCCCCTCGCAAGCCGCGCCGCGGAAGCCGAGCAGGCTGACGCCGGCGTGCACGAGCGACGGGATATCGGTCAGCCGGAGCGAACCGCCGACGCCGAGGAAAAGGCCGTTCCGCCGGCAGGCTTCGGCGAGGGCCGCGAGCCTCTCCGCCGAGGCATGGTCGAGAAGTCGCCCGCTCCCATGCTCCGACACTTCGAGCATGACGCCGGCAAAGCCGGCGGAGGCAAGAACAGGCAGCAGCCCGGCCTCCGCATCGCCTTCGGCGAACAGCACCGCAACCGGATGTGCTCCCCCGAGCGGAGCGGTGCCGATGGCCGCGATCACCGCTTCCAGTTCCATCCGCGGGGCCGATGCCGGCAGCCGGACCCGCACGTGATTGGCCCCGGCGGAGGCGAGCGCCGTTGCCGACAGGGCGAAGGCCGCGGCGTCCGTCGTCGGCAGATCGGCGACGGACGCGCTGACGATGCGGCGGCCCACCAGGAGGTGTGCGACATCGGTGACGAACGAGAGGTCGACGTCCCCCGCCCGGCCGGTCGAGGACCTTTCGAGGTTGATGATGTCAGCGCCCGAGGACAGGGCGAGCCTCGCCTCGGCGACGTCTCGAACGCTGACGAGCAACCCCGAACGCGCGGGAAAGATCGGTTCCGTCATGGTCGCCTCCCAGGTCCCTCCAACTCAACCACACCGTCGATCGGCCCGGCAGAAGCGGTGCCTGCGACGGAAGCGGACACGCGGCACGGCGCGCGCCGTCCAGGACCTTGCGCCACATGCACCTTGCACGACATGCACCGGCACGGCTTGCACCTGCACGGCAGAATTAAGACATAGATCGTCCAGCCTTACTCAAGCTTTGATTGGGCGCTCTTATCCCGCTGCGGCAGCATGCGATCACGACGGACGCGGCGTCGATTTTCACAATCTCGTGATGGTATCTGCCTCAACGCGTTCCAGCGCGGCAGCCACCGTGTCGCCGCCGATCGTAAGATCGGGCGCGATTTCCGCAAGCGGCACGAGCACGAAGGCGCGCTCCAGCATGTGCGGATGCGGCACGGAAAGACCCGGCTCGTCGATCGTCAGCCCGCCGTAGCTGAGGAGATCGAGATCGATGATGCGCGGCCCCCAGCGCACGTCCCTGCGCCGGCCGAGGGCGTGCTCTATTTCCAGGCAGCGGTCGAGCAGCGCGCGTGGCGCGAGCGCGGTCTCCAGAAGCACGCAGGCGTTCACGAACCAGTCCTGTTCGGCGAAGCCCCACGGCGCCGTCCGATAGTCGCCGGAGCGGGCGACGACGCGCAGGCCCGGGGTCCGCGCCAGCAGATCGATCGCGGCGGCGATATGGCCGCGCTTGTCGCCGATATTGCTGCCGAGGCTCACCGCCGCGATTTCCATCCCCGCCGCCGCTGGTCCGGACGGAAGCATGTCAGCCGCGCCGCCGCGTGACGGACACCTGCACATGGTCGAAATGTCCCGGAATCGGTGCGTTCGGCTTGCGCACGGTCACCGTCGCGGCCTGGATGCCGGGAAACTCGGCGAGCACGGCCGACGCGGCGCGTTCGGCGAGCGCTTCGATCAGGTGGGCGCGGCGTCCCGTCATCACGGCTTCGACAGCCCGGTAGAGCTTGGCGTAGCAGACCGTCTGGCGATAGTCGTCCGCCCGCGCCGCCGGACCGAGATCGGTCTCCACCACGATATCGGCGAAGAAGCGCTGACCAAGCTTCGCTTCCTCGTCCAGCACGCCGTGGTGGGCATAGAAATCCATGTTGGTGATGGTGATGGTGTCAGCCATGGCTTCCTCCGCGTCCGCCCCGGCGCACGATCGCGTCGGCCAGGCGGACGGCTTGAAGATGTTCGCGCACGTCGTGGACGCGTAGAATGTCGGCACCGCCCGCGACCGACAGCACGTGGGCGGCGATGGTTCCGGGCAGGCGCTCGCCCACCGGCGCACCCGAGAGATGGCCGATCAGCGACTTGCGCGAGGCGCCGACCAGAATCGGCAACCCGAGGACGCGCAGGGCCGGCAGTTCGGCGATGGCTCGCACGTTCTGGTCCGGCGTCTTGCCGAAGCCGATGCCGGGATCGAGAACGATCCGCGAGCGGGCGATGCCGGCTTCGTCGGCGATGGCGAGGGTCCGCTCGAAGAACGCCAGCATGTCGGCGACGATGTCGACGGCGGGGTCGACGGCGGCGCGGTTGTGCATCGCCACCAGGCCCGCGCCATGGCGCGCGACCACGGCCGCCATCCCGGCGTCCCGCTGCAGGCCCCAGATGTCATTGATGATCGCCGCACCAAGACCGAGCGCGCGCTCTGCGGTCGCCGCTTTGTAGGTGTCGACGGAGATCGGCACGCTCAGCCGGCCGGAGAGCCGGGTCAGCACCGGCTGCAGCCGCGCCCATTCCTCCTCGGCGGAGACGGCGACATGGCCCGGGCGGGTGGATTCACCACCGATATCGATGAAGTCGGCGCCCTCCGCTTCCATCTCCAGCGCGTGGGCCACCGCTGCGTCCAGGCTGTCGTACCGGCCGCCATCGGAAAAGGAATCCGGCGTGACGTTGAGGATGCCCATCAGGAGCGTGCGCTCGCCGGCGACATGGGCGACGCCGTCCAGATCGAGAACGCGCTTCATCGGGATGCCCGCCCTTCCCTTCTCGTGCCGGTGATCCGCATCGACAGGCTGCGCCGATAACGGATCGGCCGGTCGGCGGAGGGCGGGACAATACGCTTTCCCTGCGTCTCGGCAACTGCTGCGGCGACGCATGGGGTATGCAGGAAGCGAGGCGGACATCCGCCCCGCGCGCGGGTTAGATCGCGCCGTCGTCGTAGCGGATGTAGCTGCCGGCGGGCGGACCTTCGAGCGGCCCTCCCTCGCGGGCGGGCTGCCAGCCGATCACGTCCTCGATCCGCGCGGCGAGCGCGATGTCCTTGGCCGTGACACCGCCGGCGGAGTGCGTCGAGAGCCTTACCTCGACGGCGGCGAAGGAGACGGAGAGATCGGGATGATGCCAGGCAGCCTCGGCAAGGTGTGCGACAGCGTTCACGACTAGGATCGTGCCCTGCCATCCGGCGGTCCGGAACGTGCGGCGGATCGTGCCGTCCTCATGCCGCCACCGTGGCAGCCTGCGGGCGATCAGGCGGACGATTTCGGCCTCGTCCAGGAGGGTATCATGAGGCTCTGCAGGCATGACGGCACCTTTCTGCAACGGGCGTCGACGGAAACAGGAGCGTCACCCCCTATAATCCCGCTCGGGCTTCAATGCGGCAGTGGATCTCTCTCGCATGATGGTAAATGATTTCTCATGCCTTCCGCGAGATTCGCAGCCGCCTCAGCATCCCCCCGCGGAAGGATGCGTTGAATCCTCGATTTTGACGACCGTCCAGCTTTCCGCCGCGTCCGATTTTAATACCTTTCAATGCGATTGAATGCTGTCATGAATACAGACGTCGTTGCGAATGCGTTGCTCTCCGCTTACCGGGACGAACTTGCCGCCGTCACGCCCGGGACGGCGCGCCGTTCCGCTGACGGCCGCAGCATGACGCCGGCCGATTTCGTGTCGAGTGCGGAGGCGGCTGTCCCCGCACTCACCGAGACGGGCGCGCCGGTCGGCCGGCGCATCCTGAACGCCGTCGAGGCTTCGAGGGCAGGCATCGGGGCGATCACCGGCCTCGGCATCCTGCTGCTGTGCGCCCCACTCGCGGCCGCCTGCGAGCAGCCGGGTCCCGCACCGCTGCGCGAACGCATCTCCACGGTCCTGACGCACCTCGACAGGACCGACGCGGAAGACACCTGCCGCGCGTTGACGCTGGCGGAACCGAGCCGCAGCGCCGTCGTCCAGGGCCGCTTCACCCTGAAGCAAGCGATGCTGGCTGAAGCCGGCCGCGATCGCATCGCCCTGCAATATGCCTCGAACTACACCGACCTGTTCGTGTTCGGCCTTCCGGCCCTGGTGCGCGGGCTGAAGCGTGCGGCGCGCAGTGCTGAAACCGCCGCCGACGCCTTCCCGCTCGCCACCACGAGCCTTTTTCTCGGCTTCATGTCGGCCTTTCCGGACAGCCACATCGTCCGCACCCACGGGCCCGAGGCGGCGCGCAGCGTGATGGCCGATGCACGCCGGCTGCTCGGTGCCGGCGCCGCATTCGATCCCACGCGCCACCGCGAGGCGTTGCTTGCCTTCGATGCGGATCTGAGAGCCCGCGATCTCGATCCAATCACCACCGCCGACCTGACGGTGGCGACGCTGTTTCTCGCCCGCCTCGGTGCGGGGGCCGCCTGAGGCGGCATTCTCCGGAGCCTCATGCCGGACACTCCGCGCCGCCGGTCCGCGAGATCGGTCATGCTCGCGTCGATCTTCGCTCATGATCGACCGCGCTCTTGTCGATCACTCCCTTGCGCCCATGCACGCCACCGGTCACCCATAAGATATGGCCGGCCGAGAAGGAGCCGGCCACGAAGGGAGTCGACGATGTCCGAGGACGCAACGCGCACCGTTTCGACGGGCGGCGCTACCGGCAGGCTTGGCCCGCGCCGCGCGGTCGAGATCATCCCCTATCTGTTCTGTCGCGATGTCGAGGCCGAGGTGGAGTGGCTCGTGAAGGCCTTCGGCTTCGAGCGGCGCCTGCTGCTGCAGGCGCCCTCGGGCGGCACCCATGCCGAGATCGCCCTCGAAGGCCAGGTCGTGATGCTCGGCACCGCACTTGCCGAATTCGGCCTCGCCTCCCCGGCGGAGACGGGCCGGCGCCACTCCGGCGTGTTCGTCTATCTCGACGACGTCGACGCCCACGCCGCGAGGGCAAAGGCGATGAAAGCCGACATCGTCCGCGATCTCGAGGACGCACCCTACGGACGAACCTACTGGGCCCGCGACCCGGAGGGGCACGACTGGTTCTTCACGACGCCACCCGATGGGCAGTGAGAAAGCGGGCCACAGCGGCGATCCGCACCGGCCCCTTCCGGCCGCTATCCCGCGTGGACCCCGAAGATCGTGCCGACGATGGCCGTCGCGCCCATGGCGAGTGCGCCCCAGAAGGTGACGCGGACCGCCCCGCGCACCATGCCCGCCCCGCCCGCCGCCGCGCCGAGGCCGCCGAGAACGGCGAGCACGATCAGGGTGGCGATGGCGACGAACAGGCTCGTGCGCTCCGCCGGCGAGACCAGTGCCACCAGAACCGGCACGATCGCGCCCGCCGCGAACGTCAGCGCGGAGACGACGGCCGCCTGCACCGGGCGCGCGGCGACGGCGTCGGAAATGCCGAGTTCGTCGCGGGCGTGCGCGCCGAGCGCGTCCCTCTCAGTCAGTTGCACCGCGACGCGCTCGGCGAGGTCCCGATCGAGCCCGCGCGCGACATAGATGCCGGTCAGCTCTTCGAGTTCCGCCTCCGGGCTCGCGGCGAGTTCGCTGCGCTCCCGGCCGAGGTCCGCCTTCTCGGCGTCGGCCTGCGAGCTCACGGAGACATATTCCCCCGCCGCCATCGACATCGCCCCGGCGACGAGCCCGGCGAAACCGGCGACGAGGATCTGCGCGGATCCCGATCCGGCCGCCGCCACTCCGACCACGAGGCTCGATGTGGAGAGGATCCCGTCGTTCGCGCCGAGCACGGCGGCGCGCAGCCAGCCGATGCGGTGAACCATGTGGACTTCGGGATGCGTGAGGCGGCTCATGCCTGGGTTCCTTGCGAGAGGCCGGTTGGAAAGGGGCCGCCGTCCGCGGGCCCATTGTCCCGGGGCCCGGCGGCGGAAATGTCTTCGGGAACGAGGCGCAGCGCCCTCAGCGCATTCAGGATCACGGCGACGTCGATCGCCTCCTGGATGAGCGCGCCCTTAACGGGGGTGAGATAGCCGAGCGCGGCGGCGACCATGCCGAGCACCGAGAGGCCGATGCCGGCGACCACGCTTTCGAGCGCGATGCGCCGCGCGCCGCGGGCGATCGCAAGCCCGAGCCCGAGCCGGTCGATGCGGTCGACGAGCAGAACGACGTCCGCCGCCTCGGCCGAGGCAGCCGCCCCGCGGGCCCCCATCGCCACGCCGATATCGGCTGCGGCCAGCGCGGGGGCGTCGTTCACGCCGTCGCCCACCATCATCACCGGTCCGCGCTTGTGCTCGGTCAGCACCAGAAGCACCTTCTGGTCCGGCGTCAGCCCGGCGCGGATGCCGTCGAGCCCGAGGCCCTCCGTCACCCGTTCCGCGACCTCGCGGCGATCGCCGGTCGCGAGCAGGATTCGCTCGATGCCCTGTCGGCGCAGTCCCGCGATGACGCCGCCGATGCCGGGCCGAAGCGGATCGGCCATCACCAGGTGGCCGGCCAGCCGTCCGTCCACGGCGAGCGCCACCAGCACCGCCCCGGGCGCGAGAGCGGGCGGCGGCGTTCCGCCGGCACCGATGCGGCCGCAGACGAAATCGTGCCCGCCGACCACGACCGCGCGGCCCTCGATCTCGCCTTCAAGCCCCTCGCCGGGATGCTCCGTGACGTGCCGCGGAACCGGCAGCGAAAGGCCGCGCGCCCGCGCCGCCGCGACGATGGCGGTCGCGACGGGGTGCTTGGTGCCCTGGTCGAGCGCCGCCGCGAGCCGCAGGATATCGTTCGCTTCCATGCCATGGTCGCTGTGGATCGCCACGATCCCCGGGCGCCCGTCGGTCAGCGTTCCGGTCTTGTCGAGGATCAGCGTCCGCGTGCGGGCCATCGCCTCGAGCGGGCCGGATCCCTTGACGAGCACGCCGGAACGGGCGGCCCGCGACACACCGGCCACCAGCGCCACCGGGACCGCGAGGATCAGCGGGCACGGCGTGGCGATCACGAGCACCGCCACCGCGCGGATCGGATCGCCCGTGAACCACCACGCGGCAGTGGCGAGCGCGACCGTGACGGCGAGAAAGCCGAGCGACCACCGGTCCGCCAGCCGCGCCATCGGCGCCCGCGATCTCTGAGCTTCCTCCACCAGCCGGACGATGCCGGCATAGGTGCTGTCCTTCGCCGGATGCGTGGCGATCACGTCGAACACCGCACCGGCATTGGTGGCGCCGCTCATGACGTCGCTGCCGCTTTCGATCCGCACCGGCAGCGACTCGCCCGTGAGCGCGGAAAGGTCCAGAAAGGCCGCCGTCGAAACGAGCGTGGAATCGACCGGCACGACATCGCCCTGGCGGATGAGAAGGCGGTCGCCTGGCGTGATGTCATCGAGCGGAACGTCCTCGAGGCCGCCGTCGCGGTGCCGGGTCGCAGTACGGGGAACGCGCGCGAGCAGGTCGCGCATCTCCCTGCGCGCCCTGCCCTCGGCGAAGCTTTCGAGGAACGTACCGCCGGAATACATCAATGCCACGACAGCCGCCGCGAGCGTCTCGCCGAAGATCATCGCGGCCGACATGGAAAGTGCAGCGACGATGTCGAGCCCGACTTCGCCGCGGCGCAGGCTGACGAGAATTTCGACGACGAGCGCGACGAGCACCGGCACCGCGCCGCAGAGCCAGACCGCCTGCGCGAATGCGGGCAGGCCGGCGACATGAAGCACGATCCCGCCCGGCAGCGCGACGAGCGCGATGAGCAGCAATCCGGTCTTCAGCCGGTCCCGGCCCGAACGATCCATCTTCCCCTGCCTCCTACGCCGCCTTGCGACGGATCCGCGATCGCAGTCGCGACCATACGCCACCTGTGGTCGCAGCGCGCGGTCAGGCTGCCAGCCGGGCGGCCAGTGCGTCGATGAAGAGGCGCACCTTCACCGGGACCATCCGGCTGCTGGGATAGACGGCCCAGACGTCGAGGGGCTCGGGCACGGCATCGGCCAGTTCGATCACCTTCAACCGCCCAGCGGCGATCTCGTCCCGCACGAACCACGCCGACAGATTCGCGATGCCGAGGCCGGCGACGCAGGCCTGCAGCAGGCCCTCGATCGAATTGGCCGAGAAGCGCCCGCCGATCTTCGCCGACAGAGGTTGCCCGGACGCGCGAAAGGCCCAGCGCGCCGTGCGGCTGATAGGCAGGCAATCGTGCGCTTCCAGATCGGCGAGGGTGCGCGGTGCACCGTGCCGTTCCAGATAGTCGGGCGAAGCGAGCAGCAGGCGCGGATTGCCGGCGAGACGCCGCGCGACGAGGCTGCTGTCGGTCAGGTTGGCGATCCGGATGGCGAGGTCGAGCCCTTCGTTGACGAGGTCGACGAGGTCGTCCGTCATCGTCAGGTCGACCTTCACCGCCGGGTTGGCGCTCATGAAGTCGGCGATCATCGGCACCATGACCTTGCGTGAGAACGCCACCGAGGCGGTCAGCCTCAAAAGGCCGAACGCGCCCTCGGTGACCGGTCTCACGCTCGCGTAGGCGGCGGACCGCTCGTCGAGCAGCGCCTGCGCATGGGGAAGGAAGGCCTGCCCCTCCGCCGTCAGGGCGATGGCGCGCGTCGTCCGATGCACCAGCCGCACGCCGACGTCCTGTTCCAGCGCGGAAAGCTGGCGCGTCGCCGCCATCGGACTGATGCGAAGGGTGCGCGCCGCGCCGGACAGGCTGCTGCCCGCCGCGACCTCCGTCAGAATGGAGAGCGCCAGAAAATTCATTGTAACGTCCCCGGATATAATCCTTATCGCCGCACCGTATCACGGTCAGGCCGGGAAACGGCTAGCCTTCGCGCGTAACCTGCATTTCCCCGGGGGCGCGGCTCATGTCCCCTTTCGCGCGAGACGATGGCTGACGGCGTTCCCAGGCTTCGCGGGTCTCAGGGGCATTTCCCGGGCGTGCGAAGGGGTGGGCGCCGCACCGGCATGGAGCCTTCGATGCCGACACATTCATCCGACCGGACTTCGGCATGGGGCGCGCTGCCGTCGCGGCGGACCGTCCTCGAGATCGGAACGGCCGGTCTCGTGGCCGCCGCGCTCGGGCCCGCCGCCCTGTCGTTCGCCGCGACCGCGCCCACATCCGTCACACCCAATGGAGCACCTGAAATGGCCACCGTAACCACCAGCGACGGCGTGGAAATCTTCTACAAGGACTGGGGTCCGAAGGACGCGCAGCCGATCGTCTTCCATCACGGCTGGCCGCTCTCGTCGGACGACTGGGACACGCAGATGCTGTTCTTCGTCCTCAACGGCTACCGCGTCGTCGCCCATGATCGCCGCGGCCACGGCCGCTCGGCCCAGGTTTCCGACGGCCACGACATGGACCACTACGCCGCCGACGCTTTCGCTGTCGTCGAGGCGCTGGACCTGAAGAACGCCGTTCACATTGGCCATTCCACCGGCGGCGGCGAGGTTGCGCGGTATGTGGCGAAGTTCGGCCAGCCGTCGGGCCGCGTCGCCAAGGCCGTTCTGGTGTCCGCCGTGCCGCCGCTGATGCTCAAGACCGAGAGCAATCCGGAAGGCCTGCCGATGGAGGTGTTCGACGGCTTCCGCAAGGGCGTCGCCGACAACCGCGCCCAGCTCTATCTCGATGTCGCCGCCGGGCCGTTCTACGGCTTCAACCGTGAGGGCGCGACGGTCTATCCCGGCGTGGTGCAGAACTGGTGGCGCCAGGGCATGATGGGCGCCGCCAAGGCCCACTATGACGGCATCAAGGCCTTCTCCGAGACCGACCAGACCGCCGACCTGGAAGCGATCACGGTGCCGACGCTGGTGCTTCACGGCGACGACGACCAGATCGTGCCGATCGCCGATTCAGCGCTGAAGTCGGTCAAGCTGCTGAAGAACGGCACGCTCAAGGTCTACAAGGGCTATCCCCACGGCATGCTCACCACCCATGCCGACGTGATCAACCCGGACCTGCTCGCCTTCGTGAAGGCGTAGAGCGCTTTCCGATCTGGTGAACTCATCAGATCGACAAGAAATCGCTGCAGATTCAAAAGCTTGAGCATATGCTTGTCCTTCAGATCGGGGCTATCTGAACGGGTTATGCTCTAAGCCTCCAGGCCGCGCCGCTGGCGGCTCGAAGCCGCCAGCGACCGGCATCCGCAGCCCTTTGGGCACGATACAGACCGGGCACGATGCCGGGAACGGGCGCACCGCATTGCGGGCGCCCGGCGCGTTTCCTTTGCCGAAAGCGGGACAGATGACAGAGATCCGCCACCACACCGTGCGCGCCAACGGCATCCGCCAGCACTATCTGGAGGCGGGCTCGGGTCCGCCGGTGGTGCTGCTGCATGGCTTTCCCGAGACCAGCTATGCCTGGCGGCACCAGATCCCCGTGCTGGCCGAGCGCTATCGCGTCATCGCGCCCGACCTGCGCGGCTACGGCGAGACCGACAAGCCGGCCACCGGCTACGACAAGCGCAATATGGCGCTCGACCTCGTCGAACTCCTGAAGACGCTCGATATCGGCCGGATCGCGCTCGTCGGCCATGACCGCGGTGCCCGCGTCGCCACGCGCTTCGCGAAAGACCATCCGGGCCTGCTGGACCGCCTCGTCGTCATGGACAATGTGCCGACCCGGATCGTCGCGCGCAGCATGAACGCGCAGATTGCCCGCGCCTACTGGTTCTTCATGTTCCATCTCGTGCCGGATCTGCCGGAGGCGCTGATCTATGGTCGCGAGGACATCTGGCTCCGGCATTTCTTCTCAGACTGGTGCTTCAACCCGCACGCCATCTCGGGCGCGGATTTCGATGCCTATGTCGCGGCCTATCGCGCACCCGGCGCCGTTCGGGGCGCCATGGCCGACTATCGCGCCAACGCGGAAGATAACGCGCAGGATCTCGTCGATGCCGACGTCAAGATCGGCTGTCCCGTGCTCTCGCTGTGGGGGGCGGATTTCGGGGCCGTCGGCAAGACGTTCGATATGGCGCAGGTCTGGGCGGAGATGGCCGACGATCTCATCGCCGTGCCTGTCGAGCGCTGCGGCCACCTCCCGCATGAGGAACGGCCGGACGTCGTCAACCCGCTCCTGCTCGACTTTCTCGAAAGCTGGCGCGGCTAGGACACCTTGCGATCAGATGGGATCATTTGATCCACATGAATCTCGTCAATGACCTGGTGCGTACGGCTCCCGCCTCCCCGGCGGCAGCCCGCACCAGATTGCGTCACGTAAAGGGGGACAGAAGGCCATGACGACCACGGACAAGCCCGCAACCGTCGTTCTCGTTCACGGCGCATGGGCCGACGCATCGAGCTGGCGCGCCGTCATTCCGCTGCTGCAGCGCGATGGCGTCGAGGTGATTGCCGTGCAGAACCCGACGACCTCGCTTGCAGAAGATGTTGCCGCCACACGCCGAACGCTCGACAGCATCGAGGGGCCGGTCGTGCTGGTCGGCCATAGCTGGGGCGGCACGGTCATCACCGAGGCAGGCAACGACCCGAAGGTGAAGGCCCTCGTCTATGTCGCGGCGTTCGCTCCCGATGCCGGCCAGTCGACCGGCGATCAGGTCGGCGCCCATCCGGCCCCGCCCGGGCTCGGCGGCGTCGTTCCGTTCGGCGACGGCTACCTCAAGATGAGCACCGAAAGCTGGATCGCCAACGTCGCCCAGGACCTGCCCGAGGCGGACGCGCGGGTGTTGTCTGTCGTGCAGACTCCCCTGTCGCTGGTCACGTTCAACGACAAGATCGGCACCGCTGTATGGAGCAGCAGGCCGTGCTGGTACGTCGTTTCGGCCAACGACCGGGCCGTCAGCGTCGACCTGCAGCGCGAGCTCGCGACGCGGCTGAAGGCCACCACCGTCGAACTCGCCGCGAGCCACATGTCGCTGCTGTCGCAGCCGCAGGCCGTGGCCTACGTCATCCTCGACGCCGTGCACCACGTCGATCACGGCTGAAGCGGCAGGCACGGCGCAGCGGCGCCCGGAAGCACCGGGCGCTGCGATCACGCCGTCGCGGAGAAGGCGCGCACCACCAGCGAGGCGGCGAGCGCCAGCATCACGACGCCGACGAAGGCGTCAAGCGCGCGCCATGCCGCCGGCCGCGCGAACACCGGGCGCAACAACCCCGCGCCGTAGCCGAGCGCCGTGAACCACAGAAGGCTCGCGGTCGCGGCGCCGGCCACGAAAAGCGGCCTGAGCGCGGCCGGCTGGGCCGATCCCGCCGCGCCCATCAAAAGCACGGTGTCGAGATAGACGTGGGGGTTGAGCAGCGTGAACCCGGCGGTCGCCGCCAGCGCCCGCGACAGCGTAACCCCTGCGGCGTCTGCGATCACCATCGCTTCCGAAACGGTCGCCGCGCGCCTGAGCGCGGTGATGCCGTGCCAGCCGAGAAAGGCCGCGCCGCCGAGCGCGAGGAGCGCCGTCAGCTTCGGGATCGCCGCCAGGAACGCCCCCATTCCGGCGACGCCCGCCGTGATCAGCAAGGCGTCGGCGGCACCGCAGAACAGCACGATCGCGCCGACATGCTCGCGCCGCAGCCCCTGCCGCAGCACGAACAGGTTCTGCGCCCCGATCGCCATGATCAGCGCTGCGGAAAGAAGAAAGCCGGTGATGAACGGAAGAGCGAACGGTGCCATGGCGGCTTCGTGCGCCGGAACCCGTGCGAAGTGAAACTTGTTTTTCTAAGCCTGATGAAGCACAGCTTCATTCATGCTGGATTATCCCTCCCTCGCCGCCGTCGCGGCCGTCGTGCGTGAAGGCTCGTTCGAACGCGCCGCCGCCGTGCTCGGCATCACGCCCTCCGCGGTTTCGCAGCGGGTGCGGGGGCTGGAGGAACGCCTCGGCGCGGTGCTGGTGGTGCGCGGGCAGCCCTGCGAGGCGACGGACCTCGGCCGCACGCTCTGTGCCCATCTCGACCGCGTCCGGCTCTTGGAGCACGACATCGCGCCCGCGCTCGGCGGAGGCGTGCTTGCCGCGCGCGAGCGGGTCACGCTGCGGATCGCGGTCAATGCCGACAGCCTCGCGACATGGTTTCCGGCCGCGGCCGCGAGGTTCGGCGCGGCGACGGACGTGTCGCTCGACATCACCCTCGACGACGAGGCCCACACCGCCGCGAGGCTGCGCGCCGGTGATGTTCTCGCCGCGGTCACGGCCGAGCGGGAGCCGGTGCAGGGCTGCCGGACGCTGGCGCTCGGCGCGCTGCGCTACGTGGCGTGCGCGAGCCCGGCCTTCGCGCGACGCCATTTCGCCTCCGGCATCACGGCGCAAACCCTTGGCGCGGCACCCTATCTGCGGTTCGACCGGCGGGATTTCCTGCAGGCCCGCTGGGCGCGCGAGGCGCACGGCATCGAACTCGCCGGCCCCGTGCACTGGGTACCCTCGACCCACGGCTTCCTCGACATGACGCTGGTCGGCCTCGGCTGGGGCATTCATCCCCGGGTGATGGTCGAGCCCCATCTCGCCGCCGGCCGACTGATCGAACTCGCGCCCGGTCACCGGGTCGACGTCGCGCTCTACTGGACGGTCACCCGCCTCCACGCCGCCGCGCTGCGCCGCCTGACCGACGCCGTCCGGGCGGCGGCCGGCGAAGGCCTCGTAAGCGCGGTCTGACGGCGCACCCCGCCCGCACTCGCCCCATGAATTGAGCCGCGTGTTCGTAAGCCGATGCAGGTCGATCGCTTTCCGCATTCCGCCGCGCCGGGCACGGCGGTAGGTTCTGCGCCGTTGCCGACCTCGCCCCGACGCTGCCCGACCAGCATCAGAGCGGCCGCGTTTTGTTAAAATTCGTGAGCGAATCCATGGCTGAAAGCATCGTCCTTGAAACCGCCGCCGGAAGAAGCGTGTCGGCCTATCTCGCGCGCGCCGCAGAACCTGACGCGCCCGGCATCGTCGTCATCCAGGAATGGTGGGGCGTGCAGGCCCAGATCAGGGGCGTCTGCGACCGCTACGCCGCCGCCGGCTTCACCGCGATCGCGCCCGATCTCTATGACGGCAAGGTCATCCCCTATCACGACCGCGAGGGCGCGGGTCAGGCGATGAACGCGCTCGATTTCCTCGCCGCGACCGACGAGGTGGCGGGCGCCGCGGCGCGTTTCCTCAAGGCCGAGGGACGCCGCGTCGGCCTGACCGGCTTCTGCCTCGGCGGCGTGGTATCGATCCTCGGTGCGATCCGCCTCGCGGATATCGATGCCGCATCGGCCTATTACGGCGCTCCCGACGATGCGCTCGACGATGCCGCGCGGGTGCGTGTCCCCGTGCAGGCCCACTTCGCCGACCGCGACCACTGGTGCACGCCCGCCGACGCAGACCGGATGGAACGCCGGTTCGCGGCGAGCGGCCAGCCCTTCAGCGTGTTCCGCTATGCCTGCGACCACGGCTTCGCCAACGAGGATGAGCCCCGCTTCGACCGCGCGGCGGCCGACCTCGCCTGGCAGCGCGACATGGCATGGTGGGGCGAGCATCTCGCCGCGCGGTGACACGTACCGGCCGTTGCCAGCCCCTTGCGCGCCCCGTGCGTCGGTCCGCGCGCCCGATGAGCGCCTGACGCGCGCGATTGCCCGCCCGAATCCCCGTGCATAACCGGATCGTCGGTGTACATTCGGGCGGACGCGCCGGACGATCACGCTTTCGCCATGCGAGGCGGTGAAGACGGGGCCTTCGCCCGTTTCGCCGACGGCACGCGGTCGCGCGCGATCGGCGCGTGCCATCCACCGTGCCGCCCGGTCGCATCATGAGCCCGACGTCCCGATGACCTCCACGCTCCGCCCGGTCCTCTCGCTCCTTCTCGGCACGACCTTGCTGCTGGTCGGCAACGGACTTCAGTTCACGCTTCTGCCCCTCAGCGGCGCCGCCTATCACTTCAGCGCGACGCTGCTCGGCCTGATGGGCTCGGCCTATTATGTCGGCTTCGTCGCCGGGTGCCTGATCGCGCCGTTCCTGGTGCAGCGCGCCGGCCATATCCGCGCCTTCACCGCCATGGTCGGCACGGCGGCGGCGACCGTTCTCGGCCACGCGCTGGTGATCGATCCGATCGCCTGGATCGTGCTGCGCGCCATCACGGGCTTTTGTCTCGCCGGGCTCTACCTGATCATCGAGAGTTGGCTGAACGACCGGGCGACGAACGAGAACCGCGGCCTGATCATGTCCGCCTATATCGTCGTGAACTTCGGTGCCATCACCGGCGGTCAGATGCTGGTGACCCTCAACCCCATCACCACCTTCAATTCCTTTGCCATCGCCTCCATCCTCTGCTCGCTCGCCGTGATCCCGGTCGCTCTGACGCGCTCCGCGCAGCCCGCCCCCATCGCCAAGGTGAAGTTCGATCCGCTGCCGCTCTACCGCGCCGCGCCGGTCGGCATCGTCGGCGTGTTCATGATCGGCGTCGCCAACGGCGCGTTCTGGAGCCTGGGGCCGGTGTTCGCCACCGGCAACGGGCTCGACGTCAACGATTCCGCGACGCTGATGAGCGTCGCCGTGGTCGCCGGCGCGCTGTCGCAGTGGCCTGTCGGGCAACTCTCCGACCGCTTCGACCGACGAAAGGTGCTGGCGGCGCTGCTCACCTGCGCGGCGCTGTCCGGCATCGCGCTGTGGCGGGCGCCGTCGGACGTGACGATGCTGATGATCTTCGGCGCCCTGTTCGGCGCGCTGACGCTGCCCGGCTATTCGCTCGCGGCCGCCCACGCCTACGACAAGACGCCGCCCGGCGGCTATGTCCAGACCGCGACGACCGTGCTGCTGGCCAACGGCGCGGGCTCGATCTTCGGCCCGGCGCTCGCCTCGCTCATGATGGCGCGGCTCGGGCCGTCGTCGCTGTTCCTGTTCACGGCGTCGATGCAGACGCTGCTGCTGATCTTCGTGCTGATCCGCATCCGGGTGCGTCAGCCGACGTCCGCGGAGGCCAAGGCCGCGTTCGACGTGCCGGCGACGGCCCCCGTCGCGGGCCCGATCACGCCTTCCAAGGCCGACGCCGCCGATATCGCTGCGTCCCCGCAGCAACCCGCCGCCTGACGCCCCGGCGGCAGGCCACTTCCGGGCCATGGAGCCCGGTCACGACAGGAGTTCGACTGACCGATGCGTCCAGGAAAATCGCCCCGCTTCACGCTGTGGACCCTCGCCGTGGTGGCCGTGCTCGGCGTCGGAATCGCCGTCGCGGGCTGGGCCGGCTCGCGCATGTTTGGCGGGAGTTCTTCCGCCGTCACCATCGGCGGGCCGTTCACGCTCACCGGCACCGACGGCCAGCAGGTCACGGAGAAGAATTTCGAGGGCAAGGCCCGGGCGATGTTCTTCGGCTTCACCTACTGCCCGGACGTGTGCCCGACCACGCTCGCGGACGCCGGCAACTGGCTGAACGCGCTCGGCGACAAGGCCAAGGACATCACGTTCGTGTTCGTGTCCGTCGATCCCGAGCGCGACACGCCGAGCCAGATGAAGGACTATCTCTCCGCGTTCGATCCGCGCATCGTCGGGCTGACGGGCTCGATGGACGAGATCAAGAAGATCGAACGGAACTATCGCGTCTATGCGCGCAAGGTGAAGACCGGCGAGGGCGCGGACGACTACACCATGGACCACTCAGCCTCGGTGCTGCTGTTCGACCGGAACGGCAATTTCGCCGGCACCGTCGACTATACCGAGCCCGAGGCGGAGACGATCGAGAAGCTGAAGAAGCTGGTCGGCTGATCGGCTCGCCGCGACCTGCGGACCGCGATCAGCCGATCTGGCCGCGGTTGCGCAGGAAATGGTCGGCGAGGACGATGGCGAGCATCGCCTCGCCCACCGGAACGGCGCGGATGCCGACGCAGGGGTCGTGACGGCCGCGGGTCATCACGTCGATTTCCTCGCCCGAGGCGGTGATGCTGCGCCGGGGCGTGAGGATGGACGAGGTCGGCTTCACCGCGAAGCGGGCGACGATCGGCTGGCCCGAGGAGATGCCGCCCAGAATGCCGCCGGCATGATTGGAGAGAAAGACGGGCTTGCCGTCCTCGCCGATGCGCATCTCGTCGGCGTTCTCCTCGCCGGAAAGCGCCGCGGCGGCGAAGCCCTCGCCGATCTCCACGCCCTTGACCGCGTTGATCGACATCAGCGCCGAAGCGATATCCTGATCGAGCTTGCCGTAGAGCGGGGCGCCGAGACCCACCGGTACGCCCTCCGCCACCACTTCGATCACAGCGCCCGTCGACGAGCCTTCCTTGCGCACGCCGTCGAGGAAGATCTCCCACTCGGCGGCGGCTACGGGGTCCGGGCAGAAGAAGGGGTTGTTGCCGACCTCGTCCCAGTCCCAGCGGGCGCGGTCGATGACGTGCGGCCCCATCTGCACCAGCGCGCCGCGGATGGTCACGCCCGGCAGCACCTTGCGGGCCACCGCGCCGGCGGCAACCCGCATCGCGGTTTCGCGCGCCGACGAACGCCCGCCGCCGCGCGGATCGCGCAGGCCGTACTTGGCGTCGTAGGTGAAATCGGCATGGCCCGGCCGATAACGGTCGGCGATGTTGGAATAGTCCTTCGAACGCTGGTCGACGTTCTGGATCTCGAGCGCGATCGGCGTGCCGGTGGTGCGCAGGTTGCCGTCGGCATCGGTGACGACGCCCGACAGGATGCGCACCTCGTCCGGCTCCCGGCGCTGGGTGGTGAAACGCGACTGGCCGGGACGGCGGCGGTCGAGGAACGCCTGAATCTCCGCCTCGCTGATGACGAGGCCGGGCGGGCAGCCGTCGACAACGCAGCCGATGGCGGGACCGTGGCTTTCGCCCCAGGTCGTGACGCGGAACAGGTGACCGAAGGTGTTGTGCGACATGGGACCGGGCCGGCTGGGCTGAGGAAAGGCCGGATGCCGGTCTTGCGACCGCCAGGGCGTCCGGCGTCGTGCGCTTCTTAAGCGCGCCGGCCACCCCGGTCAAACGCCGCAGGCGCACGGCCGCCATGCCGCCATGGCGCGGGCCGGAACGCGCGGCTTCGGGCAGGACGCGCCTTTGCCGACGGAACCTGCGAAGGGCATGGTGGAGGCTGTCATGGACAGCGGCTAAGCTCACACGGGGACAGGCGCGGCACGGCTTCGACTTCCGACGCCAAACTCTTGGTTCGAGACCAAAATTCGTCGGAGCCGGCCCCTGTTCATCGCCCCCGACTGTCTCTAGGTTGGGCCAGCTTGCGCATAGTGAGGGAGAACGGAAGCAGATGTGTACGCTCGACGGATGCGGCGAATCCGCAAAGATGCCTCCCCTGGTGATCACGCCGACCGACCGGCGCGCCTTTCTCGCGGGGCTCGCGGCGCTTCCGCTCGCGGCCGTGCTGTCCGATTCCGCCCTCGCCCAGGCCGCGGCCGCCAAGGCCGAGCCGTTCACGTTCCAGACCATGGGCAACCGCAAGGCCTCGGGCGTGATCGCCAAGCCGGCGCAGTGGCCGGCGCCGGCGGTCGTGCTGGTCCATGAGTGGTGGGGCCTCAACGACCAGATCAAGGCCGTGGCGGTCGAGCTCGCCAATCAGGGCTATGTCGCGATCGCCATCGACCTCTACGGCAAGCCGGCCACCACCGATCCGGCCGTCGCCAAGCAGATGATGTCGTCGCTCGACACCGAAGCCGCGCTCGACGTGATGGCCTCGACCATCTACTGGGCGCGCGATCAGACATTCGTGAACGGCAAGGTCGGCACGGTCGGCTGGTGCTTCGGCGGCGCCTGGTCGCTTAACGCCTCGATGGCCGCGCCGGTCGATGCGACCGTCATCTATTACGGCAATGTCGAGCGCTCGGTGAACCAGCTCCGCTCGCTGATGGGGCCGGTGATCGGCCACTTCGGCACCAAGGACACGTCGATCCCGGAATCGATGGTGAAGCAATTCGCCGAGAACATGCAGGCCGCGGACAAGTCGCTCACGGTCTACTGGTACGATGCCGACCACGCCTTCGCGAACCCGACCGGCGCGCGCTACGACGCGGCGGACGCCGCGCAGGCCTGGGAACGCACGCTCGCCTTCTTCCAGGCGAATCTGACGACCTGATCGTATCCTACGGATCTGAAAGAGAGACACGGCCGTCGCCACCCCGCGACGGCCTTTTTCGTTGGCGGAGAGCACGACCCGCTGCCGTTCGGCGATCGGGGGCGCTTCCCTGCCCCCGGTTGGATGGCCGTGGCCGAAACGAACGGCCTCAGGGACGCTCGGCCAGGAAGGCGAGCACGCCCGCCTTGTAGACCTTGTCGCCGACCGCGAGCATGTGGTCGCGATCGGGAATCGGCAGCGCGCGGCCGTTCGGCAGCAGGGCGGCCAAGCCTTCGGGCTCTCCCGCGATCACATCCCGCGTGCCGACGGCGACGAGCGCCGGGGCGGTGATGTGGCCGACCTGTTCGGCCGTGAGCGGTTCGCGGCTGGCGCGCATGCAGGCGGCGAGCGCGGCGAGGTCGCCGCCGGTCTGTTCGGCGAAGCGGCGGAACATCAGCCCGGTCTTGTGCTGGATGTCGGCGGCGGACGGCGCTTCCAGCGCCTCGACGATCGGCTCCCACGGCCCGGTGCCGTCGACGAGGCCCATGCCGAGCCCGCCGAACACCACGCTGCGGACCCGTTCGCCGTGGGCGAGCGCCAGAAAGGCGGAAATCCGCGCGCCCATCGAATAGCCCATGACATCCGCCCGCGGCAGGCCGAGGTGATCGAGCAGCCGCCGGGCGTCCTCCGCCATCAGCGCGACGCGATAGCGGGCGGCGTCGTGGGGCTTGTCGCTTTCGCCGTGCCCGCGATTGTCGACGGCGATGACGCGCCGCCCCGACCGCACCAAGGTGTCGATCCAGCCGGTGTTGCGCCAGTTGACGTCGCGGCTGGAGGCGAAACCGTGGATGAGCAGGATCGGTTCGCCCTCGCCCTCATCGGAATAGGCGATGGTGAGGCCGTCGGACTGGAAGGTCGGCATGGTGTCATCCTCGGAAACCGGCGGGCGCCAGAGCGCTTTCCAATCTGATGGAATCATTCGACGGACAAGGAAACGTCCCCGACCGCTCGGCTGCCCTGACGCTCCTGCATGGCGGCAGCGCCGCCGAATGCTTCGGCGCGGCGTGGGAGCCGGGGCCGGTCAGCGCTTGCGGGCGGCGACGCTGCGGTCCGGGTCGGGCTCGAGTTCGACCACGCTGCCTTCGATGGCGTTGAGGGAGGGCGCCACCGGCGCGGCCGGCCGCTTCTTCGGCCCGCCCGGCAGATAGTTCTCGCCGGCCGATTTCGGCAGCGCGGCGAACGAGAACACCGAGCCCATCGACAGGAAGCCGACCACGACCAGCGCGAAGGCGAAGGCCATCGGCGTCGGCAGGCCGGTGCCCGGCTGCTGGAAGCCAAGCCCTGCGAACACGTGCACGATGACCGTTCCCACCGCCACGCCCGCGGCAAGCGAAAGCTGCTGCGCCACGCTGGCGAAGCTCGTCGCCTGGCTGGTGTGGGCCTCGTCGACATCGGCGTAGGTGAGCGTCTGCATCGCGGTGAACAGCACCGACCGGGTGACGCCGCTGATCAGGAGCAGGACGACGATGCCGAGCGGAAACAGATCCGGCCGCGAGAAACCCATCGGCATGATCGAGAGCCCGGTCGCGACGGAGAACACGACGAGCGTGCGCCGAAAGCCCCATTTGCGCACGATACCCTTCACCGCCGATTTCGCGCCCATCGCCCCGAGCGCGGCGGAGATGCTGAGCACGCCCGCGGTGAGCGGCGAGAAGCCGTAGCCGACCTGCAGCATCAGCGGCGTCAGCACCGCCAGCGAGCCGATGCCGCACCGGCTGAGGAAGCCGCCGAGCACGGTGGAGGAGAAGGTGGGCACGGCCAGCAGCTTGAGATCGAGCACCGGCGTCGCCGTGCGTCGGGCATGGCCGATATAGAGCCACAGCAGCACGCCGCCGCCGATCAGCATTCCCACCGTGACATACCAGCCGACGACGCCCTTGCCGGCGGTATCGAGCCCCGCCATCAGCAGCCACAGGCCGAGCGCCATGAAGGCGAAGCCGGCGACATCGAACTTCGTGGGCGTGCGCTCGTCGTCGCGCGGCAGGATCCAGGCCCCGAGCGCGAGCCCGAGAATGCCGATCGGCACGTTGATGCCGAAGATCCAGCGCCAATTGAAGTGCTCGACGATGAAGCCGCCGAGCGGCGGGCCGACCAGCGGCCCGACGAGGGCCGGAACCGCGACGAGGGCCATGGCATCGACCAGCCGGTCCTTGGGCACCGTGCGCACCAGCACGAGGCGGCCGACGGGCGTCGTCATCGAGCCGCCGATGCCCTGGACGATGCGCGCGAGCACGAGTTCCCACACCGAATCGGAGAACGCGCAACCGATGGAGCCGGCCAGGAACAGCAGGATCGCCACCTGGAACACGTTGCGCGCGCCGAACTTGTCGGCGACCCAGCCGGAGATCGGAATGAACACCGCGAGGCTGAGCATGTAGGAGGTGACGGCCACGGCGAGCGTCAGCGGGTGCACGCCGAAATCGGCGGCGATGGCCGGCAGGGCCGTCGCGATTACGGTGGCGTCGATCATCTCCATGCCGATCGCGCAGGCGACGAGCAGCGGAATGACGCGCGAACGATCGACCATCGAAGCACTCCGGGAAGGCACGCGGCCGCGACGGCCACGGCCGGACGACAGGCACCGGACGACACGGGCCGGCTGGAAGGGAGGACCGAAGCGCCGCCCGCGACCGCCGCGGACCGCGCTTCTTCGCCACACTAATCCGGACCGGGCCCTCGACGATAGGACCTGATCGCAGGACCTGATCGCCCGCGCCGCCTCCGGCCGCCGGCGTGACGCGAGGGCCGGGCCGACGGGCGACGCGACCGCGCGGGTCTGTCATCTATCTTTTCCCGGTTCCGGCGGCTATCTTCCCAGCCTTCGGATCAACCATTCGGATCGGGTAGACATGTCGGACTCGGGCGTCCCCCATTTCCAGAACGACCTGGGTGTCGAGAGCGTGCGCATCGGCTCCAAAATCTTCATGTGCATCGGGGCGAAGCCGCCGTTCGACCATCCCCACGTCTTCCTCGACATGGGCGACGAGGTCGAGAAAATCTGCCCGTATTGCTCGACGCTCTACCGCTACGATCCCGTGCTCGCCCACGGCGAGGCCGATCCGGCGGCGTGCGTCTGGCACGAACTCGCCCACGCCTGATCCGCCTTCATGGTTCCCCAGCGCAATGCGTCCGCGACGCAGGACCGACCGACACCGGCCTGGACGCCGGGCGGGCCGGTCGTCATCGCGGGCGGCGGCATCGCGGGCCTGACGGCGGCGCTCGCGCTTGCCCGGCGCGGCATAAGCTCGGTGCTCCATGAGCGGGCGGAGGCCTTCACCGAAGTCGGCGCCGGCCTGCAGATTTCCCCGAACGCGTTCCGCGCGCTCGATGCGCTGGGTCTCGGTGCGGCCATCACCGCAAAGGGCACGGCACCCGAGGCGGTCGACCTCCACGGGCTCGACGGCCGCGTGCTCGCCAGCATTCCGCTTGGCGAGGCGGCGGTGACGCGCTGGGGTGCGCCCTATTTCGTGCTGCACCGCGCCGACCTGATCGCGATCCTCGCCGAGGCCGCTGAGGCCGAGCCGGCGATCACGCTGGTGCGCGGCGTCGCGGTCGAGGACTTCGCCGAGGCGCCCGGCGGCGTGACGGTCTCGACCACCGCCGGCACGGTCGAGGGCGAGGCGCTGATCGCGGCGGACGGCGTGTGGTCCAGGCTTCGCCCGCGGATGCCCGGTCCGCGCAGCACGGCGCGGCCGACCGGCAAGCTCGCCTACCGCACCCTCATCCCCGCCGACGCGGTGGCGCCGCCGATGCGCGGCGACAGGGTGCACGCCCACCTCGCCCCCGGCGCCCATGTGGTGCGCTATCCCGTCCTCGGCGGGCGGTTCATGAACGTGGTCGCGGTCGCCGCGAGCGCCTGGTTCGTGGAGGACTGGGCCTCGCCGGCCGGCGTGTCCGAGATCGAGGCGCTTTCGAAGGATTTCGACAAGCCGCTGCGCGACCTTTTGCTGAGCGCGCCGAAATGGACGCGCTGGCCGCTTTCCACCGTCGACGCCTCCGGGTCCTGGACCGCCGGGCGCGTGGCGCTGATCGGCGACGCCGCCCACGCGAGCCTGCCGTTCGCCGCCCAGGGCGCCGCGCTCGCCATCGAGGACGCCACGGTGCTCGCGGCACGGCTCGCGGGCGGGCCGACGGTCGCCAAGGCGCTGGCCGCCTACGAGGAGGAGCGGCGGCATCGCGCCGTCGCGGTGCAGAAGGTGTCCGTCCGCAACGGCGAGATCTACCATCTCTCCGGCATCGCCGCGAAGACGCGCAACCTGACGCTTTCGATGCTGCCGCGCGGCGCGTTGATGGAACAGCTCGACTGGATCTACGAATGGCGTCTCCCGGCGTGAGCACACGCCCCGCTTGAGAACGCCCGGTCCGTGGAGTAGACGAACCAGGCAATACGTCTCCAGACACTACGTCCGACGCGCTCCCAACCACGGAACAGGCGATGACCTCCACCAGCGATCCGGCGGCCTCCCCGGCAATCGTCACCGCCGCCGTGCTCGTCATCGGCGACGAGATCCTGTCCGGGCGCACCAAGGACCAGAATATCGGCTTCATCGCCGACTATCTCACCGCCGTCGGCATCGACCTCACGGAGGTGCGGATCGTGCCGGACGTGGAAGACCGCATCGTCGAGGCGGTGAACGCGCTGCGCGGCCGCTACGACTATGTCTTCACCACCGGCGGCATCGGCCCGACCCACGACGACATCACCGCGGACGCCATCGCCAAGGCGTTCGGCGTTTCGATCGACGTCGATCCACGCGCGGTGGAGCTGATGCTGGCGCGCTATCAGGCGACCGACCTGACGCCCGCGCGGCTCAGGATGGCGCGCATTCCCGCCGGGGCCGATCTCATTCCCAACGCGGTCTCGGCGGCGCCGGGCTTCCGCATCGGCAACGTCCACGTCATGGCGGGCGTGCCGAAGATCATGCAGTCGATGATGGACGCCATCGGGCCGACGCTCGCCCACGGCCGGCCGCTCCTGTCGGAAACCATCGAGGCCGGCACCGGCGAAGGCGCCATCGCCGAGCCGTTCGGTGCCATCGCCGCCGCCAATCCCGACGCGATCCTCGGCTCCTATCCCTATTTCGACGGAACGCGGTATGGCACGCGCCTCGTGGTGCGCGCCCGCGATCCCGAGCGCCTCAAGGCCGTCGCGGCGGAAGTCGCCGCCATGGTCGCCGCCCTTCACGCCCGCGCCTGACAGCTTCGGAGAACGCAACGCATGTCCCATCCCGGCCCGGAAAAGGTCTTTCCCGTTTCTTGGGATCAGTTCCACCGCGACGCCCGCGCGCTGTCCTGGCGCCTCGCCGGGCAGGGGGAATGGAAGGCGATCGTGTGCATCACCCGTGGCGGCTTGGTGCCGGCGGCGATCCTGTCGCGCGAGCTCGGCATCCGGGTCATCGAGACGGTGTGCATCGCCTCCTACGACTACAAGGACCAGGGCGACCTCGCGGTGCTGAAGCACGTCAGCGAGAAGCTGATCGCGGAGACGGGCGGCGACGGCAGCGGCATCCTTGTGGTGGACGATCTGGTCGACACCGGCAAGACCGCGCAGGAGGTCCGCCGCCTCTTGCCGAAGTGCCATCTCGCCACCGTCTATGCCAAGCCCATGGGCCGGCCGCTGGTCGACACCTTCGTGACCGAGGTGTCGCAGGACACCTGGATCTATTTCCCGTGGGACATGGGCCTGACGTTCCAGCCGCCGATCGGCAAGGGCGTGGCCGGCTGAGCCTGCACGCGGGGCTATCCGACGCGGGTCCGCCGCACCGGACCCGCCGAGTCTGACCAGGAGGCCCGGACCTTTCCGGACCGGCCGTCAGGCTACGCGCGCCCGCCGGCGCCGCGCGTCGGCCGGGTCACGAGGCGGATGCCGATGGCGATCGGCACGATGCCGAGAAGGTCCGCCGCCGCCACCGGCTCGCCGAGCAGCAGCCAGCCGAACATCAGGCCGAGCGGCGGCATCAGGAAGTGGAGCGAGGCGGCCGCGGTCGCGCTCGATTTCGACAGCAGATAGAACCACAGCCAATAGGCCCCGATCGAGACCGCGACCACCATGTAGGCAAACGACCAGACGAGGTTCGCCGTGAGGTGAATGTCGGCGGGGCTGGCGGTCATCAGCGCCACGGGGGCGAGCAGCACCCCGCCGGCGAGGCACTGGACGGCGTTGCCGGTCCAGAGATCGACCCGCGGCACGAACCGCTTGAAGACGATGGTGCCGGCGACGAGCGAGAGCAGCGCGGCACAGACGAGCGCGGTTCCGAACAACTCCTCCCCGCCCGCGATCCGCGACCGCACAACGATCGCCACGCCGGCGAGGCCGAGCGCCAGCCCGGCGAGCTTCGCCACTCCGAGCCGCTCCCCCAGCACCGGCGCCGCGATCAACGCCGTCAGCAGCGGGTTGGCGCTGATGATGACGGCGGCGACCCCGGACGACACCGTCTCCATTCCGACCCAGCTCAGCCCGAGATAGACCGCGTTGTTGAGCGCGCCGAGCGCCACGAGCAGCACGAGGTCCCGCCGGCGGGGCAAGGCCCGCAGCGCGCCGGTCGCCACCGCGAGCGCGATCATGATGACACCCGCGGCAAGGAAGCGCGCGGACAACAGGATCAGCGGCGGGCAATCCACGATCCCGATCTTCGCCGCCGCGAAGGCAGAACTCCACAACACGCAGAACACCGCGACGAGAGCGAGATTGAGCATCGCGCGGCGATCGCCGAATCGTGCGGCGATGCTCCGGTCCGCATCCGCCCCGCCGGGTATGCCCTGCTTCATCTGCGCCGATCTCATGTCACCCTCCGCCACGGACGCGCCCGACTGCCGGATGCCTCCGGTCACGGCCGTCGGTCGCAGACGTCTGCGCGGTCACCGCGCCGCTGTCGTTTCGTAGGGCGACGGCTGACGAAAGGGAAATGGGTTCTCTGAATGAGATCCATTCGCCAGCCAAATATCACGTTCTCAAAAACTGCGGAGGATCCTGAATACATCCGCTATGTGTCAGGATGATCAATGTTGTGTGTTACCAATAATATAGGTGACATCCACGCCCGCATTTTGCCAGAATTGCCCCGGGCCTACCACATTCGACCTCGCTGGGGGCAGCGAGAGGTTGCGCCTTACTACGCTGCATTTTCTACGTTGCATTTTGGGGATGTACACATATGACCGCCACAACGACCACGATCACATGGGCCTGGAATACGGCGAAGGTGATCCAGTTCGATCCGACGACCGACACGCTCGATTTCGGCTGGTTCTCGGCCGACAATTTCACGATCTCGGAAGTGAACGGCTCCGTCGTCATCTCGATTCCGTCCAATCAGCAGACCTATACGCTGGCGGGCGTAACGCTCGAGGAGATGTCGGCGGCCAATATCGTCGCGAAAGACTCCAGCGCTGTGGCGAAGTGGCAGGATGCGCTGTCGCACGGCAGCAGCGGCGGCGAGACCGATCCGGGTACCGACCCGGGGACGGATCCGGGAACCGATCCTGGCACCGGGACCGGCGGGGACAACGGTTCCGGCGGCACCGATCCGGGCACCGGCGGCGGTTCGGGCGGCGATGGGGAAGCCGACTACGCCCCGGTCTGGTCCGCGACGGGCGTCTATACCGGCGGCAGCCGCGTCAGCGTGGGCAACGCGGTCTATGAGGCCAACTGGTGGACCCAGGGCGATGACCCGGCAACCCACAGCGGCGCCCTCGGCAGCGGCAAGGTCTGGACCTTCGTCGGCTTCATGGACGACACGCCGGTCGTTCCAGACGCGCCCGACGATCTCTATGCCGCCAGCACCTCCCAGACGACCACCGTGCTCATCTGGGACGCCGCCACGGTCAACGGCGTCGGCACGGTCAGCGAATATCTCGTCTACAAGGACGGCGATCTGATCGGCAGCTCCACGAGCCCCTATTTCAAGGTCACGGGCCTCGAAGCCGGCACCACCTACACGTTCACCGTCGTCGCGGTGGACGAAGCCGGTCAGTCGGAGGCCGCCGACCCCGTCAGCGTCACCACCAAGCTCGAAGGCACCGAGACGTCGGACAAGACGTTCTCGCCCTATATCGACATGTCGCTGACGACGAGCCAGGACCTCGTCGGGATCGTGACGGCGGCGGGCGTCAGCGCCGTCACCCTGGCATTCGTGCTCTCGTCCGGCACCAACACCATCGGCTGGGGCGGCATCGGCACCATCGCCAACGACACCCTGCCGAACGGCAGCACGATCCACGACCAGATCGCGGCGGTGCAGCAGCTCGGCGTCGACGTCACGATCTCGTTCGGCGGCGCCAACGGCCAGGAACCCGCCCTCACCTTCTCCAGCGCCTCGGCGCTGACGGCGGCCTACCAGTCGGTGATCGACACCTACCACGTCAACAAGATCGACTTCGACGTCGAGGGCGCGGCCATCGCCAACACGGCGGCGAACACGCTGCGCAACGAGGCGCTGGTCGCGCTGCAGCACGCGAACCCGGATCTCGAGGTGTCGTTCACGCTGCCGGTGCTCACCACCGGCCTCACCCAGGACGGGCTGAACCTGCTGTCCGCGGCGATGCACGCCGGCGTCGAGATCGACACCGTCAACATCATGGCCATGGACTACGGTGCCTATTACGACACCGGCGACATGGGCAACGACGCGATTTCCGCGGCGACCGCCACCCTCGCGCAGTTGCACTCCATCGGCCTCGACGCGCAGATCGTCATCACCCCGATGATCGGCATCAACGACGTGACGAGCGAGGTGTTCACGCTCGAGGACGCCTACCAGCTCGTCGACTTCGTGCAGTCGAACGACGCGATCGCCGGCATCTCGATGTGGTCGCTCGGCCGCGACAACGGCAGCACTGTCGGCACGGTCTCGCCCGTCGGTAGCGGCGTCGTCCAGGACAAGTACGACTTCAGCTCGATCTTCAAGACCGTCGGCTCCGGCTCGTCCGAAGGCGGCAACACCGGCGGCGGAACCGGCACCGGCGAGAACCCGGGTACCGGCACCGGCGGCGGCACGACCGACCCGGGCACCGATCCCGGCACCGATCCGGGAACGGGAACGGGGACCGATCCCGGCCACGGCTCCGGCCATGATGCGACGACGACGACGATCACCTGGGCCTGGGGCACGCACCAGACCATCGACTTCGACCCGGCGAAGGACACGCTCGATTTCGGCTGGTTCTCCGCCGACAATTTCGACGTGTCCGAGCACGACGGCTCGGTGGTGATCTCGATCCCCTCGAACCAGCAGACCTACACGCTCGCGGGCGTGACGCTGGCGGAAATGTCGATCGACGACATCGCCGCCAAGGATGCCTCCGCGCTTGCGGAGTGGAAGGCGGTTCTCGACGCGGCCGATGCCGCGGCGGACGTGACCAACCCGCTCCATGCCGCCGACGGCCTGACGGTCTGACGGTCTGACGGGCGCGCGACGGCCGCCGGCCGGATGACGCCATCCGGCCGGCGGGCACTCGGCCCGACGGCGCGGCCGCTGGAGCGAAGTCTTGTCGATCGGATGCATCCATCCGATCGGAAAGCGCTCCAGGGCTGCGCCGCTTTCGGCGATGCGGGGACCGCAAATCGACGAGCCGGCCGATCCGGTCGACGAACGGCGGTTCAAAACCGCGCCGATTCCGCCCACCTTCTGGCCGCGAGGCAACGCCGGACGAACGGCGCGAAACCGTCGGCCATGATGCGGGACGGCGGGGCGGATCATGCGAACGACGGTTGATACGAACACGGAGGCGGCCATGCGGGGGCCCGACCAATCGAGAGCCGGCAGGGCGCCGTCGGGGGCAGCGCCCCGGGGCGGTGGCGCCGCGGCGAACGCGGCCGGCGATGGAGGCTCTGTGCTGGCGGCGCTCGCGCGCAGCCGCCGGGGCTTCTGGGGCGTGGCGCTGTTCAGCGGCGTCGCCAACGTGCTGATGCTCACCGGCCCCCTGTTCATGCTCCAGGTCTACGACCGCGTGCTGTCGAGCCGCTCGATGCCGACGCTTGCCGCCATCGGCCTGCTGGCGACCGCGCTCTATCTCGCCTATGCCCTGATCGACTTCGCCCGTGGACGGGTGCTGTCGCGGGTGGCGGACGGGCTGGAAGACGATCTCGCGCCGGTGGCGTTCCGCATGGAGATCGCCGATTCCTTCTCCGGCACGCGCACTGCGGCGGACGGCAAGCCGCTGGCCGATCTCGGCACCGTGCGCCGGTTCCTTGCGGGACCCGCGCCGCTGGCGATGTTCGACATTCCCTGGGTGCCGCTCTATCTCGGCGTGCTCGCGATGCTGCACTGGTCGCTCGGTCTCGTCGGCGTCGTCGGCGCGCTGGTGGTGATCGTGCTCGCGATCCTGACCGACAAGCTGACCTCGCGGCCCATGCTGACGGCCGCCCGTCATGGCGGCGCGGCGGTGGCGGTGCTGGACGGTGCCCGCCGGTCCGCCGAGGCGATCACCGCGCTCGGCATGGTGCCGTCGGTGGTGAACCTGTGGGGTTCGGAGCGGCGGGCCGCCATCGAGGCCGAGCGCGCCTCGGGCGATGCGGGCGCGCGCATCGCCTCCGCCTCGCGCGCCTTCCGCCTGTTCCTGCAATCGGCGGCCCTCGCCCTCGGCGCCGTGCTCGTCATCAAGCACGAGGCGACCGGCGGCGTGATGATCGCCTCCTCGATCACGCTCGGCCGCGCCCTCGCCCCGATCGACCAGATCGTGGCGCAGTGGAAGGCCGTGGCCGCGGCGCGCAACGCCTGGCGTCGGCTCGATGCGCGCCTCAGCCAGAACGCGGCCGAACCGCCCCGCGTCACCCTGCCGAAGCCGCAGGGCCACCTCTCGCTCGCCGGCGTCGTCGCCGCGCCGCCGGGGGTCTCCAGGCCGGTGCTGCAGGGCATCAACTTCTCGCTCGCCCCCGGCGACGGGCTCGGCATCCTCGGCCCCAGCGCCTCGGGCAAGTCCACCCTCGCCCGGCTGATGGTCGGCCTGTGGCGGCCGCTCGCCGGCACCGTGCGGCTCGACGGCGCCACCCTCGACCAGTGGAACCCGGACCTGCTCGGCCGCCATATCGGCTACCTGCCGCAGGACGTGGAGCTGATCGGCGGCACGGTGCGCGACTGCATCTCCCGCCACGCACCGGACGCGACCGATGCCAAGGTGATCGAGGCGGCCCAGGCGGCCGGCGCCCACGACCTGATCCTGCGCCTGCCGAACGGCTACATGACGCGGCTCGGCCTCGGCGGCGCCGCACTTTCGGGCGGACAGCGCCAGCGCATCGCCCTCGCCCGCGCGCTCTACGACAATCCGCCTCTGATCGTGCTCGACGAACCCAACGCCAACCTCGACCAGGACGGCGACGCCGCGCTGACCGAGGCGATCCAGAAGGCCCGCCAGCGCGGCTCGGCGGTGGTCGTGATCACCCACCGGCCGAGCGCCATCGCGGCCGTTGACCGGGTGCTGATCGTGAAGGACGGGCGGCAGGTCGCCTGCGGCCCTAAGGAGACCGTGATGCGCGACATGATGCAGAGCAACGCAACGCCGCCGAAGCCCGGCGTCCATGCCCTGGAGCAACGCGCATGAGCGGCCCGCAGAACGACGCCACGAAGGACGACGCCACGAAGGGAACCCGACCGGCGCCGGAGGCGGCGAACGCAGGCGCCGCGGCCTCGACGGAAGCCACCCGCGACGCCGCCGCGACCTCGGCGGATGAGGCGGGCGTGGACCGCGAAGCCAGCAGCGACAGCGCCACACAGAGCCCCGTGCGCGGCTTCGCGGCGGTCATCGCCGCGACCCGGCGCGGCTCGGCCTCCGCCCGCGGCCTCGTCGCGCATTTCGGCCCGCGCCTGCCGCAGCGTGGAGGCAGCGGAGGCCGCGAGCCGGCGCTCTATGACGGGCCGCTGCGCTTCGGCCTCTGGGTCTGCGCCATCGTGGTGTTCGGGTTCGGCGGCTGGTCGGCGTTCGCCTCCATCAGCGGCGCGGTGGTCGCCGCCGGAGTGGTGGCGACCGAGGGCCAGAGCCGGGCGGTGCAGCATCTCGACGGCGGCATCATCGACGAGATCCTCGTCAAGGACGGCCAGGCGGTGGAAGCCGGCGACGTGCTGGTGCGGCTCGACGCCACCGACCTGCGCACCCAGCTCGCGATCATCGAGAACCGGCTCTACGAGGCGCTGGCCCGCAAGGCCCGGCTCGAAGCCGAGCGCGACGACGCGCCGAAGATGATGCGGCCGGCGATGCTCGACGCCATGGTGGCGAGCGACCGGCGCTGGAAGAGCCTGATGGCGACCGCCGGCAGCGATCCGAAGCTCGCCTCCGCGCTGACGAGCCACGCCCGCAGCGACGTGCCGGCCGACGCCACGCTGGAGACCGGCGCCGAGATCGCCGACCGCGTGTTCTCCGGTCAGGTGCGGCTGTTCGAGGCGCGGCGCGACACGCTGAAGGCGCAGGTCGACCGGCTGGAGGCCTCGATCGCCCAGAGCCAGGAGCAGATCAAGGGCATCTCGTCCCAGCGCGCCTCGCAGGAGCGCCAGCGCGACCTGATCCTGAAGGAACTCGAGGGTTCCCGCGCACTCTACGAGAAGGGGCTGATGCCGCTGCCCCGCGTGCTCGCGCTGGAGCGCCAGGAGGCGGAACTCGAAGGCAACATCGCCGGCCACGGCTCCGAGATCGCGGCGGTGGAGCAGTCCATCGGCGAACTTCAGCTCCAGATTCTCGAGCTGAAGCGCGATGCCCGCGAGAAGCAGCTGACGGAATTGCGCGAGGCGGAATCGAACGTGCAGGACCTGACCGAGCAGCGCGTCGCCGCCATCGACAAGCTCGACCGCATCGACATCCGCGCCCCGGTCAGCGGCACGGTCAACAACCTCGCCTTCCACACCATCGGCGGCGTGGTGAAGCCGGCGGACGTGGTGATGAACATCGTGCCGGACAAGGAGGCGATGATCGTTGAGGCGCGCGTCGAGCCCACCTTCGTCGACCAGCTCCATGCCGGGCAGGCCGCGCGCATCCGCCTCTCGGCGTTCGACCAGCGCACCACGCCGGAGATTGACGGCGCGCTTCTGACGATCTCGGCCGACCGCCTGACCGATCCGGTCAACGGCCAGCCCTATTACGCGGTGAAGGTCTCGATCCCCGAGAGCGAACTCGCCCGGCTCGACGGCAAGCGGCTAATGCCGGGCATGCCGGCGGAGGTGTTCGTGGTGTCCGCCGACCGCACGCCGCTCAGCTACCTGACGAAGCCGCTGACGGACCAGCTCGCCCGCTCGATGCGCGAGGAATGACCGGGCGGACGGCGAAAAGGGTCGCGGCGCCGGTTCGGGGAGAACCGGCGCCGCGCGCCCGGATCAGGAAAGCAAGGTCAGGAGGCGACGATCAGGGGAACAGCGCGACCTGATCGATGCCGGTGCCTTCGGCGAGACCGCAGACCACGTTCATGTTCTGGATCGCCTGCCCGGACGCGCCCTTGACGAGGTTGTCGAGCGTGGAGATCACGATGGCGCGGCCGGGGATCCGGTCCGGCACCACGCCGATCTGGACGTGGTTCGAGCCCTTGACGTGGCGCGACTGCGGCACCTGCCCGAGCGGCAGCACCGTGACGAACGGCTCGGCCTTGTAGCGCTCGGCGAGGATGGTGTGCAGGTCCGCCGCATCGTGGCCCGGCGTCGTGCGCACATAGATCGTGGCGTAGATGCCGCGGATCATCGGCGTAAGGTGGGGCGTGAAGGTCGGCTTCACCGGCCGGCCGGCGGCGAGGCTGTATTCCTGATCGAGCTCGGCCGTGTGGCGATGGTTGGCGACGCCATAGGCGTGCAGACCCTCGGCGACCTCGGAGAACAGCATCGCCTCCTTCGCCGCCCGGCCCGCGCCGGACATGCCGGTCTTGGCGTCGACCACGATCTCGTCGGGATCGATCGCGCCGGCCGTGAGCAGCGGCAGCACCGGCAGCAGCGAGCAGGTGGTGAAGCAGCCGGGATTGGCGACGAGCCGCGCCCTCGAAATGGCCGCGCGGTGGATCTCGGTGAGCCCGTAGACCGCTTCGGCCTGAAGCTCCAGCGCCTGGTGGGCGTGGCCGTACCACGTCTCGTAGGCGGCGGGATCGGCGAGCCGGAAATCGGCCGAGAGGTCGATCACCTTGAGGTCCGGCTTGGCGGCGATGACGCCCTTCAGCACCACCTGCGTGGTGGCGTGGGGCAGCGCGCAGAACACCACGTCGACGAGGCCGAGATCGATCTCGTCGATCTTCACGAGCCGCGGCAGCGCGAAGGGGGCGAACTGGGGGAAAACGTCCGCCATCGTCTTGCCGGCCTTGGAATCGGCGGACAGGGCGACGATCTCCACCGCCGGATGGCGCAGGAGCATCCGGACGAGTTCGGAGCCGGTATAGCCGGAGGCGCCGAGAACGGCGACGTTGAGTTTCTTGGACATGGATCTGATCCCGTGGATCGGGGCCTTGAAGCGCTCCGCGCCGGCGGGGCCTCCGATACCGGATTGGCCTCCGCAGCGAACGCGGGCGTGACGACTATGCGGTCATGACGGCACGAAGCCGAGACGGCACAAAACCGAGACGGTATGGGCGCCGCGCGAAACGGCGCGGCTTGCGGCGTCCTTTCAGACGCCCGCGCGTCGTCGTTCCGCAACCAGTCCCAGAACCATCGTCGCCACCGTAGCGCCCGCGATCGCCGTGATGTCGGCGTGGTCGTAGGCGGGCGCGACTTCGACCACGTCGCTGCCGACGATGTCGAGCGCGCCGAGACCGCGCAGCGTCATCATCGCCTCGCGGCTGGTGAGGCCGCCCGCGACCGGCGTGCCCGTGCCGGGCGCGAACGCCGGATCGAGGCAGTCGATGTCGAACGTCAGGTAGGTCTTGGCGGTGCCCACCCGCGAGGTGATGCACTCGACGAGACCGGCGACGCCCAGTGTCTCCACCTCGTGGCCCCACACGATCTCGATGCCGCAATCCTGCGGCGCATGGGTACGGATGCCGACCTGGATGGAATGCTCGACATCGATCAGCCCTTCCTTCACCGCCCGGGCGACGAAGCTGCCGTGATCGATGCGGTTGCCGTCGTCGTCCCACGTGTCCTGATGGGCGTCGAACTGCACCAGCGCCAGCGGGCCGTGCCGGGCGACATGGGCCTGCAGCAGCGGCCAGGTGACGAAATGATCGCCGCCGAGGGTGTAGAGGAACGCGCCGGATGCGAGGATCTTCTCCGCCTCGGCGCGCACGGTCGCGGCCATCTCCATCGGGAAACCGGGATCGAAGGCGCAATCGCCCCAGTCGATCACCGCGAGTTCCTCGAACATGTCGAAGCCGAACGGATATTGCGGATCGCCCGACGGAATCGCCGAGGCGCGCCGGATCGCCTGCGGGCCGAACCGCGCGCCGGGCCGGTTGGTCACCGAGGCGTCGAACGGAATGCCCCACACCACGGCATCGATGCCGGTGAGGTCGCGCGAATAGCGCCGCCGCATGAAGGACAGTGCGCCAGCAAAGGTCGATTCTTCCGACGCCTTCCTGATCGGACCGAGAAAGGCATTGTCGGTCGGGCGAGCGGGCGACATCGAAACCCTCCAGGGCCGGGCCGGACGGCCGGGCGGCGAGAACACAAAAGCGGCGCGACGAGGCGGACGAACGGACGCGGCACACCGGTCCGCCGCCTGTTTAGCAAGGCCGGCGCGCCGGGTCACGCGGCGAATAGAGATCGGAAAGGTGACAATCCGACGACAGCCGCGGCGGGCGCCCGCGAATGTCCACCCGCAAGGCAGCGGCAAGGCAGCGTTTGCATAAAAATCATCCTTGCTGCGGACGGAGGCAGCCCATACGCTCGCGGTCATGGGCAAGTACAGCGTGCTGCTCGGCGGGCAGCGACACAGCTTTTCGGACCTCAAGACCGTGCTGGCGTGCGCATCGCCCCAGCGCTCGGGGGATTCGCTTGCCGGCCTCGCGGCCGAGAGCAACGAACAGCGCGTCGCCGCGCGCTACGTGCTGGCCGACATCCCGCTCAAGACCTTCCTGAACGAGGCCATCGTTCCCTACGAGGACGACGAGGTCACCCGGCTCATCGTCGACAGCCACGACGCGGAGGCGTTCGGACCTGTGAGCCACATGACGGTCGGCCAGTTCCGCGACTGGCTGCTGTCCTACGACGCCACCACGGAACGGCTGATCCGCCTCGCCCCCGGCCTCACGCCGGAGATGGTCGCGGCCGTCTCCAAGATCATGCGCAACCACGACCTGATCGCGGTCGCGGCCAAGTGCCGGGTGGTGACGGCGTTCCGCTCGACCATCGGCCTTCCCGGCCGCCTCGCCAGCCGGCTGCAGCCGAACCACCCGACGGACGACCCGGCGGGCATCGCCGGCTCCACGCTGGACGGCCTGATGTTCGGCATGGGCGACGCCGTGATCGGCATCAATCCGGCGACCGACAACGTGCAGGCCTGCGTCACCCTGATCGACATGCTGGACCGGCTGCGCCAGCGGTTCGACATCCCGACCCAGTCGTGCGTGCTGTCCCACGTCACCACCTCGATCGCGGCGATCGAGCGCGGCGCGCCGCTCGACCTCGTGTTCCAGTCGATCGCCGGCACGGAAGCGGCGAACCGGGGCTTCGGCATCGATCTCGCGGTGCTCGCGGAGGCGCAGGAGGCCGCGCTGTCGCTGAAGCGCGGCACCGTCGGCGACAACGTGATGTATTTCGAAACCGGACAGGGCGCGGCGCTCTCGGCCGGCGCCCATCGCGGCGTCGACCAGCAGACGGTGGAGACCCGCGCCTACGCGGTCGCCCGCGCGTTCAAGCCGCTTCTGGTCAACACCGTCGTCGGCTTCATCGGGCCAGAATATCTCTACGATTCCAAGCAGATCATCCGCGCGGGCCTCGAAGACCACTTCTGCGCCAAGCTGCTCGGCGTGCCGATGGGCGTCGATGTCTGCTACACCAACCACGCCGAGGCCGATCAGGACGACATGGACACGCTGATGTTCCTGCTCGTCTCCGCCGGCACCAACTTCCTCATCACCGTTCCGGGCTCCGACGACGTGATGCTCAACTACCAGAGCCTCGCCTACCACGACGTCGTCAGCCTGCGGCACCTGTTCAACAAGCCGCCCGCGCCGGAGTTCGAGGCGTGGCTCGGCCGCATGGGAATGCTCGACGAAGCCGGCCACCTGCCGCCGCCGGATGCCGCCGCTCCCGCCGCGCGGCGCTTCCTCGAATACCAGGATTGAGCACGCACATGACCGGCGAGAGCGATCCGACCGACGTGCCCGTTCCGGCCGCGCACATCGCCGAGCCGGCAAGCGACGGCACCGCGAGAACCGGCTCTTATCCGGCTAACGATCCCTGGTCACGGTTCCGCTCCGCCACCCGCGCGCGCATCGGCCTGCCGCGCACGGGCGACAGCCTCGCCACCCGCGATGTGCTGGAATTGCAGCTTGCCCACGCCCGCGCCCGCGACGCCGTCCACGGCCGGGTCGATTTCGACGCCATCGCCGCCGCCCTCGCCCCGCTGCCGACGCTCAGGGTGCATTCCGCCGCGCCCGAGCGCGTGACCTATCTCAGCCGCCCCGATCTCGGCCGGAAGCTCTCGGCCGAAAGCGCTGGGGCGCTGGAGCGGGGGGACTGGGACGTGGTGTTCATCGTGGCCGACGGCCTGTCCGCCGCCGCGGTCGAGAAGAACGCAGTGCCGACGGTGAAGGCCGCGATGCGGCGGCTCGGCGACCTTTCCATCGCCCCCGTGGTGCTGGCGGAACAATCCCGCGTCGCGCTCGGCGACGATATCGGCGAGCGGATCGGCGCGCGTCTGGCCGTCATCATCGTCGGGGAACGGCCCGGCCTCAGCGTGCCCGACAGCCTCGGCGCCTATCTCACCTTCGGTCCGAAGGTCGGACGGCTCGATTCGGAACGCAACTGCATTTCCAACATCCACCCGGACGGTCTGTCCTACGAGGCCGCCGCCGACAAGATCGCGTGGCTCGCCCGCGAGGCGCTGCGCCTTGGCCTCACCGGCGTCGACCTGAAGGAAGACGCCGAGGCGCTGGCTGGCCCGTCCGGCACGCCGCTGCCGTCGGCGTGACCGCGCCGCTGCATCATCTGCCCGGCTTCGCCTTCAGCCACGGCGACTCCGCGCTCCAGAAGATGACGTCGGCACCGAGATAGCCCGAGGCGAAATCGACGAACTCTTCCCGGGTGAAGCGCTTGCCGGTCTTCGGATTGCGGTAGGTCAGCGTCGGTTCCTGCACGGCCATCGCGACGAGATCGAGCTTGCCCTTGTAGCGGTTGAAGAACGGATAGGCGTTCTTCATCTGCCCCTTGCGGTAGGGAATGACGTCCGGACCGCCGAGCCCGATGCCGTTGCCGGCGGCGAAGGCGAACATGCGGCCCATATAATCGTGGTCGTTGTCCCACTCGCATGGCCAGAAATTGACGTACTGCACCACATGCGACCGTGTGAACGCCGCGCGGGCGGCCTTCAGGTTCTCCATCTCGCCGGCAAAGTAGCCCTCGCAGGTGAAGCCGCTCTTGTCGTGCTTCATGTCGATGTCGGCGGATGTCTCCGGCAGGTTGATGCCATACACGCGGCCGTCGAACGCCGCCGCCAGCGCCTTCAGAAGCGCCTGGTAGCGCTCGCGCACGGCCGGGTTCCACTGCATCGCCACCCACCCGCTCGCGGGTGCCAGCCCCTCGCCCGGATTGTCGCTCTGGGGCGCAAGCCCGCCGCCATAAGCGGGATCGGTCAGGAGATAATCCGGCACGTTGCGGGCGTCCGGCGAGAAGAAGCGATCCTGGATCTGGATGAAGAGCTTCTTGCCGAGCGCGTCCGTCACCGCGAGATCGTCGCGGATGGCGGAGAAGTCGTAGCGGCCCTTCTCGGGCTCGAGCGCCTTCCAGTTATAGACCACCTGGACGCCGCCGATGTCCGGCCGTTCCAGCACGCCGCGCAACGCCTCCACCTCTCCCGAGCCGGTATAGAGGAAGTTCACCGGGGCTTTCTGCTCCATGGCGAGTGCCGATTGGGCGAGCGCGGGGTGGGAGAGCCCCACGACGAGCGCCGCAAGCGGCGCGTGGAACAGGCGGGTGAGGCGCATTCGATCCTCCTCGGCGGCCGCGGGAATGGCCACCGTCGCAGGGGGTCGGCCAGACGACACGGAGCATGAGATGTCATCTGCAAGTCATTGGATTCAAATAGACCTGCCTGCGAACGACTTCTGCCCGCGGACGGCCGATCTAGCCGGCCAAGGCGACGCAAATGTGTCGGCGTATGAACGTGGCCGGTGCGGGCGTCGCCTTCCGCGAGGGCTGTCGCTTTTGGGTCTGTTGCAACACGCTCGCAGATGCGGCTTTCCAACCGCGAAGAAACGGGGATAGTCTCCGCCCGTGCCGGGCTTCGCCGGCGGACCGCCGGATTTGCCGTCGCCCGCGGGCACGAGGGTGTGGTCTAACAAGGGTGAACCGCCTTTCCGTGGCCGCCTTCCGGCAGCGCCGCCCCGCATCAGGACCGAATGAGGAAGACTGAGATGACCGAATCCAAAGCCGGCTTCCGAATCGAGGAAGATGCCCTCGGGGACGTCGAGGTTCCGAGCGATCACCTGTGGGGCGCCCAGACCGAGCGCTCCGTCCATAATTTCCCGATCGGCGTCGACCGCTTCCGCTGGGGGCGCCCGGTCATCCGCGCGCTCGGCGTGCTGAAGAAGGGCGCGGCGCTGGCGAACGGCGAGCTCGGCCAGCTTTCGGCCGACAAGGTCGCGCTGATCACCGCCGCCGCCCAGGACGTGATCGACGGCAAGCTCGACCACGAATTCCCGCTGGTGGTGTTCCAGACCGGTTCCGGCACCCAGACCAACATGAACGCCAACGAGGTGATCGCCAACCGCGCGATCCAGCTCGCCGGCGGCGAGATCGGCTCCAAGAAGCCGATCCACCCCAACGACGACGTCAATCACAGCCAGTCCTCGAACGACACCTTCCCGACCGCGATGCACATCGCCGCGGTGGAAGAGATCGACAACCGCCTGCTGCCGGCGGTGCGCAAGCTGCGCAACACCTTCGGCGCCAAGGAAGAGGCGTTCCAGTCGATCGTGATGGTCGGCCGCACCCACCTGCAGGACGCGACGCCCGTCACCCTCGGGCAGGTGTTCTCCGGCTGGGTCGCCCAGCTCGACGACGCCATGGCCACCATCGAGCGCGCCCTGCCCGGCATCTGCGAACTCGCCATCGGCGGCACGGCGGTCGGCACCGGCCTCAACGCCGATCCGAAGTTCGGCGAGACCGCCGCCGCCCGCATCGCGGAGGAGACCGGCAAGCCGTTCGTCTCGGCGCCGAACAAATTCGCCGCGCTTTCCGCGCACGATGCCCTCGTCAACGCCAGCGCGGCGCTGCGCACGCTGGCCGGCGCGCTGATGAAGATCGCCAACGACATCCGCTGGTACGGCTGCGGCCCGCGCGCGGGCTTCAACGAGCTGCACCTGCCGGAGAACGAGCCGGGCTCGTCGATCATGCCGGGCAAGATCAACCCGACCCAGTGCGAGGCCATGACCATGGTGTGCGTGCAGGTGTTCGGCAACGACCATGCCGTCGCCTTCGCCGGCAGCCAGGGCAACTTCCAGCTCAACGTCTACAAGCCGGTGATGGTGCACAACGTGCTCGAATCCGCCGGCCTGCTGGCCGATGCCTGCCTCGCCTTCGACGAGCACTGCGCCGCCGGGCTGGAGCCGAACGAGAAGCGCATCAAGGAGCATCTCGAGAATTCGCTGATGCTGGTCACCGCGCTCAACCCGCATATCGGCTACGAGAAGGCGGCGAAGATCTCGCTCACCGCCTATCGCGAGGATCTGAGCCTGAAGGACGCGGCGCTGAAGCTCGGCTTCGTCACCGAGGCGGAGTTCGCCGCCTGGGTGAAGCCGGAAGACATGACCCATCCTCTGGTGAAGTAAGCCGCGCGGGCGGCCCGCGGGTTTCGCCCCGCGGGCCGCCCGCCGGATTGCCGCGGCAGCGGCATTGGTTCAAACTCCGGCCGATCCCAAGGCTGCGAGCGGCGCCCGTCCAATGCGCGCCCTGAGGCGCAGCCGGCCGCGAAGAGGACACCCGCGATGGCCGCCGAGACCCTGCCGCACCTCGCCCCGCTTCCGACCGTCGCCCTGCCGGGCGGCGAGACCGTTCCGGCCCTCGGCCAGGGAACGTGGGCGATGGCGGAAGACCCCGCGCGCCGGGCGAGCGAGATCGCGGCGCTTCAGCGCGGCATCGACCTCGGCATGACGCTGATCGACACGGCGGAGATGTATGCCAACGGCGGCGCCGAGCATCTCGTCGGCGAGGCGGTGGCCGGGCGGCGCGACGACGTGTTCATCGTCTCCAAGGTGATCCCGACCCACGCCAGCCGCCGCGGCACGGTGCTCGCCTGCGAACGCAGCCTGAAGCGGCTCAACACCGACGTGATCGACCTCTATCTGCTGCACTGGGTCGGTGGCGAGCCGGTGGAGGACACCGTCGAGGCGTTCGAGGCGCTCGTGGAGGATGGCAAGATCCGGCACTGGGGCGTCAGCAATTTCGACGTTTCGGACTGCTCGGCCCTGGTCTCGCTCGAACGCGGCGAGGCCGTCGCGACCAATCAGGTGCTCTACAATCCGGCGCGGCGCGGCATCGAGTTCGACCTCATTCCGTGGTGCCGCGAGCACGGCATACCGATGATGGCCTATTCGCCGATCGAGCAGGGCCGCATCCTGCGCCATCCCGCGCTCTCCGCCGTCGCCGCCCGGTACGGCGCCACGCCCGCGCAGGTCTCTCTCGCCTGGGTGCTGCGCCAGCCGGGCATGATCGCGATCCCCAAGGCCTCCACCCCCGCACACGTCGAGGCGAACCGCGCCGCCGCGGCCCTCAATCTCGACGCCGAGGACCTGGCCATCATCGACCGCGCCTTCCCCCCGCCGACCCGCGCGCGGGCGCTGGAGATGCTGTGAGACCGGCCGGACGATGACGCTCACCAGGACGATGGTCCCGAACGGCACAAGCGCCGGAACGCGCTCGCCGCACCGGCGCGCAGGTGCCGCAGCGATTGGCTTTGGTGCCGCGGCGCTTGGCTTTCGTGCCGCGGCGCTTGGCTTTCGTGTCGCGGCGCTTGGCTTCGCCGTGGGGATCGCGGCCTTCGCGACGACAACGCTCCCGGCCGCGGCTCAGGCCGACGGCACGGCCCAAAGCCCGGCGCCGTCGGCCCCGCAACTCTCCCGCCTCGATCAGATCGGGCCGGCGATCCTCGGATGCTGGCGGCCGCCGGCGGGGGCGGAGGGGTCTCAGGCGACGGTGATGTTCTCGCTGAACCGGTCCGGGGCGGTGATCGGCAAGCCGAAGCTGACATTCGTCAAGCTCGTGGGCGATGAGGGCACGCAGCAGCGCTTCGCGGCGTCCGTGACGCAGGCCATGGCCAACTGCACGCCGCTCGCCCTCAGCCCCGGCCTCGGCGCGGCCATCGCCGGGGAGGTGTTCACGCTGCGCTTCGTGCTCGAAAACCGCGGCGCGTAGGTGGCCGCGCCGTCCGGCATCGATCGCTCGGGCGCGGGATCAGGCGCCGTTCAGCGGGCCTGATCGAGCAGGCGCTTGCATTCCAGGAGTTCGAACAGCGTCGATTGCAGGCGGCGGACGTCCTCGCGCGTCAGACCGCCATCGCCGCCCTTGCCCTCGCCGCCGCGCAGGCGGTCGAAGAAGCGGAACGCGCCGCCGCGATGCTCGTCCTCGGAGCCGACGCGAATGTCGCGTGGGACCGGTCCGTCCACATCCATGCCAAGCAATCCCGGATCGCCGCCGACGGTCCGGCGGTCGTCGGCCGAGATCAGCGGTTCGTTCTCGTCCATGCCGTCCTCGTCGATCGCCCGCGCGGCCTGCACGGCCAGCGACGGAGCGGGGCGTTCGGTCTCGCCACCCTCGAACGGGAAGCTCGGCTCGTCGTGATCGTCCGAAGGCTCGCGCGGCACGGCGGCAAGCGCCGCCACGGCCTCCGGCCCGCCGCGCCCGATCGCGGCGACGTGGCGCACGCCATGGCCGCTCAGGATGCGCTGCACGCCCCGGATCGTATAGCCTTCGTTATAGAGCAGATGGCGGATGCCGCGCAGCAGGTCCACATCTTCCGGGCGGTAATAGCGCCGCCCTCCGGCCCGCTTCAGCGGCTTGATCTGCGTGAAGCGGGTTTCCCAGAACCGCAGCACATGCTGCGGCAGGTCGAGATCCGTCCCAACTTCGCTGATGGTGCGGAACGCTTCCGGGCTTTTCTCCACGACGACGCTCGCTTCCTGTCGTTTCCATCCTGCGCGTGTGCGACGGCCGGCATGGGTGGCCGTCCCCTTCCATCATGCGCCTTGCTGGAATCCGATCAAGACGGTTTCGAAACCGCCGTCAAGGCCTTGAAATCGCGGCTATCCTGAACCGCCCATCCGGCGCGGGGCAGCCGCGGACGTCACGATGAAGCGGAAAGCGATTCGTTGATGCGCTGCTTCAGGACGTTCGACGGCTTGAACACCATCACGCGGCGGGGCTCGATCGGAACCTCTTCGCCGGTCTTGGGGTTGCGGCCCATCCGCTGGCCCTTCGCGCGTACCACGAACGAGCCGAACGAAGACAGCTTCACCGACTCGCCCCTGGCGAGGCAGTCGGAGATTTCCCTCAGCACCATCTCCACCAGCTCGGACGATTCCGAGCGCGAAAGACCCACTTTCTGATACACGGCCTCGCAGAGGTCGGCGCGCGTAACGGTCCTTCCGGCCATGGCCTGCTGTCTCCCGATGGGTTGGTGAATCTGGACTGGCTGTCGACGAACGCGTGAGATCGGTGGCGCCGGCAACCGGAAGGCACCCAGCTCCCGGTTTTGCTCCCGGACGGTATTGCGTGGTCACCCGCCGGTCAACAGACCGGCGCACTTTGTTTCGCGACGAACGCAGCCGGAACCGCTCACCAGCGGATCAGGCTCGCGCCCCAGGTGAAGCCGCCACCCATCGCCTCGATCAGCACGAGGTCGCCGCGCTTGATTCGTCCGTCGCAGACGGCGACGTCGAGCGCGAGCGGGATCGAGGCGGCGGAGGTGTTGCCGTGGCGGTCGACCGTCACCACCACCTTTTCCGGGTCGATGCCGAGCTTCCTGGCGCTGGCGTCGATGATGCGGCGGTTGGCCTGGTGGGGCACGAACCAGTCGATGTCGTCGGCCGTGTAGCCCGTCGCCGCGAACACGTCCTCGATCACGTCCGTGACCATGCCGACGGCGTGCTTGAACACCTCGCGCCCCTCCATGCGGAGGTGGCCGACGGTGCCGGTCGTCGAGGGTCCGCCGTCGACGAAGAGCTTCGAGCGATGCCGCCCGTCCGCCCGCAGCCGGCTCGCGATGACGCCGCGCCCCGTCTTGATGTCTCCGGCCGGCTGCGCCTCCAGCACGACGGCGCCGGCGCCGTCGGCGAACAGCACGCAGGTGGTGCGGTCTTCCCAGTCGATGATGCGGGAGAACGTCTCCGCACCGATGACGAGCGCCCGGGTGGCCTGACCGGTCTGGAGCAGCGCATCCGCAGTGGTGACCGCGTAGACGAAGCCGGAGCAAACCGCCTGCAGGTCGAAGGCGAATCCGCGCTCGATGCCGAGCTCCGCCTGGATGATGACCGCGGTCGCGGGAAAGGTGCTGTCCGGCGTGGAGGTCGCGACCAGCACGAGGTCGATATCGGCGGCCGAGATACCGGCGGCGGCCATCGCCCTGCGCGCCGCGGCGATGCCGAGCGTCGAGGTGGTCTCGTCGGCGGCCGCGATCCGGCGCTCGCGAATGCCGGTACGCTGCTGAATCCATTCGTCGGAGGTATCGACCCGCAGGGCGAGGTCGTCATTGGTCACGACATTCTGCGGCAGGTAGCTGCCGCAGCCGAGTACGACTGAACGCGTCACGCTCAAGGTGCCTCCACCGCCGGCTCGGACACGGCGTGCGCCACCGGCGCCTGCTCCTCGCCCAGCCGATACGCGGCCATGTCCTGGCCGATCTTGCTCAAAAGGTCGTTCCGAACCATGTCGAAACCAAGCTCGACGGCGCTGGCGAAGCCTTCGGCATCGGTGCCGCCGTGGCTTTTGATCACCAGCCCGTTGAGGCCGAGAAACACGCCGCCGTTGGACTTGCGCGGATCGAGCTTCTCTCGCAGGGCGTCGAAAGCCGGCTTCGCCAGCAGATATCCGATGCGCGTGCGCCAGCTCCGGCCGATCGCGCTGCGCAGGAAGGAGGCCACCTGCTTGGCGGTTCCTTCGGCGGTCTTGAGCGCGATGTTGCCGGCGAAGCCTTCGGTCACCACGACATCCACCGTTCCGGCGCCGACATCGTCGCCCTCGACGAAGCCGTGATAGCGGAAGGAGGGCAGCCGGCTTTCGCGCAGAAGCCGTCCGGCGGCACGAATCTCCTCGATGCCCTTCACCTCCTCGACGCCCACATTGAGGAGGCCGACGGAGGGCACATCGACGCCGATCACCGCGCGCGCCATGGCGCCGCCGAGAATCGCGAAATCGACGAGCTGCTGGGCGTCCGCGCCGATGGTGGCACCGCAATCGAGCACGATCGATTCGCCGCGCAGGGTCGGCCAGATCGCGGCGATCGCCGGGCGCTCGACGCCGTCGAGCGTGCGCAGGCAGAACTTCGCCATCGCCATCAGCGCGCCGGTGTTGCCGGCGGAGACGGCGGCATCGGCCTCGCCGTTCTTCACGGCATCGATCGCCCGCCACATCGACGATTTCCACCGGCCCTGGCGCAGCGCCTGGCTCGGCTTGTCGTCCATCTTCACGGAGACGTCGCAGTGGATGAGTTCGCTGGCCGCCGCGACGCGCGGATGGGCATCGAGCAGCGGCTGGACGATCGCGGCGTCGCCATAGAGCTTCAGCCGCAGGGACGGGCAACGCACCAGTGCGATATCGGCACCCGGCACGACCACCTCCGCCCCTCGATCGCCTCCCATGGCGTCGAGCGATAAGGTGATTTGCTTCGGCATCGCGTTCAGGTCCCCGCTCTGTCGACGACGGGGGCCTTGCGAACTGCCCGATTGGCCGACGGCCGACGGACCATAACGATTTCGCTGCCGCAAACAACTGTCATGTCGGCATACCCGGCCGCAGCCCGATGAGTAGCACGGTATCAGCCATCGCTTTCCGCTTCGTTTCGCTTGAGGCGGGCGAGCGCCGCGAACGGCGACGGCGGCACATCCTCGCCCTCGCCTTCGGAGATTTCGTCGAAGGTCGCGCCGGGCGCGCGCGGATAGGGATCGAGCGCCAGCGACAGGTGTTCGGCGGCGAGCGCGCCGAGATCGATGGCGTCGCCCTCGATGACGTCGGGCGGGTCTTCGCCGAAGGCGTCGAGATCGAGTTCCTCGCCGGGCTTGTAGAGCGCCTCGTCCCCCGGCGGGGCGAACACCATGTCGATCTCGTCGCTCACGTCCACGGGCACGGGCGCGAGGGTCAGGATGCAGGCCTGAACGACATGGGCCTCAAGCGTGCCGTGCACCGCGATGCGGCCGCCGTGGCGGGCGCGCAGTTCGAACGCCGCCTTGAGGCGGTCGACGGAGGGCACACCGAGCAGCCGGGCGAGCGCGGACCGCTCGGCCGGCTCGGCCTCGACGGTGATGCGGGTCGGAGCGTAGCCGATCTCGCGGACCGGAATCGGCCGGGAGAACGGCAGCGCGTCGGAGGAAGAGGTCATGCCCGGGCTCCGGTGTGGAAATCGGCGGGATCGGGAAAGCGGATCGTGCCGTCCAGAATAGTCTCCGCGGCCTGCGTGTCGAGCGAGGCGGCGGCATCGAGCGCGTAGCAGGCGAGGCCATGGGCCGCCGTCAGCGCGGACTGCGACACGGTTCCGTCCGGAAAGACGTTCCGACGGATCGCTTCCTGCAGCTCGGGCAACGCGGCGGAATCGAGCGCCCCGACATAAGCGTCGAGCCGTCCGTAGAACGCCTCCGCCATCTTCTTGATGCGCTTCGGCACCGTCAGGTCGCCGACGCCCATCTCCCGCAGGGAGCGGTCCATGTCGCTCATGAACAGGTCGAACAGCGCCTGGGTCCTCTCGGCGGCTTCACCCTCGCAGCCGCGCAGCCTGCGGAATACCAGCACCGCATGGAGCACGATCATGTCGAAACGACCGTCGAGGCTGTCCGGCACGCCGAAGGCGGCATAGAACGCCGGCTGCCGTGCCTGCGCCACGATCGCCGAATAGAGGGCATAGGGTTGTCGGTCGCGGCGTTTGAACAATCGAAAGATCATGGGTGAAATGTGGGGATAGGCGGCTTCGTCGGCCAGCCGCTCAAGGTGGCAACAATCCGGATTCGCGGACGAAACGCGGATTCGCGGATGCCGGGCGGGGCACGCTTCGCGCTTCCCGGCAGGATTGCGCCCTCCGACCCGAGATCCCGGAACGGCAGGCACGGGACGGTTCCGGCCAAGGCCGGGCACACTCGGGACGGCTCCTTCCCTTCGAACGACAGTTCAAGCCGGTGCATTCCCGGCGGCGCCGTTCCGTGGCAGCTTGCTCCCGCGGCGCCGGGAACGCCGACGTTTCGCCGCCGCACCCGTTACGGCCAGATTGCACCGTGCGGCGTCCTTGTCTACACCGGGTTCGGCCGTCAGGCAGCGCGGATGCGGACGGAACCGGCGACAAGACCGTCCCATCTTATCCGCCGCGCCGCCGCGCGGCAGACGAACAGCCTGTCTGGAGGAGCCCAAGGTGTACCGTGCCAATGCCGAGCGAGCGATTGCCATGAAAAGCGCCCTTGAGACGACCGGCTCCCTCGACATGAGCCAAAGCCCCCATGGCGCGGATGCGTCGCGCGGCAGGGGCCTCGGCATGGCGGGCCTTATCGCCGCCGGCCTCGCGCTCGCGCTTCCCCTCGGCGGCTGCATCAGCGAGACCTACACCCACGGCTACGTGCTCGGCCAGGATGCCCTGTCGCAGGTGCCGATCGGCTCCAGCCGCGAGCAGGTGCTGCTGGCGCTCGGCACGCCCTCCACCACGAGCACCATCGGCAACGAGGCGTTCTATTACATCTCGCAGAAGACGCTGCGTTCGGTGGCGTTCGAGCGGCCGAAGGTGATCGACCAGCGCGTCATCGCCGTCTATTTCACCAAGGACGGCACCGTCGAGAGCATCGCCGATTACGGCCTGAAGGACGGCAAGGTGTTCGACTTCATCGCCAAGAAGACCCACACCGGCGGCGCCGATTACGGCTTCATCGGCCAGATCTTCAAGGGCGCGACGCAGGTCGGCCCGTCGCTCAACAAGTAAGGTCGTCATCGAGGAAGACGGTTTCCGCCGACAGGCCCCGGTCATCGGACCGAAGCCTGCCGGCGGGATGGATAGAGACGGGCGCCCGCTCGCGGCGGCACCCTGCCCGGTCAGTGCGCCAGCGCGGCTAGCAGCAGCAGCGCGACGATGTTGGTGATCTTGATCATCGGGTTGATGGCGGGCCCGGCGGTGTCCTTGTAGGGATCGCCGACGGTGTCGCCCGTGACGGCCGCCTTGTGGGCGTCCGATCCCTTGCCGCCGTGGTGACCGTCCTCGATATATTTCTTGGCGTTGTCCCAGGCGCCGCCGCCGGCGGTCATGGAGATCGCCACGAACAGCCCGGTGACGATGACGCCGAGCAGCATCGCCCCGAGCGCGGCGAAGGCGTTGGCCCGCCCGGCGATGGCCTCGATGACGAAATAGAACACGATCGGCGACAGCACCGGCAGCAGCGACGGCACGATCATCTCGCGGATCGCCGCCCGGGTGAGCATGTCCACCGCGCGGCCATAGTCCGGCCGGTCCGTGCCGGCCATGATGCCCGGCTTTTCCCGGAACTGCCGGCGGACCTCCTCCACCACCGCGCCGGCGGCGCGGCCGACCGCCGTCATGGCGATGCCGCCGAACAGGAACGGCAGCAGGCCGCCGAGGAACAGCCCGACGACCACGAACGGGTTCGACAGCGCGAAGTCGATCGGCCCGACGGTGGCGAAATAGGGATGCTGCGCCGCGTTGGCGGAGAAGAAGCGCAGATCCTCGGTGTAGGCGGCGAACAGCACCAGCGCGCCGAGCCCGGCCGAGCCGATGGCGTAGCCCTTGGTGATCGCCTTCGTCGTGTTGCCGACCGCGTCGAGGGCATCGGTGGAGACCCGGACGGAGGGCGGCAGATCCGCCATTTCCGCGATGCCGCCGGCATTGTCGGTGACAGGACCGAAGGCATCGAGCGCCACCACCATGCCGGCGAGCGCGAGCATGGTCGTCACCGCGATGGCGATGCCGAACAGCCCGGCGAAGGCGTTGGCGACGATGATGCCCACCACGATGACGAGTGCCGGCAGCGCGGTCGCCTCCAGCGACACCGCGAGGCCCTGGATGACGTTGGTGCCGTGGCCCGTGACGGAGGCGCTGGCGATGGAGCGCACCGGCCGGAAGCCCGTGCCGGTATAATATTCCGTGATCCAGACGATGAGCCCGGTCACGGCCAGTCCGGTGACGCCGCAGAAGAACAGCGACAGCGGCGTGAAGTGCTTGTCGCCGATGGCGAGATCGACCGACAGCCCGCCGAACACCGCCGCCGTCACCGGCAGCAGCGCGACCAGCGACAACAGCGCGGTGGCGATGAAGCCCTTGTAGAGCGCGCCCATGATCGATTGCGAGGCGCCGAGCCGCACGAAGAAGGTGCCGATGATCGACGTCACCACGCAGGCGGCGCCGATGGTGAGCGGATAGAGCATCACCCGGTAGACGAGATCGGTGCCGGCGAAATAGATCGACCCGAGCACCATGGTCGCGACGATGGTGACCGCGTAGGTCTCGAACAGGTCTGCCGCCATGCCGGCGCAGTCGCCGACATTGTCGCCCACATTGTCGGCGATGGTGGCGGGGTTGCGGGGATCGTCCTCCGGAATGCCGGCCTCGACCTTGCCGACGAGATCGCCCCCCACATCCGCGCCCTTGGTGAAGATGCCGCCGCCGAGGCGGGCGAAGATCGAGATCAGCGACGCGCCGAAGCCGAGGGCGACGAGGGCGTTCACCACCTCGCGGTCGCCCGGCGCGTGGCCGGCGACGCCCATCATCACCCCGAAATAGATCGAGACGCCGAGAAGCGCGAGGCCGGCGACGAGCATTCCGGTGACGGCGCCGGACTTGAAGGCGATGTCGAGGCCGGCTGCGAGGCTGCGGGTGGCGGCCTGGGCGGTGCGGACGTTGGCGCGCACGGAGACCAGCATGCCGATATAGCCGGCGGCCGCCGACAGCAGCGCGCCGAACGCGAACCCGATGGCGACCGACCACGACATCAGGAAGCCGAACAGAAGGAAGATGACGACGCCCACCACCGCGATGGTGGTGTACTGGCGGCTCAGATAGGCCTCCGCGCCTTCGCGGATCGCCGCGGCGATTTCCTGCATTCTTGCCGTGCCGGCGTCGGCCGCCATGACCGACCGGATCGCCCACGCACCATAGACGATGGACAACAGTCCACCGAGGACAACGAAACCAAGCGCACCCATAAGACCTCCCGAAGGGCGCAGTTCCGTCCGGCCCGAGGCCGTCGCCGCGCCTCTGCTCTTCCGCACTGTTCTTCTTGTTCTCGGCATCTCGCCGGTGTCCGGCAGAAGTCGCCGCCGGATGACGGTACGCCCGTGCCGGATTTCGTCAAGAAAACTTGTCCTTCATCGAAGATTTGCGTTCCCGGCGTTCGTCGAACCGGCCTTCGCGCGGCCTTGGGCCGCCATGCCGGAGCCACCCGGCCGCTGCCGTATGCGCTCCGAGAGGCCCCCTGCGACGACGCTTCAGGCCCGGCAAGCTTGGCGCGGTGGGCGAGGTGTGCTAATTCCGCGCGCGGTGAGAAGCGGCGTCGAAGACCTGCCATGCGGGCCTTGGCGCCGCTTCGCTCGTTTCGCTTCCGGCGATGCCGGTTTTATTTGCGATGCGCGCCGCACCACTTGCCCGAAGTCCCATTTGTTGGGGTATGCACCAATGGCCATCGTGACCGAAAAGGCCGCCCAGGCGGCCGAAGCCGATTTCTTCACCCGTTCGCTCGCCGAGTCCGATCCGGAACTGTTCGGCGCCATCGAGCACGAGCTCGGTCGCCAGCGCGAGGAAATCGAACTGATCGCTTCCGAGAACATCGTCTCCAAGGCGGTGCTCGAGGCCCAGGGTTCGGTCCTGACCAACAAATATGCCGAGGGTTATCCGGGTAAGCGCTATTACGGCGGCTGCCAGTTCGTCGACATCGCCGAATCGCTCGCGATCGAGCGCGCCTGCAAGCTGTTCGGCGCGAAGTTCGCGAACGTCCAGCCCCACTCCGGCGCCCAGGCGAATCAGACCGTGTTCCTCGCCGCGCTCCAGCCGGGCGACGCCTTCCTCGGCCTCGACCTCGCCGCCGGCGGGCATCTCACCCACGGCTCGCCGGTCAACATGTCCGGCAAGTGGTTCCGCCCGGTGCCCTATCACGTGCGCCGCGACGACGAACTGATCGATTACGAAGAGATCGCGCACCTCGCCCGCACCGAGAAGCCGAAGCTCATCATCGCCGGCGGCTCGGCCTATCCGCGCGTGATCGACTTCGCGCGCATCCGCGCCATCGCCGACGAGATCGGTGCGCTGTTCATGGTCGACATGGCCCACTTCGCCGGCCTCGTCGCCGGCGGCGTGCATCCGAACCCGATGGAGCACGCACACGTCGTCACCACCACCACCCACAAGACCCTGCGCGGCCCGCGCGGTGGCATGGTGCTGACCAACGACGAGGCGCTGGCCAAGAAGATCAACTCGGCGGTGTTCCCGGGCCTGCAGGGCGGCCCGCTGATGCACGTCATCGCCGCCAAGGCGGTGGCCTTCGGCGAGGCGCTGCAGCCCTCGTTCAAGACCTATGCCGCGAACGTCGTCACCAACGCCAAGGCACTCGCCGAAACCCTCGCCGGCCACGGCTTCCGCATCGTCTCCGGCGGCACCGACACGCACCTGATGCTGGTCGACCTGCGGCCGAAGTCGCTGACCGGCAAGGTCTCGGAGATCGCCCTCGGCCGCGCGCACCTCACCTGCAACAAGAACGGCATCCCCTACGACCCGGAGAAGCCGTTCGTGACCTCGGGCATCCGTCTCGGCACCCCGGCGGGCACCACGCGCGGCTTCGGCGAGGCGGAGTTCCGCCAGATCGGCGACATGATCGCCGAGGTGCTCGGCGCGCTGTCGCAGAAGGGCGCCGAGGAAGACTCGCTGGTCGAAGGCAAGGTGCGCAACGAGGTCGCTGCGCTCGTCGCCCGCTTCCCGCTCTACCGCTGACGGAGATCCGATGCGGTGCCCCTATTGCGGCGGTGACGACACCCAGGTGAAGGATTCGCGGCCCAGCGAGGATGGCGCCGCGATCCGTCGCCGGCGGGTGTGCGTCACCTGCGGCGGACGCTTCACGACCTTCGAGCGCGTGCAGCTGCGCGAGCTCACGGTCCTGAAGCGCTCCGGCCGCCGCGTGCCGTTCGACCGCGAGAAGCTGATGCGTTCGGTCCTGACCGCGCTGCGCAAGCGGCCGGTCGATGCCGAACGCGTCGAGCAGATGGTGTCCGGCGTGGTGCGCCGGCTCGAAAGCCTCGGCGAAAACGAGGTCACCTCCGAGCAGATCGGGCTGATGGTGATGGAAGCGCTGCGGGCGGTCGACGATGTCGCCTATGTCCGCTTCGCGTCCGTTTACCGCGACTTCCGCGAAGCGAAGGACTTCGGCGCCTTCCTTGAGGAGTTCGTTCCGCGGGGCGACGATTGACGCCCCGCCGGAATGAGGCCATGCTGGTATTGCCAGCCGACGACAATCGGGAATGACTGCGCCGGGTCCTCCAACGGGATCCGGTTATTGTTCTCGGCGGTTTTAAGCAGATTAAAAGCCTTTTAGTTTTCATGCTTTTACTCGGCGGACCCCCCGACACGTCGAGCGGCCTCGCCAGACACTCGAACGCCCCCGCCGCGGCGGAAGCGGGCGTTCCGGACGAGGGCCGACGCCGCGATGAAATCGCCTGAACTCGATCGCCGCTTCATGGCGGCGGCGCTTTCCATCGGCCGCCGCAATGCCGGCCGCACCTGGCCCAACCCCTCGGTCGGGGCGATCGTCACCCGCGACGACGGCGCCGGCCCGACCGTGATCGGCCGCGGCGTGACCGCGCCCGGCGGCCGTCCCCACGCCGAACCCCTCGCCCTTGCCGAAGCCGGGGACGCCGCCCGCGGCGCCACCGCCTACGTCACGCTGGAGCCCTGCAGCCATCAGGGCCGTACCGGCCCGTGCGCCGTCGCGCTCCGTGACGCCGGCGTCGCGCGGGTGGTGACGGCGATCGAGGACCCGAACCCGCTCGTGGCGGGCCAGGGCCACGCCATCCTGCGCGAGGCCGGCATCGAGGTCGTCACCGGCATCCTCGCCGAGGAGGCCGCGCGCGACCACGCGGGCCATATCCGGCGGGTGCGCGACGGCCGCCCGCACGTCCGGCTGAAGATGGCAATGTCGTCCGACGGCTTCGTCGGGCGCGAGGGCGCCGGCCAGATCGCGATCTCCTCGCCCGAGGCGCTCGATTACGTCCACGGCCTGCGCACCTCGACCGACGCCATCCTCGTGGGCATCGGCACCGCGTTGAGCGACGACCCGTCCCTCACCTGCCGGCTGCCCGGCCTCGTCGACCGCTCGCCGGTGCGGGTGGTGCTCGACAGCGCGGGACGTCTGCCGGTCGATTCGAAGCTCGTGCGCACCGCCGGCGACGCACCGCTGTGGATCGTGACCACCCACCGCACCGATCCGGCGCTGGTGGCGGCGTGGCAGGAAAAGGGCGTCACCGTGCTGCCGGTCGACGCGGACGACAGCGGCCGCGTCTCGCTCCCCGCCGCGCTCGCGGCGGTGTCGGCGCAGGGCATCACGTCCGTTCTCGTCGAAGGCGGGCCGCGGGTTGCAAACGCGCTGCTCGATGCCGATCTGATCGACGAAATGATCTTCGACGTCTCGCCGATGGCCATCGGGGCCGGCGGCATCCCCGCCTTCTCCGGCAAGCCGCCGGAGGCCGTGCCGGAAGACCCGCGATTCGTCCAGATCGGCGACCGGCGCCTCGGCGTCGATCGCGTCCTCCGGTTCTGGCGCAAGGAGCGCAGCTGATGTTCACGGGAATTGTCACCGATGTCGGCGAACTCGCCGAGGCGGCGGCCGACAACGTGGTCAAGCGACTGGTGGTTCTGAGCCGCTATGAGGCCGAAACCATCGACATCGGCGCCTCGATCGCCTGCGACGGCGTCTGCCTGACGGTGGTGTCCCGCGCGCCGCGCGCCGACGGCCTCACCGAGATCGCCTTCGATGCCGGTCCCGAGACGCTCGCCGTCACCACCGTCGATGGCTGGCAGCCCGGCCGCCGGATCAATCTGGAACGCGCGCTCAAGATCGGCGACGAACTCGGCGGCCACCTCGTCTCCGGGCACGTCGACGGCCTTGCGACCGTGGTCGCGCGGGAGGATATCGGCGAGACCACCCGCTTCACCTTCCGCACCGCGCCGGAACTCGCCCGCTTCGTCGCCGTGAAGGGCTCCGTCTGCCTCAACGGCACGTCGCTGACGGTGAACACGGTCGATGGCAACGATTTCTCGGTGCTGCTCATCCCGCACACTCTCGCGGTGACGAACTGGGACGAGACGGCGCCGTCGGACCGCATCAATATCGAGGTCGACCAGATGGCGCGCTACGTCGCCCGCCTTCAGGAGGCTGCGGCCGCCGCCTGACCGGCGCGCTCATCCAAAGGGCCGACTGTGAATCGAAAACCCCGCCGTGCGGCAGCACGGCGGGGTTTTCTCGTTCTCGGGCACAATGAAGCCGGTCAGGCGGCGCGATCCGGCCGGAAAGCGCCCTCGCCCGCCGGGCTGGAGCATATCCCGTTCAGATCGGATCGATCTGAACGATAAGGATATGCTCATGCTTTTGAATCTGGAGCGATTTCTTGTCGATCTGATGATTCCATCAGATCGGAAAGCGCTCTAGACGCCGTCACTTCGTGACGGAGACCGCGATCGACTGCAGGAACGTCACCTGGATGAGGTCGCCCACCTTCACCTTGGCGAGCTTCTCCTGGTGCTTCTGCTGCACGGCGCTCAGGGTATAGAGGCGGCCTTCCGGACCCTTGATGGTGGCGGTGTGGGCCTTGGCGTCGAGCCGCACGATCTCGCCAGTCACGGTGATCGCGTCCACGAGCCCGGCGCTGGGCTTCTGGCCGGGAGCGGCCTTGCCGGCGATCTGCGTCACCGAGACGCTCGGCCCGGCGCCCTTGGCCGGCTTGGCGATGTCGGCGACAAGGGCGTCGGTGCGGGTGATGGTGACGGTGTCACCGACGGCGATCTGGTTGAAGTTCTTCACCGCGTCGCCGGCCTTCACCGTGGCGAGGTTGCCGTCCGGCCCCTTCAGCGTCACCTGGCGGGTCTTGGCATCGATGGCCTCGACGGTCGCCTTCAGGGTGGTGACCTGGACGTCGGCATCGGCCGCGAGCGGCTGGGCGGCGGCCGGGAGCGCGACGAGCGCGGCGCCACCGAGCGAAGCGGCGATCAGGCCGGCGGCGGCCAGCGTGGCGAACTTCTTGGACGATTTCCGGAACATCATATCGACGTCTTTCCAAATCGAGAATTCTGGCCGCACCGGCCTGTGCATCGAACCGGTGCGCCGCCAAACCATAGACCTCGCCCTTTATCCGTCCATGTCAAAAATTGTGAATTCTTGGTAACGTCGGGTCCACATCCGCTGGCCGGATCGACTGCCGGCGCGATGCCCGGCAAACCACCGCGAGGGGCCGGCCGATGCATGGCGGCTCCTCACCCCGAGCCGGGCTCCGGGGCACGGATCGGCTGGACAAAAGGCTCCCGTCGTGGTTCGTCTCGCGCGCGGCGTCGCCGGTCACCGGACGGCGCGCCCCCGGAGGATCAGATCCATGGCCGACGATTCAGCACCTCACGTTCTCATCATCGAGGCCCGCTTCTACGACGACATCGCCGACGCGCTCGTCGAAGGGGCGATCCGTGCGCTCGACGAGGCCGGGGCGACCTACGAGCGGATCTCGGTCCCGGGCGTGCTCGAAATCCCCGCCGCGCTCTCCATGGCGCTGGTCGCGATGGAACTCGGCGACGTGGACTATGACGGCTTCGTCGCGCTCGGCTGCGTCATCCGCGGCGAGACCACCCACTACGACATCGTCGCCAACGAATCCGCCCGCGCGCTGATGACCCTCACGGTCGACGGCGCTCTCGCGCTCGGCAACGGCATTCTGACCGTCGAGAACGACGAGCAGGCCTGGGCACGTGCCCGCGTCGACCGCAAGGACAAGGGCGGCTTCGCCGCCAAGGCCGCGCTGGCCATGATCGAGCACAAGAACCGCTTCGGAGTATGACGCAGATGTCCGAACCGGCACGCCCCGTTCCCCGGGAACAGAAACCGGCCAACCAGCGCAGCCTCGCAAGGCTCGCGGCCGTGCAGGCGCTCTACCAGATGGAGATCGCCGGCACGGATCTGGCCGACGTTGTCGCGGAGTTCGAGCTGTTCCGTCTCGGCAAGGAAATCGACGGCGAGCAATATCGCGACGCCGACGCCGCCTGGTTCCGCGACCTGATGTCCGGCGTGGTCGCCGAGCAGCGCGTCATCGATCCGATGATCCACAGCACGCTGATGGACGGCTGGCCGCTGCGGCGGGTCGATTCCATCCTCCGCGCCACCCTGCGCGCCGGCGTCTACGAACTGATCCGCCGGGCGGACGTGCCCGCCCGCGTCGTCATCACCGAATATGTCGAGGTCGCCCGCGCCTTCTTCGAGGAAGACGAGCCGCGTATCGTCAACGGCGTGCTCGACCGCATCGCCCACGAGTTGCGCCCGGCCGAGTTCGCGGCGCCCACCGCCGGCAAGGCCTGAGCGCGGCGGCCGGCCGGCGGACCGCTCGTCGATCCGCCGCGGCCCCGGCGAACCGGGAGCCTCTCCTGTGACACGTCCCGGTGAAGACGACCTGATCGCGCGCTATCTCGCGCCGCTCGCCACCGATCCCGGCGCGGCGGGGCTGACGGACGACGCGGCGGTTATCGCCGCCGATCCGGACCACGACCTCGTGGTGACGACGGACGCCATCGCCGCCGGCATTCACTTCTTCGCCGACGATCCGCCCGCCGCAATCGCCCGCAAGGCGCTGCGGGTCAACCTGTCGGACATTGCCGCGAAGGGTGCCGTGCCGCGCGGCTACCTGCTGACGCTTGCGCTCCCGTCCGACTGGACCGAGCACTGGCTCGCCGATTTCGTCGGCGGACTCGCGGCCGATCAGGCCGAGTTCGCCTGCCCCCTCCTCGGCGGCGACACCATCCGCTCGCCCGGCGGGCTCGTGGTTTCCGTCACCTGCTTCGGCTCGGTCCCGCGCGAGGCCGCCGTGCGCCGCGGCGGCGCGCGGCCCGGTGACCGGCTGTTCGTGACCGGCACCATCGGCGACGCCGCCCTCGGCCTTCACCTGCGCCGCGATCCTGCGGCGGCCGGCCGTTGCGGCCTCGATCCGGCCGACATCGCGCACCTCCACGACCGCTATCTGCTGCCGCGCCCGCGCAGCGCCGCGGCGGCCGCCGTGTGCGGTTTCGCCTCGGCGGCGATGGACATCTCCGACGGCCTCGTCGGCGATCTCGGCCGCATGTGCCGCGCGGCCGGCGTCTCGGCGCGGGTGCACGCCGAACGCGTTCCGCTCTCGCCGGGGGCCGCGCGGATGCTTGCCGCCGATCCGGCCCTGATCGGAACCGCCCTCGGCGGCGGCGACGACTACGAAATCCTCTGCGCCGTCCCGCCCGACAGCGCCGCCGGTTTCACGGCGAGCCTCGCCCGGGCCGGCATCGCCGTCGCCGGGATCGGCGAGATCGGTCCGGGTCCGGCGGCCGTCACGGTGGTCGATGCCGGCGGGCGCCCGCTGCCGCTCGGGCTCGGCCGCTACGAGCACTTCTGAGCGCTGTCAGACCATCCTTTCCGTCCGATCGTCGGCAAATCCCGGCGCTTCAACAGGTCCGGCGCGTCACGACTCTCGGCGCGTCATAAGCCCCGGACATCCCAGCCGGCGCATCTCTGTCTTCGGAAATGAAAAAGGCCGGGTGCGCGAGGCACCCGGCCTTTTCTGTTCGAACCGGAAAGGCCCGTCGTTCGCGGATCAGTAGGCCTGACCCGCGCCGCCGTCGCCATAGGCGGGACTCGGCTTATAGCCGGCGAAGGACGAGCTGTTGCCCTGGAACCCGGCGCTCGGCTGCGTGCCGCCGAAGGTCTCCGTGGTGGTGACCTGGGTCGGCGCCGTCTGGGCCGGGGCCTGCGAATAGGCCGGCGCGGCCGAAGCGCTCTGCTGGGTGGTCGGCGCCGCGGCGCTCGCCGTCTGGTCCGGCGGCACGTCGCCGTCGGTGATGGTCACGGTGCCGAGGCCGTCACGCATGTAGATGTCGGAGCGGAAATTGACCACGCCTTCTGGGGTCGCCCACGCCGTCACATAGGTGAAGTACAGCGGCACGGGCGGCTTGACCTGCGCGTCGACGCGGGTGCCGTCGCGGATCACCTGGTCGATCTTCTGCTCCGGCCATTCCGGGTTGGTCTTCAAAAGCCAGCCGATCAGCTGGCGCACGTTCTGCACGCGCACGCAGCCCGACGAATGGAACCGCGCATCCTGGCCGAACAGGCTCTTGGACGGCGTGTCGTGCATGTAGACCGAATAGGGGTTGGCGAAGTTGATCTTCACCGAACCCATGGAATTGTCGAGACCCGGCTCCTGACGGAACTGGTAGTTCACCGCGTCGTTGGTGTTCCAGTCGATGTCGGTCGCCTGCAGCTCGCGACCCTTGCCGTCGTAGATGTGGATCTTGTTGCGGGTCAGGTAGTTCGGATCGGCCTGCATCTTCGGGATCAGATCCTTGCGGATGATCGAGACCGGCACGTGCCAATAGGGGTTGAAGTTGATCTGGCTGATCTTGGAGGTCAGGATCGGGCTCTGACGGTCGATCTTGCCCACGACGGCGAGGTGGCGGGAGGCGACGAGGCCGTTCTCCACCGCCTCGATCTCCGCGCCCGGAATGTTCACCATCACGTAGCGCTGGCCGAGGTCGCCCGACATCGCCTTGAGGCGCACGAGGTTGACCTGAAGCTGCTGAAGCCGCACGTCGGCCGGCACGTTGAGCGCCTTGAGAGTGGAGCCGCCGACCACGCCGTCCGGCTGAAGGCCGTTGCGGATCTGGAAGCGGCGCACCGCGGCGTCGACATAGGAATCGAACGTGTCCTGCCGGCCGCTGTTCTGCACGAGATCGCCCGTCACCAGCAGACGCTGGCGCAGGGTGACGACGTTCGGTCCGCGCGAACCGACCTTGAGGCGGTTCATGTTCGTCGGCAGCGTCGGCCATCCGCCCTTCTGGACGATGGCGGTATAGGCCTGGATCGCCTGCTCGGTATAGGCCGCGCTCTGGGGCGAGAAGGTCGGCCGGTTCGATTTCACCGACTGAAGGCTCGGCATCGGCGCGTCGAACTTGTCGGCCCACTCGGCGCCCGAGCCGGAGCTCATCGCCGCTTCGTAGGCCGACTGCGCCATGGCCGGACCGGTCACGAACGCGCCGACGGCGCCGCCGCCCATCAGCGTCAACATGTTGCGGCGGGACACGGAGGCGGGGGCGTCGCTCTCGACGCCGGTCCGCTCGCCGCTCACCAGAGAACGCAGACGCTGCGCCAGCCGAACAGAGCCTCGCGCAACTGCGCTATCCTTGATCATGCTCCAACTCCCGTCGATCGATCCTGCAGCCCGACCGCGAAATTCCTGCCGTTCCGTACCATGAGGATGGTTAACGAAACAATGAAAGGTCCGCGGACGGCGCCCGGTTCCACCCGCGACCGTCACCCGCCGGCCACAGGCCTTTCTGGCCCAGACAATTCCGAAACGTCCCTGCCGCGGCCGGCAAAATCACACCGGATCGCGACCGCGACGCTTCACCCGTGAAAGCATCGGAGGACCGAGATTTCCGACCGTCAAAGCGGCCGCAAGATCGAACCCCTCACCGGCCTTTCTGGTTTCATGACACTGTGGCGCCTTGATGGTTTTACGCCTTGGTCGCGCCTCAATCGGCGGAAACGGGCGCAATTCGCCGTGAGTGATGCGCGGCTGCATCAGTGCGCCGCCACCCCGGCCGGCAGCCTCACATCCGGTAGCGGATCTGGTCGTCCCAGAAGCGGTCGAGCCGCTGAAGCGCCGTCGTCATCTGGCGCAGGTCCGCGACGTCGAGCACCCCGACTTCGCTCAGCGTGCGGGCGTTGCGCTCGTAGAGATTGGCGACGATCGCCGCCACCGCGCGCCCACTCTCGGTCAGCCGGATGCGGATCGAGCGCCGGTCCTGAAGCGATCTTTCCTGAACGATGAAACCGGCTTCGGTCAGCTTCTTGATGTTGTACGAGACGTTCGAGCCGAGATAGTAGCCGCGGCTCTTCAGCTCGCCGGCGCTCAGTTCGGAATCGCCGATATTGTACAGGAGCACCGCCTGCACACTGTTCACGTCGGCGCGCCGCAGGCGCTCCAGTTCGTCCTTCACCACGTCGAGGAACCGGCGGTGAACCCGCTCGACGAGCATCACGGCTTCGAGGAAGCTCGGCTTCAGCGCGCTGCCGCGCGATGTTTCGCCGCCGCTCGATCCGATTTCGACCGCCCGTCCCGCGTACATGTGACTGCCTTCCTGTCGTCTCCCGGAATTTTCCGGTCTTTGTTCGCAGGCGACACTGACGCCACGAATCTAAAGGCGACTTAAGGCGCAGGATGAATCTTCGGTGAATCCTGCCGGGCTGTCATTTCTGCAACGATGACTCGGAACGACTCGAAAGGCCTTTCAACGGCGCGTGCGACGCACCCGGAAGGCCAGCAGCACATAGAAGAAAACCGTCACCGCATAGAACGGGATACGGAACGGGCGCTCGCCGAAGATTTCGGAGAAGGCGCTGTGCGTCACGATCTGCGAGACGATCGTGAACAGCCAGATCACCACGCCCCACGGGGCCGCGAGCCAGAGCCCGACGGACACGACGAGGTCGAGCACGCCATAATAGACGATGGCCGACCGCCACTCGATCGGCATGTCCCAGAAGAAGTGCCCGCGCCAGGGCAGGAAGCCGGTGATGCGCGCCCACATATAAAGGCCCATCGCCATCCAGAGGATCGCGTTGAACCTCATGTACCAGGTGAGGATGCGCTCCCACGACCAATAATCCGCCGAGACGAACGTGATTTTCCAGTCGATGGCGCTGTCGTCGATCTGGGGAACGCCGCCGGACAGCGGCTCGGCGCGGCGGCGCGGGCCGACGGGATTGCCCTTGCCGATCGGCGCGGCGGGCGAGGGCCGGCGGCGGCGCCGGCGCCCCTCACCCTCGGCACGGGCGCCGAACAGCCGCGCGAAGAAGCCCGGGCGCCGGGAGGCAACACCATCGCCGTCGTCCGCCTGCCGCGCGCCGGGCGGAGCGGCTCCGCTCGCGGCCGGGCTTCCGGCGATGTCGGGCGAGGCGTTGGTCATCAGATGGTCTCCGTCGGCGCCGCAATCCGGCGGCGCGTGGTCTGCGGCAGGTCGCGGTCAGATCGAGATGGTCTGAACGGCGGCACGATGGCAGGGCGGTCGAACAGGGCGCGACGCACCCGGGCTCCGGTGTGCCCGCCTGTCCGGACCGCGCTCGGGCGCCGCACAGAACAGGCGGCAGCGGGCAATTCTGAGGCGGCACGCGCCCGCCTGTCGCACAAGGGATAAGGCGGCGCGCGCCGCCGGGTCAATCCGGGACGGTCCGGCCCGATGCGGACATGCGCCCGCGCCGGGACGCGCCGCCATGCCAGCCGGCGCCGCCGCCTTCATGCCAGCCGGCGCAGCGCCCTTTGGGAGGCCGTTGCGGCACCGTCGCAACGGCGGCATGCGTGCGGCGGGGTGTGTCGGACCGGGCGGGCGTGATAAGGGAAGCCGTCCGACGGCCGCTTCGCGCCGCCATCGCCGGCCGCGCCCTCCGCGCCATGCCGCCGCCATTCGATGGAAGACCGCAATGACATCCGAACGCACCTTCAGCCGCAGCTCCGCAGCCTTCGGCCCGGTCGGCGCCGATGGCCCCGACACCTTCGCGGGCGGCGTCGTCGGCAACCGCCGGATGCGCCGCAACCGCCGCACCGACTGGTCGCGCCGGCTGGTGCGCGAGACCACGCTCACCGTCGACGACCTGATCTGGCCGATCTTCGTGCGGGACGGCGACGAGGTGGAGCAGGTGGCCTCCATGCCCGGCGTGTCGCGGCTGCCGGTGGCGCGCGCGGCAGAGGCCGCGGCGGAAGCCGCCGCGCTCGGCATTCCCGCCATCGCGCTGTTTCCGTTCACCGACCCCGGCCTGCGCGACGAAGGCGGCACCGAGGCGTTCAACCCCAACAATCTCGTCTGCCAGGCCGTGCGCGCCATCCGCGCCGCCGCGCCCGACATCGGCATCATCACCGACGTCGCGCTCGACCCCTATACCAGCCACGGCCACGACGGCGTGATGCACGGCAACGAGATCGTCAACGACGCCACCGTCGAGCGGCTGGTCGAGCAGGCGCTGGTGCAGGCCGCGGCCGGCGCCGACATCATCGCGCCGTCCGACATGATGGACGGCCGCGTCGGCGCGATCCGCCCGGCGCTCGATGCCAACGGCTTCGGCCATGTCCAGATCATGTCCTATGCCGCGAAATATGCCTCGGCGTTCTACGGCCCGTTCCGCGACGCGGTCGGTTCGAACAAGACGCTGCGCGGCGACAAGCGCACCTACCAGATGGATCCCGGCAACACCGACGAGGCGCTCCGCGAAGCGGAGATCGACATCTCCGAAGGCGCCGACATGGTGATGGTGAAGCCCGGCCTGCCCTATCTCGACATCGTCTGGCGGCTGAAGCAGACGTTCGGCATGCCGACCTTCGCCTATCAGGTGTCGGGCGAATACGCGATGATCCGCGGCGCCGCCGACCGCGGCTGGATCGACGGCGAGCGCGCCATGTTCGAGAGCCTGCAGGCCTTCAAGCGCGCGGGTGCCGACGGCGTGCTCACCTATTTCGCGGTGGATGTCGCCCGCCGGCTGAGGGCGGGATGATGGACGCCACCTCCCCGGTCGCGCCGGCCGAAGCCCCGGCCCGGCAGCTCGCGCCGTCTCCCACCGTCGATGTGGGGCCGCCGGCGGCGTGGCCGACGCTCGACGGGATCCGCGCCGCGGCCGACCTGCTGCGCGACCGCATCGTGCGCACGCCGCTGCTGCCCGCCCGCAAGCTCTCCGATCTCACGGGCGCCGAGGTGTTCGTGAAATACGAGAACCTCCAGGTCACCAGCGCCTTCAAGGAGCGCGGCGCGCTCGTCAAGCTTATGAGCCTCGATGCCGCCCGCCGGCAGCGCGGCGTCATCGCCATGTCGGCCGGCAACCATGCCCAGGCGGTCGCCTATCACGCGGCCCGCCTCGGCATTCCCGCCGTGATCGTGATGCCGGAGCCGACGCCGTTCGTGAAGGTGGCCGCCACCCGCGCCTACGGCGCCCGCGTGGTGCTCGCCGGCGAGACCGTGGCCGAGGCGCAGGTCGAGGCCGAGCGCATCTCCCGGGCCGAGGGCTACAGCTGGGTGCATCCCTACGACGATGCGGAGGTCATCCGCGGCCAGGGCACCGTCGCGCTCGAGATGCTTGCGGACGAGCCGGATCTCGAAACTCTGCTCGTGCCGGTCGGCGGCGGCGGGCTGATCTCCGGCATCGCCATCGCCGCCAAGGCGCTGAAGCCCGGCATCGAGATCGTGGGTGTCGAGACGGAACTCTATCCCTCGCTCATCGCCGCGCGGGCCGGAACGCAGGCCATCTGCGGCGGCAACACGCTGGCCGAAGGCATCGCGGTGAAGAATGTCGGCGTGCTGCCGCTCGCGATCACCCGCGCGCTGGTGGACGACGTCGTCGCCGTCTCCGAAAGCCATATCGAGCGGGCGGTGAACGCCTTCCTGACGATCCAGAAGACCGCCGCCGAGGGCGCCGGGGCGGCCGGGCTCGCGGCGCTGATCGCCGATCCCGCACGGTTCGCGGGCCGCAAGGTCGGCGTCGTGCTCACCGGCGGCAACATCGATCCGCGCATCCTGGCCGCCATCATGGTCCGCGAGCTGACGCGCGCGGACCGCATCGTCTCGATCCGCGTCACCGTGCCGGACCGGCCGGGCACGCTCGCCGAGCTGTCCGGCATCATCGGCGGCACCGGCGGCAACATTCTGGAAGTTTCGCACCACCGCTTCTTCCTGGAGGTGCCGGCGAAGGGCGCGCGCGTCGACATCACCATCGAGACGCGCGACCGCGCCCACCTCGACGAGATCATCGACGCCCTCAATGCCCGCGGATTCATCGCCGCCCGCGTCGCGGCGGCCGAATCCCGGATGTGAGCGGCTGACCCTGACGTCCCGGCGGGGCCGCGCCAGCGCGCCCCGCTGAGCGCCGGAGCGACCACGCTGGCCGCATCACACGCACGATCCCTTGACGCATGCCAGCGCGATCCCATGACGCGTGTCACCTGACACTTGTCTCATGACGGTCAGTTGAATCACGCGTGTTTGATCGGGGCCACCTGTTATCCTCGCCGTCTGCCGGCGATTTAATTGACAAAATCGCCTGCGGTCCCCATCTGCCGGCCATGGAGGCACCGATGAGCGATCTTTCGTCCGCACAACCGATGGTCGACCGGCCGTTCGACCGGCCCGATCTCTATGCCGGCGTGCGCCGGCGGCGGATGGTGGCCTTTCTGTTCGACGTGGTGATGATCTTCGTCCTCACGCTGATCGGCGCGGTCGTCGTGTTCTTCCTGGGTCTGTTCACGCTGGGGCTCGGCTGGTTCGCCTACCTGTTCCTGTGGCAGGGCGTGGCGCTGGTCTATGCCGCCGCGACCCTCGGCGGGCCGCGCTCGGCGACGCCGGGAATGCGCGCCCTCGGGCTGGAGATGCGGGTCTGGAACGGCGGCGCCGGCTATCCGCTGCTCGCCGTGGCGCACTCGCTTCTGTTCTATCTCTCGGTTTCGTTCCTGACGCCGTTCGTGCTGCTGGTCGGGCTGATCGACACCCGCAAGCGGCTGCTGCACGATCTCGTGCTCGGCACGGTCGTCGTGGATACCGAAGCGGCGCGCCGGCCCGTCTGACGACGGCGCGTCGCCACCCTGTGGGAGCACCCGGCGTCGTGCATTCGCGCCGGCGCGACTGCTCCGCGCGCGGCCGGCAGCGCGGCGGCTGGGAGCGTGACGAGCGGACCCGCCCTCGCCGTCCGGATTGCTCCGATCCGGACATAAGGTGGCGAACCGCCTCGCGTTTGAGGGATGCGAAAGCCGGCTCATGTCGGTCCGGGGCGGGAACCGTTCACGCATAAAACCATTTCGCCGCCAACCGCTTGGCGCTATCGTGAAGGTTAGCGTGCGTGGAAGGCGTTTCAGTCTCCGTCAAGAGAGCACTCGACCGTGCGTGATCGAGGGAGGTCATGACCCGGCAGTTCAGCGACAACCCCCAGTTCTATCTGACCGCGCCGTCTCCCTGCCCTTATCTCGAAGGCCGGATGGAGCGGAAGGTCTTCACGCACCTCGTCGGCGACAAGGCCGCCGCGCTGAACGACGTCCTCACCCAGGGCGGCTTCCGGCGCAGCCAGAACATCGCCTACCGGCCGGCGTGCGAGGGCTGCCGCGCCTGCATGTCGATCCGTATCGTGGTGGATGATTTCGACTGGACGGCCTCGTTCCGGCGCGTGCTGCGGGCGAACGCGTCGCTGATCGGCCAGGACTCCGCGCCGCGCCCGTCGTCCGAGCAATACAGTCTGTTCCGCCGCTATCTCGACGCGCGCCACGCCGACGGCGGCATGGCCGACATGTCGGTGCTCGACTACGCGATGATGGTCGAGGACACCCACGTCGACACCCGCCTGATCGAATATCGCCGCCGCACGCCCGACAGCGCCATCACCGGGCGCGGCGGCGGGCCGCTGATCGCGGCCGCTCTGACGGACCAGCTCTGCGACGGGCTGTCGATGGTCTATTCGTTCTTCGAGCCGGACATGGCGGACCGCAGCCTCGGCACCTTCATCATTCTCGACCACATCCGCCGCGCCCGCGCCGCCGGCCTGCCCTATGTCTATCTCGGCTACTGGGTCGAGGGCTCGCCTAAGATGGGCTACAAAGCCCGCTTCCGCCCCCAGGAACACCTCGGCGCCCGCGGCTGGGAACGCGCCTGAGACCGAGCGAAAGGTCGCCCGGAGCGCCGGGTCATCTCGTCCGAGGATGCCGCCCGCCATCCGGCGGCACGCGCCCTCACCTTCGGAACCCACGCCTCATCTGCACGGATCGTCAACGACGTCGTAGCGGATGTTGATGGACTTCAGGAACTTCAGCACCTCGTCGCTGGTGATGGCGTAGTTGTATTTCGAGGTATCACCGAGCGCCTGGCCGTTTCTGACCGTGAGGCGGGCCACCGAGCCCTGATAATGCAGCCCGACCACGTCTCCGCAGCTGTTCGTGACCGGCGACCCCGAATTGCCGGGCGAGGTTTCCAGGCCCTCCTGGATGTTCTTCAGGCCGGTCTCGCTGTCGGTGAACAGCGACTGCACATAGCCGAAGTCGAATTTCGGCGCCGGGATATCGTCGATGGTCGGAATGCGGTTCTGAGTGATGATGCTGAAGAAGCGCTCGGACGACCGGTCGCTTTCCGAGGCGCGCCCCGGAAAGCCGCCGATCGCGACCGGCTCGCCCTCGCGCACCGCGGTGCTGAAGGCGAGGTGCTTGTCCGCCGTCCAGTTGACGGTTTCGAGCACCGCGGCGTCGATGCCGACCCTCCGCGGGGTCATGCCCTTCGCCACGACGTTGGCCGCGCGCACGCCATAGCGACGGCTGGCGACCACCACCCGGTCCGCCTCCTGCACCACATGGGAATTGGTCAGGATATAGCGCGGCCCGATCATGAACCCGGTGCCGGACGTGCCGCCCTTCGGATCGTAGATGACGACGATCGAGTCCTTGAGGATCTCGGCGATCTCGGAATTCGCGAGCCCCTTGTGACTTGAGTCGGCCGCGACCGGCCCCGGCGTACCGCCTGTCTCGCCCCCCACGGTCGTCTTCGCCGTCTGGATCACCTCCGGCGGCGCCTTTTCCTGCGGATCGGCGGCCGGCTGGTCGAACTGCGGCACGAGCAGGCTTTCCGCCTTCGCGATCTGAACGTCCCCGCCGGCCCTCAGGCCGGACGCCATCGCCCTGAACGCCGCGACATCCGCCGCCTTCAACACCGGCATGCCGGAGCCGGGCGCCTCCACGACTGGCCGCGAGGCCAGGTAGTCGTACCACTCGGCGGCGGCGGCGGAGTCTTTCCCCTCACCGATGCCGATCGCGAGGGATGAGGCCACGAACTCGAGATAGGCGTCGTTGCCGAGGGCCGCGAGCGCGAGCGACGCCGCATTGACCACGCCGGCATCGAGCGCGTTCAGGCCGACGCCCGTGCAGATGACGAAATTGCGCACCGCCTTCGGCTTCGCCTCCTCCGTCATGCCGGCGAACTGGCCGGACAGCGCCTCCATCTTCTTGGCAGGCTCGGCGGTCGAGACGTCGGCCATCGCGGTGTCGATGGCTTCCTCGGTTTTCTCGCACCGCGCCAGCACCACATCCATGTCCGTCATTTCGGCCTCGTCGATGGCCGCGTTGCCGGCCGCGACCGCCAGGGCATGGGTGCCGCAGAAATGCTGGCGGATCGCGATCTCGCCCGCTGTGGCATCGGCGGATTTCAGCGCGTTCCGGCCGATGCAGACGTCGTTGTACTCGACGAGCGCCACCACCGGTTCGTCGGTCGCGACCGGCTGGGAGGCCGGCGAAGCGGCAGCCGCGGCGGCTGCGGTGCCGGCTGCGGCGGCTCCCGTCGCGACGTTGGTGGCGGTCGTAGCGGCCGGCACGGCGCGGGCGGGCGCGCCGTCATCCGGCCCGCGCGAAATCGCGGCGAACAGCTGATCCACGCCTGGGTCGTTCGGCGCCGGGCCGCTGGCGCCCATGCCGCTGCCGCGATCAGCGTAGATCTGCATCAGGGCGGCGTATTGATCCGGTGTCAGCTTTCCGGTCGGCTCCTCGCCGACCTTGGCCTGAAAGGCAGCGATCGCCTGCCGCGTGCCCGGCCCGCTCACCCCGTCGACGGACCCGTTGTAGAAGCCGAAATATTTCAGCGCGGTCTGCGCGTTGAGCACCGTCTGGTCCGGCGCCCGCACGGGCTTCTGGCGCTTCGGCGCGCGCTGGGTGGGGGCCGGCGCATTGCCGGGGCGCTGCTGGTTGTTCATGGCGCTGCCGGCGATGGCGCCGAGCGCGAACCCGAGCACGCCGCTCACGACCGCAGCGCCGTCTCCGCCCGCCCGCGCCTCGCGCACCGGCGCCGCGATCAGCGCACCGCCGAGAAGAAGGACCGAAGCGCCTTTCCATACGCGCAAAAAGGGTACCGCACCCGCCTGCATGAGTTGCCCCCAACCCTGAATGTCCCTTGGCTCAACTATAGGTTAGCCGGTCGGGAGCGACAATCGAAATGCCGTGCGGACGCCTTTTTCATCACGCGTCGCCGATTTCGCCGCCTGCCGGCGCGAACCCGTTGTTCGCTGCCTGCATGACTGCCCTGCCGCAGCGCCGTTCGCTTGACGCGGGGCTGCCTGTCGCCTAGTTCAATCGCTTCGAAGCTGGCCGGGGCGATGCCGTTTGCGCGTCCGCCCGACGATCCCGCGCACGACGCCGCTTCGCGCACCAGGAAATTGCAGGTCGCCGCCATGGAACACGAAGCCGCCGCCTCCGGCTGGAGCGAAACCGCGCCCACGGGCGTTCTGGTCCTTGCCGACGGCACGGTCATCGAAGGCATCGGCATCGGCGCCACGGGCAAGGCCGTCGCCGAGGTCTGCTTCAACACCGCGATGACCGGCTACCAGGAAATCCTGACCGACCCGTCCTATGCCGGCCAGATCGTCACCTTCACCTTCCCGCACATCGGCAATGTCGGGGTGAACGACGAGGATCTGGAAACGGTCAATGCGGCCGGCGCCTCCGCGGTCCGCGGCTGCGTGCTCAAGACCTCGATCACCGATCCGTCGAACTACCGCGCCACGCGCGGCTTCGACCGCTGGCTCGCCGCCCGCGGCATCATCGGGCTCACCGGGGTCGATACCCGCGCGCTCACCAACCTGATCCGCGAAAAGGGCATGCCCAACGCGATCATCGCCCATTCGCCGGACGGCGTGTTCGATCTCGCCGCGCTGAAGGCCGAGGCCGCCGCGTGGCCGGGCCTCGTCGGGCTCGACCTCGCGAAGGAGGTCACCGCCGGCCAGACCTATCAGTGGGACGAGACCACCTGGAGGTGGGGCGAGGGCTACGGCCGCCAGACGGAACCGCAGCACCACGTCGTCGCCGTCGATTACGGCATCAAGCGCAACATCCTGCGCCTCCTCGCCGACCGCGGCTGCCGGGTGACGGTCGTGCCGGCGACCGCCACCGCCGAGGAAATCCTCGCCCACAAGCCGGACGGCGTCTTTCTCTCCAACGGCCCGGGCGATCCGGCGGCGACCGGCGAATATGCCGTGCCGGCGATCCGCGAGGTTGTCGGCAGCGGCCTTCCGGTGTTCGGCATCTGCCTCGGCCACCAGATGCTCGGCATCGCGCTCGGCGGCAAGACGGTGAAGATGCACCAGGGCCACCACGGCGCCAATCACCCGGTGAAGGACCACACCACCGGCAAGGTCGAGATCACCTCGATGAACCACGGCTTCGCGCTCGACCGCGACAGCCTGCCGGCCGAGGTGGAGGAAACCCACGTCTCGCTGTTCGACGGCTCGAACTGCGGCGTGCGCCTCAAGGACAGGCCGGTGTTCTCGGTGCAGTACCACCCGGAAGCCTCGCCCGGCCCGCGCGACAGCCACTATCTGTTCGACCGCTTCGTCGGCCTGATCGAGGACCGCAAGAAGGCCGGCTGAGCCGCCTGCCACCCGGCGGCGCATCCGCCCGGCGGAACACGACGCCATGCACGATCCGAAAGGCCGGCCGCCCGCGCAGCCGGCCTTTTCTCATGGCTGGCCGGGCTCGGCTGGCGGCGCCAGAGCATCGGCCCGCGCCGCGGCGTAGCGCAGCCACACCCCGAAGAAGCGCCCGACGAAGATGCCGACCACGAGCCCGGTCATGATGGCATCGATTCCCCAGTAGCTCATCGTGAAGCGGGCATAGCGGTCCGCGACGTCCCAGGCGCAGAGCAGGTACTTGCCGGCGAAGACCACAGCCACGGCGAGAAGCGTCAGCGGGCTGCCGGACAGCACCACCGTTCCCGGCCGCTGGCCGGCCGCGACCCTCCCCCGCAGCGACGCCGCATAGCCGGCGACGCAGCCAGCCGCCGCCGCCGCACAGAACATGACGACCACCCGCCAGTTGAACGAGAACAGCACGACCACGCTGTAGACGCCCCAGGCGCAGAACAGCAGCGGCACGACCGCGAGCTTGGTGAACGGCATGGTGCGCGCGCGCAGGCCCACCGCGCCCCGGCCGATGATCACGACGAAGACGACGAACAGCCACCACGGCGTTTCGTTGAGGCCGACGAGGACCGCGTTCATGTGCCTCCGCAGGAATGTGCGCCGCGCGCCGTCAGGCCGGGTCACCCCCGCCTTCGAGCGCCTTCAACACGCCGGCGGATTCGAGTCGCTCGACGATGGCGCGAATATCGCGCGCGCGGATGTCGTCGAGCTTGTCATGCAGAGCCATGATCTCGAGCTCGGCCTTGAGGTTGACCTCGTAATCGTGCGCTGCCTCCAGCCGGTCCTTCTGGGCCTGCCGGTTCTGCGACATCATGATGATCGGGGCCTGAACCGCCGCGACCAGCGACAGCATCAGGTTCAGGAACACAAAGGGATAGGGGTCGAAGGCACCGATCCAGCGGGTGAGAACGAGGGTGTTCAGGATCACCCACACCACGATGACGATGCCGAAGCCGATGATGAAGCCCCAGGAGCCGCCGACCTCGGCGACCTGATCGGCGAGGCGCTCGCCGAAACTGCGGGACGAATCGAACTCGACGGACAGATCGCGGGAAACCGCGTGCCGCTTCGCCATGCGCCGGATCAGGCGTTTTTCCTGCGGCGTCAGGTCGGAAATGCCCATGTCGAGCAGTCGGCGGGCGAACTCCCGCACCGCGTTCTCCGTGCCGTCGTCGCCGGCCGCCGCCTTCGCCGGTCGGCCGGCCGCCGCGGCATTCGCGCCCGGCGCCGGGGAAGTTTCGGGCTCTGCATTCACCATGGCCGTCTCGATCATGCCTCGGTCGTCGTCGCCCCGGACCGCACCCGTCCGAGCACCGGCATTATGCCATGTCTTTCGACGCCAGAAGTCTTCGGACGCCCGAAGTCTTGCGGCGCCTGAGGTCTTGCGGCGCCAGAAGTCTTGCGGCGCCCGGGCGATCTGCCGGCGGCCGGGCGAACGGTGCCGAAGGCAGGCCGGGGATGCTTCGGCCGCGGCGGCACCCGCGCCGCGGACGGTTCCTGCGTCATCCACCCGGCATTGGCCGCCTACAGCGATTTGGCGTCAAGCGTGTTGCAGGCGGAGAGCTTGCCCGCGTCGAAGCCGGCCTTGAACCAGCGCGCGCGCTGCGCGGCGGTGCCGTGGGTGAAGCTGTCCGGCACGACATAGCCCTGCGAGCGCTTCTGCAGGGTGTCGTCGCCGATCTGGTGGGCGGCGTTCAGGGCCTCGTCGATATCGCCTGCCTCCAGATTGCCGGCCGCGGCCGCGCGGTTCGCCCAGATGCCGGCGAAGCAGTCGGCCTGCAGTTCGATGCGCACCGACATGGCGTTGGCGTCGGCGGGAGACAGGCGTCCGCGCATGGCGTTGAACTGCGGCAGGATGCCGAGCTGGTTCTGGACGTGGTGGCCCACCTCGTGGGCGATGACATAGGCGTCGGCGAAGTCGCCGGCCGCGTTGAAGCGCCGGGCCATCTCCTGGAAGAAATCCATGTCGAGATAGATCTTCTCGTCGTTCGGGCAATAGAACGGCCCGGCCGCCGCGCTCGCCTGCCCGCAGGCCGAGGCGATGCGCCCGGAAAACAGCACCAGCCGCGGTTCCTCATAGGTGCGCCCGGCGGCGCCGAACAGGCTGTGCCAGACGTCCTCCGTATCGGCGAGCACGACGCGCACGAACTGCTTCATCTCCTCCTCGGTCGAAGGCGCGCCCTCGCCGCCCGGCACGAACCCGCTTTCGCCGGTGCCGGTGCTGCTGCCGACCGTGGTGCCCGGCCGGCTGTCATCGAGGCCCTCTAGGAGCGTCAGCGGATTGATGCCGAGGAACCACAGCACGATCAGGATGACGATCAGGCCGCCGATGCCGATGCGGCCACCGCCGCCGCCTCTGCCGCCGGTCGGGAGGCGGAAGCCGCCGCGCGGGTAGCCGCCTCCCCCGAAGCCGCCGCCTAAACCTCCGCCGAACCCGCCGGAATCGCCGCGCCTGTCCTCGACATTGTCGCTTCCGCGCCGCCCGCGCCACTTCATCGCCGTCGTCTCCCGTGCCGGTGCACACTGTCGCCGTTCATGATTGCCGTCATCGCCCGATTTCCCGCCTGCGGCGATATCGCCGCCGATTGCACGCATCGCTGCCGCGACGCCCAGGCCCTTTGCGGTCCGGCGCAATATCCCCTATAAGCCCGCGAACGCCGAAACCCTCACTGACCAGCATTCCGGCGCCTGACGGTTCAAAAACCGCCGGCGCCGCGGATCGACGCGGGCCGCCATGCCGAAACGTACCGACATCAAAACCATCCTCATCATCGGGGCTGGACCGATCGTGATCGGACAGGCCTGTGAATTCGACTATTCCGGCACTCAGGCCTGCAAGGCGCTGAAGGCCGAGGGGTACCGGATCGTCCTGGTCAATTCCAATCCGGCGACCATCATGACGGACCCGGATCTGGCCCACGCGACCTACATCGAGCCGATAACGCCCGAAGTGGTCGCAAAGATCATCGAAAAGGAGCGCCCCGACGCGCTTCTGCCCACCATGGGCGGCCAGACCGCGCTGAACTGCGCGCTGTCGCTGAAAAAGATGGGCGTACTCGACAAGTTCAACGTCGAGATGATCGGCGCCACGGCCGAGGCCATCGACAAGGCCGAGGACCGCGAGCTGTTCCGCGAGGCCATGACCAAGATCGGGCTGGAGACGCCGCGCTCGGCGCTCGCCCACAATCTGACCGAGGCGCTGGCCGCCTTCGACGATATCGGCCTGCCTTCGATCATCCGGCCCTCGTTCACGCTGGGCGGCACCGGTGGCGGCATCGCCTACACCAAGGCCGAGTTCATCGAGATCGTGGAACGGGGCGTCGATGCCTCGCCCACCAGCGAAGTGCTGATCGAGGAATCGGTGCTCGGCTGGAAGGAATACGAGATGGAGGTCGTCCGCGATCGCGACGACAACTGCATCATCGTCTGCTCCATCGAGAACATCGATCCGATGGGCGTCCACACCGGCGATTCGATCACGGTCGCCCCGGCGCTGACGCTGACGGACAAGGAATACCAGATCATGCGCGACGCCTCGCTGGCGGTGCTGCGCGAGATCGGGGTGGAGACCGGCGGCTCCAACGTGCAGTTCGCGGTCAACCCGGCCGACGGCCGGCTGATCGTCATCGAGATGAACCCGCGCGTGTCGCGTTCCTCGGCGCTGGCCTCGAAGGCGACGGGCTTCCCGATCGCCAAGATCGCCGCCAAGCTCGCGGTCGGCTACACCCTCGACGAACTGGCCAACGACATCACCGGCGGCGCGACGCCGGCCTCGTTCGAGCCGACCATCGACTACGTGGTCACCAAGATCCCGCGCTTCGCGTTCGAGAAGTTCCCCGGCGCGTCGAACACCCTGACCACCGCCATGAAGTCGGTCGGCGAGGTGATGGCGATCGGGCGCACCTTCGCCGAATCGCTGCAGAAGGCGCTGCGCGGTCTGGAGACCGGGCTGACCGGCCTCGACGAGATCGAGATCCCCGGCCTCGGCCAGGGTGACGACAAGAACGCAATCCGCGCCGCGCTCGGCACGCCGACGCCCGACCGGCTGCTGATCGTCGCCCAGGCCATGCGCCACGGCTTCACGGTGGAGGAAATCCACGAGGCCTGCCACATCGATCCGTGGTTCCTGGAGCAGATCGAGGCGATCATCGCCACGGAAGCCAAGGTGCGCGCGCTCGGCCTGCCGAAGACCGCCGCCCCGTTGCGCGGCCTCAAGGCGATGGGCTTCTCCGACTCGCGCCTCGGCCGCCTCGGCGGCATGGGCGAGGCCGATGTCGCCGCACTGCGGCGCGAACTCGGCGTCCGCCCCGTCTTCAAGCGCATCGATACCAGCGCGGCCGAGTTCGCCTCGCCCACCGCCTATATGTATTCGACCTACGAGGTGCCGTTCGCCGGCGCCCCGGTTTCGGAGGCGCGGCCCTCGGACAAGCGCAAGGTCGTCATCCTCGGCGGTGGCCCGAACCGCATCGGCCAGGGCATCGAGTTCGATTATTGCTGCTGCCACGCCTCCTTTGCCCTCCGCGACGAGGGCATCGAGGCGATCATGATCAACTGCAACCCGGAGACGGTCTCGACCGACTACGACACCTCGGATCGGCTCTATTTCGAGCCGCTGACCGCCGAGGACGTGATCGAGATCCTTCAGGTCGAGCAGTCGAACGGCACGCTGCAGGGCGTGATCGTGCAGTTCGGCGGCCAGACGCCGCTGAAGCTGGCGCTGCCGCTGATGCAGGCCGGCATTCCGATCCTCGGCACCAGCCCGGACGCCATCGACCTCGCCGAGGACCGCGACCGCTTCAAGCGGCTCCTCGACAAGCTCGGCCTCAAGCAGCCGAAGAACGGCATCGCCTATTCGGTCGAGCAGAGCCGCCTGGTCGCGGCGGAACTCGGCTTCCCGCTCGTCGTGCGCCCGTCCTACGTGCTCGGCGGCCGCGCCATGGAGATCATCCACGACGAGGAGACCTTCTCCGACTACCTGCTCGGCACCTTGCCGGCGCTGGTTCCCCAGGAGGTCAAGGCGCGCTACCCGAACGACAAGACCGGGCAGATCAACACCGTGCTCGGCAAGAGCCCGCTCTTGTTCGACCGCTACCTCGCCGACGCGACGGAGATCGACGTCGACGCGCTGGCCGACGGCAAGGACGTGTTCGTCTGCGGGATCATGGAGCACATCGAGGAAGCCGGCATCCACTCCGGCGATTCGGCCTGCTCGCTGCCGCCGCGCTCGCTCTCGCCGGAGATGATCGCCCGGCTCGAGGCCCAGACCCGGGCGCTCGCGCTCGGCCTCGATGTCGGCGGCCTGATGAACGTGCAGTACGCCATCAAGGACGGCGAGATCTACGTCATCGAGGTCAATCCCCGCGCCTCGCGCACGGTGCCGTTCGTCGCCAAGACCATCGGCGCGCCGGTGGCCAAGATCGCGGCGCGCGTGATGGCGGGCGAGACGCTGGCGTCCTTCGGGCTGAAGTCGAAGACTCTCGGCCATGTGGCTGTGAAGGAAGCTGTTTTCCCGTTCGCCCGCTTCCCCGGTGTCGACACCGTTCTCGGCCCCGAGATGCGTTCGACCGGCGAGGTCATGGGCCTCGACAGCGCCTTCCCGATCGCGTTCGCCAAATCGCAGCTCGGCTCCGGCACCCGCGTGCCGACCTCCGGCACCGTGTTCGTCTCGATGCGCGACAGCGACAAGCCGCGCGTTCTGGAGGCCGTGAAGACCCTCGTCGCGCTCGGCTTCACCATCATCGCGACCAGCGGAACCCAGCGTTACCTCGCCGACAACGGCGTCCCGTCGACGAAGGTCAACAAGGTCCTTGAAGGCCGGCCTCACATCGTCGATGCTATCGCCAACGGCAAGGTCCAGCTCGTCTTCAACACCACCGAAGGCGCGCAGGCGCTTGCCGATAGCCGGTCGCTGCGCCGGGCCGCGTTGCAGCACAGGGTTCCGTACTACACGACCGTCGCAGGGGCGGTCGCGGCGGCCCAGGGCATCGCGGCCATGAGCACCGGCGAGCTTGAGGTTCGTCCGCTGCAATCCTATTTCTAAGCGGACTGTTGAAACCAGACCCCGGCCGTTCCGGCGAACGAGAGCGTTCGTCGGAACGGCCGTTGTTCTGTTGTCGTCGCGCCATTGAACCCGCGCCGGCATCGGGCGTGAGCCCGTGCCGAGAGAACGGTGATGCGTCGACGGGAACGGAGAAGACGAGGACGAAATGGAAAAGATACCGATGACCGCCGCTGGCTACACCTCGCTCGAGGTCGAGCTGAAGCATCGCTCGCAGATCGAGCGTCCGCGGATCATTCAGGCCATTTCGGAGGCCCGCGCCCACGGCGACCTGTCCGAGAACGCGGAATATCACGCCGCCAAGGAGCAGCAGAGCCTCAACGAGGGCCGCATCGCGGAGCTCGAGGACAAGCTCTCGCGCGCCGAGATCATCGACGTGTCGAAGCTGTCCGGCAGCACGATCAAGTTCGGCGCGACCGTGACGCTGATCGATGAGGATACCGAGGAAGAGAAGGTCTATCAGATCGTCGGCGACGTCGAAGCCGACGTGAAGCAGGGCCGCGTCTCGATTTCCTCGCCCATCGCCCGCGCCCTGATCGGCAAGGCCACCGGCGACACCGTCGAGGTGGTGGCGCCCGGCGGCGCGCGCTCCTACGAAATCACCAACGTGCGCTTCATCAGCGCCTGATCCGACGGGCTCCGGCCCAGACCGACCGACGGCCTCCGCGGGTGCACCCCGCCGGAGGCCGTAATTTTTTGTTCCCTCTCGTCGTTTGGCTTGCGTCTCCGCGCCCGCCGCCTGAAATTCGGTCGTCGCCCGATCCTGCGGGCCGCGACGTCCATCGTCCGATCCCGCGGGGCGCGACTTTCATCGTCCGATCGCGCGAGGCGCGATATGACGGTGTTCGTTCCTTTCGATGACTCAGGGGGCTTGGGGTTCCTATGTCCGTTCAATCCGGGTGTTTTCATCGCTCGCGGCTCGCGGGACTTGCCGCCGCGGCCGCGCTTCTGCTGCTGCCGGGCGCAGCGTCGGCCGCCGACGGCGTCGCGCTCGACGGGCCGGAGGAGCTGGCGGCGCAACTGTCGGCCTTCCCGCGGATTGCCGATGCCGACGCGTCCGGGCTCACCTCCGACGGCGTCGCCAAGATCAACGCGGCGCTCGCCAAGGCCGACGCCCGCGTGGAGGCGGCGGCCTCCGAGTGCCGCGACCAGGCGAAGGAGTCCGGCTCGCTGGACCAAGACGGCGGCGGCTGGCAGCGCACTGTCGACGTGACCTGGAACGGCCCCGGCTTCCTGTCCTATCTCGTCAACGACTCCTATTATTGCGGCGGCGCCTACCCGTCGCAGGAGAGCTTCCCGCTGGTGTTCGATTTCGCCACCGGCGCGCCGGTGAACTGGGCGCGCTACCTGCCGGCGTCGCTGACGGGCAAGGCGACGCTGGAATCGGCCTCCGACGGCACCCGCCTCGGCGTCGTGTCCTCGTCCATGCTCGTGAAGCTCTATCTCGCCGGCTATGTCGACGCCGCGAATGCCGTCGCAACGGGCAGCGACTCGCCCGCGCTCGACGCCGAGAGCGTGAAGGAATGCGAGGACGTCATCACCGACAGCCTGCAGGGCCAGAGCTTCGTGATCTGGCCGCAGGCGAACCCGGTCGGCCTCGCCGTGATGCCGCTCGGCCTGCCGCATGCGATCGCTGCCTGCGGCGTGGCCGTCGTCATCTCGCCGTCGAAGCTGAAGTCCCTCGGTGCCAAGCCCGCCTTCCTCGACGCGCTCGCGGGCGGGGCCGAGTAGCCGCGCGCGCCGGGATCGCGACATCCCAAGGCAGCAGCACGCGAGACACGCACCACCCGAGACAGCAACACCTGAACTGGCCGGCCGGGAGGACATCCCGGCCGGCCATTTCGTTTCCCCTCGCCTCGGCGGACTTTCTCCCGCCGGTCACGCGCCGTCGAGCACAGACAGTGCTTCAAACTAGAATTATAATACTTAAATATTTTGATCGTCATTGTTGGAAATGACGCTCCGATGAACCGAATAAATATTGACGATTATTCGGCCCCTTTTATATCCTGATCGGGACAGCAGTTCTCTGCCATCATCTTGAATTATTCAAGAATGCAGACTGTAGACGTGCTCTAAGACAGGGTACACCTAACAAAGAATCGAATGTAGACATTCATTCCACAGCGCGCGCTCCCCGCACCCGGCTCGCTCCAACCCGCTCATCCGGACAGCGCGGTCGCGCCATGTCCGCCATACGGACCGCCGGCCCGCTGATCGCGCCGGCCGGCCCGCACCCCAGAGAAAGCAGACCACACCATGACGAGCGAGACCCTGGTCACGGCGCTCAACCGGCTCCTCAACGCCGATCTCCAGGCACACCAGAACTATCTCGCCGCCGCCGCCTGGGCGTCGGAGAAGAACCTGGACGGCGTGCTTGAATTCCTGCTCGACCACGCCAAGGAAGAGCTTGGCCACGCCATGAAGACGTTCGAGTTCCTCGACGACAACGATGCGCGCATCACCATCGATGCCATCGAGAAGCCGGTCTACCGGGTGAACGACGTCACCGGCCTGTTCCGCGAGATCGCGGCCCACGAGGTCAAGGTCACGAAGATCATCAACGAGGGCGTCGAGCTGGCGCAGGCCGAGCACGACCACGAGGTGTTCGCCTTCCTGCAGTGGTTCGTCAACGAGCAGCACGAGGAAGAAGCGCTGTTCCGCTCCATCCTCGACCGCATCGAGCTCGTCGGCGACGGCCCGCAGGCGCTCTATTTCGTCGACCGCGAGCTGCACGAGCTGACCGAGAAGCGCAAGGCGTCCTGACCGCTTTGGCATCCTGACCGCTTCCGCGCACCGCAAACGAAAAGGGGCCGCAACGGCCCCTTTTCTCATTCCGAACGGTTGGAGATCGTCCTATCCGTCGAAGCGGTTGGAGCGCGGGAAGCCGGTGGGCGGCATCCGCCCGACGGTCGCGCGGTCGGCGATCCAGTCCTTGAGGTCCGCGACCGAGCGCGTGTAGGTGCGGCCGGAGCTGTCGGTCCAGCTGAGCCCCGTCTCGGACGAGAACACCCGGATGTCCGAAAGGCCGCCGTCCTTGTAGCGCTGCAGGCGCACGCCGCGTCCGCGGCTCATCTCGGGCACCTGCGACAGCGGGAACACCAGCATCCGCCGGTTCTCGCCGACGATCGCCACCATGTCGCCGTCGGCCGGCACCATCACCATGGCCGGATTGGCGGCATCGACATTCAGCACCTGCTTGCCCTTGCGGGTGTTGGCGAGGATGTCGTCCTCCGCCACCACGAAGCCGCGGCCTTCCTTGGAGGAGACCAGCACCTTGCCGCCGGCGCGGAACAGCTTGAGCGCGGCGATCTCCGCACCCTGGTCCATGTCGACCATCAGCTTCACCGGCTCGCCATGGCCGCGCCCGCCCGGCAGCTTGTCGCAGCCGAGCGCGTAGACCTTGCCGGTGGTCGACATCACCAGAAGCTTGTCCACCGTCTCGCCGCGCATCGCCCAGCGCAGTTCGTCGCCCTGCTTGAAGGTCAGGCCGGAAAGGTCCTGCACGTGCCCCTTCAAAGCGCGGATCCAGCCGAGCGCGGAGACGACCACCGTGATCGGTTCGCGCTCGATCATGGCCTCCATCACGTCGACGGCGGGCGCGTCCGGGGCGGCGGCGAAGCTCGTGCGGCGCCTGCCGAGCGCCGTCTCGGGCCCATAGACCTTCCGCAACTCCGCGACTTCCTCGCCGACGCGCTTCCACTGCGCGGCCTCGTCGGCGATCAGACCCTCCAGTTCCGCCTTCTCGGCGGTGAGCGAGGTGTGCTCCTTGCGGATCTCCATCTCTTCCAGGCGCCGCAGGCTGCGCAGGCGCATGTTGAGGATCGCCTCGGCCTGAACGTCCGTCAGGCTGAAGGCGGCGATCAGTTCCGGCTTCGGCTCGTCGGCCTCGCGGATGATGCGGATGACGCGGTCGAGATCGAGATAGACGACGAGGAAGCCGTCCAGCACCTCGAGGCGGTGAGTGACCTTGCCGAGGCGATGGCGGGCGCGCCGCACCAGCACTTCCTGGCGATGGTCCAGCCAGTGGCGCAGGGCCTCCTTCAGCCCGATGACCGCCGGCACCTGCCCGCGCACCAGCACGTTCATGTTCAGCGAGATCCGGCTTTCCAGATCGGTCAGCTTGAACAGCGATTCCATCATCAACACGGGATCGACCGTGCGCACCCGCGGCTCCAGCACGAGGCGGACGTCGTCGGCCGATTCGTCGCGCACGTCGCCGAGCAGCGGCAGCTTCTTGTTCTCCAGAAGCTCGGCGATGCGCTCGACGAGGCGCCCCTTCTGCACCTGATAGGGAATCTCGGTGATGACGACCTGCCACGTGCCGCGGCCGAGATCTTCCACCTGCCAGCGCGCGCGCACCCGGAAACCGCCGCGCCCGGTGCGATAGGCCTCGCGGATCACCGCGGGGTCGTCGATGACGATGCCGCCGGTCGGGAAATCCGGGCCCTGCACGAAGGCGAGCAGGCGATCGGGCTCGACATCGGGATGGGCGATGATGTGCAGCGCCGCATCGGCGAGTTCGGCCACATTGTGCGGCGGGATCGAGGTCGCCATGCCGACCGCGATGCCCGACGACCCGTTGGCGAGCAGGTTCGGGAACGCGCCCGGCAGCACGATCGGCTCATCCTCGGAGCCGTCATAGGTGTCGCGGAAATCGACCGCGTCCTCGTCGATGCCTTCCAGCAGCCGCGCGCCGACATCGGTCAGGCGGGCTTCGGTGTAACGCATCGCGGCGGCGCCATCGCCGTCGAGCGTGCCGAAATTGCCCTGGCCGTCGACCAGCGGATAGCGCACCGCGAAGTCCTGGGCGAGGCGCACGAGCGCGTCATAAACCGACTGGTCGCCGTGGGGGTGATATTTGCCGATGACGTCGCCGACGACGCGGGCGCACTTCTTGAACGCGGCATCCGGATCGAGCCGCAACTGCCGCATGGCGTGAAGGATGCGCCGGTGCACCGGCTTCATGCCGTCGCGCACATCGGGCAGCGCCCGGTGCATGATGGTCGACAGCGCATAGGCGAGATAACGCTCTTCGAGCGCCTCGCGAAGGTCGACTGGCTCGATCGATCCGCCGGGCGGAATCAGCTCTTTTCCCATGATTTCTCGGATAAAGCCGCAGGCGCGCGAGGGCAAGCGCAACGAGGCGGGAAAACGGGGCGGCACGCGCCATGCCCCGGCCGGATGACGTCACCCGGCCGGCACCGACGCGGTAGCGCCGCCCCGGACACTCAGGCGGAGAACCGCCGATAGAGCGCGCCGGACAGACTGCCGAGCAGCACCCAGAACAGGAAGCTCGTCAGCGTGACCGTGACCACGAACTGGTGGACGAGCGATTCCGGCACGTTGGTCGCCTCGTCGAGCATCGCCGGCGCACCGACGACATGGGGCGCGACGATCAGCACGAGGCCGAGGACCGCCGCCCACGGTGTCCGCTTCAGGAGGACCAGGCCGAGCCCCGCTGCGGTGGCGACGACGGTTCCGATCCACCACGCCTGCCGCGGCCCGAGTTCGGACGCCGGCATTCCCGGCAGTTCAGGCGGCAGGCCGAGGCCGGGGGCGACCATGAACACCACGAAGCCGGCGAGGCCCCACAACAGGCCCTCCCGCCACGTCACGGCCTTGCCGCGCAGCGCGAACGCCGCGCCGAGCAGAAGGGAAAAGCCGATGGCGGTCAGGATGTTGGCGGCGGCTGTGAAGGCATTGCGTTCAAGGCCGGGGCTTGGCTCCCAGGCTTCCGCGCCGTGGTCATGGCCACCCTGTCCCTGCCCTTCGTGGCCTTGGGCATCATGGCCCTCAGCACTATGGCTATCGGCCATCGCAACGGGCGCGGCGGCTTCGGCGGCCTGTTCATAGACCTCGCCGCGCAGGATCAACGGCACGACGCCGAAGTGCTGGATGGCGGTCACGATCAGGCCCACCACAAGCCCGGCCGCGACCGCCGTGAAGACGATCGAACGGAAAATCGACATCTGCGCCTTGCCTCAGTGGCAGGGGAAGGCGTTGGCGTGGCGGGTGTCGTGCGCGGCGTTGTGGAAGGCCTCGACGTGGGAAAAGCCCACGGTGCCGAGGATCAGGATGCCGAGCAGCACGGCAAGGCCGGCCTGGACGGCGATGCTCAGCGAGGTCGTCGCCGGTGCCGCGGCACCGGAGGAAGTCTGATGGAAGGCCATTGGCTCTCTCCTCATGGCAAATGCAGAGACAGCCGGTTGAGGAGAGAGAGGCCACATCGTGCACCGGAAGCCGCTAAAACCAGCCTTCGGTGCCACCCGCGACGCACTCCGGACACCCCGCCCGGTCGGTGGTTTCTGACGTCCGGCAGGTCTCCTGGCTCACGGGTCATCGCCCGCCATCAGGCCTTCCCGGCACGAATGCCAGTGGCCGTTTCGCGATGGCGGGCTCGCCGTTCACAGTTGCGGGGGCAGCCGCCGCTGGGGCTCCGGCAGGCGCGAGGCCTGCCTCTTCCCTTCGGCGTTCCCTTTTGATCCTTGCGGAACCGGTCGTCGCCGTCACGTTACCGCATCGGACCGAAAAGTGGGACCCGTTTTCGGGAAATCCGATGCGCAGCCAGAACCGGGAGCATTGGACCGAGAAGTGGGAGCCAGCTTTCGGAAAAAGGCGACGCCGCAAGCCTCGGCCCGCCCGCTCTACTGATGAGCGACGCAGCGCGCCTGGGTCGATTTCGACAGGGTGCCGGTCGTGAAGTCGAACGTGGCGCGGATCTCGATGGCCGGCGTCAGGTCGTTCTTCTTGATCTCGGCGAGGTCCTTGCAGTTCTGCTTGGTCGGCTTCTGCTCGGTGCTCATCCAGAACGAGGCGCTCTTGCTGTCGGCGTCGAAGTCCTCCTCCGAATAGCCCGCCGTGAACACGCGCGCCTTGCGGCTGAGGTCGTAGATCAACAGCGTCCTGTCCGGGCCGGTCCCGTCGTCGATCAGCAGGTACTTGCCTTCGAGCCGCAGCAGATAATAGGCGTCGTCGTCCTCGCCGTCCTTGGAGCCGATCACGAAGTCCGACTTGCCGATCTTCGCGTTGCAGGCCGCCTTGGCGCCGGCAGCGTTGTTTTTCACGATCAGCCGCTCGCCGACCGAGTCCTGCCGTTCCACCGCAGCGACGAGATAGAGGCTGTTGGAGGCGCAGTGAACGGCGGGGGCGGCCTGCGCGGGGGCCGAAATCGCGAACGGCGCCGCCAGGAAGGCCGACAGCACGGCGAGCTTCTGCACTTTCATCTGTAAGCCTATAATTTCGCTGGCAAATATATCGGACGGCGCAGTGTAGGCCGCCCCGTTCACGCTGGCAATCGCCGGCACGGGGCGCCCGCGCCCGGTCAGGGCCTGCGGCCCCACTTCGCCACGCAGGAGCTGGCGCCGCCGTCCCGGCGGTTCTCGCCGGCCAGGGCGGCCCGGATGTCGCGGCTGTCCAGATGGAAGTTGGCCTCGGGCGCCAGCGTGCGGCGCGCGATCTTGGCCGCCGCCGCCGTCTCGAACGCCGCCCGCTGCCCGGCGAACAGGGCGAGGCAGTCCTCCGGTGCGGCCGAGGGGCCGACGAGCACGCGGAAGGCAAGCCTGTGGACCATGCAGAGGCCTGCATGGCCGGCCGGGCGGAAGGCGAGCGCATCGACATCCGCGCGCCATTCCGCCCGTGCAGGTCCGTCGCTCGTTTGTCCGTCGCTCGATTGTCCGTCGCCGGCTTTCATGGTTCGAGACGCCGGTCGCGGGCGGCGGCCCGTTCGAGCGCCGACAGGAACTGCTCGCGCACCATCGGCATCTCGATGCCGCGCGGCGCGTTGAGGTGGGCGTCGATGAAATGACCGGTGAGCCGCAGACCGGCGCGGATGTCGTCCGCATCGGGATCGGCGTTCATGCCGCGATCCACCAGGAAGCGCGGCAGCGGCAGCAGGCGGTCGAGATAGGGTTCGGCCGCCGCCCGGCTCACGGCCCGCCCGGTGCGCGGCGAAACGTGGGTCAGGTCCGCGAGTGTGCCGGTCGCGGCGCAGCGGCTGAGATCGAGGCCGAAGCCCAGTTCCTCCAGCAGCGCCAGTTCGAAGCGCACCATCAGCGGCCCGGCATGGGACGGCTCGTCGAGGTGGTCGAGCACGATGGCGAACGCGTCGTAGAGCCCGCGGTGGGGGTCGCGCTCAGGCAGCAGCGACAGGTGGCGGCAGAGGGTGAGGATGCCGAAGCTCGCCACCGCGCTTTCGATCAGCCGCGCGGCCCGCGAGACCACCGGCTCGACGGAGGAATAGGTACCGAGCTGGTCGTCGAGCCGCGCGCGCCACACACAGGCGACGGTGTTGCCCGGCTGGAGCACGGGCTGCATCCGCTTGGAGCGGCCAGACCGCACCAGACCCGCATGGCGGCCGTGGGCGGCGGTCATCAGCTCGGCGACGACCGCACCCTCCCCGAGGGGCCGGGTGGAAAGCACGATGCCCTCGTCCCGCCATTCCATCGCCGGCCGTCCTGACTGCCCGGCGTCACTCCGGGAATTCGAGCCCCATCTCGCGGTAGCGCTCGGGATCGTCCGACCAGCTGTCGCGCACCTTCACGAACAGGAACAGATGCACCGGCCGCTCGAGGATCGCCGCGATCTCCTCGCGCGCGCCCTGCGAGATCGCCTTGATGGTCTGGCCGCCCTTGCCGAGCACGATCTTCTTCTGGCTGTCGCGCTCGACGAAGATGGTCTGCTCGATGCGCACCGCGCCGCCCTTCACGTCCTTCCACTGCTCGGTCTCGACCGTGGAGGCGTAGGGCAGCTCCTCGTGCAGCCGCAGCATCATCTTCTCGCGGGTGATCTCGGCCGCGAGCTGGCGCATCGGAAGGTCGGAAATCTGGTCTTCCGGATAGAGCCAGGGGCCGGGCTGCACCGCGCCGGCGAAATAGGCGAGCACGTCTTCGACGCCGCTGCCCGTCACCGCCGAGACCATGAAGGTGCGCTCGAAGCGCGCCTTCTCGTTCACCGCCTGGGTCAGCGCCAGCAGGCTGTCGCGCTTCACGACGTCGATCTTGGTGAGGATCAGCACCTTCGGCAGGTGCACGTCGGCGAGGGAGGCGAGGATCGCCTCGACCTCCTCGTCGATGCCCTTGCGGGAATCGACCAGCACCGCCACGAGATCGGCGTCCTTCGCGCCACCCCAGGCGGTCGAGACCATGGCGCGGTCGAGCCGCCGCTTCGGGCGGAAGATGCCGGGCGTGTCGACGAACACGATCTGCGCGGGTCCGACCAGCGCGATGCCGCGCACCAGCGCGCGCGTCGTCTGCACCTTGTGGGTGACGATGGAGACCTTGGCGCCGACCAGCGCGTTGACGAGCGTCGACTTGCCGGCGTTCGGCGCGCCGATCAGCGCGACGAAGCCGCAGCGCGTCTCGCCCTCGCCGGCCGTCTCCGCGGGGGTGCCGGCTGCGTGCGGCAGGGCATCGTCTTCGTCGTCAGGCGCCACTTCGGTTCTCCGACCAGATTCCTTCGCGGACCAGCACGGCCGCAGCCGCGGTCTGCTCCGCCTCGCGTTTCGATTTGCCGCGCGCCTCGGCCGGTGCGATGCCGTCGACCGTGACGAGGATCGTGAACACCGGCGCGTGGTCCGGGCCGGACCTTTCGACCTCGGTATAGACCGGCGTCGGCAGTCCCCGGCCCTGCGCCCATTCCTGCAGCGTCGTCTTGGCATCGCGCGGCGCCATCAGCGCCTCGCGCATCCGCGGGCCCCAGAGCGTCTTCACCAGCGTCCGCGCCACCTCGAAGCCAGCGTCGAGATAAACGGCCGCCAGCACCGCCTCGCACACGTCGCCGAGGATCGCGACCTTCCTGCGTCCGCCGCCCTGGGCCTCGCCCGCGCCGACCAGCATCGCCTGATCGAGCCCGAGCTCGACCGCGACCGCCGCGCAGGTCTCGCGCCGCACGAGCTGGTTCAGCCGCCGGGCGAGTTCGCCCTCGTCCGCGGCCGGATAGGCCTCGTGCAGCATCTCGGCGACGGCGAGCCCGAGCACGCGGTCGCCGAGGAATTCCAGCCGCTGGTAGCTCGCCGTTCCGACGGACGCGCCGGTGACGGCGCTCGGATGCGTCAGGGCCCGGCCGATCAGGGCCGGGTCCGAGAAGCGGTGGCCGAGCCGGGCTTCCAGCGCCGCGATCCGGCGTTCGTTGAGCGGGCTCATAGCAGCGTGAAGATCCGTCCCCAGCGCACGTCGGTGGGCCACTTCCAGATCTTCCAGGCGCCCTGATCGCCGTCGACCGAGAAGAAGATCATCTCCGCCTTGCCGACCAGATTCTCGAACGGCACGTAGCCGACATGGTCCAGCACGCGGCTGTCGCTGGAATTGTCGCGGTTGTCGCCCATCATGAAATAGTGGCCGGGCGGCACGTTGTAGACCTGGGTGTTGTCCCAGAAGCCGTTCGGGTCGAGGTCGAGCGTGTCGTAGCTCACGCCGTTCGGCAGCGTCTCGCGGTAGCGCTGGATCTGGCGCTCGACGCCGAACTGGTCGGTATCGTCATAGGTGCCGTCGGCCACGCGCGGCACCGCCACGTCGTTGATGTAGAGCACGCCGCCCTTCATCTGGATGCGGTCGCCGGGCAGGCCGATCACGCGCTTGATGTAGTCGGTCGAGTTGTCCGTCGGCAGCTTGAACACCACGACGTCGCCGCGCTTCGGCTCGGACCCCATGATGCGCCCCGAGAACGGCACGATGCCGAACGGGAACGAATAGCGGCTGTATCCGTAGGAATATTTCGACACGAAGATGTAGTCGCCGATCAGCAGCGTGTCCATCATCGAGCCGGACGGGATGTTGAACGGCTGGAACAGGAACGTCCGGACGACGAGCGCAAGCAGCAGCGCCTGGATGACGATCTTGACGGTATCCCAGATACCGCCCTGCTTTTCGGCCTTTTGCGTTGCCAACTTCTCACTCGCAGATTTGTCGCTTGCCACAGCGCTCAGCCTTTTCCCGCGGTTCCCATCGCGGTTCCCTTGCTGCGGGGCCGCGCCGTCCAGGCGGCCTTGCCGCCTTCAACCCGTTGCCCGCACAGCGATGGGCCCGTCGCCGGCCATCGCGCTCCGGCTCGATGCAGCAACGCTCGCCCGGGATGAGCCCTACTTAAAGCCTCGCCCCTTGAATCGCAACAAAACCGCCGCGCCGCCCGCCGCCGGCCCCAATATCACCGCCGCGGCCAGTCCTCCGGCCACGCGGAGATCACCACGAAGGCCTGGGCCATCGGCGGCTCGTCGGTCATGGTCAGGTCGATGCGGGCGACGAAGCCCGGCGGCGTCAGCGCGGCCAGCCTGTCGGCGGCGCTTCCGGTCAGCACCATGGTCGGCTGCCCGCTCGGCCGGTTGACGACGCCCATCTCCCGCCACGCGACGCCCATGCGGATGCCCGTCCCGAGCGCCTTGGAACAGGCCTCCTTGGCCGCGAAGCGCTTGGCATAGGAGGCCGCCCGCTCGGCCCGGCCGTCGGACTTGCGCTGTTCGACGCCGGTGAACACCCGGTTGGTGAACCGCGTGCCGAACCGCTCCAGCGTGCGCTCGATGCGGCGGATGTCGATGATGTCCGACCCGATACCGATGATCATGACGGCCCCTTCATGACGGCCTCTTGCCGATGCCGGCGACGACTTCCGCCCGGATCTTCGCGCTCGCGGCCTCGCGCCGCGCTCTGAGGCGCGCCTCCTGACGCTTGCGGAACTCGGCCACCGCGATGCGCGTCGCGATATAGGTCACGAGCCCGCAGCCGATGCCGATCGGCACCGAGCCCACGATCATCGGCTCGATGATCGGCCAGATCGTGCGCAGCGAATAGGTGGAGAGCTTGGCGGAGAGGTCGGAGACGTGGAACGGCGTTTCGGTGCCGGACTGCCCGAGCATGAAGCGCCCGAGCTTGTAGGTCGAGGCCCAGATGATCGGGAACGTGATCGGATTGCCGAACCACGTCGCGATCACCGCCGCGATCACGTTGCCGGCCACCAGATAGGTGAAGGCGGTGGCGAGCAGGATGTGGAAGCCCAGGAACGGCGTGCACGACACGAACACGCCCGCGGCCGTGCCGATGGCGATGGCGTGCGGCGAGGCTCTGAGCCGCAGGATCCGCTTCACCATATAATAGAACGACCGCCGCCACGACCGCGCCGGCCACGCGGCAACCCGGAGGCGCTGCTTCCAGTTCAGGGGCTCGCGGCGGCGAAACAGCAAGGACGATCACCCGGGGCTTGCAGGTTGAGGCATCTCGGCGGGCTGAACGGCCGTGCCGTCGCGCACGGCCTGCCCGTCACGCCAGGCCGCGGCTGCCGGGCTTAACCGCCGGAATGGCGGCCAGTTCCGGCGGCAGCGCGTCGGGTGAATAAGCCGGCACCTCGTATTGCGCAAGCGCCACCAGCGGCACGCCGACATCGGCCTTTCCGGCCGACCGGTCGATCAGGCAGGCCGCCGCCACCACCTCCAGCCCGATGGCGCGGGCGGCTTCCACCGTCTCGCGGATCGAGAGGCCGGTCGTGACGATGTCCTCGATGATGACGACGCGGCTGCCCGGCGCCACCTCGAACCGCCGCAGCCGGAACTTGCCGTCCTCGCGCTCGACCCACACCGCCGGCACGCCCATGTGGCGGGCGGTCTCGTAGGCGGGAATGATGCCGCCGACGGCGGGGCCGATCAGATAGTCGATCGGGCCGGGCACTTCGGCCCGCACGCGCTCGGCCAGCGCCTTGCAGAGCGTCTCGGTCGCGGGCGGATGCATGAAGACGCGCGCCTTCTGCAGGAACACCGGGCTCCTCAGGCCGGAACTCAGAATGAAATGGCCTTCAAGGATCGCCCCGCATGAGCGGAACACGCCGAGCACCTCGTCACGCGTCATCCCAAACTCCGTCCAGTCCTGTTGATGGAAATCGGCCCCGCCGGAACGGCGGCAACCGCCGTCGGCCGTTCAGCCGTTGACCCTGACCACGTTGGTGACCGTCGGCAGCACGCGCACCTGCGAAATGATGCGGTTGAGATGCTTCAGGTCGAACACTTCGAGGTCGATCATCATGTCGTGGGCATCGTTGCCCCGGCGCACCATCTTGATGTTGTCGATATTGCCGTGGGTTTCGCCGACAGCCTGCGCGATGTTGGCGAGCGATCCGGGCTCATTGATGGCCGAAACCATGATGCGCGCCGGGAAGCGCTCGTTGGAATCCGGATCGATCTCCCAGCGCACGTCGAACCAGCGGTCCGGCTCGTCGTCGAACGCCTTCAGCGAGGGCGACTGGATCGGATAGATCGTCACGCCTTCCCCGGGGGTCAGGATGCCGACGATGCGGTCGCCCGGCACCGCGCCGCCGTCGGGCGCGAACCGCACCGGCAGGTCGCCTTCGAGGCCCCGGATCGGCAGCGAAGCGGACTTGCCCTCTTCCCCGACCGGCATTCCGTCGCTCGTCGCCACCGACCGCGCGGCCCGGTGCCGGGCGAGATCGGGATCGATCTGGTAGTCGGGATGGACCGCCTTCAGCACGTCCTCGGAATTGACCTCGCCGCGGCCGACCGCGGCAAGAAGGTCCGCCATGTTGGACTGGCCGAGCCGGGCCACCGCGCCCTCCAGCAGGTCGGCCGAAAGCGGCCGGCCGGCGCGCTCGAACGCCCGCTCCAGGATGTGCCGGCCGAGACCGCCGTACTGACGCCGCACCGCCTCGCGGGTCGCGCGCCGGATGGCGGCCCGCGCCTTGCCGGTGACGGCGATCTGCTCCCACGCGGCCGGCGGGGTCTGCGCCTTGGAGCGCACGATCTCCACCTCGTCGCCGTTCGCCAGCGTCGTCATCAGCGGCATCACGCGGCCGTTGATCTTGCAGCCGACGCAGGTGTTGCCGACGTCGGTATGAACCGCATAGGCGAAATCGATGGGCGTCGCCCCGCGCGGCAGCGCGATCAGCCGGCCCTTCGGCGTGAAGCAGAACACCTGATCGTGGAACAGCTCGAGCTTGGTGTTCTCGAGGAACTCTTCCGGGGTGTCCCCCTCGCTCAGAAGGTCGATGGTCCGCCGCAGCCATTCATAGGCGCGGCTTTCCTCGGTGCCCTTGGTGATGTTGCGGCCGCCGGTCTTGCCGTCCTTGTAGAGCGCGTGGGCGGCGATGCCGTATTCGGCGACGCGGTGCATTTCCGGCGTGCGGATCTGGAGTTCCACGCGCTGCCGGCTCGGCCCGACGACGGTCGTGTGAAGCGAGCGGTAATCGTTCTGCTTCGGGGTGGAGATATAGTCCTTGAAGCGTCCCGGCACCGTCGGCCAGGTGGTGTGCACCACGCCGAGCGCGCGGTAGCAGTCCTCCACGGCCGGCACCAGCACCCGGAAGCCGTAGATGTCGGACAATTGCTCGAAGGCGACCGACTTGCGCTGCATCTTCGAGAAGATCGAATAGGGCCGCTTCTGGCGCCCCTTCACCTCGGCCGCGATGCCGTGTTCGGTCAGCCGGCGGGTCAGGTCCGCCTCGATCTCGCCGATCAGGCCCTCGTTGCGCTTCGAGAGCGCGTCCAGCCGCTCGCCGATGGTGGCGGCCGCCTCCGGATTGAGGTTGCGGAAGGCGAGGTCTTCCAGCTCCTCGCGCATCGCCTGCATGCCCATGCGCCCGGCGAGCGGGGCATAGATTTCCATGGTCTCTTCGGCGATGCGGCCGCGCTTGTCGCCGGACATGAAGTGCAGCGTGCGCATGTTGTGCAGGCGGTCGGCGAGCTTGACGAGCAGCACGCGCACGTCGTCCGCGACCGCGAGCAAGAGCTTGCGGAAATTCTCCGCCTGCTTGGCGCGGCGGGTGATCAGGTCGAGACGCTTGATCTTGGTGAGGCCGTCGACGAGCTTGCCGATCTCCACACCGAACATCTGGTCGATCTCGGCGCGCGTCGCGTCGGTATCCTCGATGGTGTCGTGGAGCAGAGCTACGGCGATGGTGGCGTCATCCAGCCGCATGTTGGTCAGGATGGCCGCGACTTCGAGCGGATGCGAGATGTAGGGATCGCCCGAGGCACGCTTCTGCGCCCCGTGCTTCTGCATCGCGTAGACGTAGGCCTTGTTCAGCAACGCCTCGTCGGCATTCGGGTTGTAACGCATCACCCGTTCGACGAGTTCGTATTGTCGCATCATGGCCGCAGCGATCCAAAGGCCGGCAGATTGATCACACCCATCCCGCGGGCGGCGTCATCGCCGCGTCTCGCCGGGTCGCCTGGAGGCGACGCCGGAACCTGTCCGCCGGAGGGGTCCAAGGAAAGCGGCCGGCATCATCCGATGCCGGCCGCCCTTTCGACACGAGGCCGGGTCCGAAGCGACGAGCCGTCCGCCGGGACCCCACCTTTTCAGGCAGCGATCAGATGTCTTCGGTCTTTTCCGGCGGCACCAGGCCCTCGAGGGCCTTGAGCAGCTCTTCTTCCGAGATGCGGTCGAAGGACGGGTTGGTGTCGTCGTCGGGGTCGGCCCCGCCAGACGCCACGAGCGGAACGATCTCCGATTCCGGCTCGTCGACTTCGACATATTTCTGCAGCGAGTGGATCAGATCTTCCTTCAGATCTTCCGGCTGGATGGATTCGTCGGCGATCTCGCGCAGGGCGCACACCGGATTCTTGTCGTTGTCGCGATCGATCGTGAGGGGCGAGCCGCTCGAAATCATGCGGGAACGGTGGCTGGCGAGGAGGACCAGCTCGAATCTGTTCTCGACTTTGTCGATACAATCCTCGACGGTCACGCGGGCCATCGGTTGACTCCAATTCCTAGGGACGAGTAATCCTCAATAGGGGGCGCGCCACCGAAAGGCAAGCGCGCCGCGATTTGGAAGCGATTCCCTGCGTTTGAAGATCAGTCATTTCAACGGGCCGGCCGGTAAGCGAGCATCGCTGCCTGAGGTCGCCGCCTTCTGGGGGGAAGGCGGCACCGTCCAGCCGGGGCTTTTTGAAGGAACGCAGGCCGGACCGTTTTCAGGCGACCCGTGCGTGGCCAGATATTCGAACAGGCCGACTGAACTTCCCGGCCACAATTGGTGAAATTATATGCTCCGCTCCCCCAAGGATCCCCTGTCGTTCGATTCCCGCGAGAAGATCGCGCTGTTCATTGACGGCGCCAATCTCTACGGAACCGCGAAGACGCTGGGATTCGACATCGATTATCGCAGACTGCTCGAGGAATTCAAGTCGCGTGGCTATCTGCTTCGCGCATACTATTATACCGCGCTTGTCGAAGATCAGGAATATTCTTCGATCCGCCCGCTGATCGACTGGCTCGACTATAACGGCTACAAGGTCGTCACCAAGCCGGTGAAGGAGTTCGTCGACCAGACCGGCCGCCGCAAAGTGAAGGGCAACATGGACATCGAGCTCGCGGTCGATGCCATGGAAGCGGTCGAGCATGTCGATCACTTCGTGCTGTTCTCCGGCGACGGCGACTTCCGCTCGCTGGTCGAGGCGATCCAGCGTCGCGGCCGCAAGGTCAGCGTGGTGTCGACCCTGACGACCCAGCCACCGATGATCGCCGACGACCTGCGCCGGCAGGCCGACCATTTCATCGAACTCGCCCATCTCGAATCCCGCATCGGCCGCGATCCCGGCGAGCGCGCCGCCCGGGCCGCCGAGCGGCAGGACCGCTTCGCCCGCGACGCGGACCCCGAGGACATCTGAGCGTGGCGCGTGCCGCCGCCGCGTCTGCCGCGCCCGTCCGGACGCGGGTGCGCTCGCCGCGCACGACGGCCGTCCCATCCGGCGGATCGCTGCCGGGCGGACCGCTGCCGACGGAACCCTCCCGCGATTGTCCGCTCTGCCCGCGCCTCGCGGCGTTCCGGGACGAATGGCGCGCGCGCGAGCCGTCGTGGTTCAACGCGCCCGTGCGCACGTTCGAAGGCGAGGACATCGAGCTTCTGATCGTCGGCCTCGCGCCGGGGCTGCGCGGGGCCAATCGCACCGGGCGGCCGTTCACGGGCGACTATGCCGGCGACCTGCTCTACTCCACGCTGATCGCGCGGGGGCTCGCCGCCGGCCGCTTCGAGGCCCGGCCGGACGACGGCCTTCGCCTCGTGCGCACCGCCATCACCAACGCCGTGCGCTGCGTGCCGCCGGAGAACAAGCCGACCCCGGCGGAGATCAACACCTGCCGGCCGTTCCTCACCGGCACCATCGCCGGCTATGCGGGGCTGAAAGCGGTGGTCGCGCTTGGTCGGATCGCCCACGACTCGTTCCTGAAGGCGGTGGGCGTTCCCGGCTCGCGACACGCCTTCGCCCACGGCGCCGAGCACCTCCTGCCCGGCGGCCTCACGCTGTTCGACAGCTATCACTGCAGCCGCTACAACACCAACACCGGCCGGCTGACGCCCGCGATGTTCCACGCCGTGTTCGACCGCGTCGTCGCGCATCTCGGTCCGGCGGCATGATCGCGACACGGCCGCTCGACTGAGACGCGGCCGCCGCGGGGCTCACGATTGCTTGACCGCGGACGGCATTGGGCGGCACGATCCCCGTCGAGCGCCGGAAGCCCCGCGTGCCGCAAGCCTCACGACACACACACGATCCCCAGAACAACCCTACGCGATCCGGCGGGAGGATGTGCCCATGACCCTGCAGCATCGGACGGAGACGGCGGCCATCGAGGAGATCGTGCTGTCGACGGCGAGCGGCGCGACCGCGACCGTGCTCGACCACGGCGCCACGTTGCGCGACCTCAAGGTCCCCGCGCCCGGCGGCGGCGTGCAGCGCGTCGTGCTCGGCTTCGGCGACATCGACCTCTATCGCACCAACCCGACCTATTTCGGCGCGACCGCGGGCCGCCATGCCAACCGCATCCGCGCGGGCCGGTTTTCGCTCGAAGGCAGCGAGCACAGCCTGTCGCTCAACGAGGCCGGCCGCAACCACCTGCACGGCGGTTTCCGCGGCTTCTCGCACCGGCCGTGGCGGGTCGTCTCCCGCGCGGCGAACGCCGTCACCCTCGAACTCGTCTCGCCCGCCGGCGAGGAGGGCTATCCCGGCACCGTGACGGCGCGCTGCACCTACACGCTGCTCGATCCCGGCACGCTCCGGGTGGAGATGACGGCCGAAACCGATGCGCCGACCATCGTCAACATGGCGCACCACTCCTATTTCACCCTCGAGCCCGGCGGCTCGGTGCGCGACCTCGATCTCGCGATCAATGCCGGCCACTACACCCCGGTCGACGAGACGCTGATCCCGACCGGCGAGATCGCGCCGGTGATCGATACGCCCTACGACTTCCGCACCGCGCGGCCGGTCCGCTGGTGGGGCGAAGGCGGCGCGGAATACGACATCAATTTCGTGCTCGACCGCCACGGCGACGACGGCACCACGGCCGAGGGCCTCGCCCACGCCGCCACCCTGCGTTCGCCCCGCACGGGCCTTTCCCTCGATGTCTGGACCACGGAGCCCGGCCTCCAGGTGTTCGACGGCGGCTTCCTCGGGCCGGAACCCGCCGGCCTCGACGGCGCGCGCCACTTTCCCCATGCCGGGCTGTGCCTCGAAACCCAGCGCTTCCCGGACGGGCCGAACCAGGTCGGCTTCCCCTCGCCGGCGCTCGCCCCGGGCGATCTCTACCGCCATGTGACGGAATACCGGTTCTCGCTCCACCGCCCGGAATCCTGAGCGCGGGCAACGCGGGTCCGTCCCGGGCAAGGAAGCGGGTCCGTCCCGGACAAGATCGCGGGTCCGTCCCGGAGAAGGAGGCGGTGTCGACGTGGCTGAGGGTGCGGCGAAGGGAGACGGCGGAAGCCTCTGCCGGGATTGCGGCCGCCGCAATCCGCCGGGCGCGTCGCGCTGCGCCATGTGCGGCAGCCCGCGCCTGCTCGCCCATCCCGAGCTCGACGCGCTCGCCATCGCCCACATCGATTGCGATGCCTTTTACGCCACCATCGAGAAGCGCGACGATCCGAGCCTGCGCGACAAGCCGCTGATCGTGGGCGGCGCCGGGCGGCGCGGCGTGGTGGCCACCGCCTGCTACATCGCGCGCATCCACGGCGTGCGCTCGGCGATGCCGACCTACAAGGCCCGCGAACTCTGCCCGGACGCCGTCATCATCCGCCCGGACATGGAGAAATACGCCGCCGTCGGCCGCCAGGTCCGCGCGATGATGCTGGCGCTCACCCCGCTGGTGGAGCCGCTCTCCATCGACGAGGCGTTCCTCGATCTCTCCGGCACCGAAAGGCTGCACGGCGCCAGCCCCGCCGAGGTGCTGGCGCGGTTCGCCCGGCAGGTCGAGCGGGAGATCGGCATCACCGTCTCGGTCGGGCTATCCTATGCCAAGTTCCTGGCGAAGATCGCCTCGGACGTGAACAAGCCGCGCGGCTTCTTCGTCATCGGCCGCGCCGAGGCGCCGCTGTTCCTCGCGCCGAAGCCGGTGACGATCCTGCCCGGCATCGGCAAGGCCGCCGCCGCGAAGCTGACGGAGGCCGGCCTCACCTCGGTCGGCACGCTCGCGACCTGCGATCCGGCCGACCTCTTCCGCCTCGTCGGCTCCCAGGCGATGCGCCTCGCCCGGTTCGCCCGCGGCGAGGACGACCGCAGCGTCACGCCCGACGCGCCGCGCAAGAGCATCGGCGCGGAGACCACCTTCTCCGACGACATTTCCGATCCCGTGGTGCTGTCGGCCCTGCTGCGCACGCTGTCGGAAAAGGCGTCCCGGCGCCTGAAGGCCGGCGGCCTCGCCGGCTGGACGGTGACGCTCAAGCTGAAGACCCCGGATTTCCGCCAGGTGACGCGCGCGCGGCGGCTGTCGGATCCGACCTGCCTCGCCGACCGCATCCACCGCATCGCCGTCGACCTTCTGTCGAAGGAGCCGCGGCGCGCCTACCGGCTGATCGGCGTCACGGTGTCCGACCTCGTCGACGACACTGCCGCCGATCCGCCCGATCTCGTCGATACCGCACAGGAGAAGCGCGCCCGCGCCGAGCGGGCGATGGACGCGATCCGCGCCCGCTTCGGCAAGGAGGCGGTGGAAACCGGGCTCACCTTCACCCACCTGCCCCGCGAGAAGCCGCCCCGGCGCTGAGCGGCGCGGTTGAACCGGCGCAAATGAACCGGCGCAAATTACTTGGCGCGATTTACTTGGCGCATGCCGCCTTCGGCAGCATCTCGATGGTCTTCAGGTTGCTGGAAACGACGAAATCGCCGTAATCGAGCTTCAGCCGCCGCGTCACGCCGTTGGCGTAGAGCAGGAACGACATCTCGTAGACAGGCGTCTGTTCGCCGACCGGGCCGTCCTCGATATCGAAATAGCTGAGGCGCACCGGCCAGTGCGGAATGCCCTTCAGCGCGGCGACCGCCTTCGGGTCGTCGTCATCGGGCGTGTCCGCGCCGGTGATGGTCGGGCCGATCACGGCCGTGGTGGCATAAACCTTCTGGCCATCTTCCGAACCGTCGAACAGGTCCGCCTGCACGATGCGCTGGCCAGACTCGCCCGCCGCGACCAGCCGCGCGAGATGCTGTGTCGGGAACAGCGCCGCCGGATCGATCTCCGCCTGCAATTTCTTCGGCTCGATCAGGTCCAGCCGGGTCTTGCCGTCCTTGCGGGTGGCGGCGCCCTTGGTCTCGTCGTCCTTGTCCTGATCGACGAAATTCTGGGTCAGGAACTGGTAGCTGTCGGCCGTTCCGCTTTCGTAGCTGGTGGTGCGCAGATCGGTCAGGCGGTTGCCGCCCTCGTCGTCCTGCACCTCCGTGACCATGCGGAAGTTCACGCTGAAGCCCTCGCAGGCGCCGCCGGTGATCTCATAGACCATGCGGCCGCCGACGTCGGACACCGCGGCGTTCGACTCGACGTTGTCGAGCGCGAGATCGTAGACCGCGCGATGGGGCGCGAACCCGGCGACGATCGAGGCTTCCTTGCCGGCAAGCGCGGTTGCGGCCGCCGGCGCCGTGCCGGCAGCGGCCGTCGCCAGCGGCGAGGCCACGAGCGCGAGCGCAAGCCCCGCGGCACCCGCCGCGCGAAGCCGGAAGCCCATGCCGGTTCCGAGCCGCGCGGCACGCGCCTGAAGGGCCTGAAGCGAATTCGACGCCATCTATCATTCCTCCGAACACCCGAGCCGAACCGGGGTCGCACCTCACCGCGGCGGAACCATGGCCCGACGCGCGCCCCGGACGGGCAGGCCGGACGCCGCCCTGCGAATTCAGCAACGATCCGCCGCCGGCGCAATCGTCTAAATCGTGCTCCGCACCGAATAAGGGATCAGGCCGGGGATTCAAGGCTTTAGAGCGCCTTCCGATCTCACGGACTCATCGGATCGACCGGAATTCGCTCCGGATTCGAAACCTTGAGCATATCCGTGCCGTTCAGATCGGTTCGATCTGAATGGGTTATGCTCGAACGCCCCGTGTCCGGCCGGACCCGCCCCGCCGCAATGAGCCGGCTGAGGATAGAGCGACTTCGGGCCGTCCGCGCCGTCCGGACCGCCTCGATCTGAACCACACGCATGCTCGCGCATCGCCGCCGCCCGAATCCGCCCCCGCCGGGAGGCAACGCCCGCTTCGCCTGCGAAACGCCGCCTGGCGCGGCGTTCGGCGATGGCGCGGCTTTCGGCGATGTTGCCGCGCCGCCGAAATTCGGCCAAATGACACGAAGGCCCGCGCGTGAAGGCCGCCGATCCGAACGCCGCGCGCGCCCGGACAGCTGGAGACAGAAAAACATGTCGGAAACCGCCGAAGCCCGCCTCGCCGCTCTCGGTATAACCCTGCCGAGCCCGGCCGCCCCGGCGGCGAACTATGTGCCGACCGTGCGCAGCGGCTCGCTGCTGTTCATCTCCGGTCAGATTCCGGTCGATTCGGAAGGCCTGCGTTATCGCGGCGTCCTGGGCGCCGGCTTCGATATCGAGGAAGCGCGCGCGGCGGCGCACCTGTGCGCCATCAACATTCTGGCGCAGGCCAAGGCCGCGCTCGGCGATCTCGAAAAGATCGTGCGGGTGGTGAAGGTCACCGGCTTCGTCGCCTCCACGGCCGATTTCGGCGACCAGCCCAAGGTCATCAACGGCGCCTCGGATCTGTTCGTGTCGGCGCTCGGCGAACGCGGCCGTCACAGCCGCTCCGCCATCGGCGTGTCCGCCCTGCCCTTCGGCGCGCCCGTCGAGGTCGAAGCCATCCTCGAAGTCGCCTGAGCCGACACCGCGTTCGATCAACCGGCCGGAGAGTGCCGCCATGCCTGAGAAATCGCGAGACTTTCCCTGGCTGGTCGCCCGGCCGGTCGCCCATCGCGGCCTGCACAACGCGCGGGCGGGCATCCTGGAAAACACCCTGCCCGCCGCGGAGGCCGCGCTTGCGCGCGGCTTCTCGATCGAGGTCGACCTGCAGCTCTCCGCCGACGGCGAGGTCGTGGTGTTCCACGACGACACCCTGGAGCGGCTGACCGAGGCGACGGGCCCGGTGGTGCTCCACGATGCCGCCGCGCTCGCCGCTCTCACCATGCGCGGCACGGACGCCCACATCCCGACCCTCGGTGACCTCCTCGCCCTCGTCGGCGGCCGCGTTCCGCTGGTGCTGGAGCTGAAGAGCGACTGGCGCCGCGACGGCGGCCGCCGGCTCGTCGCCGCCGTGGCCGAACGCCTCGCGGACTATGCCGGCCCCGCGGCCCTGATGTCGTTCGATCCGGACATCGTCGAGAACCTGCGCCGCAGCATTCCGGACCGGCCGCACGGCATCGTCGCCGACCGCGCCACCGACGCCGCGGACTATCCCGGCCAGTCCACCATGACGCGGTTCGGCCTGCGCCACCTGATGCACGCGCCGAGAACCTGCCCGGATTTCGTCGCCTACGACGTCCACGCGCTGCCGATGCCGGGGCCGGCGATCCTGCGGCGGCTGTTCGGCCGCCCCCTGCTGACCTGGACCGTGCGCACGCCCGATGAACGCGAACACGCGCGCATCTTTGCCGATCAGATGATCTTCGAAGGCTTTGTGCCCGATCCGGTTTGAGGACCACGGCGGGCCTTCCGGCCCCGTGCATCGCGGGGTGTTGCCGCGGGCGAATCCCGCCTTACCCGCGCCAAGCGAGGCAGACGGCGCCTCTCAACCATAAGCGGCTGAATTTGCCTCGGATTTCGCGATGCAGGGACGAGGCGGCCAGCCCGAAACCGTTCGGCGGCACCCAGTGCGGACCGATCGCGCTTTCGTGATCGAAAATTGTGGCAGCCTGCGCGCCGGATCGTATGTGACGCATATAGTCGATATTTCATATCGTTCCTGCGGATACAGCCATACCGCGAGACCCTGCTTTTCATCCCATCAATCGGATTTCGCCGTATTTGGCGCGGAGTCGCCATGCCGCCGTCTCGTTTGCGCCCGAAGCCGCGCTCTAGATCAGATCGGCCTTCGGGAGGAACCGCCCCGCACCTCGGCTTTCCGGCATGAGGCGCGGCGCAGACAACCGATGAAGCCCGGCGCCACCGCGATCGCAGGCAAGCGACACGGCCCCACGCCGTCTCGATCATCATCGGAGACGCGCCATGATCTCGACCACATCCCTCACCCGTTCCCTCACCAGCACCGCCATCGCGCTTCTGGCCGTCGCCATGCTCTCGCTGCCCGCCTCCGCGGCCGGCGCGGGCGCGGCGGCGTCCCAGGACCAGGCGACGATGGGAACCCCGGTCCACAAGAAGAAGATCGTCCACACCGCGCACAAGACGCCGGTGCACAAGGCGACGCCGATGCACGCCGCGAGCATGACGGCGCCGGCGACCATGGCGGCACCCGCCGCCGCAAGCACCGACGCGAAGGCGGCCCTGCCCGACGACCTCATCAATGTCGGCACGCCCGATCATCCGGTCTACGAGCACGACGCCAACAACGGCGCCTATGCCAACTACACCCAGAAGCTTCCGAGCTATCTGCAGTAGCCGGTGCCGGCCGCCCGGTTCGACACGCGAACGGCCCGCCGCCGCGGTGGTGGGCCGTCATGGCCCGGCGAAGGCCCATCCGTCCCAGCGAAGACCCGTCCGTGGCGGCGGGCACGGCCACGTCCGCCTCTCTCGGCGGACGAGCCGGCCAGCGCTGATGCGGCGGCAGCGGCGCGGGGGCTGCGGCGGCGCGTCGTCCGTTCAGGTCGCGTCGTCTCAGGTCGCGTTGTTCTTGCGGTAGAGGCGGTACATCATGACCGCGAGCATCCTGATCTGCTCGGCCATCACGTCTTCCCGCGATTTGGGCTTCACAACCGAAGACGGCGGCTCATGCACGTCGAACAGCGGGGCCGGCAGCTCGGGAAAGAATCGCTGCCGAATCCACTCGTTCGAATCCCGGTAGCGCGACAGCAGCGCCCGCCGTTGCGCCGGGGTGAGTTCGGGGTCGCGGGCGGCCTTGTGGAACCGGCTGCCGACGAGATCCTCGACCATGTCGAAGAAGCGCGAGTCGTGCTCGTCCTCGAACACGAGCTTCTCGCCCGTCACCATGTCGAACAGGGCCGGCGCGTAGCTGGGATTGGCTTTGCTGCGCGGAAATTTCAGCCCTTGGGGAACGGGACCGATCAGGGAGAAGAAGTCCGCCACCACGTCGCGATCCACCAGATGCTCGCGGTCGAACAGGCGAAGGGTGATGCGGCTTTCATCGAGAGCGGCGAGCCAATTCTCCACCATCCGCCGCCAGTTGCCGTAATCTCCGGCGCTCTCGAGCAGCCACGCCCAGAAGTCCGTGTTCTGCTTGCCGAACCATTGCTGCCAGGCCGAGAGCATGAACTCGTCCTGCCGGCGGATATACATGATGACGCGGGTGTCGTAGCGCCCCACGACATCGTCGAACAGGCGCGGCTCGTCGCCGATGCTGCCGAGATTCTCGGCGCTGATGAGCACCGTGTGGCAGTCGGAATTCCGCTCGAACAGATCCGTGATCCGGGCGGTGACGATCTCGCGGCCCTCGCACGGCTTGTGGCGCAGCGTCTCGAACAACGGCACCTGATGGCCGGTGACCGCGGCCCGCGTCCCCAGATTGGTGTCCGGAACCAGGATGCCGGCGGCCTTGAGCGCGCGCGCGTTCTCGGCCAGCGCCATCTGGATCGAGGAGCTGCCGGTCTTGCTGCCCCCGGCGTGGATGACGAGCTTCTTCGTGCGGTCGTCCTGTCGCCCGCCGCGCACCGCGATGTCGGAATCGCTGCGCAGAAGCGCCCCTATGGCTCTGGTTGGAGAAATCATGCCCTTCCCGCAAGCCCTGAATTTCGCCGCGGATCGCGGCGGCGCTTCGATCACGGCGACCGGAAAGACCGGCCCGATGGATCTAAAAGCCGCGAACGCGATGACGGTTCAATTCCACCCCGAAAATGCCGCGAATAGACCGCGCAGGCGCGGAAATGACGCCCCGAGCCAGCCAACCGAACAGATATCCCACGAAGCGCAGCCTTAGCCCCAGCTGCGCATTATTAAAGTTACAACGTGAGGGAGATGAAAGTAAATGCGCGCGCTACCCAAACTGGGAAATCTGCGCGCAATCTTTGCGCCGCCTTCCCCAGGGAGAAATTAGCAGCCCTTACTACCTTTTTCCGAAACCATGACTTAAATGCCATTCGATCTCATCGATGTAATAGAGATGATGATCGATATCGAACACAAATCGAGAATAAGAAGATCGACTCCGCTGCTGCGCTCAGGACGCGCGATTTACTCCGGATTGGCGGGCCGATCTGTTCAGAATTGCAGTGCCGAGCGCGATCGCAAGCCCGATGATCAACACCCACCAGACCGGGCGAATGCCGGCGGCAAGGCTGAGATCGGCCGCGATCACCCGCGCCGGCGCGACGCTCGTCGCAAGACCGTACCAGGCGACCTCCGCGACGCCCGTCAGCACCGCCGCACCGACGGCAAGCGCGATGAGCACGGGCACCGTCGACCGGCGCGCGATCAGGCGGAAGCCCATCAGCCACAGGAAGAATCCGGTCATCAGCACCGGCTCGCTGACGTCGAGGCGGGTCTGGAGATAGAAGTGGAACAGCGCCAGCGCCGTCAACGGATAGACCAGACGGTGCAGCGCCTGCCAGCGCCGGGCGCCCATCTTGCGGATGACGGCATCCACCGAGGTCGCCGCCAGCACCGCGAGCCCGACCAGCGTGACGAAGCCGACCGTCAGGTAGAACCTGAGCGCGATCTCGCTCGCGACCCGCGCCAGATCGAATTTCTGGTCCACCACATAGAGCGTGAAGTGGCTCGCGGCATAGAGGAAGGCGGCGACGCCGATCATGCGGCGGACGAGGATCAGCCGCGGGCGGCGCAGCAGCCGCATCGCCGGGGTCACCGCGAGCGACAAGAGCAGCAGCCGGACCGACCAGTCGCCGAAGCTGTGAAGCGCGATGGTCACCGGCCGGGCATCGCCGAAAGCTGCATTGCCCGCCGGCGCCGACGGCGCGACCGCATTCGCGAGCGTCGCGAGGATGAGCGCGGCGGGGATGAACAGCGTCACGAACACGCCGGTCTTCAGCCAGGAGAACCGCCCCGCCCGATCGTTCCAGGGCACATGGCGGGCGAAGGCCCACCGCTCCGCGCCGGCCGGCCTGCCGCCGGCACTCGCCGCGCCGCTGCCGCCGGGCCGGGCCTTCGCGACCGCCGCACCGGCTTTCGCCTTCGCCTGACCGCTACCGGCCGGTCTCTTCGAAACCATCAGCGCCTCGCGGGGCTCGCATCCATCGGTTGCTTCCGCCCTGTTTGCCGCGAAGCGGCGCCGCAATCAATAAGGGCCGCGTGAGACGATCGCGTCGACGGCCTTGTCGAGGATGGCGAGGCGGTCGCGATAGGCGGCGGCAATGCACGCCGTGTCGGCCCCGCACGCCGCCCGGCTCGCCAGGAAGGCGCGCTGGCCGTCCTGCAGCATGCCACGTTGTCCCATCGCGACGAGCCGGATGAGGATGCCGTAGGTCGTCGCCATCCGGACGTCGAGATCGGAGAGGGCCTGCGAATGGCAGATCGCGATTTCATCCGCGGCCCGCGCCGCTCCGCAATCGAAGCTCGCCGCCGCGACCTTGCCCGGCAAAGCCGCGCCGGAGATGACAACGGCCGTCAGCCAGATCACACCCCGCCGGAGCCACCTCCCGGAGGCGGCAGTCCTCGCCCACAGCAATGCGTCCGAGCCATGACCGCCATCTGAGTCCGCCCTCGACCTTCTGCGACCGACGGAGGTCCCGGGCATCGCGTGCTGCTTCCCTGACATCGATTCGCACCCGTTCGAAACGAAGGCCGACTTGCGGACGCCGCCCGCAAAGCGCCACCCGAGAAGTGCCGCGAGGGCATCGGTCGGCGCGTCGACGATGCGGTCGCGGTGACGAAAAGCGCGTTTGACCCGTCTTCACGCGTCGAACCGCGCGGCGGCGATGCTGATGCGCGCATGCGCGCGCAAATCGCCGCTCAAGGCGACCACTGCGCGCGCACGAAGTGCGCATCAACCGCGCACCGCGCGCGGCTGCGTGGGGTTACTGCGCGGTCGCCGCACCTACCGCCGCGCCGCCGACGCCGCCGATGGCCGCGCCGGTCAGCGCGCCGCCGGCATTGCCGGAGATCGCCGCACCGGTCACGGCGCCGAGGCCGGCACCGACGGCGCCGCCGACGACGGCGCGGTTGGTCTGGGTCTGGGTGCAGGCCGCGAGCGCCATCGCCAGAACGGCCGGAACGAGAAGCTTACGCATTGTTCTATCTCCGGTTTTGGCGACTCTGTCCCACAGGTCGCCCCCTGTGAAATCGCGCGAGTGGAGCACGACCTCGCCGCGGAAGTCCAGCCGGCCGCCCGCATTTCGGGCATCTGCCTTGGCGGAGAACGTGAAGGGTTGGACGGCAGTTTCATTGAGCCCGCACAAATTTTCGCGTTCGGCCCGTGTTTGCGCCGGGCCGCCTCGAAAATGCCGCGACGGAGGCATCGAATCCCGCTCGTTCGCGTCGCAATCCGGCCTGGTCTCCCACCGGCCGCCTGTACTGTTCGCGACCGCCGTTCCCTGCGCCAGGGTGCTTCTCCACCGCGTTCCCGCTCGTCCCGACGGCACGGCACTCATCGTCTTTCATCATGAAAACGCTGACGAATTCCAGCTCCCCGCAGGATGGCGCCGCAGACGACCAGAGCGCGGCGGACGTGGTTTCCCCGCCTGTTCTGAGACGCGCGCGGCGCGAGGACGTGCCGGCCCTCGCCGCGTTCGAGGAACGTGTGTTCGCGACCGACCGCATCAGCGCCCGCTCGTTCCGCGACTTCGTCGAGAAGCCCTCCGCCTCGCTGTTCGTGGCAGAGGCCGACGGTGCGCTCGCCGGCTACGCCCTCGTGCTGTTCCGCGCCGGCACTTCGGTCGCCCGGCTCTATTCCATCGCCGTCGCGCCCGCCTTCTCCCGGCGCGGGATCGCCCGGATGATGCTGGCGCGCGTCGAGGAGGAGGCCCGCGACCACGGCGCCCTGTTCCTGCGCCTGGAGGTCCGCGCCGACAACATGGGCGCCATCACCCTCTATCGTGCTGCAGGCTATCGGGAATTCGGCCGTTTTCTCGACTATTACGAGGACCATCAGGCGGCGCTGCGGCTGGAAAAGGCCCTGATCGGCCGCCACCCGCCCGTCGCGCGCAGCGTGCCCTATTTCCCGCAGACGACCGAATTCACCTGCGGCCCGGCCGCAATGGCGATGGCGATGGCGGCCCTCGATCCCGCCGTCGCCCCCACGCGCGCGCTGGAACTGACGCTGTGGCGCGAGGCGACGACGATCTTCATGACCTCCGGCCACGGCGGCTGCGAGCCGGTCGGCATGGCGGTGGCCCTGAAGAAGCGCGGGTTCGACACCTCGGTCTGGCTGAACCAGCGCCCGCCCTTGTTCCTCGACGGCGTGCGCACGCCTTCCAAGCGCGCGGTCATGATGGTGGTGCAGGATACTTTTCGCGAGGAAGCACAAGCGCTTGGGCTGGCGATCCATGAACGGCCGCTCGGCCGCGACGACCTCGTCGCCGCGCTCGACCGCGGCCTTTGCGCCATCGTGCTGATCTCCGCCTGGCGCATGTACCACGAGCGCTATCCGCACTGGCTTCTGGTCTACGGCCACGACGAGCGCTCGGTGTTCGCCCACGATCCCTGGATCGAACCGGATGAGCACGAAACCGTTGTTGCGAAAGCCCACATCGCGATCCCCTGGCCGGAGTTCGAGGCAATGAGCGCCTACGGACGGACCCGCCTCCGGGCCGCGGTGCTCGTTGGCCGGGAACGAATCGCCTGAACCCTCCCCCATGAGGCCTGTCCGCATGACGCCTTTCCACGCTGCCGAGGGTCGCCCGATGCGGCCCGCCGCCCCCATTCCTTCCCTGTCGCCGCAGTGGATGCCGGAGTGCACGGCATGAGCTGGCTCGTTCTGGTCGACAAGCCGGGTGACCTCTCGAACGCCGATACGCCTCATAAGGTGATGACGGTACGGGACTATCTGCTGCGGCCGAAGCTGTTCGGCGACATGAAGCCGTCGGTCATCAACCTCTCCCGGTCCTACGGCTATCAGGGCAGCGGCTATTATTGCTCGCTGCTCGCCGAGGCGCGCGGACACCGCGTGATGCCCTCGGTCGAGACCATCATCGAGCTGTCGCGCAAGCAGCTCTACCGCATCGCCCTACCCGATCTGGAGGACAGCCTCAACAAGGTCGTCCGCGGCCTCAAGGCCATGCCGGAAAAGGACTTCCGCCTGACCGTCTGTTTCGGTCGCCCGGACGATGCCCGCTTCGAGGCATTCGGCCGCCTGCTGTTCGACTGGTATCGCGCGCCCATCATCGAGGTGCGGGCGTCCGGCGAGGCGTGGTGGTCCATCAACCGCATCCGCACCCTGCCGATCACCGACCTGGAAGACGAGCAGCGCGCGCTGCTGATCGACGCGCTCGACCGCTACACGCGCCGGGCGTGGCGGCCGCAGCGCGAGCGCACCCATCCGTTCCGCTATTCGCTGGCCGTGCTCTACGACCCGAAGGCCGACCTGCCCCCCTCCAGCCCGGCCTCGCTCCGGCACATGGCCAAGGTCGCGGCGCGACACGGCGTCGAGATCGAGCCGATAGAGAAGGGCGATCTCGACCGCCTCACAGAGTTCGATGCGCTGTTCATCCGCGAGACCACATCGATCGACAATCACACCTACCGCTTCGCCCGCCGCGCGACGCAGGAAGGGATGCCGGTGATCGACGACCCCGTGTCGATGATCCGGTGCACCAACAAGGTCTATCTCGCCGAGTTGCTCGCCGCCCACGATGTGCCGATGCCGAAGACCGTCATCGTCGACAGCCTGAAGCAGGCCGAGACGCTGCCTGAGGAACTCGGCTGGCCCGTGGTGCTGAAGATCCCCGACGGCTCGTTCTCGCGCGGCGTGTTCAAGCTCGACGACGCCGCCGCACTCGCCGAAAAGCTGAAGGATCTTCTGGACGAGTCCGATCTGGTGCTCGCGCAGGAATTCCTGCCCACCAGTTTCGACTGGCGCATCGGCGTGCTCGGCGGCGAGCCGCTGTTCGCCTGCCAGTACATGATGGCGAAGGCGCACTGGCAGATCATCCGCCATGAGGACGGCAAGGAGGCGGAGGAGGGCCGCTTCCGCTCGTTCGCCATCGAGGACGCGCCGCCTGCCGTGATCGAGACGGCCATCAAGGCGGCCCGGCTCATCGGCAACGGATTCTACGGGGTCGATTTGAAGGAAACCGAGCGCGGCGTGGTCGTCATCGAGATCAACGACAACCCGAACCTCGACCATGGCATCGAGGACGCCGCCGGCAAGGATGCCGTCTGGGACGCGCTGGTGAAGTGGTACATCACGCGGCTCGACGCCCGCCGCACCTGATCGCAACCCGCCGCAAGCAAAAGGCCGCGGCGTGGACGCCGCGGCCCAAAACAAGGGATGGACATGCCATCCCCGTTTCCATCAGAGCGTCAGGCGGCGGCGGGAGCCGTCTTCTGCCGCCGGACGCTGAGCCGATTGAGGGCGGAGACGTAGGCGCGCGCGGAGGCCACCATGGTGTCGACATCCGCGCCGCGGCCGGTGGCGATCTTGCCGCCTTCCTCGAGCCGCACGGAGACCTCGGCCTGGGCGTCGGTGCCCTCGGTCACCGCGTGCACCTGATAGAGCGACAACTTGGCCTCGTGGGGGACGATGGACCGCACGGCGTTGAAGATCGCGTCGATCGGGCCGGAGCCGGTCGCCTCGCGGGTGATGTGCTGGCCGTTGACCGACATGGTGATGATGGCCTTCTGCGGCCCGCCGGTGCCGGCGATCACGGTGAGCGCGATCACGCTGACGGCCTCGCCCGCGTTGGCGATCTCGTCCTCGACCAGCGCCTCCAGATCCTCGTCGTAGATGACCTTCTTGCGGTCGGCGAGATCCTTGAAGCGCTTGAACGCGTCGTTGAGCGCGTTGTCGCCCAGCTCGAAGCCGAGCGACTTCAGCTTGTCGCGGAAGGCATGGCGGCCGGAATGCTTGCCCATCACCAGCGAGGTGGCGCGCACGCCGACATCCTCGGGGCGCATGATCTCGTAGGTCTCGGCGTTCTTCAGCATGCCGTCCTGGTGGATGCCGGACTCGTGCGCGAACGCGTTCTTGCCGACGATGGCCTTGTTGTACTGCACCGGGAACGACGACACCGCCGATACCAGCTTGGAGGCCTGCGTCAGCAGCGGCGTCTCGATGCCCGTGTAGAACGGCATGACGTCGCCGCGGGTGCGGATCGCCATCACGACTTCCTCGAGCGCGGCGTTGCCCGCGCGCTCGCCGAGGCCGTTGATGGTGCATTCGATCTGGCGGGCGCCGCCGGCAACGCCGGCCAGCGAATTGGCGACCGCCATACCGAGATCGTCGTGGCAGTGGACCGAGAACACGGCCTTATCGGAATTGGGCACCCGCTCGCGCACCATGCGGAACAGGGCGGCATATTCCTCCGGCACGGTGTAGCCGACGGTATCGGGGATGTTGATGGTGGTGGCGCCGGCGTTGATGGCGGCTTCGACGCAGCGGCAGAGGAAATCGTGCTCGGTGCGGCTGCCGTCCTCGGCGCTCCATTCCACGTCGTCGGTGTAGTTGCGCGCGCGGGTGACCGAAGCGATGACGGCTTCGTAGACCTTCTCCGGCTCCATCTGCAGCTTGTACTTCATGTGCAGCGGGCTGGTGGAGATGAAGGTGTGGATGCGCTTGGCGTGGGCGGGCGCCAGCGCCTCGCCGGCCCGGTCGATATCCTTGAAGGCGGCGCGGGACAGGCCGCAGACCACGGACCGCTTCAGGCGCTTGGCGATCTCGTTGACGGCTTCGAAGTCGCCGACGGAAGCGATCGGAAAGCCCGCTTCGATTACATCGACGCCCATGTGATCGAGGAGTTCGGCGACCTGGATCTTCTCTTCCAGCGTCATCGATGCGCCCGGTGACTGCTCGCCATCCCGCAGCGTGGTGTCGAAGATGACGATCCGTTCCCTTGCGGCGCCGGCTTTCGTGGTCTTGGCATCGGCGATGCCAGCGGATGCGGTGTGACTGGTCATGGGCTCGTTTCCTTCATCTGGCCCGCATCCCGGCCTCAAGGGGCTCTCGGGGCGGCCATGCCCGGCTGGCGCTTTGCCGGCGGACACTGTTCGAATGCTATCGGCTGCCGTGCCTGCCCCCTGAGAACCCGCCCGAAGGCAGCCAGCGCTCAGGGGCAGCTAAGGAGAAGGACGAGCCGGAGGGTGCCAGGGCGAGAGGATGCGGAAACGGCATCGGCCGTCACGGCGCGCACGACGGAGACGCCGGCGGCAGCCAGCTGGTCGGTCGAAACGGCAATGTGACGCGCGGCGCTCACGGGCCCGGTCCTCGCATGTCCGCCGGCACCCGGGCGCGTCGCAACGACATGCAGCCCTGCCGGACGAAAAGGGGAATAGCCGATCGCGACGGCCCGTGCAACCGCGTCGGCCCGGCTTGCACATGCCAAGGCTGGACACGCGAAGGCTGGACACGCATAGCCCGAAGGCGCTGCGCCCGCCGGCGCTGAGCGCACGGCGGGCACGGCACAGATCGGCGCGCGGGAGCGGACCGGTTTCAGGTTCAGTTCGAGACGACCGCGATGCAGATCGGGGCAACGCCCGAGCTCAGCATGCCGATCTGGCGAGCGGCGCCCTTCGACAGGTCGATCAATCGCCCGCGCACGAAGGGCCCGCGATCGTTGACCCGCACGACCACGGTCCGGTTGGTCTTCATGTTCGTGACTTCGAGCCGCGTGCCGAACGGCATGGAGCGGTGGGCGGCCGTAAGCGCGTTGGAGGAGAAACGCTCCCCGCTCGCGGTATGGCTACCGTAGGCGTACCAGGATGCATTACCGCACTTAACCGGCCCGGAAGCCTTCTGGCGCTGTTCAGGCTTGTCGGTTTCCTGCGACTTCCCGGAGGCTTCCGCGGGCGTTGCCTTCGCCACCGCCAGCAGACGCGCATCCGTGCTGCGTTGCGGTGCCGCCGGCGGCCCGGTGAACGGCAAGGTCTTGGCCTCTGCCTGCTCGACCGTTTGCTCGGCCTTGGCAAATGCGGCGACAGGCGACGTTACCACCGATGCCGCAGCGATTATTGAAAACCCGTAAGTAAATATAGTTCTTGGAAGACGAGATTTCGTTAACTTATAGGGCGAAATAGAGGGCGCTGGAGTAAACACCATACTGAATTATTGCTCCACGCTGTTTGGGATGGATTGGTGTTTAGAAACGAAATACGCCCAGTCTGTGTCCACATGACAATCCTGTAATGTCCAGTTCTTTCGCATCACCCGAGGGCGCGGTAACGGCAGCGACCCCGGCGCCATCCCGCACCGCACAAACGACTGAAACTTGAACGGTTTTCTCGCGGGCGCCGCGGGACTGCGGCTGCGGCGTCACAGGCGGAAAAAAGCGCGCAGACGCGGCTCCAGAGAGGCCATATCGTCTGGTTGCAAATGTAATTTAAACCCGCATATCGGGAATTGTGGCGAGGTTGGGACGGCTGCCGGCAGCACCCGGCGCGCCGCGGCCACCGCGACAACGGCCACTCTTCTTTCGACTGGCCGTCGGGAGAGCGCCGGCAGGTCGCCTCCCGGGACACTTACGCTGTTCCGGAATCGACCGGCGCCCGACGTCACATCGGCCATGGCAGCGCGCCAGCGCCCGGACGGCTCGGATCAAAAGCCGACGTGGACGTCGCAAGGAGACAAATTTGCGCGGTATCAAAATTTTGCATTTATACTGATATATGGTCGTATTACGCCGAAATTACTCCGCTTAAATCAGTACATTTATAGTGCGCAATATAAAATCTATTCATAAATCTCTTCAGTAATTTGCAGTGCAGCAAATGCCGGAAAGCGACATTGCTCAGTTTTCTATTGCAATAACAATAAGTTGAAACGATCCTTGGTGAGCAGGACTTGTCCTGCCTAGGGAGATAGCCATGACAACCAGAAAAAGCACGGCTATGCAGACCAAGGAGCGGGTCGGCATCTACGCGATCACGACCGGCATCGGAATGTTCCTCACAGGCATCGTCCTGATCGGCATTCCCCTGTACTGACCGCAAAAGGCCCCTCCCCGCCCCTTAGCCAAGGGTGGGGAGGGTAGCGCAAGGCAATTGCCGCGGTGCGGCGTAATCGCGGGCGCGCCATGCGGTGTTCCGAAGCAACTCAGGCGTCTCTGAGGGCGGTTTCTGAAGCCGCCGGATCGGTGACCTCCGCCAGGCGGCTCCAGCCCGTCTTCGCGGCCCGCAGCCCGCAGGTCGAGGCGCAGTCGCACAGCTGCCTGCCCGGGCGCCGGCAGCGAACCGATGGCAGATGGCAAGGGACCGCTCGCAAGGGACCGACTGGGCGGGGCCTGAGGCCGGCGACGGCACCTGCGAGCATCGGACGGCGCCGAGATCCCTCGGCAACCGTTGGACAGCATTGCGGACGGCGCGACAGGGTTGTCAGCACGGCAGCCCGCCTCGTCCTGCCCACGGGCATCGCCACGGGTGCAGGTCTGCACATCCCCATCCCGCTACGTCCACGCTCTCCCGTGCCGATCTCGGGCGTCGCGGCGTTCCCATTCCAGCCCTCCATCAGGCTGGGAGCGACGGGAGCGGCGATGGGCATCCGGGCGGCAGAAACAGGCGATCGCCCGAACCGCTCGCGCGGAACAGGCGTTATCTGACATGACCGGAAAGCGACGATGACGGGAGAGTTCCGCGCTGACAACGGGTTGGCCGCTTCGAGCAGCGCCGATGATTTCCGCTAAGTCCTTGAAGAGAGTGGCGGGAGTGACGGGGCTCGAACCCGCGACCTCCGGCGTGACAGGCCGGCGCTCTAACCAACTGAGCTACACCCCCGGAGCCGGCTGCGAGAACCGCGCCGAGGCGAGGTGGGAGGTACGATGCCGGCCGATGAATGTCAAGCGGCCTCCCTGAGCGTTGTTCGTCACCCTGCCCCAATCCTCGGATTTCCGCGGATTTCGCTGTTATTCCAACCTGTGGAAAACACTTTCGGGGGCGAACATCGCGCACCGATTTGCGGCACCGGATTCGAGCGCCAGCTCAAAAAAAAGTGCCGTCGAAGGAGAATTTTTTCGTCCGACGCCCTCGGAAGCGGCATCGGGACGTAAAGCGCGACAAAACGGGCGCGCGTGAAACGCGCGCCCGATGGCGCCGGTCGTTCTATCCGGCGGCGCAAATACGGTCCGCAGACGCCTCAGGCGTCCTGGCGCGGGCGGTAGATGCCGGTGGCGGGATCACGCTCAAGCGGAACGCCGCCCCGCACCGTCGCGGCACGGCGGCGTTGCGCCTCGTTCGCTGCGGCCACGCGGGCCTCGACGCGCGACATCTCCCGCTTCATGAGGCGCCAGCCCAGCACGACGGCTACGGCTGTCACCAGAACCACGACCTGCGGCATTCCATCCTCCTGTCGGCTATCGGCGCCCCTGTTCGCGGGAGACCGGTACGGGCACTCACCAGACGCCATCAAAGGCCATAACGCGACCAGAAGGCTCGGCTTTCGACCGCGGACATCACATCTTCGGCAAGCGCGGAACCGGCGTCGACCCCAACGCTGCGGCCGCGGCGGAACGGCCACGACCGTTCGCCGCCAATCAGCTTCGGCCGGACATCCTCGCCGAAGCGCTCCCGCAGCGTGCCACGCAGGTCGCCGAGCCTATCGACGAGGCCGAGTTGCACGGCGGTCGTTCCGGTCCAGAACAACCCAGAGAAAAGATCGGTCCGATCCGTGGCGAGATTGCGACGGCGCGCCTTGACCAGATCCACAAACCCGGCATGGATCTCGGCCTGAAGGGCCAGAAGATGCTCGACGTCCTGCGGTTCTTCCGGCCGGAACGGATCGAGGATCGCCTTGCGGGTGCCGGCGGTGTGCACACGCCGCTCGATGCCGAGCTTTCCGATCAGGTCGACGAAGCCGAACCCCTGCGAGACCACGCCTATGGAGCCGACCACGGAGGACGGATCGGCGACGATCTCGTCGGCGGCGACGGCGACCATATAGCCGCCGGAGGCTGCGACGTCCTCGACGAACGCCAGCACCTTCTTGCCGCTCTCCTCCGCAAGCGAGCGGATGCGGCGATGGATCAGGTGGGACTGGACCGGTGAGCCGCCGGGGGAATTGACGATGAGCGCCACGGCGGGCGCATCCTTCACCGCGAAGGCCTTCTCCAGCGGCGAGGCGACGGAGGCGAGCGTCACCCCCGGCCGGAACGGCGCATCGACGCCTATGACGCCTGCGATGCGCACCACGGGCACGGTGATACCCGCGCGCCCCAGCTTGCCGGGCAGATAGCGGCGCAGACCTTCGAACATTCCGGGCGTCTCCCTCGTCTCGCGTGCGATGACATCATCTTACCCGCGAGAGAATGGGGACGGCGGTGCACGCAGACAAGGCGGGGGCGCCTTGCGCCCGCCCGCATTCCGCCTGCTCGCAGATCAGTGATAGCCCTCGCCGGGCTTCAGCTTGCCGCGGAACGTCCAGTAGACGAACGCGGTGTAGGCGAGGATCAACGGCAGGAACAGGATCACGCCGAGCAGCACGAACATCTGGCTGTCCGGCGCGGCAGCGGCGGCCCAGACCGTCACAGTCGGCGGCACCAGATAGGGGAAGGTGGAGATGCCGAGGCCGAGGAAGCAGAGCAGGAACAACGCCACGGACGCCGAGAACGTGCCGAGGCCCTTGCCCCGCTCGATGGCGCGATAGGCGAGCCAGGCGACCAGCAGCGTCACCAGCGGCACCGGCCACAGCCAGTAGATCATCGGCTCGGAGAACCACCGGTCCGCGATCCAGGGATAGGCGAGCGGCGTCCAGAGACTGACGATGCCGATGAAGGCGACAAGCGCGAGCAGGAGCGGCCGCGACCACAGCCGCGCGCTGCCCGCCAGCGGCCCGTCGATCTTCATCATCATCCAGCCGCAGCCGAGCAGCGCATAGCCGGCGACAACGCCCAGGCCGCACACGACCGAGAACGGGGTCAGCCAGTCGAACACGCTGCCGCCAAACGCGCCGTCGACCACCGTCAGACCGTGGATCACGGTGCCGAGCACCACGCCCTGGCAGAACGCCGCGACGGTGGAACCGCCGGCAAACGCCACGTCCCACCAGCGGTGATGGGGCTTGGCGACGAAGCGGAACTCGAACGCGACGCCGCGGAACACCAGCGCGAGCAGCATCACCACCACCGGCAGGTATACGCCCGGCATGATGATGGCGTAGGCCTTCGGAAAGGCCACCCACAAGCCGCCGCCGCCGAGCACCAGCCATGTCTCGTTGCCGTCCCAGTAGGGCGACACCGAGCTCATCATCTGGTCACGGTCGGCTTCCTTGCGGGTGAACGGAAACAGGATGCCGACGCCGAGATCGAACCCGTCGAGCACCACATAGAGCACGATGGCGACGCCGATCAGCAGTCCCCAGATCACCGGCAGATAGAATTCCATGAACACCATGGCGGATCACTCCCCGGCCTGAAGGGCGCCACGCCCGGCGGGCTGCGCAGCGGAAATCGGACGCATGTAGCCTTCTTCCTCGCCGCCGCCGCTATGGTCGGCGCCCGATTCGGAAACACCCGGGCCACGCCTCAGAACGTGGTTGATGTAGCGCGCGCCCGCAACGAAGACGATGAGATAGACGATCACGAACAGAATGAGCGTGACGAGTACAGCGCCGGAGGGCAGCGGCGAGTGGGCATCGGCGGTGCGCAGGATGCCCGTCGCGACCCATGGCTGACGGCCGATCTCGGTCACGAACCAGCCGGAGATCACGGTCACGAAGCCGATCGGCCACAGCCAACTCGCCGCGCGCAGATAAAGCCCCTCGGAGAACAGGCGGCCGCGCCACCACAGCCACGCGCCGAGCAGCACCGCCGCAAGCATGACCGCCCATAGGCCGACCATGATGCGGAAGCCGAAGAACGGCAGCACCAGCGGCGGGCGATCCGCCTCCGCGAACGTCAAGAGGCCCGGATAGGTCCCGTCCCACGACCGCGTCACGATGAGGCTGCCGAGGTGGGGAATCGCGATCTGGTAGAGATTGCGCTGTTCCGCCTCGCTCGGAATGGCGAAGACGACGAGCGGCACGCCGGCGCCGGGCACCTCGTCGCCACCCCAGTGGCCCTCGATGGTCGCCAGCTTGACCGGCTGATATTGGCGGATCACCTCGCCCGAGGCATCGCCCACATAGCCCTGGATCGGCACCAGCACGATCAGCAGGCCCAGCGACATGCGGATGCAGGTTTCGGCGAGATCGACCGACTTGCCCTGCAGCCACCAGCGGGCACCGGTCGCGAACACGACGAAGCCGGTGGTGATGAAGGCCGCGAGCACCATGTGGAAGAAGCGCGTCGGGAACGTCGGCGAGAAGATGATGGTCAGCCAGTCGACCGGATAGGCAATGCCGTCGCGCAGTTCGTGGCCGACCGGATGCTGCATCCAGCTGTTCGCGGACAGGATCCAGAAGGCGGAGATGCAGGTGCCGACCGCCACCATCAGGCAGGAGAAGAAGTGCAGCCACCGCGGCACCCGGTTCCAGCCGAACAGCATCAGGCCGAGGAACGTCGCTTCCAGGAAGAACGCCGTCAGCACCTCGTAGCCGATCAGCGGACCGATGACGTTGCCCACGACCTCCGAGAACCGGCTCCAGTTGAGCCCGAACTGGTACGACAGCACGATGCCCGAGACGACGCCCATGCCGAACGAGACGGCGAACACCTTCGTCCAGAAGCGGGCAAGCCGATCGTAACGGTCATTTCCCGTGAACAGCGACATGCCCGTCAGCGTCGCAATCCAGGCTGCGAGGCCGATTGTGAAGCTCGGGAAGATGACGTGAAAGACGATGGTGAATGCGAACTGGAACCGCGACAGCAGCACCGGGTCTAGCGATTCGATCATCGGGCGTTGCCTCCATCCGCAGGGGTCTTCCGAGACTGACGTTCGGCACCGGCCGCGGTAGATACCGGCGCGATGCGAGCGCCCGGTTTCCACCACCGGAGCGGCTTCCCGGTCACGGCAATGGACTCTCTCTCCACCCCGCCCTACGATGATGACAGAAAACCAAAACACGCAATAGAGACGTTTTTCATATTGCACGCTTAGGATCTGGCGACAATTCGCCTCGCAAAAGGCAATGCCATCCAGCCATAGACGCAATTATCACTTTCTAACAGATTATAAGAACGCTCGATAAACTTAAAGTCATCAGCAATTTCGCATCGCGCTCATCAAAGTAGCACGGTAAAATTTACCAATTTATACTAAATCAAAATCTCGAAACGATGTGCGGAATATGGCGCTACCGTGGCACAACCAAGACCTCGCAATAGAGGGCCGTGCGGAGAACAGGCGATTTCTCTTCGGCACATCGCTGCACGGGTGCGCGCAGCCGCAGGCGTTCAGCCCGCCAGCGCCGACCTGATCGCGCGGAAATCCCGCCACGCCAGCCGCTTTTCCAGAGGCTGGCGCAGCAGATAGGCCGGGTGCAGCGTGGCCATGGCGCGGATCTCGCGCCCGCCGATCGCCACCGTCATCCAGCGCCCGCGAAGCTTGCGGATGCCGTCGCTGGAGCCGGTCAGCGCCTTGGAGGAGGCCCCCCCCAGGAACACGAGCACCTCCGGAGCAACGAGTTCGATCTGCCGGGTGATGAACGGCTTGCAGATCTCGGTCTCTTGGGGGCTCGGCGTGCGATTGCCGGGCGGACGCCAGGGCACGACATTGGCGATATAGACCGAGGAGCGGTCGAGGCCGATCGCGGCGAGCATCAGGTCGAGCAGCCTGCCGGACCGGCCGACGAACGGCAGGCCGGCGATATCCTCTTCGCGGCCCGGCGCTTCGCCCACGAACATCAGCCGGGCGGCCGGGTTGCCGTCGGCAAACACGAGACGCGTCGCCGTCTTCCTGAGATTGCAGCCTTCGAACCGCGCCAGTGTCTCGCGGAGTTCGTCGAGGCTCGTCGCCGCGGAGGCGAGCGCGCGGGCATCCGCGATCGCGGCGTCGTCGGGCACCGTCGCACCCGGCGTGCCGCTCTCCGGCGGGGCCACGAAGCGACGGGGTTCCAGCCCCGGAGCAGCGGCGCCGGCGGATGCGGATCGAGTGAAAGATGGCGGCGGGGCGGCCGGAGCGAACGCCTGTGGCTTTTCCACCGCCTTGAAGCGATCGGGCGCCACATCCGACACGACGGCATCGACGCCCATCGCGTCGTACAACTCGATCAGGGCCGCAAGTTCGGCGCGCCGGTCGCCGTCGGAGAGGCTCATGGCGCGCTCCGCATCCGGGCGGCAGATCGACGCGGCGGCAGCGTGGCACCGGACAGGACGTGCCCGGTGCGCGCGATCCGCGCGGGCGCCGTCTTCCGCGACACCGCCTCAGGCTCCGATCCGGGAGAGGATTTCCGGCGAAACGCGCAAGGCCAGAAGCGCGCCGCCCAGGCGGCCGCGGGCCCGCACGAGATCCGCCCGTGAGGCGACGCGCGCCTCGGAATGCAAGACGTGCAGGCGGCCTCGCCCGATGCGGCGCACGAGGTCGATTTCCTCGTAGCGCGGCAGGTCGCGGTGGCCTCCGAGCTTGTCGTAGAGCGCGCGGGGCAACAGCAGCGCCTGCTCGGCAGCCGGCATCCGCAGCACGCGCGCGGCGAGCGACACACGCGCCTCGGCGACGCGGGCCGCCAGGCCCATCTCGTCGAGCGCGAAGCGAAATACCGCCGCCATTTCGACGCCGCGACCGCTGCGCTCCGCGCGCTCGGCGAACGTGGCCGCCTCACCGTGCCACCCGTTCGACAGCACCGCCCCCGGCCGCACGAACATCAGCCACGAGCCGCGCCGCCCTTCGGCAGCCCCCGCCCGCAACCGGCCGGCGAGATCGCCATTTCTTTCCAGGATATTGCAGCCGGATTCGTCGGCGACCCGGAGGGTCCCGTCGCGCGAACCGGCATCGACCACGACGACCTCGCGCACGACGCCGTCGGCCGCCGCGCCGACGAGCGACGCGAGCGTGTAGGCGAGGGCAACCTCGCTGTTCGATGTCGGGATGACCACTGTGATCATGGTTTTTCTCATACACGCTTTCCCGTTCTGCCGCGAGTGCGAACGACCGCGCGCCGACGCAAATGTTCTTGTTATGTTCTGTTCGATCGCCTATGTTCCGGGAATGTCGGGCCGATTGGCCCACCACCGGGAGGTGATCCGATGGCCGCCAGAAACGTCCTCGAAAAGCCGCGCGAATCGATGGCCGCCAACGCAGCGCGTGCGATGCCGCTGCCGTCCGGCCCGACCCGCGACGAGCCCGATCGCTTCGGCGTCGCCGTGCTCGAAGGGCAGCGGCGCGGACGTGGCGCCGGGCTCAATCCTGAAGGGCGCTTCGAGGCCGAGCGGCGGGAGATCGTCGACGATGGCTGGCAGTCGCTCGATGAGGCGGCGCCGGTCCGCACCGAGGTGCGGGAGGAGCGCGCGCGCTCCGCCATCACCAGGAACACCTCCCCCGATATCGGGTTCGACCGGTCCCTCAATGCGTACCGCGGCTGCGAGCATGGCTGCATCTACTGCTATGCACGCCCCTATCATTCCTATGTCGGTCTTTCGCCCGGGCTCGATTTCGAGACCAAGCTCTATGCCAAGTCCAACGTCGCGGAGGTTCTGGAGCGCGAGCTGGCGGCGCCCGGCTATGTGGCCCGCACGCTCGCGCTGGGCACGGCGACGGATCCCTACCAGCCGATCGAACGGGAACGGCGCCTGACCCGCGCCGTGCTGGAGGTGATGGAGCGCACCGGGCATCCCGTCGCGATCACGACGAAGTCGGCGCTGGTGACCCGCGATATCGATATCCTGTCCCGGCTCGCCGCGCGCGGACTTGCCAAGGTCGCGCTTTCCGTGACGACCCTCGACCGGCGGCTGGCGCGTTCGATGGAGCCGCGCGCCTCCACGCCGGAGAAGCGGCTCGATGCGATCCGCCAGCTGACGGAGGCCGGCGTGCCGACAGCGGTGATGGTGGCTCCGGTGATTCCGGCGCTGAACGATTCGGAAATCGAGCGCATCCTCGACGCCGCCAAGGCCGCGGGGGCTGACGAAGCGGGCTATGTGCTGCTGCGACTGCCGCTGGAAGTCTCCGAGCTGTTCAAGGACTGGCTGGTGCGCGAGTACCCGGACCGCTTTCGCCATGTCATGTCCATCGTCCGGGCGATGCGCGACGGCAAGGACTATGATGCGTCCTTCGGCAAGCGCATGACCGGCGAAGGGCCCTATGCGTGGACGCTCGGACGACGCTTCGAACTCGCATGCAAGCGGCTCGGCCTCAATGCGCGGCGGATGCGGCTAAGGGGCGACCTGTTCGAACCGCCGGTGCCGCAGGGCGCGCAGCTCAGCCTGTTCTGAACGGTGGAAGCGTCTTCTGAATGGTGGAAGCGCGCTGATCCACAAAGCCGCGCCCCCGCCCACGGGCGCGGAAAGAACCCGGCTTGGAGTCTGTCATGATGTCGCCCTCACCTCCCAGGATCACGGCCATCACGCTCGGCGTGCGCGATCTCGCGGCGTCGGCCGCGTTCTATGACCGGCTCGGATGGCATCGCTCGTCCACGAGCGTCGAGGGCGCGGTGGTGTTCTACCCGTCCGGCGGCGCCGTGTTCGCCCTGTTCGGACGCGAAGCGCTGACCGAGGATGCGGGGTTGCCACGGGAGGCAGCCACGGCAACCGTGACGTTCGGCGGCTTCTCGCTTGCGAGAAACCTGCCGGACAGGGAAGCCGTCGACCGCGAACTCGCGAACGCCGCCGCAGCCGGTGGTACTATCGTCAAGGCCGCACATGACACCTTCTGGGGCGGCTATTCCGGCTACTTCGCCGATCTGGACGGTCATCTTTGGGAAGTCGCCTGGAATCCGTTCTGGCCGCTCGACGGAGACGGCGGCGTCGTCCTGCCGCCCTGAAGCACTTCGGGCGGGTATGAAGGCGCACCGAGCTGCGTGGCGTGCCGATCATCTCGGGCGCCTCCGGTCGATCGCGCCGCGCCGGTCGGATCGGATTTCGGGCTCGGCCCCACCGTCCGCGGATGGCAATCCGCGGACAGCAGTCCGATCGGCGGGATTGCGAATCGGCGGCGTCGACGCCACCGTGCCGCCATGGCAAAGCGCATGAGGACAATGGCCCCGATCGCCGATCTGATCGGCCCGCCGGACGGCAGCGGCGAGCCGCCGCCATTGCCGGCATCCCGATGGCCGGACCCGGCGTTCGACGCGCGGCTGTTCGCGCGCGCCGGCGGACGACTGTGCGGCGTGGACGAGGTGGGGCGCGGGCCATGGGCCGGACCGGTTGTGACCGCCGCCGTCGTGCTCGACCGCGACCACATTCCCGACGGGCTGGCGGATTCGAAGCTGGTGTCGCCGGCCGAGCGCGAGCGGCTGTTCGCGGAGATCATCGCAACCGCCGATGTCGCGATCGGCATGGCTTCGGTCGAGCGCATCGACCGGACGGACATCCGCAAGGCAACGTTATGGGCGATGGCGCGTGCGGTCGCCGGGCTCGCCGAGAGGCCGACACTGGCGGTTTTCGACGGACGTGACGTGCCGCCGGGCCTGTCCTGCGCAGGCGAAGCCCTGATCGACGGCGATATGCTGTCCCAGTCGATCGCCGCCGCGTCGATCGTCGCCAAGGTGGCGCGCGACCGGTTGATGAGCGCGCTCTCGGAAAGCTTCCCGGATTACGGCTTCGAGCGCCACAAGGGCTACGGCACCGCCGCGCATCAGGCTGCGCTCGCCCGCTTCGGCATTACCCCGCATCATCGCCGCAGCTTCGCACCGATCCGCAAGCTGCTTTGAGTCCGTGCGCGCCTCCGGCAGGGGCGAACGGCAGGTGCGAGTCCGAGCGCCGATTTCACCGGACGGCTTTCAGGCGCCTTGCATAAGCCGGGCCTTTGACGCCGTGTTGTTTTGCCCGGCGACCGGTTCACCTGCGCAGACCGATTATCGTCCGAGGAACAGGCCGCAAAACGAAAAGGCCGGAGCGTCGAGCCGCTCCGGCCTTTCGAATTCGCTGTCGGAGCCTGTGTGCCCCGTTCAACCGTGTCCCGTGCCACCGCCCTCGCGGGTGCGGCCCCGTGGTAAGCCTCGGTTCAATCCAGGCGCAGACTCAGTTCAGGCGAGCCTCGTCAGTTCAGGCGCGCCTTGGCGGCCTGAATGCCCTCGTTGATGAGGGTGTCCGCCGCGGCGCCGCCGATTCGGGTCTTGAGGACCTGGGCCGCGGCAGCGACGGCGACGTCGGCTGCAACAGACCGGACATCGGCGATCGCCTGGGTCTCGGCCTGGGCGATCTTCTGCTCCGCGGTCTTGGTGCGGCGGGCGATCATGTCCTCGATCGCGGCATGGGCCTCGGCGGTGATGCGCTCGGCCTCGGAACGGGCGGTCTCGAGCACCGCCTGCGCCTCGGCCTCGGCTTCGCGGCGCTTGCGCTGGTACTCGGCCAGAACGGTCTGCGCTTCCTCGCGCAGCCGGCGGGCTTCGTCGAGCTCGCGGCGGATGTTGCTGGACCGTTCGTCCAGATAGCCGGCGACCTTGCCCGGAACCTTGATGTAGATGAACCCGGCGAACAGGATCACCAGTGCGACGAGAGCAAAGAAGGTTGCGTCGAAATGCATGGCGGTTCCTCGCTCAGTTTCCGCTGCGCACCGCGGAGACGGCCGAAGCCACCTCGGCAGGATCGACGCTGATCGGCGCCACGCGCTCGATCACGGCGACGGCGGTGTCGGTGGCGATCGTGTTCACCTCCGACAGCGCACGCTGCTTGATGGTCTCGATCCGCGCCTCTGCCTCGGAGAGCTTGGCGGCAAGGTCAGCCTCGACCTCGGCGCGCTTGGCGGCGAGTTCGGCCGCTGCCGTGGTGCGGCGCTCCTCTGCAAGCGAGGTGGCATGACGGCGGGCGGCCTTCAACTCGGCTTCGTAGGCCGCGATGACGGCATCGGTCTCCTCGCGCAGGCGATCCGCCTCGGCGAGATCGCCGACGATGCGGTCGCGGCGCTCTTCGAGGATCGTGCCGATGCGCGGCGCGATGGACCGCTTCATGATCAGGAAGAGCGCGCCGAAGGTGATGGCGAGCCAGAACAGCTGCGAGGGGAAGGCAGCCGGCTCGAACGGCGGAAAGGCATTCTTGCCTCCCGGAACCTCGGTATGACCGGTCGTATGAGCCGCGTCACCGTGTCCCGCGCCGGCCTGGGTCGCGTCCATTTCGGTGGTGGCTCCGTGGCCTTCCGCTCCGCTCGCGGCGTCGCTTTCCATCGGTTTCTCCCAGCGCATTCAACCAAGGCACCGAAGCGCCCGTGGAGCGACCGCGTCCGTGAGGCCGAAGCCTGATACGGTCGCGGACCGCGGGATTGATAAAGGCGATCCAAGGTCGGGCCGCTTGCCGACGTGGCGAGCCGGCCCTGTCGCGGATCCACGTCCTCCAGCCGCTTCGCCGTCTCGCGTCTCGTCAACCGGATGTGGGCGGAAGAGAACAGCGCGCGGCGCCGGCCGGAAGATGCACGGTCTGCAGACACGCCAGAGGCGACGCCATGCGCCGCCCCTGCGATCTAGACTGCGGACCCTGACGGACCCGATCGCGGCTTCAGCCGCGATCGCGCCGGATCAGGCGAACAGCAGGATCAGCGCGACGAGCAGCGAGAAGATGCCCAGCGCTTCCGTCACGGCGAAGCCGAAGATCAGGCGGCCGAACTGGCCGTCGGCAGCGGACGGATTGCGCAGCGCGCCCGAGAGATAGCTCCCGAAGATGTTGCCGAGGGCGACGGCCGCGCCGCCCATGCCAAGGCAGGCGATACCGGCGCCGATGTACTTCGCAGCTTCCGCGTCCATGGTGGCTCCTTAAGTTTGAACTGGTCGAGTTCCGGATCGGGTTGGTGGAAAGAGGCCCGCCTGCTGCGGAACCGCGTCCTGCCGGGCTCAGTGGCCGGGATGGATCGCGTCGTTGAGATACATGCAGGTCAGGACGGTGAAGACATAGGCCTGGAGGAACGCCACCAGCACTTCGAGCGCGGTGATCGCCACTGTCATCGCGAGCGGCAGGATCGCGCCGATCCATCCGCCGATGCCAAGCGCGCCCAGGGCGACGACGAGGCCGGCGAACACCTTAACGGTGATGTGGCCCGCCAGCATGTTGGCGAAGAGACGAACCGAGAGGCTGATCGGACGCGAGAGGAACGAGATCACCTCGATCGCCGTCACCAGCGGGATGAGCACGCCCGGCACGCCGTGAGGCACGAACAGCTTGAGGAAGCCGAAGCCGTGCTTGCGGAAGCCGGCGATCACCACCGTCAGAATGACGATCATCGCGAGCGCGAACGTCACGATGATGTGGCTGGTGACCGTGAAGAAATACGGGAACAGGCCGTAGAGGTTCGCGACGAGCACGAACATGAAGATCGAGAACACCAGCGGGAAGAACTTCATTCCTTCGGTGCCGGCGGAACTTCGCAACGTATTTGCGACAAATTCGTATGACATCTCGGCAGCGGACTGCCACCGACCCGGCACCAGCCCGCGGCCGCGGGTGGCAAGGCCGAGAAAGAGCACCGACGTGACGACGACCACCGCCATGAACAGCGCCGAGTTCGTGAACGACAGATCCAGGCCACCGACCTGAATGTCGACGATCTTGGAAAGCTGGAATTGATGGATCGGATCGTTCGACACCCGCCGAGCCCTTCATGTCAGCGGGCACCGGCCCGCTTCGTCCTCAAACCCGCGCCGCCGGACACCTCGTCCGGCAGACCCGTCGCCTCGCGGCTTTACGGCTTTCCGATCCGATCTTCGGGCGGAGGCATGCGCCCGACCGCCCGCATCACGTTCAGGATGCCCGCCACAAACCCGAGCAGCAGGAAAATGATCAGCCCGAACGGCAACGTGCCGAGGAGATAATCTATTCCCCACCCGATGGCACCGCCGATGGCTATGCCCCCGATGAATTCCGAACTCAAGCGGAACGCCTGGTTCCAGCCCGCCGTATCGCGGCTCGAGAACCATCCACCGCCCTGTTCCGCGCGCGCCTTCTTCTTGGCGCGGCCGTCCAGAGCGGCATCCAGCCTGGCCCTTCGCGCCCGGAGTTCCGCGTCGCCGAGCGCATCGCGCGCGGCATCGGCATTTTCATTTCCGTCCCGAGGTTCACGCGTCATATCGTTCCCCCGTCGGAAAACGAGCCCCCCGGGACCCGAAATCGCGCGCACAATAGGCATGGGCCGGACGGGCTGTCAAGGCGAGGAAATGACGGCATAACGCGTTGATCAGTCTCGATTATTTCCAGACGGCGGCCGATGCGACAATCGGCGCCGCCGGCCGTCGGCCGTGTGGCTGCGCTGTCAACTGGCTTCCCGGAAGCTTTCCGCGGTTTCCAAGTCGACCGAGACGACCTGAGATACGCCATGTTCGACCATGGTCACGCCGAACAATCGGTGCATTCGCGACATCGTGATCGGATTGTGGGTGATCACGAGGAAACGGGTGTCGGTGCGGCGGGTCATTTCGACCACGAGATCGCAGAATCGCTCGACATTCGCGTCGTCGAGCGGCGCATCGACCTCGTCGAGCACGCAGATCGGCGCCGGATTCGTCAGGAACACAGCGAAGATCAGAGCGAGCGTGGTCAAAGCCTGCTCCCCGCCTGACAGAAGCGTCAGCGTCTGCGGCTTCTTCCCCGGGGGGCGGGCGAAGATCTCAAGCCCGGCTTCGAGCGGATCGTCTGCCTCGACAAGGGCCAGTTCCGCGCTTCCGCCCTCGAACAGGTGGGTGAAGAGCTGGCGGAAGTGGCCGTCCACGGTCTCGAATGCCGCCAACAGCCGCTCGCGCGCCTCGCCGTTGAGCGTGCTGATTCCCTGCCGCAGACGCTTGATCGCCTCGGTCAGGTCGTCGCGGTCGGCGACCAAACTATCGCGACGGGCTTCGACTTCCTCAGCCTCGGCCTCGGCGCGCAGATTGACGCCGCCGAGCCGCTCGCGTTCCGCCTTGAGCCTGTCGAGCCGGCCTTCGATGACGGTGACGTCCGGCGGCGGTGCGGCAGGGTCGATCTCCGCGATGGCCGCAGCCTCGCGCGGCAGGCAATCGAGCGCATCCGCGATGCGGCCTTCGATCTCGGCCCGACGGTCGCGGGCGGCAGCAAGGCGTTCTTCGGCACGCGCCCGCGCTTCCCGGGCGGTGGAAAGGGAGGCGAGCGCCGCGCGCGCCACGCGATCAGCCTCCGCCAGCGCCACATCGCCGGCGGCACGGGCTTCCGCGGCATCAAGGCGCGCCTCGTCGGCGGCCGCGATCTCGGCCTGGAGCGCACGCCGCCGCCCGGCGTGTTCGTCAGGCGCGTCGATGAGCGCCACGCGCTCGTCCTCGATCTCCAGCCGGCGCTGGTCGAGATCGGCCGCCCGCCGTTCCGCTTCCTGCGCCCGGAGCCGCACAGCCTCGCGCTCGCGCGCGATTGCCGCCAGCCGGCGGCTGCGCATCTCGCTCTCGCGGGCTCCGGCGGCGGCCTGGGCCCGCACCTCCGTCAGGCGGGACCGCGCTTCGCCGACGGCCGCGCCCAGCCGAATCAACTCGATCTCATGACCGCCCGCCGCCGGCAGAGCTGCCAGCGCGGATTCGGCCTCGGTGCTGGCGGCCCGCGCCGATTCGAGATCGGCGCCACGCCGGCCCGCGACTTCGGCGAGTGCGGAACGGCGGCGTTCGATCTCGGCCACGGCGCGCTCGGCCGCGGCGAGACCGTCCCGCGCCCGTGCGGCCAGGCGCTGGCGTTCGCGCGCGGCGTCGCGCGCGCCCTTCTCGGCGGCGACGGCACGCACAGCCGCGAGCTGGGCGGCGGCAAGCGCATCGCGGGCGGCATCGCGCACGGTCACCGCGGTGGCAAGCTCATGCTCGATCTCGGTCAAACGGTTGCGCTGGGCCAGTCGCTGCGCCGCCGCACTCGGAGCCTCCGGCGACGAGATGAAGCCGTCCCATCGCCACAGATCGCCGCTGCGGCTGACAAGCCGCTGTCCCGGCCTGAGCACCGCCTGCAGGATCGGCCCTTCGGCAGCCTCCACAACGCCGATCTGGGCGAGCCGGCGGGCTAGTGCCTCCGGCGCGCGGACGTGGGCGGCCAACGGCGCAGCCCCGGCCGGCAACGCGGGATCGCCGGGCTCCGCGCCCGTTCCCGACCAGCGCGCGGGCGCTGCCGGATCGAGCGAGGCATCGAGATCCTCGCCGAGAGCGGCCGCAAGCGCGGTCTCGTACCCCGGATCGACGGTCACGGCATCGACCACCGGCGCATGCCGCCCACCGTTACCGGCGGAGAGGATGCGCGCGAGCGTGCGCGCTTCCGTATCGAGCCGCTGCACCGTCTCGGTGGCCATTGCGGCAGGCCCACGGGCCGCCGTCTCCGCATCGCGGGCCGCAGCGAGATCGGACTCGGCGACGGCGACGGCCTCCTCGGCCGCGAACAGGGCGGCTTCGGCGTCTTCCAGCGCCTCGCGCGCGTCCGAGGGACCGCTTTCGGCGGCAAGCCGTGCCTCGATGTCGGCGCGCTCACGTTCAAGCACGACGAACTCACGCTCGAGTTCCACCACCCGCTCGGCGGCGATCCTGACGGCTCTTTCAAGCGAGGCGCGTCGGGCGGCGGCCTCCGCGGCGGCGCGGGTGGCGGCGCCATGGGCATCCTCGGCCGCGGACAATATCTCTTCCGCGTCCGCGACCTCGGCACCGAGGGTCGCTGCCCGGTCGGCCGCGTCCGCCTCCTCGGCAGCAAGGGCTTCGGCCTCGTCGGCGAGGGTTTCGCCGGCAATGCGCGCCTCCTCCACGAGGCGCTGCTCGCGGGAGAGGTCCTCGGCCATCTGCACGATACGGCGCTCGAGTTCGACGAGACGCTCGCGGGCACGGCGTTCCTCGGCCGCGAGGGACTCGGCCGCGGCCTGAAGGCGGGCCAGCGCGGCACCGGCAGCGGCCTCGCGCTCGCGAAGGCCCGGCATGGCGGCAGCCGCGACGGCCTGATCGCGGGCGGCATTTCCCTGGGCCACCGCTTCCGCCTGCGCGGCGTCAGAGGCAGCGGAAAGCGCGGCCTCCGCCTCGCCGACCTGAGTGCGGGCCGCGAGCCACCGGAGGTGAAGAAGGCCCGCCTCCGCCTTCCGGATCTCGCCGGACAGCGCCCGGTAGCGGGCCGCCTGCCGCGCCTGCCGGCGCAGGTTTTCCAGCTGACCGCCGATCTCGCCGAGCACATCCTCCAGCCGGGCGAGGTTCTGCTCGGCTGCCTTCAGGCGGATTTCCGCCTCGTGTCGGCGCGAATGCAGGCCGGACACACCGGCCGCCTCTTCCAGAATGCGGCGCCGCGCGGCCGGCTTGGCCGCGATCAGTTCGCCGATCTGCCCCTGGCGCACCATCGAGGGCGAGCGCGAGCCGGTCGAGGCATCGGCGAACAGCAACTGCACGTCGCGGGCACGAACCTCGCGCCCGTTGATACGGTAGGACGAGCCGGCGGCCCGCTCGATCCGGCGGGAGACTTCGAGGACGTCCGTCTCGTTGAAGCCGGACGGCGCGAGGCGGTCGGCATTGTCGAGCACGACCGCGACCTCGGCCCGATTTCGTGCCGGTCGGCGGGTCGAGCCGGAAAAGATCACATCGTCCATGTCGTTGGCGCGCATGTTGCGGGACGAGTTCTCGCCCATCACCCAGCGCAGCGCTTCGACGAGATTGGATTTGCCACAGCCGTTCGGGCCGACGACGCCGGTCAGGCCTGGCTCGATCGGCACCTCCGTCGGCTCGACGAAGGTCTTGAAGCCGGCAATGCGCAGCTTCACGAACCGCATCGCACGCCCCCGCCCGCGATCATGCGGGGTTCGACCCAAGGGGAGAAAGCCGCGCCAACGCAAAGAGCCCCGCTACCGGCGCCGGCAACGGGGCTCGAAGACGCAGAACGGCGTCCCGCCGAATCAGTTCGCAGGCTTCGCCTTTGCCGCTGCTTCGTCGATGGCCTTGCTGAAGGCTTCAATCGACTGCTCTCCGGTCAGCTTCTGGCCGTTGATAAAGAATGTCGGGGTCGAATTGACGCCGAACTCCTTAAAGGCGCGATCCTTGGTTGCGTTCAGCTCATCGAGAAGCTTCTGATTCGTCAAGCATGCCTCGAAGCTCATCTGTGTAAAACCGGCCTGCTTGGCCATGTTCTGCAGGCCTTCCAGCGGCTTGTCGGTGTAGGCCCACTCGCGCTGATGATCGAAGAAGAGATCGATCATGTCGTAATATTTATCATCCGTGGCGCAACGCGCCAGCATCGAGGCAGCCATAGCCACCGGATCGAGCGGATATTCGCGGAATATGAAGCGGATCTTGCCGGTATCGACATAGTTCGACTTCAGCTGCGGCCATGTCTGCGCATGAAAAGCCGCGCAGTGCGGGCAGGTCATCGACGCATATTCCACGACCGTCACCGGAGCATCGGCCTTTCCGAGCACCTGGTCCGGAAGCGCCTGGGGCGCGAGCAGCGCCTTCTCGTCGATGGTGGCTTCCTGCGCCTCTGCACCGCCCGTGAAGCTGACGGCCGCGGCGGCCGTGAGCGCCAACGCGCCGAGGGCATCGAGAAAACGGCGGCGGGTGAAATTCACGAGCGGTCTCCTTGGGTATCAGTCGGAAGCAGGAATTCTGGAGGCGACCATTGAAGCGGACGGCCGCGGAAAGCAACGGCGCAAATGAGGCAATTGTGAGTTTCCGGCAAGCGCACCCGCCGCACCGCATCCGTCCACAAGTTCATGTGATCGTCAGAACTCGAACGTCCATTGGTAGCCGCCGAACTTGCCTAGCGTGGCGATAAGCGGACGCGAACAACGCAGATCGAAGGGGAAACGCCCGATATGGCGGCGTCCGACGCTTTCACCTTCGGACGGCGCGGCGCTTTTGCGGGGCGGATCGCTCAGGCGGAAGGCTCGCGACGCGGCGAAGCGCCGATCACCCCGCGGCCGAGACGCCTGAGGGCGGAGGCGAGCGGCGCCGGCGTCTCCTCACCGATCATCCCCGCGAGATGGGCATCTTCCTGGGGTGCCAGCGGCCGAAGACGCCGCCGGCCCGAGTCCGCCTCGGGAGGCGGGGGGCGCTGGACCACGCGGACGCGCTCGACAGCGCGCCAGCCGAACAGCGCATTGACGCGTTCGATGATGACGGGCGCCTGGTGGCTGATGACCATGGCGCCAGCGCCATCGCAGCGCACCACCAGCGTTCCCGGCCGGGGGCCATCGTCGCCTGGCATCCGCCGCGGCCACTTGATGCACTCGGGACGGCTGCGGCGTGCCAACGCCGAATCGACGATCTCGGGCCAGAGCGTGACGATCTCGGACGAGGCGAACCCCCGGCGCCGGCAGGCGTCCTCGATCGCCGGGCCGATGATATCCGCCAGCGGACGGGCGGCACGCCGCCGTCCGGGCCGGAAATCGGGCCGCTCGTCGTAGATGCTGCTCATCAAGGCGCTCCGGTGGAAGCGGGCCGGCGACCATCGCCCGTGTGGGCCGGCCGCACGCGGGGCCGGGCTCTCCGCCGGCTCACGCCACGCATCATAGCCGATCCGGGCCCGGCAGGCATCCCGCAGGGACATTTGACCGCCCTTCCCTACCGCACATCAGCGCGTAAGTTTGCGACCATGATCGCGCAACGTCCCGCTCCTTCCGCCGCCGACCTTCTCGCCTGGTACGACCGCCACGCCCGCCGCCTGCCCTGGCGCGTGGGACCGGCGGAGCGCCGGGCGGGAATTGTCGCCGATCCGTACCGCGTCTGGCTTTCGGAAATCATGCTGCAACAGACGACGGTCGCGGCAGTGAAGGACTATTTCGAGACCTTCACGCGGCGCTGGCCGACCGTCGCCGCGCTCGCCGCGGCCCCGGACGAAGACGTGATGAAGGCGTGGGCGGGGCTCGGCTATTACGCCCGTGCCCGCAATCTCAAGCGCTGCGCGGAGACCGTCGCCTTCAGCCTCGACGGACGCTTTCCCTCGGACGAAGCCGGTCTGCTCGCCCTGCCGGGGATCGGGGCGTACACGGCGGCAGCCGTCGCCGCCATCGCCTTCGGCAGGCCGGCTGCGGTCGTCGACGGCAATGTCGAGCGGGTCGTGACGCGGATCGCGGCCATCGCGACGCCACTGCCCGCCGCGAAAGCAGCGGTGCGGGCCTTCGTCGAAACCCTCGTGCCGGGAGACCGACCCGGCGAGTTCGCCGAGGCGATGATGGATCTCGGCGCGACCATCTGCACGCCGAAACGGCCCGCCTGCGGCCTTTGCCCATGGAACGGCTCCTGCGCTGCCCGCGAGGCGGGAACGCAGGAGGCATTTCCGGTCAAGGCGGCAAAGGCGGAACGGCCGGTGCGGCGCGGCGCGGCGTTCGTGGCCGTCAGGCCCGACGGCGCGGTGCTGGTGCGCAAGCGGCCGGACAAGGGCCTGCTCGGCGGCATGACGGAATTTCCGACGAGTGCATGGACGACCGACGACGGCGCGCCACCGCCGCGTCGCGGGCGGAAGCCGAAGACCGCAGCGCCCGTCGTGGCGCCGGCCGGCCGTGCCTCGCCAATTGCGGATGCGAGCGCCGCAGCGCCGTTCCCGGCCGGCTGGAGGCGGATGATGGCGCCCGTCGAGCACACCTTTACCCACTTCCATCTGGTGCTGGAGGTCTATCGCGCCGAGGTGCCGGCGAGCACGCCGGCAGGCGACGGGTGGTGGTCGCAGCCCTCCGAGATCGACGGCGAGGCATTGCCGTCGGTGTTCCGCAAGGTACTGGCGGCTGCGGGACGCTGAGAACGAGAGCGCCGCCCCGGTCACCCGGGGCGGCGTGGATTCTGGTGAGCGAGTGCCGTAGGCCGGGATCGCCCGGCCCGGAGCCCGCGCTCTATTCGGCGGCGACCGCCGATCCGATCCGCACGAGATCGCGCAGGGCATCGATCGGCTGCAGGCCGGCTTCGCGCTCGACATGCCAGAAGGTCCAGCCGTTGCAGGCATCGAAGCCCTGCACCAGCGCGCCGACCTTGTGGATGGAGCCGACATGCGGACCGGATTCCAGCGAGCCATCGGCCCGCACCACCGCCCGGTGCCGCCCGCGCGCGCACGTCAGTTCCAGCCCGGGCGTCACCAGCCCGGCCTCGATCAGCGAGCCGAACGGCACGCGCGGCGCGGTCCGCTTGCCGGCGACGACGCCGAGCGACGCCTGGGGCGCAGGTTCGACCGCGGCGATCCTCGCCTCGGCGGCCGCGGCGTAGCCCGCTTCGCGCTCGATGCCGATGAAGCGCCGGCCGAGCCGCTTGGCGACGACGCCGGTCGTGCCGGTGCCGAAGAACGGGTCCAGCACAACGTCACCGGGATTGGTCGACGACAGCAGCACCCGGTAGAGCAGCGATTCGGGCTTCTGGGTCGGATGGACCTTGGCGCCGTCCTCGTCCTTCAGCCGTTCGCCGCCGGAACAGATCGGCAGCATCCAGTCCGACCGCATCTGCAGGTCGTCATTGAACGCCTTCAGCGCGTGATAATTGAAGGTGTAGTTCTTTGCGTCCTTGCCCTTAGACGCCCAGATCAGCGTCTCGTGAGCATTGGCGAACCGTCGGCCGCGGAAATTCGGCATCGGGTTGGCCTTGACCCACACCACGTCATTCAGCAGCCAGAACCCGAGGTTCTGCATCGCCGTGCCGACGCGGAAGATATTGTGGTAGGAGCCGATGACCCACAGCGTGCCGTTCGGCTTCAACACCCGACGGCAGGCGGCGAGCCATGCGCGGGTGAAGTCGTCGTAGGCCTCGAAGGATTCGAACTGGTCCCAGGCGTCGTCGACCGCGTCGACGAGCGACTGGTCGGGACGATGCAGGGCGCCCTCGAGCTGAAGGTTGTAGGGCGGATCAGCGAAGATCACGTCCACCGACTGCGCCGGCAGGCTCATCAGATGCGCGACGCAGTCGCCGATGAGAATGCGGTCGAGCGGCAGCCCGGCGGCGGCCGGAGCCGGCGACGCTGAAGCCATGATCGCCTCGTCGGGAAAGGCGGGATCGAGTGCCCGACCGAACGAAGCTCCCCGTGCTCGTGCACGGCGCCCGCCGACGGACCTCGAATTCTCTGGGGAAACGCGGGACGTCCCGACGGACGCCCCGCTTATGATCAGGCTCATTGCGACGCAGCACCTCACGCAATTCGCAGGCCCAAGAGTCACCCGGGCGGCGTAAAGGCGAGGTTAATGCGAATCCCAAAATCTCTTTTTTATCAGTGTTTTGGCGTAAAGCCTTTATTCACCTTGTTTGCAAGGAATGGCTTTACGCCTGTCCTTCGCGGGACCGGCGCGCGGGCATGAACGGCGCCATCCCGGCGCGGGCGAGCGCATCGACCCGCTCGTTGCCTTCTTCTCCGGCATGGCCCTTGACCCAGTGCCAGACGATCTCGTGGCGGGCCTGGGCCTCGTCGAGGCGCTGCCAGAGCTCCACGTTCTTCACCGGCTTCTTGTCGGCGGTCTTCCAGCCGTTGCGGCGCCAGCCGTGGATCCAGCTCATGATGCCGTTGCGGACATATTGGCTGTCGGTGAAAAGATCGATCGTCATCGGACGCTTCAGCGATTCGAGCGCCGAGATCGCCGCCATGAGTTCCATGCGGTTGTTGGTGGTCAGCGGCTCCCCGCCCATGAGTTCCTTCTCATGGCCGTTCCAGCGCAGCAGCACGCCCCATCCGCCCGGGCCGGGATTGCCGCTGCATGCGCCGTCGGTATAGGCCACCACCCGGCCGGTCTCGCTCACGGTTCGACCCCGTAGTCGCGCACGTCGGCGATGCCGGCGTGAAAGCGCATCTTGCGCAGATATTCGAGCGGGTTCTTCGGCACCACCAGCGCACCGGGCGGCACCCTCAGCCAGTCGTGCAGCCGCGTCAGCAGGAAGCGCAGCGCCGAGCCGCGGGCGAGGACGGGCAATGCCGCGAGTTCGCCGGCGGAGAGCGGCCGCACGCGGCGATAGGCACCGATCAGCGCCCGCGCCTTGGTGACGTTGAACGCGCCGTCCTGCTCGAAGCACCAGGCGTTGAGGCAGACCGACACGTCGTAAGCATAGAGATCGTTACAGGCGAAATAGAAGTCGATGATCCCCGAAAGCCGGTCGTCGAGGAAGAAGGCGTTGTCGGGGAAGAGATCGGCATGGATCACGCCCGCCGGCAGGTCGCCCGGCCACGAAGCGTCGAGAACGGCGAGCGTCTCGTCGACTTCCGCCGCGAGCCCGTCCTGCACGGTGTCCGCGCGGTCGCGGGACTGCGCGAAAAGCGGAGCCCAGGCGGCGTGGCCGAGGGCATTGCGGCGCGGGATCGAAAAATCGGCTCCGGCCAGATGCAGTCCGGCGAGCGCGGCGCCGAGTTCGGCACAGTGGGAAACGGCTGGCCGCCGAGGCCACATGCCTTCCAGGAACGTCACGATCACCGCCGGCCGACCGGCGAGTTCGCCGAGCGCGACACCATCTTTGGCGAGCACGGGGGTCGGGCAGTTCACGCCCCGGGCGGCGAGATGCTGCATCAGACCGAGAAAGAACGGCAGGTCGGCGCGATCCACCCGCTTCTCGTAGAGCGTGAGGATGAAGCGTCCGCCGGTGGTCTGGAGCAGGTAGTTGGTGTTCTCGACGCCTTCCGCGATGCCCTTGCAGGACTGCACGCGGCCGATATCGTAGCGGGCGAGGAACCGTCCGAGATCCTCGTCGGCGACTTCCGTATAGACGGCCATGTCAGTTCCGCATCATTCGGCCGCGTTCTGCGCGGGCGCCGGAGCATTCGGGGCAGCAGCCGAGGATGCTGCCGATTTGGCCGCCGCGACCGCCCGCAGTTCGCGCGGAACGGCGAAGGAGATGGTCTCCTCGGCGGTACGGACTTCTTCCACCGCCACGTCGAAATGGTTGGCGAAGGCGTCGATGATCTCCTCCACCAGCACCTCCGGCGCCGAGGCGCCGGCCGCGATGCCGAGGCGTGAGATGCCTGCGAAGTCGCGCCAGTCGATGTCGCTCGCGCGCTGGATCAGCACGGCACGCGGACAGCCGGCCCGCTCCGCCACCTCCCGCAAACGCTGGGAGTTCGACGAATTCGGCGCACCGACCACGATCATCGCATCCACGGCCGGCGCGACCGCCTTGACCGCTTCCTGACGGTTGGTCGTGGCGTAGCAGATATCGTCCTTGTGGGGCGCGGCGATGGTCGGGAAGCGCTCCTGAAGCACGGCGACGATGTCGCGGGTGTCGTCGACGGACAGCGTGGTCTGGGTGATCCAGGCGAGATTGTCGGGATCGCGCGCGACGAGCCTGCGGGCGTCCTCGACCGTCTCGACCAGCGACACGGTTCCCGGCGGAAGCTGACCCATGGTGCCGACGACTTCCGGATGTCCGGTGTGGCCGATCAGCACGACCTCGCGACCCCGCCGATACTGGATCTCGGCTTCCTTGTGGACCTTGGAAACAAGCGGACAGGTCGCATCGAGCACGAACAGGTTACGGCGATCGGCGGCCTCGGGCACCGACTTCGGCACGCCGTGGGCGGAAAAGATGACCGGCTGTTCGGTCGGCGGAATCTCGTGCAGTTCCTCCACGAACACCGCGCCCTTCCGCTTCAGGGATTCCACGACATACTTGTTGTGGACGATTTCGTGGCGGACATAGACCGGCGCGCCATAGCGCTCGAGCGCGAGTTCGACGATCTGGATGGCGCGATCGACACCGGCGCAGAAGCCGCGCGGCGCGCACAGAAGCACCGACAGCGCCGGCCGGCCGTCAGCGTCGTGCCTGGTGCCGGCGAGCGGCCCTGCCTTGGCTGTGATTTCGGTCGACATCATTGCTCGTCCGGAAATGGCCTCGGGGTCCGCGGGCGCGCAGCCCGCAGACGTCGACCTCGCAATAGAGGAACCGGGTGGGGCGAAGTCAAGGCACAGTCCTGCATGGGCCGTCCGCGCCGGTCCTGTGCCAGAGATCGCGGCGGGCAGACCGGGCAAGGCATCCCACCGGTCTCACAGGCATCGCTGCCCGAAATGGGTAGCGAGCGCCAGCCCGGTGCGTTGTCCGCTCCGCCTTCTGCGGATACCACTGAGGCGGGGGTGAGGGTCCGAACGCCGGCCGGAGCCGAATGGCCGCTGCCGCCGCGTCATCATCGCATGATTTCATCGGCGCGGCACCGATCTGACGGCCAAATGCAACGACGGTCGGAGAAGATGGGGCGCCATGAATAAGGCGTGCTCATCGGCGAAGAACTGAAGCGTCCGGCCGGCGACGTGATAAATCTGGCTCCGTCCGCGCAAGCGGCTCCGTTACCCGCAATCCCGGCCTTCGGACAGTCCTTTCGACAAAGGTGCCCAGATGAAGACGACAACAAGAAACGCGGCCGCCCGGATCGCGGTTGCCCTGAGCCTTCTCGCCACCCCGGCGCTGCTGGCGCCCGTGGCGGCGACGGCGGCCGAATCGGCCACCGCGGCGCCCACGACCCAGGCCTTCGTGGACACGGCGGCGCCCGCCAACAAGTTCGAGATCCTCTCCAGCCAGATCGCGCTGCAGAAGACGACCAATCCCGAGATCGTGGCCTTCGCAAAGAAGATGATCCACGACCACACTGAGATCGGCACGGCGTTCGTCGCCGCGCTGGCCAAGTCCAAGACCGGCCTGAAGCCGCCGGCAGGCCTCGGCCCCGACATCGACGCGACCATCGCGCGTCTGAAGTCGGAAACCGGCGTGACCTTCGAGAAGGACTACATCGCCGCGCAGACCGCCGGCCACAAGGCCGCAGTCGGGCTCTTCAAGGGCTATGCCGAAGGCGGCGAGAACCCGGAGCTGAAGGCGTTCGCCGCCAAGACGCTGCCGACCATCGAGATGCACTACCACATGTGCATGCAGCTCGAGAAACTGAAGCTCTGACCCCCTCGGCCCGCCGCATACCCGGCGGGACGGTTCGCACCGGCCGGCAAACGGCCGGTGCGAGACCCTCGTGACGACGGCGCCGCGAACAGCTATCAATCTGCCTCCGCCTCCGCCGCGCGACTGCGCGGGGCGCGCCGCCGCGACAGCCGGCATCGCGCCCCGACGGGTTTGAGATCGGGTTTGAGACCCGTGACCAAGGCCCGAGCAACGCCGGACGTGGATGGCGGTCGATAAGGAACGAATGTTCCGCCGGAGACGAGGGAAGAGGTCGCCGATGATACTGAAGCCGTTCGCTGCGTTCCCGTCCCGCCTCGCCGCCGCGGCGGCGATCGGCGCCACGCTGCTTCTCGCCGGGTGCGGCAGCGGCGGGTGGCTGCAGGAGACGGCGGATTCGCCGCTCGGCCAGTTCTTCCGCGGTACCTCGGAGCCGCCCAAGACGCTCGCGCCCGAACTGATGTCTCCGGTGGTGAAATGTCCGCCGGTGACCATGCGCGACGGCACGCAGACGTTCGCGGTCTATGATGGCGGCCGCGAGGGCGATGCGATGTCGCTGCGCTACCAGGGCACTATCGCCGATACGGCCCGCGAGTGCAGCTTCTCCGGCGGTCAGCTCTCGCTGAAGGTCGGCGTCGCCGGCCGCGTGCTCACCGGACCCAAGGGCGGTCCGGGCAGCATCACCATGCCGGTGCGGATCACGGTCGCCGACAGCCATGACCAGACGCTCTATTCCAAGCTGTTCCAGGTGAAGCAGGCGATTCCGGGCACCGATGCCGTCGGCTGGGTGCTGGTGCAGGACCAGATCGTCGTCCCCGCGCGCGACGATCTCGTGATCTTCGTCGGCTTCGACGACGGCGGAGCGGCGAAGAAGCGCCGGGCTGCGCTGAAGGCCGCCCAGGACGCGCCGCTCGATGCCGGCGGCGGCAGCGACGGCGGTGGCGCCGCGGACGCACCGCTCGACCCGTGATCCCGACCGGTTCGGCGGGCAGCACTTGCCGCCGGACGTTGCCGATTTGACAGGCACCGGCCGTTGACATCGCTGCGGCCGGGGCTCATGAGTGCGTCAAGCGGGCATCGTCGCGGCCCGCGCCGTTCCGGCTTCGGTTCTTCCGGCCGGGCGGTCACGTCCCTCGCGGGAGAGACCGCGCCTGACGCACCCCGGCATGCCGGGAGGTGACGGGTGTGGCGCCGAAGGAGCAACCGCCCCGGAAACTCTCAGGCAAAGAGGACCGCATGGGGACGAGCGACGCTCTGGAAAGCAGCCGAAGGCCGATCAGGCCCGCCGGCTCACCGAAGGAGTAACCGGCGCGGATCGATCGATCCGGGTTCGGGAAATCTCTCAGGTTCTGCGACAGAGGGGGCGTGGAAGATCCGGCCGGCGATTTGCATCGCCGGCATGTTCGCTCCGCGTTCCAACCTCGCAGCAGGACCATCATGGCCGACAGCCCCTCCAAGGATGCCTCCACCGACGTGAGCCCGGCTGCCGCCGAAGCGCTCCTGTCAACGCCGCTTCATGCCGCCCACGTGGCGGCAGGCGCCAAGATGGTGCCGTTCGCCGGCTATTCCATGCCGGTGCAGTATCCGCTCGGCGTGCTCGGCGAGCACCTGTGGACCCGCGAGAACGCCGGCCTGTTCGACGTTTCGCACATGGGCCAGGCGTTCCTTTCCGGACCCGACTGGGAGACGACGGCGAAGGCACTCGAAGGCCTTGTGCCGGCCGATATTCTCGGCCTTGGCCTCGGCCGCCAGCGCTACAGCCAGTTGCTCGCCGAAGACGGCGGTATCATCGACGATCTGATGGTCACCCGCCCGCTGACCGGCGACCCGGGCATGCTGATGCTCGTGGTCAACGCCTCGCGCAAGGCGATCGATTTCGCCCACCTCAAGGCCCGCCTGCCCGCCGATGTCGCGCTGGTGGAGGCACCGGACCGGGCGCTCGTCGCGCTTCAGGGCCCGAAGGCCGAGGCGGTGATGGCGAAGCTCTCGCCCGAAGCGGCCGCACTGGCCTTCATGGGCGCCGCGCCGGTGACCGTCGCCGGTATCGCCGTTCACGTCAGCCGCTCGGGCTATACCGGCGAGGACGGGTTCGAGATCTCCGTCGCCTCCGGGAACGCCGTCGAACTCTGGAGTGCTTTGCTGTCCGACGAGGCCGTGAAACCCATTGGCCTCGGCGCCCGGGATTCGCTGCGGCTGGAGGCCGGCCTCTGCCTCTACGGCCACGACATCGACGAGACCACGAGCCCGATCGAGGCCGCGCTCAACTGGTCGATCGCCAAGCGTCGCCGCACGGAAGGCGGCTTTCCCGGCGCCGCGCGGGTGCAGCGCGAGCTTGCCGAAGGCCCGGTGCGCCTCAGGGTCGGCATCAAGCCGGACGGCCGCGCGCCGGCCCGCGAAGGCACCGAGATCCGGCTGCCGGGCGGCGGTTCGATCGGCGTCGTCACCTCGGGCGGCTTCGGCCCGTCGGTCGGCGGCCCGGTGGCGATGGGTTATGTCGAGCGCCCGTTCGCGGCCGTCGGCACGGCGGTGGAACTCATCGTGCGCGGCAAGCCGATGCCGGCGACCGTGGCCGCTCTGCCCTTCGTGCCCAACCGGTACAAGCGCTGAGCGATGCCCGCGCCGCGATGCCGCCTCGCGGCGGCGGCGCAAGGCTTGCATGATGCTTCGGGAGCCGGCGGAACGGCTCCCTGTCCAGCTTCGATCCCGGGCCTGCCTGCCCGCGAATCCCGCGCCTTCATCGTATTTGCAGCACCGCTTGCAGGGGAAACCATCATGAGCGTCCTGTTCACGCCCGACCACGAGTGGCTCAAGATCGAGGGCGACGTCGCCACGGTCGGCATCACCACCTATGCCCAGAGCCAGCTCGGCGACGTGGTGTTCGTGGAGCTGCCCGAGATCGGCCGCAGCTTCAACAAGGGCGACGACGCCGCCGTCGTCGAATCCGTCAAGGCCGCGAGCGAGGTCTATGCGCCGGTTTCGGGCGAAGTGGTCGAGGCGAACACCGCGCTTCCCGACGCGCCGCAGACCGTCAACGAGGCCCCCGAGGGCGACGGCTGGTTCTTCAAGATCCGCCTCGCCGACAAGGCCGAACTCGACGAGTTGATGGACCAGGCCGCCTACCAGGCCTATCTCGACACCCTCTGAGCGGGAGCGGCGCGATGGCATCGGATCGTCCGGCGGCCGGCGGCAAACGCTCTCACACGGCGTCGTTCACCGCGACGGTGACGTGGCGCCGCGACGAGGGCGAGGCGTTCGTCGACAACCGCTACAGCCGCGGGCACCTCTGGCGCTTCGACGGCGGCATCGAGGTGCCGGCGTCCTCGGCGCCGTCCAGCGTGCCGCTGCCGCTGTCGCGCGCCGATGCCGTCGACCCCGAGGAAGCGCTCGTGGCGGCGACGTCGAGCTGCCACATGCTGTTCTTTCTCGCCTTTGCGGCGCGGGAGAAGCTCTGCATCGACCTCTATGACGACGCGGCGACCGGCACCCTCGCCCGACGGGACGACGGCCGCGTCGCCATGACCGAAATCCGGCTGCGGCCCCGCGTGGTGTTCTCGGGGCAGAACCGCCCCGATGCCGACCTCGTCGCGCGGCTGCACCATGAGGCCCACGAGGCCTGCTACATCGCGAACTCGATCACGGCCCGCGTCGTGGTCGAGGCCGTCGCGCCGGAATTTGCCTGAACCGAAGTCCACTGGAGCCGTCCGGACCATGCGTTATCTGCCGCTCACCGACGCCGACCGGGGTGACATGCTCGCCGCCATCGGCGTTTCCTCGGTCGACGACCTGTTCGCCGACATCCCGGCCGACAAGCGGCTCGACGGGCTCGTCGACCTACCGCGTGCGAAAAGCGAAATGGAGGTGGAGCGCACGCTCAGCCGCCTCGCCGCCCGCAATGTCGCCGCCGGTTCGGTGCCGTTCTTCGTCGGGGCCGGCGCCTATCGCCACCATGTTCCGGCGAGCGTGGACCACCTGATCCAGCGCTCGGAATTCCTGACGTCCTACACGCCCTATCAGCCGGAAATCGCCCAGGGCACCCTGCAGGTGCTGTTCGAGTTCCAGACCCAGGTCGCCCGCCTGACCGGCATGGAGGTGGCGAACGCCTCGATGTATGACGGCTCCACCGGCACCGCCGAGGCGGTGCTGATGGCCCACCGCGTGACGCGGCGGCGCAAGGCGGTGCTGGCCGGCGGCCTGCATCCGCATTATCGCGAGGTGGTGGAGACGCTGAGCCGCATCGCAGGCGACGAGGTCGTGGCGCTGCCGGCCGATCCGACGGCCGGCGAGGACCTGCTCGCGGCGATCGACGGCACCGTCTCGTGCGTGGTGGTGCAGACGCCCTCGTTCTACGGTCACCTGATCGACCTCGCCGCGGTCGCCGAGAAGGCGCACGCTGCCGGCGCGCTCCTCATCGCCGTCGTGACTGAAGTGGTTTCGCTCGGCGCCGTCGAAGCGCCCGGTGCGCTCGGGGCCGACATCGTGGTGGCCGAGGGTCAGTCCATCGGCAATCCGCTCACCTTCGGCGGCCCCTATGTCGGGCTGTTCGCCACCCGCGACAAGTTCGTCCGCCAGATGCCCGGCCGTCTCTGCGGCGAGACCGTCGATGCCGACGGCACCCGCGGGTTCGTGCTGACGCTCTCGACCCGTGAGCAGCACATCCGCCGCGACAAGGCGACGTCGAACATCTGCACCAATTCCGGCCTGTGCGCGCTCGCGTTCTCGATCCACATGACGCTGCTGGGCGAAACCGGCCTGACGCGTCTTGCCGCGCTCAACCACGCCGCTGCCTGCGACCTGGCCGACAGGCTTGCGGCGGTGCCGGGCGTGACGGTCCTCAACGACACCTTCTTCAACGAGTTCACGATCCGCGTGCCGGGCGATGCCGCCGCCGTGGTCGAGAAGCTCGCGGAGAAGGGCGTGCTCGGTGGCGTTCCGGTCTCGCGGCTGGAGCCCGGCAAACCGGACCTCGCCGACCTCATCGTGGTGGCAGCGACCGAGACCACCACGGACGACGATCGTGCAGCGTTCGCGACCGCGCTCGCGGAGGTGCTGGCATGACCGCTCGCGCCGCCGCTGCCGCCCCTGAAAGCCTCGTTCTCGCCGGAGCCTCGTCATGCTGAACCGCCAGGGTCGCCCCTCCCGCCCCGAGGACACCGGTTCCTCCGAAGCCGTCCACACCTTCACCGGCAATCGCGGCCTCCAGATCGAGGAGCCGCTGCTGTTCGAGGTCGGCCGCACCGACGTCACCGGCGTCGATCTGCCGGAGGCGCCGGCGACCAGCGGCAGCCGTCTCGGCGGCCTCGGCCGCAAGTCGGCGATCGGCCTGCCCGGCCTGACGGAGCCGGAGACGATGCGCCATTATGTGCGCCTGTCCCGCCAGAACCACGCCATCGACCTCGGCACCTACCCGCTCGGCTCGTGCACCATGAAGCACAACCCGCGCCTCAACGAGCGGATGGCGCGCCTGCCCGGCTTCGCCGACATCCACCCGCTTCAGCCCGCCTCCACAGTGGCCGGCGCGCTCGACCTGATGAAGCAGCTCGCCCACTGGCTGGTGACGATGACGGGCATGGAAGCCGTCGCGCTCAGCCCCAAGGCCGGCGCCCATGGCGAACTCTGCGGCATGGTCGCCATCAAGGCCGCGATCGAAGCCCGGGGCGAGACGCGCTCGGTCGTGCTGGTGCCGGAATCGGCCCACGGCACCAACCCGGCGACCGCCGCCCTGATCGGCTACAAGGTGGTGCCCGTGCCGGCGCGGCCGGACGGCACGGTCGACCCTGCGGAGGTGAAGGCGCGGCTCTCGCCGGATGTCGCCGCGATCATGCTGACGAACCCGAACACCTGCGGCCTGTTCGAGCGCGACGTGGTGGAGATCGCCGACGCCGTCCACGCGGCCGGCGCGTTCTTCTATGGCGACGGCGCCAACTTCAACGCCATCGTCGGCAAGGTGAAGCCGGGCGATCTCGGCATCGACGCCATGCACATCAACCTGCACAAGACCTTCTCGACGCCCCACGGCGGCGGCGGGCCGGGCGCCGGGCCGGTGGTGCTGTCGAAGGCGCTGGCGCCGTTCGCGCCGCTGCCGTTCATCCGCGTCGAGGACGGCGAGCCCGTTCTCGTCGAGAACGAGGCGGACGCCGCGGGAGGCGAGCATCCGTTCGGACGCCTGACCGCGTTCCACGGCCAGATGGGCATGTATGTCCGCGCACTCTCCTACATGCTGTCCCACGGCGCGGATGGCCTGCGGCAGGCCTCGGAAGATGCGGTGCTGTCGGCGAACTATATCCGCGCCCGTCTCTCCGACCTGTTCCACGCGCCGTTCGGCGGCCGGCCGTGCATGCACGAGGCGCTGTTCGACGATTCCTCTTTCGAAGGGACCGGCATCACCACGCTCGATTTCGCCAAGGCGATGATCGACGAGGGCTATCACCCGATGACCATGTATTTCCCGCTGGTCGTCCACGGGGCGATGCTGATCGAGCCGACCGAGTCGGAATCCCGCGCGCATCTCGACCTGTTCATCGGCGCATTGCGCGATCTCGCCATGCGCGCGAAGGCCGGAGAAGCCGAGGCCTTCCGGGCCGCGCCGCAGCTGGCGCCGCGTCGCCGGCTAGACGAGACCCGCGCCGCCCGCTCGCCGAAGCTCGTCTGGAAAGAGCCAACGCCTGCGGAAGCGGCTGAGTAAGCGGACAACGAACGGCCGGGGCGAGTGATACGCTCCGGCCAACGATTAATATTCCGCAAGATATCACAATATTTCGCAATAAAAGTATGCTTTTTATTGCGTTGAAGGACCGTATTCCTCTCCCTATGATCGCGGCGACGTGTTAGCGCAAGGGGGGAACGAACGTGCGTCTTCGAAATTTCGTCCAATGGACTTTGATCGCCGGGAGCGTGGCGATGGGGATCGCCGCGCATAATCCCGCCCTAGCGGCCGGGGACGATTCGACCGTTCCCTTCGGCTCATGGACCTTCTTCAGCCGACCCGACCCGCAGACGAAGAAGACGGAATACACCGTCTACAACAAGGCAAAGGGCGAGGAGAACGTCGGCTTCATGCTGACGTGCAGCAACAAGACGCTGAACGTCTATCTGTTCGACGGCGTGCCGCACAAGCCGAGCGAGAAATACAAGCTGACCTTCACGTTCGATGACAAGACGAAGAAGGTCCTGAGCGGCGCCGGCAGCAACGGCGATCCCATCATCTTCATGATGCCCGAGGACGATTCGATCCTGCACGCCGTTGCCACCGCCAAGGCGTTCACCATCGCGACGAGCGGCGCGGGCAAGCCGAAAACCTATCGCTTCGACAACGCCAAGGCCTCCGACGCGCTGCTCCTGTTCTCGGCGAACTGCCAGGAAACCTGAAGCATACGCCGTTCGGAACCACGAGGCCCCAGATTGACGGGGCGCGGCCCTTGCTACTCGGCCGCCGAGGCCTTCGGCGGTCCCTTGATCACGCGGCCCTTCTCGGCGGGCATGTTGTGCAGGCGGGACGCGAAGCGGCGGGCACCGTCTGCATTGAGCGGCGGGCCGAACAGCTTGCCAGACGCAAAGTCGCAGCCGATGCCGACGAGCTTGGCCACATCGCTTTCAAGCTCGAGGCCTGTCACCAGGAGTTCCGCGCCGAGACCATGAGCGAGCGCCGCGGTGGTCTTGATGAGGCCGAGATCGAGCTCGGTCTTGATCTGGCTGCGTGGAAGGCGGGTGCGCAGCGCATCGAACGGAATCCGGTGCAGCACACCGACGGCGGTCCAATCCGACGAGACATCGTTGAGAGCCAGCGAAATGCCGGCTTCGCGGAGACGGTGCAGCACGGTCTGCGACAGTTCGGGATTGTCCGAAACCGCCGCCTGCGTCACAGCCATGAACAGCGCGCCCTCGGGCACCTCGACGCGCGCCATCACGGTCTTGATCTCGTTGACGAGGCCCTGGGTCAGGATGCCCGCCTTCGGCAGGTTGACCCACGAGAACAGGGGCCTGTCGGCCACGCGAGGAATGATCTCGTCCCACTCCGCCGCGAGCCGTGCCGCGCGCTCGGCGATGAACACGCTGAGTTCGTGGCTCATGCCGGCCCGCTCGGCGATCTCCATGGTCGCGGTCGGATCGATGCGACCGCGACGGGGATGCTCCCACCGCGCGATCAGTTCGAAGCCGGCGAGGCGCCGCTCGCCGAGGCGGAGCACGGGCAGGTATTCGACCTTGATCTCGTCGCTTTCGAGCGCGCGGCCGAAATCGTTCTCCAAGGACGACAGTTCGCTCGCAAGGCGCCGCAGCACGGGGGTGAACGTCGCCGTGCGGTCGCCGCCGAGCCGCTTGGCATGCACCATCGCGAGCTCCGAATCGCGCAGGAGGTCGGAGGCCCCCTGCTCACCCGGATCGGCCACGGCAATGCCGATGGAGGCGGTGAGGTTCACCTCGTCGGGCCCGAAAATCACGGGCGTGCGAATCTCGCGGCGCATGTCGTCAGCCATCGCCGAGACTCGGCCGGCCTCGCGTTCCGACAGCACGATCACGACGAACGAATCCCCGCCGACCCGGGCCAGCGTATCGACCGGCTCCAGAAGCCGCTGCAGGCGGCGCGCGACGGTCAAGAGCACCGAGTCGCCGACCGAGACCCCGTAGGTCTCGTTGATGCTCTGGAAGCGGTCGATGCCGACCGTGACGACGATCGGGCGAGGACCGGCTTCGGCCCCGGCGCGGACGAGCGCCGTTTCCAGCCGATCGCGGCAGATCTCGCGGTTCGGAAGACCGGTCAGGTTGTCGCGAACGGCGTCGTGCAGCAGCCGCTCCTCGCTGATCTTGGCGTCGGTCACGTCCCGTAGCGTGCCGATGCAGCGGATGACCTCGCCATCGGCGCCGACAACCGGTCGCGCTCGCAGCTGGAACCATGAAAAGCGGCCGTCTGCGCCGCGCAGGCGGAACACCTCGAAGATGCGGCCGCGGCGTTGCTCGACGACCGCGTCAAGGACGAGGCGGAAGCGGTCGGCATCCTGCGGATGGAGCACCGAGAGCCATTCGAGAGCGGCGCCCTGCAGCGCGCCGGGGTCGAGACCGAGCATGTCCTCTGCCGCGGCGCCGGTGTAGATCACGTCGCGGGCGACGTCCCAGTCCCACACCGGATCGCCGCAGCCGGTGAGCGCGAGGGCCGCGCGCTCCACGTCGCCGACTTCCTGCTGCACCACGCTGCCGCCGGCAAAGGCATGCTGCATCACGGTGAAGCCGATCAGCAGCACGATGAGCACCAGGCCGCCGGACAAGGCCGGCTGGGCGATGGTGTTGTCGATCATGCCGGTCAGCGTCATGCCCGCCCCCGCCATCCAGGCGAGCAGCAGCGCCCAGGTCGGAATCAGCATGACGGCGCGGTCGTAGCCCCTGAACGACAGGTACAGGATGAGGATGAAGCCGAACGCACCGATGGCGGCGAGCGCCAGCCGGGCGATGCCCGCGGCGAGTTGCGCATCGACCACCGCAACGCCGAACAGCCCGAGCAGCAGCACGACGAGCCCGATGGCCGCGTGGCTGTAGCGGATATGCCACCGACCGAGGTTCAGGTAGGCGTACAGGAACACGAACAGCGAGAACGACAGGAAAACCTCGCCGGAGGCCCGGTAGAGATGGCTCTCCGACAGATTCACGTTCAGAATCTCGTCGATGAAATAGAAGTCGACCGAGATGTAATAGAGAACCGCCCACGCCAGCGCCGCCGTCGCCGGGAACATCGCCGTTCCCTTGACCACGAACACGATGGTAAGAACGAGAGCGAGCAGGCCGGAAATGCCAAGGACGATGCCTTTGAACAGCGAATAGGCGTTGACGCTGGCCGTATAGGCATCCGGCTGCCACAAGGTGAGCCGTGGCAGTTGCGGTGTGGTGATCTCGAACACCAGTGTCACCACCGTGCCCGGATCGAGGGTGATCTGGAAGACGTCCGCGTCGTTGCTCGGGATGCGCTCCGGCGCGAAGCCCTGGCTGGGCGTGATCGCGGTGATGTGGCGCTCGCCGAGATCGGGCCACAGCAGGCCCGTCATCGCGGGATTGTAGAACGGCACTGTCAGCAGGCGGTCGATCTGCTGGTCGGAGGTGTTGGAGAGGGCGATCACGGCCCAGTGGGCCGGCTTGCCGTCGACCGAGCGCACCTCGATGCGACGCACGATCCCGTCCGGCCCCGGTGCCGTCGGCACCGCGACGCGGTCGGCCGGTCCCGGCAGATAGGTAACGCTCGCGCCGAGGTTCACCGCCTCGGCATCGATCGGGATCGTCACCGCATCGACCGCGTGCGCCTCGAACCCGACCACCATGCCGGTGAGTGCCACGAGGAAAAACAGGATGCGATGAAGCACGCGCGAGGACCTTTCTTCAAACCCGGGTGCTGCGGCCCGAAGCGCTTCGGGTCGAGGACCGGGCACGCCCGCTCGACACCGAAACCCTCCCGGCTTCACCCATCCGGGCATCCTTCCTTCAGGCAACGGCATCGAACCCGAGGAAAATAGTGCCGTAAATTCAAGAACCTGGGCAACTCCCGATCAGACGCGACGATCTAATCGAAAATAGACGCTCCGGATTCACTCCCTCGAGCATATCCTGGTCTATCAGATGGCAGAGGGCCGAACCGGATATGCTCTAGCCGCCATGGCAGGCGGCCGCAACGCCTCCGAAGCCGAAAATGCGACGACCGTCCGGCACTGCGTCACGGCCCCGGACATTCATCGCTGAAGCGGCAGCGGATCGTCGGCAACGACGGCATAGAGCAGGTGATCCTGCCAGCTGCCGTTGATGCAGAGATAGCGCCGCGCATATCCCTCACGCTGGAATCCGACTTTTTCGAGAAGGCCGATGGAGGCAGCGTTGTGCGGCAGGCATGCGGCTTCGACGCGATGGAGCCGGAGCGAGCCGAAAGCGAACGTCAGCACCGCACTGACCGCGTCGCTCATGTAGCCGCGGCGGGCATGGCACTCGCCGATCCAGTAACCCAGCGAGCACGCCTGCGTGACCCCGCGACGGACATAGGAGAAGGAAAGCCCGCCCACGAGAACGTGGTCCGCCTGTCGGAACACGAAGAACGGGTAGCCCGCATCCTCGCGCATGTCGCGGTGATAGCGGCGGATGCGGCGGCGGAAAGCGGAGCGAGAGAGGTCGTCGACCGGCCAGATCGGCTCCCACGGCACCAGGAAGGCGCGGCTTTCCTGGCGCAGTGCGGCCCATTCGGCAAAATCCGTTGCCATTGGCGGTCGCAGATAGACGGCGCGGCCGCGAACCGTCTGGTCGACTTCCAGGGCCGAGGCCGCCCGCAGGAACAAGGCTGCCCCCGGCCCGTTCACGCCGGGACGTGGTGCGCGTGCTGACGCGCACCGAGACGCTCCACCAGCGCCTCCACCGGATCAAGGCCCTCCACCGGGCCGATGGCGCTCAAGGTCGGCGCGGAGCCGGTGAAGATCTCCCCGGCGAGGCGGCGCAGATCGCGCACATCGACGGCGTCGATCTTGGCGACGATCTCGCGCACCGGCAGCGGCCGGCGATGGATGAGAATCTGCCGCGCGAGCTGGCTGGCACGGGAGGCAGCGCTTTCCTGCGCCATCAGCAGCGACGCCCGCATCTGCGCCTTGGCGCGGGCAAGCTCGGCTTCACCGATATCATCGATCGACCGGGCGAGCTCCTCGACGAGAACGCCGGCGAGTTCGCCGAGTTCGCTACCGCCGGTCGCGGCATGGAAGCCGATCAGGCCCGTGTCCGAAAACCCCCAATGAAAACCGTAGATGGAGTAGCACAGCCCGCGGCGCTCGCGGATTTCCTGGAACAGTCGCGAGGCCATGCCGCCGCCGAGCACCGCCGCCAGCATCTGGGCGGCGAAATAGTCCGGCGACCCATAAGCGCGCCCCTCGAAGCCGAGGGCGAACTGCGCTTCCATGGTGTCACGGACTTCGCGACGGTCGCCGCCGCGATAGCGCGCACCGGTGGCAACCGGAGCACTTTCCTTCGAGAAGCCGGAGAACCGCTCCTCGGCAAGGCGGACGATCTCGTCGTGGCGCACGCCACCAGCCGCCGCGAGCACCGACGCCGGCCCACGATAGTGCGTGCCGAGATAGTCGGCGATGTCGCGCGAGGTGAAGCTCTTGACCGATTCAGGCGTGCCCATGATCGGCCGACCGAGCGGCTGCGACGGCCAGGCGGCTTCCTGGAACAGGTCGAAGACATGGTCTTCCGGCGTGTCGTAGGCGGCGCCGATCTCCTGAAGGATGACGTTCTGCTCGCGCTTCAGCTCGGAGCGGTCGAACAGCGATTCGTTCAGGATGTCGGAGAGGATATCGATCGCGAGCGGCACGTCATCGCCGAGAAGCCGCGCATAATAGCAGGTGTTCTCGACGCTGGTCGCGGCATTCAGTTCGCCGCCGACCGCCTCGATCTCCTCGGCGATCGCCTGGGCGGAGCGGCGCCGCGTGCCCTTGAACGCCATGTGCTCGAGCAGGTGGGAGATGCCGTGCTCACGCTCGTCTTCCGACCGGGAGCCTGCTCCGACCCACACCCCGAGGGCCGCGCTCTCGATGTGCGGCATCTCTTCGGTCACGACGGTCAGGCCGTTCGCGAGGTGGGAAACCGTAACGGCCATCTGTCCTCAGACCTCCGATTTGACGGCGTGGGAGCGCTTTTCGATGAAGCGCGCCACATCCGTTTTTGCCGCGGCGATACGGCTGAACCGCTCCGGCCGCTCCATGAGATCGGCAAGGCGCGCCGGCAGCGCGGGCTCGACGCCGGTCGCCTCGCGAACCGCATCCGGGAACTTGGCCGGATGGGCGGTGGCGAGCGTCACCATGGGCACGGCGCGGTCGAGCGCCCGCTCGGCAACCGTCACGCCCACAGCCGAATGGGGATCGAGCACGTAGCCGCAGGTGGCGGCGACGCGACCGATTGTGTCTCGCGTCTCGTCGATATCGGCCCGGCCCGCCGTGAACAGCGTTCGGATCGCATCGAGCGCGGCGGGATCGATGGTGAACGCACCGGTGCGGGCGAGGTCAGCCATCAGCGTGCGGATGCGGCCGCCGTCGCGATCGCCGGCCTCGAACAGCAGCCGCTCGAAATTCGACGAGATCTGGATGTCCATCGACGGCGAGGTGGACGGCACCACCTGCCTCACCTCGTAGCGGCCGCTCTCGAACGAGCGCCACAGGATGTCGTTGACGTTGGTCGCCACCACGAGCCGCTCGATCGGCAGCCCCATGCGCCGGGCGACATAGCCGGCGAAGATGTCGCCGAAATTGCCGGTCGGCACGGTGAAGCTGACGGGCCGCGCGGGGGCGCCGAGCGCCACGGCGGCGGTGAAATAATAGACCACCTGCGCGACGATGCGCGCCCAGTTGATCGAGTTCACGCCGGCGAGCTGCGTGCGGTCGCGGAAGGCGTGGTCGTTGAACATCTCCTTCACGATCGACTGGCAGTCGTCGAACGTGCCGTCCACCGCGAGCGTGTGGACATTGTCGTCCAGCACCGTGGTCATCTGCCGCCGCTGCACAGGCGACACGCGCCCGTGCGGGTACAGGATGAAGATATCCACCCCCTCGCGGCCGCGGAACGCCTCGATGGCGGACGCGCCGGTGTCGCCCGAAGTGGCTCCGACGATGGTCGCGGCCTCGCCGCGGCGTGCGAGCGCATATTCCATCAGCCGGGCGAGCAGCTGCATCGCCACGTCCTTGAAGGCGAGCGTCGGCCCGTGGAACAGCTCGAGCAGGAAGTGCCCCGGTGCAAGCTGCACCAGCGGCGCCACCGCCGCATGGCCGAAGGTGGCATAGGCCGCCTCGATCATGCCGTAGAGATCGGCATCCGGAATCTCGCCGTCGACGAAGCGGCGGATGACGGCATGGGCGACGTCGGCATACGGGCGACCGGCAAGGTCGGCGATCTCGACATCGGTAAAGTGTGGCCAGGTTTCAGGCACGTAGAGACCGCCGTCACGGGCGAGGCCGGCGACGAGAACGTCCAGAAAACCGAGTGCGGGCGACTGCCCCCGAGTGCTCACATAGCGCAAGCGCCTGCGTCCTTTTGCATCGTCGGGATGAAGTTTAGGCGACGAGATATCCGAATGATCCTACCGGCCCGGCCCCGCTGCCGCAAGCGCCGCCACCTCCCGGTCCACGCCCTCGCGGCCGGGACAACCTGTGATGAAGGGCCCTCAGGCGTGACCGATCTCGTTCGAGAGCATCGCCGGATGAACGCCGAGCTTCGAAAGAGCACGGCTATATTTGGTCTCTACAGCCGCATCGAACAAGAGTTCCGGATCGGGCGCGCAGGTCAGCCAGCCGTTGGCGAGGATCTCTCCCTCGAGCTGCCCCGGGGCCCAGCCGGCATAGCCGAGTGCCAGGATCGCCCTGTCAGGCCCGCGATCCTCGGCAATGGCCTTGAGGATGTCGAGTGTCGCCGTCAGACAGACGCCGCCGTCGATGCTCATCGTCGAGTTCTCGATGCGGAAATCGTCCGAATGCAGCACAAAGCCGCGCCCCGTTTCGACGGGCCCGCCGCGATGAACCCGCATGTCGCGGGCGTGTCGCGGCAGGCGGATCGCGTCCCGCGGCGTGACGATGTTGAGCTTGGCGAGAAGATCGCCGAACGAGACGTTGGCGGCGAGCTGGTTCAGCACGATCCCCATCGCCCCTTCCGCCGAATGGGCGCAGAGATAGACTATCGTCCGTTCGAACCGGTCGTCGCCCATGGTCGGCATTGCAATCAGCAACTGCCCTTCCAGATATCCGCCGGACCGGGCACCTCCTGCATGCAGTAGCGGCATCGCCATCTCCCACGGCAGCGCAAAGAACCGTCCCCACCCTCTACGCCATAACTTACGTGCAACGCTGCACAGCGTCGAGCCCGCGTGTTCCGGCGGAGGCGCCGGACCCGCGGAAGCGGTCCGGGGGCGGCGACCGGCGAGACCGTGACGAGCGGCCGAGGCTTTTCTCCCGGGGGCGTCCGGACCATAGTGCCGCCGCCGACAGCGAAAGAGGAATTGCCCGACGTGTCTCCACCCTGTGCCCGTGGGCGCAGCTTCGCCGCCTCCCCGGCGACTGCAGGCGAAAGGCGGCGCGGCTTCGTCCGCGCCATGACCGGCTTTCTCGCCGTGTGCGCGACGGCGTTCACAGGAACGTCCGCGTCCGCGGCCGACAGCGCATGGGTCACCGCCGAGGGCGGCCGCTTCCGCCTGATCGCGGCCGGCGGCGCGGAGTCTCCGGGCACGCCTCTGCGGGCCGGTCTGGAAATCGCGCTCGATCCGGGCTGGAAAACCTATTGGCGCACGCCGGGCGACGCGGGCATTCCGCCGGAACTCGACTTCGCCGGCTCGCACAACCTCGCATCCGCCAAGGTGTTCTTTCCCGCGCCGATCCGTTTCGACGAAGCCGGCATGGCGGTCGCCGGCTACGACCGGTCGGTGGTGCTGCCGATCCAGATCATCCCCGCTGACGGCCACAAGCCGACCGATCTCATCGCCGCCATCACCGTCGGGTTCTGCCGCGACATCTGCGTGCCCGCCAGCGGCACGGTGGCGCTGACGCTTTCGCCCGACATGGCGGAGGACGGCGACGCCGCAGACCTCATCGCACGCGCGGAGGCGGCGGTGCCGGAAACGGCGTCCGCAGATTCGCCGCTCGCGATCCTCTCGGTGCAGCCCAAGGCAGGTGCGCCCGACACGGCGATCGTCACGGCCCGGCTTGCCGATCCGGCGGCAGCCGCGGAGCTTTTCGTCGAGGGCCCACCCGGGACCTATGCCGACGCGCCCGTGCGCCTGCCGGCCCAGCCGACCGCGCCCGACCGCGCGGCCTGGCAGGTGAGCGTTAGCGACGACGACGACAAGCCGGCCGCCGGCCCGCTGACGCTCACGCTGGTCAACGGCGGAAGGGCCATCGAGGCCCGCGCCACACCCGAGGGGCCGCCGGTGCCCTGACGCCCGGCCGCGACTCGGGATCGAGCCGGTTCTTTCGCGAAACCGCCTCCCGAACCCGCTCCTCCTGCCCTATCTGTTGTCGGCGGCGCATAGGCCGCACCTTTGTGGAGACCATCGAGATGCCGATCCAAGTTGGCGACACCCTGCCGCAGGTCACCTTCAAGACCATGGGCGCCGAAGGGCCCAAGGACGTGAACACGAGCGAGCTGTTCGACGGCAAGACCGTTGTGCTGTTCGCCGTGCCCGGCGCCTTCACCCCGACGTGCCACCGCAGCCACCTGCCGGGCTACATCGCACGGGCTGAAGACATCAAGTCGAAGGGCGTCGACACCATCGCGGTCGTCTCGGTGAACGACGTGTTCGTGATGGATGCCTGGTCGAAGGCCTCCGGCGCCGGAGAGAATGTGCTGTTCCTCGCCGATGGCAGCGCCAATTTCACCAAGGCCATCGGGCTCGAACTCGACGGCTCCGGATTCGGGATGGGCATCCGCTCCAAGCGCTATTCCGCGGTGATCCGCGACGGCGTCGTCGAGCAGCTGCATATCGAGGAAGCGCCGGGCTCGATCGCGCTTTCCGGCGCCGACGCCATGGTGTGCAGCCTCTGAATGCGCATTGCGATCGGACGGACCATCTGATGGGCGAGAAATCGCCCCGGATTCAAGACCTTGGGCATGTCCCTTTCGCTCAGATCGGTTCGCTCTGAACGGGATTGCCCGCGGACGGTGCTCAGCGCGGCCGTGGCGGCCGCGCGTTTCCGCCTCGCACCACCGACCACGCGAACGCGACATAAACGCAGACAAGGGCGATCGCGAGCCCGAACCATGTCATCGCATAAGACAGGTGGTTGTTCGGAAAGATCCGCCGGGTTTCGCCCGCCTGCGGCAAGCCGTCGGCGGGCGTCATCGAGGCCGTGGCATCGATGGTGTAGGGCGCGAGACGGTCAGCGGGGACACGGAGGGCCGGGCCGAGGGTGGCGGGATCGCGTACAAACCACATGTTCTTGCCGGGCTCCGCCGCTGGCGTGAACATGTTCGGGTGTTCCGGCCCCCGAACGACGCCGTCGAGTACCACCTCGCCCGCCGGAACGGCCGACCGTGACGCTGGATCCTTGCGCGCCTCGGGAACGAAGCCGCGATTAACCAGCACAATCCATCCATCGGCGGTCTCGAACGGTGCGACCACCCAGTAGCCGAGCCCGCCGAGCGGCCCCCGGGGTGACGGCAGGTCGGTGAAGACGTGGGCCTCGCCGGCCCGAAACCGGCCGGGAACGCGGACGTGAAGATAGTCGACATTCCCGAAATCGAGCCCGGCCCACTGCGCCGGCCCCGGGGGCGCGACCGGCGGCGCTTCCGACCGCGCGGCGACCGCGGCGATCAACGCCTCCTTCCACGCGAGGCGTTCAAGCTGCCAGACACCGAGGGACACGAGCGCGGCGAACACCAGCGCAGCGAGCAGCGTCGGCCAGATCAGCCGCCGAACCGAACCGCCGGTGACGGGTCGTTCTTCCGATGTGGATGCCATTCCCGACGCGCCTTCATGCACCCGCTTCACCTGGAGCATATCCCGTTCAGATCGAAGCGGGATCGCCACCGCAGGGCCGAACGACCAAGCGCCGGTCCTGTTCCGCGATCAGGTGCCGCGCGGTCCGTCTTCGTCATCGTCGTCGTCGACCAGCACGCCCTCAGCGGCGCGATGCCGATACTGCATCGCCACCAGGATGCCCTTGAACGGCCGGAGCAGCCCGAGCGCAAGGATCACGGTCAGCGGCAGCCACAAGGCCAGATGCACCCATATCGGAGGCGAGAACGCGAGTTCCACCCAGAGCGCCAGCCCGACCACGACAAAGCCGACGATCATGATGACGAACACCGCCGGCCCGTCACCGGAATCGATGAAGGAATAGTCGAGGCCGCAGGACGAGCAGGCCGGGGCCACCGTGAGGAAGCCCTTGAACAGGCGTCCCTGCCCGCAGCGGGGGCAACGGCCGGCGAATCCGGTCGCGACAGGCGACAGGCGCGGAAAATAGTCCGCGTCTTCGGGTGAGGGCACGGATCGCAGTGAGATCGGCGGGCGCACGGGCGACCCTCCTCAAGAGCACGGTCTTCCAGAGAGCAAGGTCATTCTGACCGGTCAGCCCGAATACAAGACAGACTCAAATGTCACAAAAGGCACGGAACGAGCCCGTGTAATGATCGGCCCATCCGGCAATGCCCCCGGGAGCGGCGAAGTCCAAGCTTCGGTCGGCAGTGCCGGGCGGGCGCAGGGCGGCGCCCACCCGGCGAGCCTTCATTCGAATGCCGGGCTCGCACCCCAGACATAGATGCAGGCGAACAGGAACAGCCAGACCACGTCGACGAAGTGCCAGTACCACGCCGCCGCCTCGAGACCGAAATGCGCCTTGCTGGAGAACTGCCCTTTCAGGGCGCGGATCAGGCAGATCGCCAGGAAGATCGTGCCTACGATGACGTGGAAGCCATGGAAGCCCGTCGCCATGAAGAACGTGGCGCCGTAGATGTTGCCGGAATAGGCGAAGGTCGCCTCGGAATATTCGAGCCCCTGCACCATCGAGAACATCAGGCCGAGCATCACGGTCAGCGCGAGGCCCCACTTGAGGCCCTCGCGATCATCGTTGAGCACGGCATGGTGCGCCCACGTCACCGTGGTGCCGGAGGTCAGCAGGATCAGCGTGTTGAGCAGCGGCAGATGCCACGGGTCGAACGTTTCGATGCCCTTCGGCGGCCAAACGCCGCCGGTGAAGGCATCACGAACCACCTCTTTTTCGGATGCCGGGAACAGCGCGACGTTGAAATAGGCCCAGAACCACGCGACGAAGAACATCACCTCGGAGGCGATGAACAGGATCATGCCGTAGCGCAGGTGCAGGTCGACGACGCGGGTGTGAAAGCCTTTCATGCCCTCGGTGATGGTGTCGCCCCACCAGCCGTACATGGCGTAGAGCACGATCAGCGTGCCGATCGCGAAGATGCCCCAACCGCCGGTATCGACCCCGAAAATCACGAGGTCCTCGCCCTTCAGCCAGCGCATCATGGCGATGCCGCCGAAGGCCATGACGAACGCGCCTACGGAGGCGACGATAGGCCAGGGGCTCGGATCGACCAGATGGTAGTCGTGGTTCTTGGTATGGGCCTCCGCCATGGTGTCTCCCCCGGCTTGTCCGTTTTCTTGTGTGTTGTGGTTCCCGCCGTCAGCTCTTGCGCACTGGCTGCGTCGCTCCGGCTCCGGCCGCTTCGTTGCCGGCCACCGGCTGCTTCGCCGCCGGGAAGAACGTGTAGGACAGGGTGATATCGCGCACGCTGTCGAGTTCGGCGTCCTTGTCCATCGCCGGATCGACATAGAAAACCACCGGAAGCGTCAGTTTCTCGCCCGGCTTCAGCGTCTGCTCGGTGAAGCAGAAGCACTGGATCTTGTTGAAGTAGGCGCCGACGCCCGTGGGCGTGACGTTGAAGGTCGAGGTTCCCGTAATCGGCCGGGCGGTGAGGTTCTGCGCTTCGAAATCGACGGTGTGGACTTCGCCAAGCCTGACGGTGACGGACTCGACCGTCGGCCTGAACTGCCAAGCGAGGTTGCCCGAGACGTTGGCGTCGAACCGCACGGTGACGCTACGGCCGATCGGCTGGATCGCGGCGGCGCTTTCGGCCCGAACCGGCGTGCCGCCGAACCCCGTGGTCTGGCAGAACCAGCGATAGAACGGCACCGCAGCGAACGCCGCGCCGACCATGGCAGCCACGAACACGACGCACAGCAACGCCACGAAGCCGTTGCCGACTGGCCTCGCCGCGCGGCCCTGCGGGGGCGAAACTTCGGATGCCATCGCCTTCATCCTCCCGACGCCTTCATCCCCCCGACACCCTCATCCCCCGGAGGCGGTTCACCTCACACCGGCCGGCCCACGAAGCCGCCGCCCATCTTCACGATCGTGACCACATAAAACAGCAGCACGAGCCCACCCAGAACCAGCGCGATGGCGAGGGACCGCCCTCGCCGCCGCCGCTGCTGTGCCTCCGTCAGCCGGACGCCGTTCTTGTCGTCATCCATCATCGACCTCGCCTGCGCCCGTCACGCCCTCGCCTACCCGGCCACGGGCGCGGCGAGCATGAGCTGCACCACCCGCTCGCCGAGCAGCACCGCAAACAGCAGGAAAAGATAGAGGATGGAGAACGCGAACAGCTGCCCCGCCGCGCGGTTGAGCCGCGAGGCCGGAGCGAAGAATACCCGCGCGGAAAGCGCCACGAACGCCGCCCCGAGCACCACCGAGACGATGCCGTAGGCAAGACCGCCGAACCCCATGAACCACGGCGCCACGCCGACCGGCGCCAGCACGACGGCATAGAGCAGGATCTGCGCGCGTGTCGCCTTCTCACCCGCCACGACGGGCAGCATCGGCACTCCGGCACGCGCATAGTCGCCGGACTTGATGAGCGCCAGCGCCCAGAAATGCGGGGGCGTCCAGAGGAAGATGATCAGGAACAGCACCAGCGGCTCGACGGCCACATGGCCGGTGACGGCCGCCCAGCCGATCACGGGCGGAAGCGCGCCGGCCGCACCGCCGATGACGATGTTCTGCGGCGTCGAGCGCTTCAGCCACATCGTGTAGACGAGCACGTAGAACGCGATCGTGAACGCCAGCAGGCCTGCCGACAGCTCGTTGACCATCAGGCCAAGCAGGATCACCGAGGCGACGGCGAGAGTCAGCCCGAACGCCAGCGCGGTTTCCGCGCCCACGCGGCCGGCCGGGATCGGCCGGGTCCGAGTCCGGCTCATCACCGCGTCGATGTCGGCGTCGTACCACATGTTGAGGCAGCCGGAGGCACCGGCCCCCACCGCGATCAGCATCAGTGCCACCGCGCCGAGCACCGGATGGATCGTTCCCGGCGCGATCACCATGCCGACGAGCGCAGTGAAGACGACGAGCGACATCACCCGTGGCTTGAGGAGCTGGATGAAGTCCCCCGCGGTCGCACTCTCGAAGCCGACGCCTTCGTCGGTTTCCGCTCGCGTGTGGTCGGTCAACGCCATGGCAAAGACAAATCCAAATCGTTTCGGTCAGGTGGTCCGGCACCGCGCCAGAGGCGCGCCGCCGGTACCGTCATAGCCGCTCCGTCCCGCCGATCACAACCGCCGAACCCCCGAACATCACTTGATGCGCGGAAGAGTCTCGAACTGGTGGTACGGCGGCGGGGACGACAGCGTCCATTCCAGGGTCGTCGCGCCGGGGCCCCACGGATTGTCTCCGGCGACCCGCTTCTTGGCGAAGGCTTCGGCGACGGTGAACAGGAAGATCAGCACGCCCACGCCCGAGATATAGGAGCCGATGGACGAGACGAAGTTCCAGCCGGCGAACGCATCGGGATAGTCGACATAGCGGCGCGGCATGCCGGACAGGCCGAGGAAATGCTGCGGGAAGAAGATGAGGTTGACGCCGATGAACGTCACCCAGAAGTGCAGCTTGGCCAGCCGCTCGTTGTACATGTAGCCGCTCATCTTCGGGAACCAGTAATACCAGCCCGCGAAGATCGCGAACACCGCGCCGAGCGACAGCACGTAGTGGAAGTGCGCCACCACGAAGTAGGTGTCCTGCAGCACGCGGTCGAGGCCGGCATTCGCAAGCTGCACGCCGGTGACGCCGCCGATGGTGAACAGGAAGATGAAGCCGATCGCCCACACCATCGGCGCGCGGAACTCGATGGAGCCGCCCCACATCGTGGCGATCCACGAGAACACCTTCACGCCCGTCGGCACCGCGATCACCATGGTGGCGAACACGAAATAGGCCTGGGTGTTGGCCGACAGGCCCACCGTGTACATGTGGTGCGCCCACACGACGAACCCGACGACGCCGATCGCCACCATCGCGTAGGCCATGCCGACATAGCCGAACACGGGCTTGCGCGAGAAGGTGGAGACGATGTGGCTGATGATGCCGAAGCCCGGCAGGATCAGGATGTAGACTTCCGGGTGACCGAAGAACCAGAACAGATGCTGGAACAGCACCGGATCACCGCCACCTTCGGGGGCGAAGAACGTGGTGCCGAAATTGCGGTCGGTGAGCAGCATGGTGATGCCGCCGGCGAGCACCGGAAGCGACAGCAGCAGCAGGAACGCCGTCACCAGCACCGACCAGGCGAACAGCGGCATCTTGTGCAGCGTCATGCCCGGGGCGCGCATGTTGAAGATGGTGGTGATGAAGTTGATCGCACCGAGGATCGACGACGCGCCGGCGATGTGCAGCGACAGGATCGCGAAATCCATCGCCGGGCCGGGCGTTCCGGTGGTCGAGAGCGGCGGATAGATCGTCCAGCCGCCGCCGACGCCGTGGGAACCAGGCCCGCCCTCGACGAACAGCGATAGGATCATCAACAGGAAGGCCGGCGGCAGCAGCCAGAACGAGATGTTGTTCATGCGCGGGAACGCCATGTCCGGCGCGCCGATCATGATGGGCACGAACCAGTTGGCGAAGCCGCCGATCAGCGCCGGCATCACCATCATGAAGATCATGATGAGGCCGTGCGCGGTCACGAACACGTTGAAAGTCCACGGGTTCGTGAAGATCTGCATGCCCGGGTACTGCAGTTCGGCGCGGATGCCGATCGAAAGCAGCCCGCCGACGATCCCCGCCACGATGGCGAAGATCAGGTACATCGTGCCGATGTCCTTGTGGTTCGTCGAGAAGAGGTAGCGCCGCCATCCGGTCGGATGGTCGTGGGATGCATCGGCAGCGGTGCTCGACATGACCGGTTCCTTCGGTAGACGCGGCGGTTGAGGTGGGGGAACGCAGCCCCTTCAAACCAGCCCGCCGTCGTTTTGATCCATCGTGTTGCACACTTTAGCATATTTCCAGGCAGCGCGCCGCGATGGGTGCGTTGCCTCGATCCGCGATTCGGTCCCGAATTCACACGGGGACGGAGGATCGCGGCGGAAGTGCTTGCCCTTCCAAACCACGAAAGGGCGACGGCCGGCCCGAAAAGGCCGGCGCGCTCACTCGGCGGAAGCGATGCTGGCGGTGCGCTCCGCGCGTGCCTGCCCTTCCCACTGAGCCAGAACCTGGTTCGCCTGGCCGATATCGGTCTTGGCGGCAGCGGCCCAGCGCTCGAACACCTCTTCCGGCACGACCCGGACGGCGATGGGCATGAACGCATGGTTGGTGCCGCAGAGTTCCGAGCACTGGCCGTAATAGACGCCCGGCGCATCGGCGCGGAACCACGTCTCGTTGAGGCGGCCCGGGATGGCGTCGATCTTGATGCCGAACGAGGGCACCGCGAACGAGTGGATCACATCGGCGGCGGTGACCTGCACGCGGACGGTCTTGCCGACGGGAACGACGACGTCGTTGTCGACGGCGAGAAGCCGCGGAACCTGAGCCGGACCGACGTTCAGCTGCGCCATCCGCGCCTCGCGATCCTTGTCGCTCAGCATGTTGGAGTCGAACGAGATCCCGGCATATTTCTCGTCCGGGTACTCGTAGCCCCAGTACCACTGGTAGCCCGTCACCTTCACCGTCAGGTCCGCCTGCGGCAGGTCCAGTTCCTTGAACAGCAACCGGAAGGACGGGATCGCGATCACCACGAGGATCAGGATCGGGGCCACCGTCCAGACCACCTCGATCATGGTGTTGTGGGAGGTGCGGGACGGCGTCGGGTGCGACCGCGCGTTGAACTTCACCATCACGATGACGAGCAGCGCCGCCACGAACAGCACGATCAGGGCCATGATCGTGACCGTGAAGTCCTGGAACCAGCGGATGTCGGACATGACCTCCGTGCCGGCCGGCTGCAGCGTCATTTCCCATGGCTGGGGTTGGGCGGCACGGGCGGTATCGGCGGCGGCAAACAACAGCACCATGGGCGCGGCGAGCAGCGCCGCCACCGCGGCCCGCGCTCCCAGACCGAAACCGCGCAGGCGTCGCGGCATCTTCCAACTCGGCATCGACAGGGCGTTCGTCACCGCTGCACTCCCTCGCATTCCCTCGTGGCCGGGATTTTGATCCGGCTCATTGTCTTGTCCGCCGTTCTCCTCCAGGCAGGACTTGCGACTGGCAAGCCTCGCCCCGGGGAACGTGCGGCCTCTACGCGGCACCGCAGGCGCATGGTCCGCCGCACGACGGCGGACCCGGAAACAGCGTATCGTTGCACAAAAGATGCCGCTTTGCGCGGGTTGGGGAAAGCGTCACCGCGCCGCATGCCCGCTCACGGCCCGCGAAAGCTTGACCCGTGCGGCGGAATGGGCGGAAAAACCGGCATCTGGCTGCCTTTCCGATGTGCTTTGCCATCGCCTCGCCCCGTTCGGCAGCTTCCTTTGCGCGCCGTCATCGGCCAATGTCGGCGCAATCGCCGGGTTCGGTCCGCACCTGATTCGTATTCGTCGGGCGCCGGGACCGCGCCGGTCTCCCCGGAGGTGAGCTTTGTTTCGTCTGAAGTCCGCCGCGCGCCGTGCGCCGGCCGCCCTGCTCCGAAAGGTCCTGCCGATGAAGGCATCTCGGCCGCGTCGCGCCCCAGCCCTCGCCGTGGCGCTCCTCGCGGGCCTCTCGGCCTTCGCCGCCACGGACGCCGCCTTCGCGCAGGGCGTGGTGAAGTCGGTCTCCGGAGACTGGCAGCTGAGGTGCGACACCATGCCCGGTGCGCAGACCGAACAGTGCGCGATGACCCAGGCGGTCGCCGCCGCCGACAAGGAATATGTGGGCCTGTCGGTGTTCGTGCTGAAAACCGCCGACAAGCGCGCCAACATCCTGCGCGTGCTCGCCCCGCTCGGCGTGCTGCTGCCCTACGGGCTCGGCCTGCACATCGATAACGAGGATCTCGGCCGCGCCGCTTTCGTTCGCTGCCTGCCCAACGGCTGCATGGCGGAAGTCACGCTCGACGAGAACCTGCTGTCCAAGATGCGCGGCGGCAAGGAAGCGCTGTTCTCCATCTTCGAGACGCCCGAGGAAGGCATCGGCATCCCGGTTTCGCTGAAGGGCTTCGGCAAGGGCTTCGACTCGCTGCCCTGAGCGGCCGTGCGAATCGGCATCGGACGCGACCGGCACGGCCAGACGGGCACAGGCAAATGGCACGCATCACAACCACCGCCGAGTTGCGCCGGCTCTACGGCGAGCCGAGCCAGATGGTGCTCGACAAGGAGATCGACCGGCTCGACCGCCATTGCCGGACGCTGCTGTCGCTCGCCAGCTACTATGTGATCGCAAGCCGCGGCGCCGACGGCTATTGCGACGCCACACCCCGGGGCGATGCGGCGGGTGCGCTTCACATCGCCGACGACCGCACTCTCGTGCTGCCGGACTGGCCGGGCAACCGCCGCCTCGACACACTGACCAACCTGCTCGCCGATCCCGCCATCGGGCTTCTGTTCGTCATTCCCGGCCTGCGCGAGACGCTGCGCATCAACGGCTCGGCGGAAGTCCGCGACGACGAAGACCTCCGCGCGGTGTTCGAGACCAACGGCAAGCGACCGGCGACCGTCATCGTCGTTCATGTGCGCCAGGCCTACATCCAGTGCGGCAAGGCCAGCATCCGCGCCGGATTGTGGGATCCGTCGACGTGGCCGGACCGCTCCGCGATTCCGCCGATCACGGACGTTCTGCGCGATCACGCCCGGCTCAAGGAAGACGTGCTGACCGCCGAAGACCTCGAAGGCGCCTACCGCGACACGCTCTATTGAGCCGTCGAACGTTGAGGCCGAGCTACCGCACCCCTACCGTTCGGCGCAGAAAATCCTAAGTGTGGGCAAACGGCGGGACCGACCGGTCGCCTTCCCGTGCCCGTTGCGGCGCCCGCCCGGAGAATGATCATGACGGATGTTCTGACCACGGATCTCTTGAGCGAGGCCGGCCTCGACGCCGGCGAGGTGCGGACCATCGTCGCCGACGCGCTCGACGGCGCCGAGGACGGCGAGCTGTTCGTCGAAGCCCGCCAGACCGAGGCGCTGGTGTTCGACAACGGCCGGCTGAAATCGGCCTCGTTCGACGAAAGCCGGGGCTTCGGGCTGCGGACGGTCGTGGGCGAGGTGTCCGGGTTCGCCAATTCCGGCGAGTTGTCGGTCGCGGCGCTGAAGCGCGCGGCGGAGGCGACCTCCGCCGTGAAGCGCGGCCGCAGCGCCACCTATTCCGAACCGCCGCAGGGCACCAACGCGCAGCTCTACGGGCCCGAGAACCCGCTCACCAGCGAGGCGTTCGAGGACAAGGTGCGCCTCCTCGCCGAGATCGACGCCTATGCCCGCGCCCGCGATCCGCGCGTTCGTCAGGTGACGGCGTCGCTCGCGGGAACCTGGCAGCGCGTGGAAATCCTGCGCGCCGATGGTCACCGCATCACCGATTTTCGCCCGCTGGTTCGCTTCGGCGTCTCCGTGGTGGTGGGCGACGGCGACCGCCAGGAACAGGGTTCGTTCGGTGCCGGCGGCCGGGAAGGCTTCGCCCGCTTCATCGACGCGGCGCATTGGCAGTCGGGCGTCGACGAGGCGCTGCGGCAGGCGCTGGTCAATCTGGACGCGGTCCCGGCACCCGCTGGCACGTTCGACGTCGTGCTTGGTCCCGGCTGGCCGGGCATCCTCCTGCACGAGGCGATCGGCCACGGCCTCGAAGGCGACTTCAACCGCAAGAAGACCTCGGCCTTCGCCGGCCTGCTTGGCCAGCGCGTCGCCTCGCCCGGCGTCACCATCGTCGACGATGGCACGATTGCCGCCCGGCGCGGATCGCTGACGGTCGATGACGAAGGCACGCCGACGTCCTGCACGACCCTGATCGAGGACGGCATCCTCGTCGGCTACATGCAGGATCGCCAGAACGCCCGGCTGATGGGCGTTAAGCCGACCGGCAACGGAAGGCGCGAGTCCTATGCCCACCAGCCGATGCCGCGCATGACGAACACCTACATGCGCGCCGGTGACAAGGACCCGGCGGAGATCCTCGAAAGCGTGAAGGACGGCATCTACGCGGTGTCGTTCGGCGGCGGACAGGTGGACATCACCTCCGGCAAGTTCGTGTTCGGCTGCACCGAGGCCTACCGCATCCGCGACGGCAAGGTGGCCGAGCCGATCAAGGGCGCCATGCTGATCGGCAACGGACCGGATGCGCTGACCCGGGTGAAGATGATCGGCAACGACCTCGAACTCGATCCCGGCATCGGCACCTGCGGCAAGGCCGGCCAGGGCGTGCCGGTCGGCGTCGGCCAGCCGACGCTGCGGATCGATGCCCTCACCGTCGGCGGCACGCAGGCCTGAGAGGCTCCCTGCGAACGCCGCCCCGCGTCGGTATCTGGCTTGCCGAAAGGCAAGCCGGTTTCCGTAACGCGCGATCGCCGCTATGATCGACCATCAGATTTCTTGAGAACCGCGATGAACCGATACGAATCTCCCCGTTCCGCCGGAGAAGCGCGGGTGCGCTATCTAGACGGCGACTTCCAAGTGCTGTCGCCGGGCGGCTTCGTGCGCTGCGCAGTGACGGGCGTACCGATCCCGCTCGATGAACTGCGCTACTGGAACGTGGACCGCCAGGAAGCCTATGCAGACGCTGCGATCGCGCTGAGGCGCTTTCAGGAACTTTCCGCGGCCCGCTGACGGCCGGACAGCGCCGCCGGATTGACGGCACGGATACGCGACCGCGCATCGAGCGCCTGATCGATTAGCACGTCGAGCGCATCCGACCGGGCGCCCGGCGTGCTGTCGTGACGGTCGAGGATGAGATCGACGGCGACGACGACCGCGCTCGTCGCAAGCCTCCCCAGCGCCGACATACCCGGCCCGTCACGCTGCAGCAGGCGAACATGATCCTTCGCCGTCGTGGCGAGGACGGCGCCGGCTGCATCCGCCGCCGCCAGCAGCCCGGCGGCGTCGGCTTCCGTGAACGGATGATGGTCGGGAAAGGCATGGCGGCCGACGAGATCCGCGCCAGCCTGCTCCAACGTCTCGAAGAATTTGGCGGGCCGGCCGATCCCCGCAAAGCCGATCACGCGGCGGCCGGCAAGACCGTGCGCGTTCGAGGGCACGAGCCGCCCGGAGGCCGCCGGAATCCCGCGGGCGGCCGCGCTCGCCACCAGAACGCCCGCCGGTCCTGCGGCGACGTCCTCTGTCCCCCCGATGACGAGAACGAGATCCGTCTTTTCGAGTTGCGCGCCGAGGGGCGCGCGCAGCGGTCCGGCTGGCAGGCAAAGGCCGTTGCCGACGCCGACGCCACCGTCGACCACGACGACCGAGGCGTCCTTGGCCAGCGTCGGGTTCTGGAAGCCGTCGTCCATCAGGATCAGTCCGGCGCCGCGGTCCGCCGCAAATGCCGCACCCGCGGCGCGGTCCCGCGAGACCACCGTCGGCGCCGCGCGGGCCAGAAGCAGCGCCTCGTCGCCGACCGCCCGCGCATCGTGCATGGCAGGATCGACCAGTTCCGGACCGGCCAGCCGCCCGCCATATCCGCGCGTCAGCACGAACGGCGACAACCCGCGCGAGGCCGCGCGACGGGCGATGGCGATGACCGTCGGGGTCTTGCCCGCGCCGCCGGCGACGAAGTTGCCGACGCAGATCACCGGCACGGCGGCGCGAAACGATGGCGGACGGGCCATTCGGCGGGCCGCCGACGCGCCCACGAGCGCGCCGAAGGGAGACAGCAGGCGGGCCTGAAGACCGGCCGGCCTCCACCAGAAGGCCGGAGCCGTTCTCACGCGGCCCGCTCCGTGGCGGGGCCCAGGAAAGGCGTCAGCACATCGAGCGTGCGGCCGACGCTGCCGGAGTGCTGGTCGAGCACGGCCTTGGCGAGCGCGACGGAGGCCTGCGCGGACTTCGGATCGCTGAGAAGCCCGCCGACGGCATGGGCGAGCATGTCGCCATCCTCGACCGAGACGATGCCGCCGGCATTGCCGAGGTCGGCATAGATCGAGCGGAAATTGGCGACGTGGGGACCGGAGACGACGGCGGCATCGAGGCGGATCGGCTCGATGGGGTTGTGACCGCCGATATCGACCAGCGAGCCGCCGACGAACGCCACCGGCGACAGCCGGAAGAACAACCCGATCTCGCCGATGGAATCGGCGACGTAGAAACGGGTGTTCGGCGTGATCGGATCGCGGCGGGAGCGCAGCGCCACGCTGTCGCCCTGCCCGGCCGGATTGAGCCGCTGGGCGATGGCCGGCCCCCGCTCCGGATGGCGGGGAACGACGAAGGTGAGGAGATCGGGCCAGCGCGCCGAGAGCCGGGCATGGGCGAAGGCGACCATGTCCTCCTCACCGGCATGGGTGCTGGCGGCGACCCAGCAGGGCCGACCGTTGAGCGCCGCCTTGAGCGCGGCGAGTTCCGCCTCGTCGATCGGCAGCGGCGCGACGTCGAACTTGAGGTTCCCGGAGATGTGGACGTTCTTCACCCCGAGATCGGAAAAGCGCTCGGCGTCGGCCGAGGTCTGCGCGAGGCAGGCGGTGAGTTCCCCGAACAGCGCCCTGGCGGCACCCGGCCAGCGCCGCCAGCCGCCGTGGGAGCGTTCGGACATGCGTCCATTGACCACGATGCGCGGAATGCCGCGGCGCTCGAGTTCGCCGATGGTGGTCGGCCAGATCTCCGATTCCACGAAAAGCGCTGCCGACGGGCGCCAATAGTCCAGGAAACGGCTGAGATAGGGCACGATATCGAGCGGCACGAACTGGTGGACGGCACCGGCCGGAAGCCGTTCCGCCGCCACGCGGGCCGAGGTGACGGTGCCCGTGGTTGCCAGCACGTTGTGGCCGCGGGCAGTCAGCGCCTCGACGAGCGGCAGTGCGGCCGTGATCTCGCCCACGCTCGCGGCGTGGACCCAGACCAGATTGCCGGCGGGCCGGGGCGCGGAGGCACGTCCGAAGCGCTCGCCGCGGCGCGCCGGGTCTTCCTTGCCGTTCGCGGTGCGCACGGCAAGGACCAGCTTCAGCGCGGGACGGGCCACGAAGCCGGCATAGCGCCAGAGCGGCAGCAGGCCGCCGGCGGCATCAGCCATCTTTTCCATCCACGATCGCATAAGCCCGCGCCGTTACTGCATTGAGGCCCGCTTCCACGGCAAGCCTCACCGCCTCGCGTTCGCTCTCATCCTTCGGCGGCGCGATGGGGTCCCCGACGATGAAGGCTCCGCGCCCGAACGGCAGGTTTAGGGTCATCTTGTCCCACGTGTCGAGATCAATCCGGCGGCTCGAGGCGAAAGCCACCGGCAAGATCGGCCGGCCCGATCGCTCGGCGATCATCACGATGCCCTCGCCCGCCACGCGAGCCGGCCCCTTGGGGACATCGGCCGTCAGCGCAACCGTCACACCATCGCGCAGAAGGTGTAGCATTTCCACCGTACCCCGGATGCCGCCGCGCTTGCGGATCTCGCGCGGCGTGCGCCCCCCGGAGCCGCGGACGAGGCCCATGCCGAGCCGCTTCGCCGCCACGGCATTGATCTCGCCGTCGCCCGACATCGAGATCATCACCCGCATGTCCCAGTCCGGCTGGCGACCGAACGGAATCATGAAGTGCTGGCCGTGCCACATCGTCACGATCACCGGCAGTTCCGCCGAGACGCGCGGCACATAGTCTGCCGGCTCGAACACCACCTTGTTGGTGTGCCAGACGAGCTTGAGATACGCGGCCGCCATCTCGCCGAGGAAACGGCGCACCCATTGGGCGCGCATCAGGCGTTTCAGCATGATTCGACGGTCCCTTCACCCGCAGGGCGGGCGAAGGTCACCCCGCCGGTCCGATCGGGGATGCCGCTGTCGCGCGGGGCGTCGACGATGGGAAGGCGATCAGCCATGAGGCTCCGTGTCGGGATCGAGCAGGCGGTGCAGGTGCACCACGAAATAGCGCATGTGGGCATTGTCGACGGTCGCCTGCGCCTTGGCCTTCCAGGCCGTCTTGGCGCTCGCATAGTCCGGGAACACGCCGACGATGTCGAGCTTGGACAGATCGCGGAATTCCGTGCCGCCGAGCGACTTGAGTTCGCCGCCGAGCACGAGGTGAAGGAGCTGCTTGCCTTCTGGCATCGTCGCCTCGCCGTTGATCGTAACTGGTTGCAGTGCGGAATCGCCTTCGCAGGCGCCGCACGCAACGCTCTAGCAGCAACGTCCGCGTGCCGGAAGCCGCTCCCGTCGCCGCACCCGCTTCCGAAGCGCTGCGGCGACCGCGCCGATTACGAACGGGGCTGGCCGTCCGCCGCCATGTGTGTCGAGAAGAACGACAGCAGCGGGCCTGAAAGAGCCTCGCCGCTGGCGATCAGCGGCGCGTGGCGGACATCGGCCGCATTGTAGCGCACCGGCCCCCCCGAGAGTTCGACGAGACGGCCACCGGCTTCGGACACCAGGAGGTCCGCGGCCGCCAGGTCCCAATCGCACGCCCGCCCGCTCGCCGCAGCGCCATCGATGCGGCCGCACGCGACCAGCGCCAGCCTGTAGGCCAGCGAGTGCACGAACGGCACCGCCTCCATGCCGGCGCGCGCAAGCAGTTCGCGGCGCACGAAGCTCTTCGGCGCGGCGATGCGCGCGCCCTCGAGCGTGGCCGCACGGCCGGTCGAAAGCGGCACGCCGTTGAGGCGCGCGCCGAGGCCGCGGCCGGCGAGAAACATCTCGTCCCGCGGCGGGCAGAACAGCGCGGCAGCGACCGGTCGGCCGTTCTCGACCATGGCGAGGCTCACGGTCCAGTCCGGCAGGCCGGCGATGAACGCCCGGGTGCCGTCGATCGGGTCGACCACGAACAGCCGGTCGTGGGAAAGCCGGGAGCCGTCGTCGGCGGTCTCTTCGGAAAGCCAGCCGAGATCAGGCCGCTCGCCGAGCAGGCCGTTGCGCAGGAAGGCGTCGACGGCGAGATCGGCCTCGGTCACGGGCGAGGAATCGCCCTTGGTCCAGATCTGGGGGTCGGCCTGAAAATAGCCGAGCGCGATCCGGCCCGCCTCGCGGGCATAGGTGTCGAGCAGGTCCAGGTCGGCGGCGCGAGCGTTCTCGTCCTCAACGTCCGGCAACGGTCATTCCCTCGATGGCGACGGTGGGTGCGTTCGTCGCGAAGCGCAGTTCGAGGTCGTTCGCCGGCCGCGCGGCCACGAACATGTCGCCGAGCCGGCCCGCGATGGTGACCTCGCTCACCGGATACGCGATCTCGCCGTTCTCGATCCAGAATCCGGCAGCACCGCGGCTATAGTCGCCGGTGACGATGTTGGCACCATGGCCGATGAGGTCGGTGACGTAGAAGCCGGTGCCGATTTCCTTGATGAGGTCCTCGGGCGACACGCTTCCGGGCGACAGCGTGAGATTGGTGGTGCCCGGCGAGGGCGCACCGGCTCCACGCGCGGCGCGGCCGTTGGTGGCAAGGCCGAGTTCGCGGCCGGTGGCGGAATCGAGCAGCCAGCACTGCAGCACGCCGTCCTCGATGAGCGACAGCGGGCCACCGACGATGCCCTCGCCGTCGAACGGCCGCGAACCGAGGCCGCGCGGCCTCGTCGGATCGTCGGTGATGCGGATGCCGGCGGCGAACACCCGCTCGCCCATCCGTTCCTTCAGGAAGCTCGTGCCACGGGCGATCGAAGCCGCGTTGATCGCGCCGGCGAGGTGGCCGATCAGGCTGCCCGCGGCACGCGGCTCGTAGACGACGGTGGTGCGTGCCGTCGGCACCTTGCGCGGCGCGAGCCGGCGCACCGCGCGCTCGCCGGCGATGCGGCCGATGACATCCGCATTCTGGAGATCGGCCCCGTGGATCGCCGAGGCCGACCAGTAGTCGCGCTCCATGCCGGTGCCCTCGCCCGCGACCGCCGTGGCCGAGCGGCCGTGGCGCGTCGCGACATAAGAACCGGAAAAGCCGTCGGAGGTGACGAGCACGAGGCCACCGAGGCTCCAGGCCGCGCCGGCACCGCCGGACCGCGTTACGCCGGCGACGCCGAGCGCGGCGGCCTCGGCCTCGAGCGCGCTCTCCGTCAGCGCCTCCACGGCCGGAACAGCGGGATCGAACAGGTCGAGCGCCGCCGCGGCGGCCGAGACGGCTTCGCGAGACGCGATCAGCGCCCGGTCTGCAAGCCCGGCGAAACGATCCTCGGGGGCGACGCGCGCCATGGCGACAGCCCGCTCGGCGATCGCCTTGGGATCACCGAGAGCGTTGGTGGAAACGCTGGCGCTGCGGCGGCCGACGAACACGCGAAGCGCGAAATCGTCGCCCTCCGACCGCTCGCTGTCCTCCACCGCGCCGTCGCGCACCGAGACGGAGACGGACACGCCACGCACGACAACCGTGTCGGCGGCGTCGGCGCCGGCCTTGCGGGCGGCCTCCACGAGCGCGGCGGCGGCATCTTCAAGGCGCCTCGGATCGAGATAGTCGGTGCCGGTGCGGTCGAGTTCGGTTGCGGCGGCCATCGCGGAAGCAACTCCGGTTCGGCGCGGCGCCGCGGCCATGCGGCCGGGTGGCACCACGCGAGGAAAGCGCGGGACGGGCGAGCGGCAAGGCCAAGTCACCGGCCCAAGTCGCGAGGCGACCTGCCGGCCCGTTTCGCATGACCCGGGATTTACGGTTCCAAGCGCGGCGGAACAAGGCCCGCCGCCGCGATAATCCCGCTGGTTAAGAGGCTTTTGCCGGCAACGCCCGCAATTGGAAGCGGACAGGGAACCTTTTCCTAACCCTCCGGTTTGGAACCTTCGCGCGGCGGGCCGACGGGGGCCGCGCGTTAAGACCTGCAAAACTCTCCGGAGCCTAGCGTCGGCTCATCGAAAGCGCCCACAGGGGCATGGCGGGACAGCCGGTCACGCCAGGGGAAAATCGGCGCGCCGACCGGGTCTGCCGGTCGACCTGCCGGGGCGATGAAGTCGAGGAGAACGGCCATGAGCGGACACAGCCACGCGAGCGTGCCGCAGAGCGACCTGCAGGTCCGCAGCACGGAAGCCGAACGGCTGCTGCCGCGCGAGGGCGTGCGCGCCGCAGATGCCGGCCCGGTCTATCTCGGCGACACCGGCGCGGTGTTCAAGCGCCGGCTCTACGGCCTCACCACAACCGTCGTGGTGCCGTTCGAGAGCTTCACCGGCGTCGCCGTGCGCTTCGAGCCGGAGGGCGGCGTCGTCCACATCGAGTTGATCCATCCGGCGCCGGCGATGAACGTGCCGCTCGACACCGTCTACGATCTCGACCAGGCCGCCCGGCTGTGGCGCCGGTGGTCCCAGACGCTGGCGCTGCCGATGATGATGTTCGAATCCGACGGCAGCCTCATCCGCGCGCCGCTGGAAGACCGGCCCGACGACGTGCGCCCGCCGGCCCCGCGCCGCTTCGGCCGCCAGACGACCCGCCGCCGCCCCCGCAGCGTGTGGACCCGCGGCCGCTTCACCCCGGCCTCGTCCGCCGTTCACGCCGAGGAACGCGAGATCATCGCCCGGGACTGAAACGACGAACCGGAAGGCCGCGGGCCTTCCGCTGAGGCCGTCAAGCCACTACCCTCAAGGCCACTGGCGGGCGAGGCAATCGGCAACGAGCCCGAGAAACAAGAGCCAGCCCGCAAACGAATTCGACTTGAAGATCGCAAGGCACAGGTCCGGATCGTCGATATCGAGCCTGACCACCTGCCAGCCGAGCTGGACGCAGAACGCGGCGAATCCCACGAAGGCCGCGACGCCGGCCCCCGCGGTCCACAGCCCCGCCCCCATCAGCACCGCCGTCACTACGAACAGCATCGCAAGCGCCGGACGGGTCCTGCGCCCGAACAGAAGCGCGGTCGAACCGATGCCGACAAGGGCATCGTCCTCCCGGTCCTGATGGGCATAGATGGTGTCGTATCCGATGGTCCAGACCACGGCGCCGAGATAGAGCAGCACCGCCGGCAGGTCGAGGCGGCCGAACACCGCCGCCCATCCCATCAGCCCGCCCCATGAGAACGCGAGCCCCAGCACCGCCTGCGGCCAGTGCGTCACGCGCTTGGCGAACGGATAGGCCGCGACCACGAGAAGCGAGGCAAGACCGAGCCCGAACGTGAAACGGTTGAACTGCTGGAGCACCAGCGAGCCGACCAGGGCCTGGAGCACGAGGAACAGTCCCGCCTGCCGTGCGCTGACCTGCCCGCTCGGGATCGGGCGCGAACGCGTGCGCGCCACCTGGGCATCGATCTTGCGGTCGACGATGTCGTTGTAGGTGCAGCCGGCGCCGCGCATCGCGATGGCACCGACAAGGAACAGCACCAGATGCCACGGGTCCGGGAACCGCGCGCCCGATGCCCCCGCGGCGAGAGCGGCGGACCACCAGCACGGCCAGAGCAGCAGCCACCAGCCGATCGGCCTGTCCCACCGCGCGAGCCGCGCATAGGGCTTCACCGCCGCTGGCGCGAAACGGTCGACCCAATTGCCCCGCGGTGCGTCCGCCACCGCATCGTCGTTCGTGCGCACCATCGCGACGCCCTCTCCGGCTCCCGGATCCATCAACCGAACCGTGCTTAAACCCGTCCGTCCCGCCCTTGTCCATCAGCCTTTTCCGGACGGTCGCGCGGCGGCCGGGTTCCGTCGCGAACGAAGCAACGTCGAGGAAAGGCCTTCATGTTCCGATGGACGGACGCAGCGATCCCCGCAATCCGCAGTCATGCCGTCGGCGTGCGCACGCGAGGTCAAAATCCGATTGCAGAAGCCCCTCTGCGAAAGCTCCGCCGTGGCCTGGAAAGACTGACACGACTCGATCTTAAGTCGCATTTGCCAAGGAGCCGGTCGCATTTACCAACGACGGGCTGTTCCTCCGCGCATAGTTTGCGTGCGAATGTCATATGGCAGCGATACCATGAGGCTGTGCGGAGGAGACGATGAGAAAAGAACCGGGAAAGAGACGCCTTTATCCGGGAGAGAAGCTCGTCGCCGCCGCCGGCTATCCCGCGCTGACGAAGTTCGTGGACGGCGACGGCAGCCGCCCGCTCGTGGTGTTCATCACCGGCGGCGGCGTGCTGGCGCGTATCGCCTATGGAAGCCCGGAAGGCTGCCCGCGTGATTTCCTCGCCCATTGGCTTGCCGAGGCGGGCCACCCGTTCCTCGCCCTCTCCTATCCGCTCGACAACCCGGTGTTCGATTCAGTCCATCCGGCGTTCTCGGTCCGCGACTGGGGCGCGCAATCGGCCGAAATCATTGCGAAGACGGTGAAGGCGAACAGGTTGCCGGCGGATGTCGTCGTGCTCGCCTGGAGCATGGCGGGACGGATCGCCGAGCCGCTCGGCAGGGCACTCGGGCGGCACGGCATCGGGGTGGAACTGTTCGTCGCGATGGCCGCAGCCGCCCCGATGCCGGGCCTGCTGCCGGGCCTCGACCGCCTCCGGCCGACGGCGAACGGCCTCGGCGACCTCTCCGGCGGATTCAACGAGTGGCTCGTCGCGAACCTGGACGGCCAGCGTGGCGCAGACGGAATGCCCGTCGTGGCGGAGGACCAGTTCCGGGCGGAGTTCACCGGCAACGTCCCGGTCAATCTGTGCGCCACGACGCTGCGTTATGGCGAGAACGGCTTTGTCGCCGACGGGGCTGCCGACCTCGCCGACACCGGGGCCCTGAACTATGCGGGTTTCCCGCCGCTCGCAGCGATGACGCACCGCTCAGTCACGGATGCACGCCATGCGCTGGCCGACCGGGGCGCGTGGGGCTTCTACATCTCGCAGACGCTCTGCGAGCGCTTTCCGCTCGCCAAGGCCGGTTTGCTCGGCAAGTTGCCGGCGGAGACATGGAACCGGCTGACGGCCTTGATCGCGGTCGCGCCGGGCGAACTGACCGCGACGGTTTCCGGCAATCACCTGTTCTTCGTGGGAGAGCGCGGCGCAAAGGAAACCGTCGAGGCGCTTGGGCTGCTTCGCGCCCGCGCGCGGCGCCTGCACGACGCTCTCCGCGAGATCGCGGACATGGCCGAGAAGGGGCTGGAACGTCGCCCGGCCTATGCGCTCCACTGATCCTGCGCGGTCATCGAGTGCAGGCGATTCGCGACCGCCCGTAGCGACGAACCCCGGGGAAGCCCCTAGCGACACGGCCGTTTGACCGCGCGGTTGAGAGGCCGGGCCTCTTCCAGTTAGACTGCCGGAAACCGCAACGCCAACAATGGGGTACGCCATGTGGGCCATCGTCGTCGTCACCCTCGGTCTTCTGACCGGGCCGCAGACATTCGTCGTCACCGATGCCGGCACCTTTCCCGACAAGGCGAAGTGCGAAACCGCCATGTCTGAAGGGCTGCGCACCGGGCTCGACAACGATCCGGAACTGAAGGCGGCGTATCACGACGGCTACCGGCAATATGTCTGTGTCCGCGTCGAGGAAATCGGCGCGGCGCACGGAGCGAAGTGACCCCGGCCGCGGGCCGCCGCCATGTGCACCGGTGACGGCGCGCCGGCCCGCGTTTTCGCTGCCTCCGCCGTGCACGGCGGCGTCGCAATTGCACGATCCGCGTGATAAAGGCTCGCGACCGCCCGATGGCGGCAAACCGACCTGAAGCCCACGGATCTGAAGCCCGATGAACGTTCTCCTGATCGGCAGCGGTGGCCGCGAGCATGCACTCGCCTGGAAGCTCGCCCAGTCGGCCCGCCTCGACCGGCTCTATGCCGCGCCCGGTAATCCCGGCATCGCAGAGCACGCGACGCTCGTCTCGCTCGATCCGGCCGATCACCGGGCCGTCATCACCTTCTGCGAGGAGGCCGCCGTCGGCCTCGTCGTGATCGGGCCGGAAGTGCCCCTGGTGGCGGGACTGGCGGACGACCTCGCGGCCGCCGGCATCAACGTGTTCGGCCCAAGCCGCGCCGCCGCACGGCTCGAAGGCTCCAAGGGCTTTACCAAGGACCTTTGCGCCCGGGCCGGCATCCCGACCGCCGCCTATGGCCGGTTCTCGGACCTCGCCGCCGCCCGCGCCCATCTCGAAAAGGTGGGCGCCCCCGTGGTGGTGAAGGCGGACGGGCTTGCGGCAGGCAAGGGCGTGGTCGTCGCCGAGACGCTGGACGAGGCCGTTGCTGCGCTCGAGGCGTGCTTCGAGGGCGGGTTCGGCGCCGCGGGTGCGGAGGTGGTCATCGAGGAAAAGCTGACCGGCCCCGAAGTCAGCTTCTTCGCGCTCTCGGATGGCGAGACGGTCGTGCCGTTCGCCACCGCGCAGGACCACAAACGCGCCTATGACGGTGACCTCGGGCCCAATACCGGCGGCATGGGCGCCTATTCGCCGGCACCGATCCTGACGGCCGATCTCGCCGAGCGCACCATGGCCGAGATCGTGCGCCCGACTGTCGCGGCGATGGCCGCCGCCGGAACGCCCTTCAGCGGCGTGCTCTATGCCGGGCTGATGCTGACCGACACGGGTCCGCAGCTCATCGAATACAATGTCCGCTTCGGCGATCCCGAGTGCCAGGTGATGATGGCGCGGCTGCAGTCGGACCTTCTCGACGTGCTGCTCGCGGTCGCCGAGGGGCGCCTCGGCGAGATCGGCCCGCTCGAATGGAGCGACGATGCCGCGCTGACGGTGGTAATGGCCGCCAACGGCTATCCCGGAAAGGTTGAAGCCGGCACCGTGATCGCCGGCATCGAGGAGGCGGAAGCACTGCTTCCCGGCGGCGCGGTGTTCCACGCCGGCACCCGCAAGGTGGATGGCAAGCTGGTGGCCGCCGGAGGCCGCGTGCTCAACGTCACCGCCCTCGGCCACGACATCGCCGAGGCCCGGACCCGCGCCTATGCCGCCGTCGACAGCGTGGTGTGGCCGGGCGGCTTCTGCCGCCGCGACATCGGCGCCGCCGCGGCGAAGGCATAGGGCCGCTTTCGCCGTCCGCACGGCGCACGCAGTTCGGATAAGCCGCGGCGGCGGTCAGTCGCCGCCGGCAACGAACGCGTCGAACGCGGCCCAGAATTCGGCGCGCAGAGCGTCGCGCTCCATCATCAGCTCATGGCGCGCCCAAGGCACCAGCACGGTGCCGCCCGCCGGCAAGAGCCTGCCGAACCGCTCGATCGCATCGGGCGCCACCACCCGGTCCGCGCCGCAGGCGAACAGCAGCGTCGGGGTCGTCAGCCGAGCGATCAGGTCCGGCTTGTGCAGGATCAGCATCGCGTCCCGCGCCGCCTTGACCCATCCGAAGGTCGGCGGGCCGACGACGAGCCCGGGATCGGCCGAGAGATAAGCGCCGATGCGGGCGAACCGCACCGGATCGGACGTCAGCGGATTGCCGTCGAAGGCGAGTTGCGGCGGCTGCGGGCGGGCCCGTGAGGGCCGGCGGCCGAACCCGGCGAGACGCGCCGCGCCGATCACGAGACCGAGCATCCAGCCGGGCATGCCGATTCCCGAGAAGCCGATCAGCGGCGCGACGGCGACGATGCGGTCGATGTCGCGCTGGAGGCGGTAGGAGGCCATCAGCGCAACCGTGCCGCCCGCCGAGTGGCCGAGCAGCACATAGGGCTTCGGGAGCGGCAGGCCGTCCGTCGGGCGTTTGGCGACGCGGATGACCGTGTCGAGATCGGCGACATAGTCGTGGAAGCTCGCGACATGACCCCAGTTCTGGCCGCGGATCAGCCGGCCCGAGTGTCCCTGACCGCGCGGCTCGTGCACCACGACGGCATAGCCGCGGGCGCGCAGATCGGCCACGACTTCGAGATATTTCTCGATGAAGTCGGCGCGGCCGAGCAGCACGAACACGGTGCCGCGCGGGGTGGTTCCGGGGTCTGCCCGCCAGCGCGCCAGCCGGAGCGGCACGCCGCGACGACCCTGCACCATCTCGACGACGCCGCCGGAAGGCACTGGCGCACCCTCGAGCGCAAGCAGGCTCGCCTTGCCCGCAATGCCGGCCTTGGCGAGATCGGCCGCCGTCGAGGCGACGGGCGCCGCCCCCTCTTCTTCCCGGCCTTCCGCATCCGGCGCGGCCACGGTCAAGCCCCCTCTCCGGCGCGGCAGCCAGCCGCGGATGGCTTCGCTCCGGCGATCGCATGCACGCCGTCGACGAGGGTCTTGAAGCCTTCGGAGGGCATTCCTATCTCCCGTTTGCGGACGCCAGACGGGTCCGCACCGATGCCGACCTCCCGGCCATGATGGCGGGAAATCCGGCAATCAAATCGCACTCGTTGCTCCAAAGGAGGACATCATGCGTCACTTCGATCTCAGCCCGCTCTACCGTTCCACCGTCGGATTCGACCGCCTGTTCCAGGCGATCGACCAGTTCGCCGGTGCCGATAATGCCGCGCCTGCCTACCCGCCCTACAATATCGAGCGCACCGGCGACAACGCCTATCGCATCACCATGGCGATCGCCGGCTTCTCCGACAAGGACCTCACCATCGAGGTTCGCGAGAACACGCTCAACGTGAAGGGCGAGAAGGCGGAGGCGGCCGAGGAAGGCCGCGCGGTTCTCTATCGCGGTATCGCCTCGCGCGCTTTCGAGCGCCGGTTCCAGCTCGCCGACTACGTGGTCGTGAAGGGCGCCAGCCTTGAGAACGGCCTCCTGCATATCGACCTCGCGCGGGAGATTCCCGAGGCGCTGAAGCCGCGGACCATCGCGATCTCCACGCCGGCGGCGAACGCCCGGCAGATCGAGACCGCGGTCGAACAGGCCGCCTGAGCGGAAGACGGAAGACGGGCGGGGCTCTCGGGCCCCGCTTTCGTCGCCAGCGGCGCTCCCGCGGGCGACTGCAAGCCCCGGCCTCGACCGGGGCTTTTTGTTTGCCGCACCGCCGCTTCAGCCACTCGCCGCCGCCAGGAACGCGTCGACGTCCGCCTCTGTGGTGGCAAAGCTCGTCACCAGACGAACACGGGTACGCTCCGGCCCGGCGGTGTCGCCGAAGCTGGCGTCGGGCCATTCGTAGAACGCGGCACCGGCCGCGAACAGGCGCGCCACCATGTCCCGCGGCAGAGCCGGAAACAGCTCGTTCGCCTCGGGCACGAACGGAAACGTGACGCCCGGCACAGCTGCAAGACCCGCGTGGAGGCGCCGCGCCATCGCGTTGGCGTGGCCGGCAAGGGAGAGCCACCGGCCGCCCTCCAGCAGCGCGGCGAACTGCGCCGACACGAACCGGCTCTTGGAGAAGAGATGGCCGGCGCGCTTGCGCAGATAGGGAAGGTCGTCGACGCCGTCCGGCGTGAACAGTACGACGGCTTCCGCCGACCAGGCGCCCGTCTTGGTGAGGCCGAACGACAGCGCGTCGACGCCGGCCCGCCATGTCAGATCCGCGGGCGAGACGCCCAGCGTCGCCAGCGCATTGCCGAGCCGCGCGCCATCCATGTGCAGCTTCAGGCCGCGGCTGTGGACGACCTCTCCGATGGCTGCGACGTCCGCCGGCGAATAGACGGTGCCGAGCTCGGTCGCGTTGGTGATGGTGACGGCAGCGGCACGGCCGTGATGCACGTTCGGCGGGCCGAACCGGTCGAGCGCATGCGTCAGTTCGCCGGCATCAAGGCGGCCATGGTGCCCGGGAACGCCGATAAAGCGCGTGCCGGGCGACAGGAACGCCGGGGCGTTGCATTCGTCGGTCATGACATGGGCTGTCTCGTGGGCGAACACCACGCCACCCGGCGGCGAGAACGCAGCAAGCGACAGCGAATTCGCTGCCGAGCCCGTCGCCACGTAGAACACGGCGACCTCGTGCTCGAACACCTCGGCGATCTTCGCGGTCACCGCCGCCGTGCCGCCGTCGTCGCCATAGGCCGGAGCGGCACCCGAGGCCGCCTCCGCCAGCGCACGGGAAACGGCGTCTGGCACACCGGCCCAATTGTCGGATGCAAAGTGCATATCGATATCCTTCCGGTGCGGCACCGCGCCGGCCATGGTCGGCCCGGCAGAACCGCCCGCCTTCGCAACTGAGACTGCGCCGCGGGAGAGATCGGCGACGCGGGCGACCCTACCCCTTTCGCGGCGGCGCCGGAAGTCGAAGGCGGCGACGCGTGCGCGAAAGCGCCACCGCACGGTTGCGCCCGGACGGCCGCCGTCGCCACCTTTGGCACCGGGCGCGCGCCGGACGTCGCCCTGCAAAAAACGCCCGTCTGGTGCGACATTACGGAAGGAGCTTGATTTAGGACATGGACTTGCTTGGCGGCGCCAAATCTGGCAATTATGCGCCACTAAAAAGGACAGGATTACTGTCCCATTTTTCTCCGCACCCCAACGGTGCGAACGTCCGGGAAGGCGCCCAGCCGGCGACAGGCTGGGAAGGCTCTCCGACCGCGACCGGCAAGGCGATGCACCCGGCGGATGGCCGGCCGCGCGGTCCCGAATGCCCGGCACGCCGCTTGCATCGACCACGGCGGCAACGCCGGGCCGAATGGTCGCGGACGCGCCGGCGATGAGTTTTTGATCTGTTCAAAGGGCTGGATGCCGCCCACAATCCGGCGTCCGCCCGCGTGCCCGCCTCCCCCCGCCCGGCACCGGCCTCGATGGTCGACCCGATCGCGGGATGAGCGGACACGGACGAACCGCTGACTTCGAAACTGGCCCGGCGCCTGCCGCCGGCGCTGGAAAGATGGGCAAGGCCCTGGATCCCCGGGGCCGCTAGTGTAGGGAGCTCGCGACGATGAGCGAGGGTTTGAGCGCGATGGAGAGGGTGGTGTCGGTTCATGGGGCTGGCGCCGCCACGAAACCGAATACGGCCCTGGACCACCGGCTGCAAACGCCTGGCGGCTCGCGAGCCAATGGCCTGCAGGCCTCCGGCGGCGGCCTCTACCGGCCGGACCGCGAGCATGATTCCTGCGGCGTCGGCTTCGTCGTCGACATGAAGGGCCGCAAGAGCCACCGCATCGTGCGGCAGGGTCTGGAAATTCTCGCCAACCTCGAGCACCGCGGCGCGGTCGGCGCCGATCCGCTCATGGGCGACGGCGCCGGCATCCTGATCCAGATCCCCCACGGCTTCTTCGCCTCGGAGGCGGAGAAGCTCGGCTTCGATCTGCCCGCGCCGGGCGATTATGCCGTCGGCTGCGTGTTCCTCCCCAAGGAGGAGGCGAACCGCCGGCATTGCGAGGAGGTGTTCCGCCGCGTCGTGGAGGAGGAAGGCCAGATCTTCCTCGGCTGGCGTGATGTGCCGGTCGAGCAGTCGTGCCTGCCGCCGAGCGTCCTGGCGACGGAACCCGTGATTCGCCAGGTCATCATCGGCCGTGGCACCAACTGCCCGGATGCCGCGAGCTTCGAGCGCAAGCTGTTCGTGCTGCGCAAGGTGATCTCCAATATCATCTACCGCGATCTCGGCGCGTCCCAGGGCGAAGCCGAGGGCTTCTACGTCGTGTCGCTGTCGTCGCGCACGCTCGTCTACAAGGGCATGTTCCTGTCCTGGCAGCTCGGCGCCTATTACAAGGACCTGAGCGACGAGCGCGTGGAATCGGCCATCGGCCTCGTCCACCAGCGCTTCTCGACCAACACCTTCCCCTCCTGGAAGCTCGCCCATCCCTACCGGATGGTCGCCCACAACGGCGAGATCAACACCCAGCGCGGCAACGTCAACTGGATGGCGGCGCGGCAGGCGTCGGTCGATTCCGAGCTGTTCGGCAACGACATCTCCAAGCTGTGGCCGATCTCCTACGAGGGGCAGTCCGACACGGCCTGCTTCGACAACGCGCTCGAGTTCCTGGTGCAGGGCGGCTACTCGTTGCCCCACGCCGTGATGATGCTCGTGCCCGAGGCGTGGGCCGGCAACCCGCTGATGAACGAAGAGCGCCGCGCGTTCTACGAGTACCATGCCTCGATCATGGAGCCGTGGGACGGACCGGCCGCGATCGCGTTCACCGACGGCCGGCAGATCGGCGCGACCCTCGACCGCAACGGCCTGCGGCCGGCGCGCTATTTCGTCACCGACGACGGCCTCGTGGTGATGGCGTCGGAGATGGGCGTGCTGCCGATCCCCGAGGACCGCATCGTCACCAAGTGGCGCCTCCAGCCCGGCAAGATGCTGCTGATCGACACCGTCGAGGGCCGCATCATCTCCGACGAGGAGATCAAGACCACGCTCGCCCGCGCCAACCCCTACAAGGCGTGGCTGAACCGCACGCAGATGGTGCTGGAGGACCTGCCCTCGGTTCCCGGCCGGCCCGCGCGTGCCGACGTGTCGCTGCTCGATCGCCAGCAGGCGTTCGGCTACACCCAGGAAGACCTCAAGCTTCTGATGGCGCCGATGGCGGTGATCGGTCAGGAGGCGATCGGCTCCATGGGGACGGACACGCCGATCTCCGCCCTCTCCGACAGGCCGAAGCTGCTCTACACCTATTTCAAGCAGAACTTCGCCCAGGTCACGAACCCGCCGATCGATCCGATCCGCGAGGAACTGGTGATGAGCCTCGTCTCGTTCATCGGTCCGCGGCCGAACCTGTTCGACCTGAAGGGGACCTCCAAGCGCAAGCGCCTTGAAGTGCGCCAGCCGATCCTCACCAACGAGGATCTGGAGAAGATCCGCGCGATCGACGACATCGACGACAACCACTTCCAGTCCAAGACGCTGGACATCACCTATGGCACCGAGCGCGGCGCGGCCGGTCTCGGCGATGCGCTCGCGCGCCTTTGCGAGCGGGCGGAGGCGGCGGTCCACGGCGGCTACAACATCATCATCCTGTCCGACCGCATGGTCGGGCCGGACCGGATCCCGATTCCGGCGCTGCTCGCCACCGCCGGCGTGCACCACCACCTGATCCGCAAGGGCCTGCGCACGTCGGTCGGTCTCGTCGTCGAATCCGGCGAGCCGCGCGAGGTGCACCATTTCTGCGTGCTCGCCGGCTATGGCGCGGAAGCGATCAATCCCTATCTCGCCTTCGAGACGCTGGTTGCCATGCGCTCCGGCTTCCCGACCGAGGTCGATGAGAAGGAAGTCGTCTACCGCTACATCAAGTCGATCGACAAAGGCATCCTGAAGGTCATGTCCAAGATGGGCATCTCGACCTATCAGTCCTATTGCGGCGCGCAGATCTTCGACGCCGTCGGCCTGAACTCCGATTTCGTCGACACCTACTTCTTCGGCACCGCGACCACCATCGAGGGCGCCGGGCTGGAGGAGATAGCCGGCGAGACCGTGCTTCGCCATCAGTCGGCGTTCAGCGACGATCCGGTGCTGCGCCGGGCGCTGGAGGTCGGCGGCGAATACGCCTATCGCCTGCGCGGCGAAGCGCACATGTGGCAGCCCGACGTGGTGGCGACGCTCCAGCACGCCGTGCGCACGGACTCGCTCGAGCGCTTCCGCCAGTTCTCCCGCCTCGTCGACGAGGAAACCGGGCGCTACACCGTGCGCGGCCTGTTCCGTGTGCGCACCGCCGGCGAAGTCGGCCACAACCGCGTCGATCTTTCCGAGGTCGAGCCGGCCTCGGCGATCGTGCGCCGGTTCGCCACCGGTGCCATGTCGTTCGGCTCCATCAGCCGCGAGGCGCACACCACGCTCGCGATCGCGATGAACCGGATCGGTGGCCGCTCGAACACCGGCGAAGGCGGCGAGGAGGCGGAGCGCTTCAAGCCGCTGTCCAACGGCGACACCATGCGCTCGGCGATCAAGCAGGTCGCCTCAGGCCGGTTCGGCGTGACGACGGAATATCTGGTCAATGCCGACCAGATCCAGATCAAGATGGCGCAGGGTGCCAAGCCCGGCGAAGGCGGCCAGTTGCCCGGCCACAAGGTGGACGCGACCATCGCGAAGGTGCGCCACTCGACCCCGGGCGTCGGCCTGATCTCGCCGCCGCCGCATCACGACATCTATTCGATCGAGGATCTGGCGCAGCTGATCTTCGACCTGAAGAACGTCAACCCGTCGGCCGACATCTCGGTCAAGCTGGTGTCCGAGGTGGGCGTCGGCACGGTGGCGGCCGGCGTGGCCAAGGCGCGCGCCGATCACATCACCATCTCCGGCTATGAAGGCGGCACCGGTGCCTCGCCGCTGACGTCGCTGAAGCATGCCGGATCGCCCTGGGAAATGGGTCTCGCCGAGGCGCACCAGACCCTGGTGCGCAACGGCCTGCGCTCGCGCGTCGCGCTCCAGGTCGACGGCGGCCTCCGGACCGGCCGCGACGTGGTCATTGGCGCCCTGCTCGGTGCCGACGAATTCGGCTTCGCCACCGCGCCCCTGATCGCGGCGGGCTGCCTGATGATGCGCAAGTGCCATCTCAACACCTGCCCGGTCGGCATCGCCACCCAGGACCCGGTGCTGCGCAAGCGCTTCAAGGGCACCCCGGAGCACGTCATCAACTACTTCTTCTTCATCGCGGAGGAAGTGCGCGAGCTGATGGCGGCGATGGGATATCGCAAGTTCGACGAGATGGTCGGCCAGAGCCAGATGCTCGACCAGACCCCGCTCATCGCGCACTGGAAGGCGAAGAAGCTCGACGTGTCCGGTCTGTTCTACAAGCCGGATGCGCCGCCGGAAGCCATCCGCCACACCGAGCGGCAGAACCACCCGATCGCCGAGGTGCTCGACCGCAAGCTGATCGCGGAGGCCATGCCGGCGCTGGAGCGCGAGGAGCCGGTGCGGATCGAGACCGCGATCACCTCCGTCGACCGCTCGGCCGGGGCGATGCTCTCGGGCGAGGTGGCGCGCCGCTACGGCAACGCGGGCCTGCCTGACGATACCATCAAGGTGACGCTGCGCGGGACGGCCGGTCAGGCCTTCGGCGCGTGGCTCGCTCAGGGCGTGACGTTCGAGCTGATCGGCGAAGGCAACGACTATGTCGGCAAGGGCCTTTCCGGCGGCAAGATCATCGTCCGTCCGCCGGAGGTGAGCCGCATCGTGCCGGAGGAGTCCATCATCGTCGGCAACACGGTGCTCTACGGCGCGACAGAGGGCGAGGCCTATTTCCACGGCGTCGCCGGCGAGCGCTTCGCGGTGCGCAATTCCGGCGCGGTCGCGGTGGTCGAAGGCGTGGGCGACCACGGCTGCGAGTACATGACCGGCGGCGTGGTCGTCGTGCTCGGCCAGACCGGGCGCAACTTCGCGGCGGGCATGTCCGGCGGTGTGGCCTACGTTCTCGACGAGGACGGTTCGTTCAGCCAGCGCTGCAACATGGCGATGGTCGATCTCGAACCCGTGGCCGAGGAGGACGAGCTTCTCGAACGCCTCCATCACCACGGTGGCGACATGGAGTACAAGGGCCGCGTCGACATCACCGGCGACATGACCGGTCACGACGACGAGCGGCTCTACCAGATGGTGTCGAACCACCTCGCCGCCACCGGTTCCGCCCGTGCCAAGACGATCCTGGACAACTGGGAGACCTACCGTCCCAAGTTCGTCAAGGTCATGCCGGTCGAGTACCGCCGTGCACTGATCGAGATGGAGCGCGCGCGCCTCGGCATCGCGGCGGAATGATCCGGCGCGCCGCCCCTTTGCGGGGCGGCGTCCAATCCCCGATATCGTCCGATGGGCCTGCCGGCGCCTGAGCGCCGCGCCTATCGCTTCGGCTGGGGCACGATCGGCAGGAACGAGGGCTCGTCCTGCCGCCTCGCGTCCGAGCGCACGAGACAAGACCTCAGAAAGAGCGGGTTTTCATGGGCAAGGTCACTGGCTTTCTCGAGATCGACCGGCAGGATCAGAAGTACCAGCCGGCGGCCGACCGCATCCGCCACTATCGCGAGTTCACGGTTCCCCTGCCGACGGCCGAGGTCGAGCGCCAGGCGGCGCGCTGCATGGATTGCGGCATTCCGTTCTGCCATGGGCCGACTGGCTGCCCGGTGCACAACCAGATCCCCGACTGGAACGATCTGGTGTTCTCCGGCGAGTGGGAAGAGGCGATCCGCAACCTCCACACCACCAACAACTTCCCCGAATTCACCGGCCGCATCTGCCCGGCACCGTGCGAGGAGGCCTGCACGCTCAACCTCGAGAACGTGCCGGTCGCCATCAAGACGGTCGAGCAGGCCATCGTCGACAACGCGTGGACGAACGGCTGGATAAAGCCGGAGATTGCCGCGGCAAAGACGGGCAAGCGCGTTGCGGTCGTCGGCTCCGGTCCGGCGGGGCTCGCAGCGGCCCAGCAGCTCGCACGCGTCGGCCATGATGTCCACGTCTACGAGAAGCAGGCGAAGGCCGGCGGCCTGCTGCGCTACGGCATCCCCGACTTCAAGATGGAGAAGCACCACATCGACCGCCGCGTGAAGCAGATGGAGGCGGAAGGCGTGGTGTTCCACTACGGCGTCAACATCGGCGTGACCCGCACCCTCGACAGCCTGATCGAGGAACACGACGCGGTTCTCCTCTGCGCCGGTGCCGAGCGTCCGCGCGAGGCCGGCATTCCCGGTTCGGACCTGAAGGGCGTGCACCACGCCATGCCCTACCTGATCCAGCAGAACCGGCGGGTCGGCGGCGAATCCATCGGCGCCGAGGCCCCCATTGTGGCGGCGGGCAAGCATGTGGTGGTCGTCGGTGGCGGCGACACCGCCTCGGACTGTGTCGGCACCTCGTTCCGCCAGGGCGCGGTGCGGGTGACCCAGCTCGACATCCGCCCGACGCCGCCGGTGATGGAAGACAAGCTCAAGGTGTGGCCCTACTGGCCGACCAAGTTCCGCACCTCGTCCAGCCAGGCCGAGGGCGCGGAACGTGAATTCTCCGCGGCGACCCTCGGCTTCAAGGGCGACCGCAACGGCAACGTCACCCATGTGCAGTGCGCGCGGGTGGACGAGCGCCGGCGGCCGATTCCCGGGACGGAGTTCGAGATCCGCGCCGACCTCGTCATGATCGCCATCGGCTTCGCCGGCCCGACGCTCGATACCTTCGTCGCCGAGGCGAACGACCGGCTCGAGCTCGACGCCCGCACCAACGTCAAGGCGGATACCGAGAGCTATCGCACCTCGGTCGAAAAGCTGTTCGCGGCCGGCGACGTGCGCCGAGGCCAGTCCCTGGTTGTGTGGGCGATCCGCGAGGGCCGTCAGGCTGCCCGCGCCATCGACCTGCACCTGATGGGTGAGACCACCCTGCCCCGCTGACGGCCATCGCCGCAGCAACAAACGAACAGGGCGCCGGATCCTCGGGATCCGGCGCCCTTTCGATTCACTGCGGGCGATTCATGGCGGGCAATTCATGGCTGGCGGTTCGCGACGACCGTCCTCGCCGCTCCACCGTGTCTGGCCTCAGCGGACATAGACCTCCGCGGAAATCGGGATCTCGATCACGTTCGGCAGTTCCGACGCGATGCCGGCCTCCACCAGCGCGGCGATGTCGGAGACGCGCTCCGCCCGGCGCGCCGGCAGGCCGAAGGCGTGCGCCAGCGCCATGTAGTCGACCGGTGGATCGACGATATCCATCGCGATGAAACGGTTTGAGCGCGTCGAGTTGTAATGCGACTGGCCGCGCTGGAAGTTCTTCAGCACGTTGTATTCGCGATTGTTCATCACGACGAACGTCACCGGAAGCTTCTCGTGGGCCGCAGTCCAGAGCGCCTGAGGCGAATAGAGCGCGGCGCCGTCGCCGACGAGGCACACCACCGGCGCGCGGCCGTAGCCGAGCGAAAACCCGACGGACGCCGGCATGCCCCAGCCGAGCACGCCACCGCGCAGGAAGGAATATTGCCGCGCCGAATCCGAATGCAGCAGGCTGCGGACGTGGGACGAGGTCGCGACCGCCTCGTCGACGATGGCGACCCGGGAGCCGATCGCCCGCACCACCTCGTGGGCGGCGACGAGTGGCGTCGTCACCGGCGCGTCCATTTCGCTGCGCGCCTGCGCCTCGATCCCCCGCCGGCGTCCCTCCCGATCCTCCCGCGCGGCGTCGAGACGCTTGCGGCGTTCCGCGGCTGTCGGGGCGACCTTCCGGCGTAAGAGCGGGTTCAGCACCTGCAACGAGGCCTTGATGTCGCCCCAGACCGACAGCCGCGTCTCGTAGGTCCGGCCGAGGTCGCGCACGTCGGAGGAGAGCTGCAGAACCTCGCAGGTCTCCGGCACCGCCGGGCCTTCGGTATAGAGAATGGTGATCAGCGACTTGCCGCCGAGGGCGAACACGCAGTCATAGTCCGACAGCCGCTTGTTGATGTCCGTCGCCTTGGTCGGCATGTTGCCGGCCCACAGCGGATGGGAGGTCGGGAAGGGAATCCGCGCTGGCCAGGACGAGCCATAGACCGGCACGCCCAGGATCTCCGCGATCTCCACCGCCTCCGCGGCGGCATCGCTGGTGTCGATCTCGTCGCCGGCGATCATGACGAGCCGGCCCACCGGCACGGCGGCGAGGATATCGGCCAGCTCCTCCAGCGAGCCCGCCACCGCACGACGGTCGATGCGCGACTGGCGGAGCGTGCTGACGGTCGTCTTCTCCTCCATCACGTCCATCGGCAGCGACAGGAACACCCCGCCCGCCGGCGCGGCATTGCAGTCGTGGAACGCACGGCGCACCAGCACCGGAATCTGCGCCGCGCTCGCCACCTCCTGCGCCCATTTGACATTGGGGCGGGCGATGGCGACGAGGTCGCCGAACAGCAGCGGATCGGTGACGGTGTGGCGGGAGTCCTGCTGGCCGGCCGTGATCACCAGCGGGGTGTTGGCGACGCCGGCATTTATGATGCAGCCGAGCGCATGACCGAGACCGCCGGCGGTATGGAGATTGACGAAGCCCGGCCGGCGCGCGGCCTGGGCATAACCGTCGGCCATGGCGACGACGCTCGCCTCCTGCAGGCCCCAGATGTACTGGATCTGCGGCTTCGAAAGCAGTGCATCCATCAGCGGCAGTTCGGTCGTGCCGGGATTGCCGAACACGTACTCCACGCCTTCGCTATCGAGCACCTCGAGCAGAACGTCGGCGCCGCGGCGCTCCGCCAGCGCGTCCGGGGTCGATATGTCGACGGCGGGAACTCCGCTCGTGCGCTGCGTGCCGGAAGAGCCGTTCTGCGTCATTTCCCGTCCCCTGCTTGGACCCCGCATGGATGATAACGGGCCTAGCGCCACCATGCGTGCAAATTGCGACGCCAGCCGGTGATTGCCGCGCGGGCAGGAGGACGAAACGGCGCCGCCGCGGACAGGTTCGTCCGCGGCGGCTTCGATACGTTTGTCAGCTTAAGAGCGCGCCGGGCCCATCAGCCGCCGAGGCGCGCGAGCAGTTCCACGGTGGGATAGCCATCCGGCGGCAGGCCTGCGGAAAGCTGGTAGGCGCGCACCGCGTCGCGGGTGCCGGGGCCGATCTTGCCGTCGATCGCGCCCACCGGGAAGCCGCGTGCCGTCAGCACCTGCTGGAGCTTCACGATCTGGTCACGGGACAGCGGGTGGGCATCGACCGGCCAGGGCGTGCGGAACGGCGGCACGCCCACGATTCGGTCGGCGAGGTAGCCGACGGCGATCGCGTAGGACGTCGAGTTGTTGTAGCGCTTGATGACGTCGAAATTGATCAGCGTCAGGAACGCGGGGCCGCGCGCGCCGGCGGGCAGGATCAGCTTGGCCTTGTCGGTACCGCGCGGGAACGGCCGCGCGCCGGTGCGGCGCACGCCGAGCTTCGCCCAGTCTGAGATCGGCCGCCACGTCTTCTCGTCGGCAAGCGCAAGGTTGAAGCCACGCGGCAACTCCACCTCGTAACCCCATGTTTCTCCGGGCCGCCAGCCATTCTTGGCCAGCAGGTTCGCCGCCGTTGCGAGCGCATCGGGAACGGACGTCCAGATGTTGCGCTTGCCGTCACCGTCCATGTCGACGGCGTATTGGAGGAAGCTCGTCGGAATGAACTGCGTGTGGCCCATGGCGCCTGCCCACGACCCGGTGAGACCGCGCGGGGCGACGTCGTGATCCTGCAGAATGGTCAGAGCGGCGATCAGCTGGGTCCGGCCGAAGTCGGTGCGCGGTCCTCCGGCATAGGCAAGCGTCGCGAGCGAACGGACCACGCTGCGAACGATCTTCGGGTTCTCCAGAACGGCGCCATACGAGGTTTCCACGCCCCAGATCGCCACCAGGATCTGCGGTTCGACGCCGAATCGCGTCGAGATCCGATCGAGCCAGGGCTTCCACTGCGCGAACTTGCGGCGACCTTCGTTGACGCGGGCGTCGCTGACCGCGCTCGCAAGATATTCGCCGACCGACTTGGTGAACTCGGGCTGCTTGGCGTTGAGCCGCAGCACGTCCGGGTCCGGACGGTCCACGCCGGCGAAGGCGGCGTTGTAGGTTGCGGCAGAAATGCCGTTCGCCTTAGCTGTCGGCCAGAACTGCTTGATCCAGTTCACGAAGCCGGGGTCGGCGGCCGCTGACGCTGGCTGTGGCGCGGCAACGGCCAGAACCAGGACCGCGAGCGCCGCGACAAGAAGACCGGCGAAGCCGCGCCGAGCCGCCTCGCGGGAGCGCAACGCGGCATGGTCAGGATCGCGAACGGTGATCGCGGCGGCGGTCATGGCGGCTCTCCTCAATTCGTCTTCATCCGGCCTGGCACGGCAACCATGCTTTAGGCGGTCATGGTTAACGGAGCCTTGCCCGGCCGGCTTCACAACGGCGCGAGCCACGGCGATGCCCGCGCGATATCCGGGCAATCGCCCGCCCGGGGAACGCGGGGGGCATGCCGGCGGCGGGCCAACCGGGGCGACCGGGGGCGCATTTTTCTTGTCCCTCACCGTCCTGCGGGAGTAAACCGCGACCCACGGATCGCGGCGACGGCCTTTCCAGGCCCGTCGCTCCGTCGCAGGGAACGAACACGATGAACGACGGTCGAACCACCGCGGCCCGCCTGGAACCGGTTTCCAAGCCCGATGCTCCCGCCGCGTGCGCGCTGCGCACGGTCGAGACCGAGATCGCGGGGCTGGAGGCCCTGAGGGCGGCGCTCGCCAACGGAATGGCGACCACGTTCGACGATGTCGCCCTTCTGCTGTCCTCGATCCGGGGCCGCGTGGTCGTCACCGGCATGGGCAAGAGCGGCCATATCGGCACCAAGATCGCCGCGACCATGGCCTCGACCGGCACGCCCGCTTTCTTCGTGCATCCCGCCGAGGCGAGCCACGGCGATCTCGGCATGATCACGGACCAGGACGCCGTGCTCGCCCTGTCGTGGTCCGGCGAAACCGTGGAACTCGCGAGCATCATCTCCTACGCGAAGCGCTTCCGGGTTCCCCTGGTCGCCATCACCTCGAAGCGCGGTTCCAGCCTCGGCCGCGCGGCGGACTTCGTCCTTGAACTGCCGCAGGCGGCGGAGGCGTGTCCTCACGGGCTCGCGCCGACGACCTCGACGATGCTGCAGCTCGCCCTCGGGGATGCCATCGCCATCGCGCTTCTCGAAATGCGCGGCTTCACCGAGCTCGATTTCCGCGTGTTCCACCCGGGCGGCAAGCTCGGCGCGAACCTGCGTCATGCCCGCGACCTGATGCATTCCGGCGACCGGCTGCCGCTCGCCCCGCTCGGCACGACGATGAGCGAGGCGATTCTCACCATCAGCTCGAAGGGGTTCGGTTGCCTCGGCGTCACCGACAGCGAAGGCCGGCTGATCGGCGTGATCACCGACGGCGACCTGCGCCGCAATCTGTCGAGCGACCTGCTGGGCCGGCATGTCGAGGAGGTGATGAGCCGCAAGCCGCGCACCATTGCGCCGGAAACTCTGGCCGCGAGCGCGCTGGAGACGCTGAATGCGTCCTCCATCACCGCGCTGTTCGTGGTGGAGGAGACCGGCCGTCCGGTCGGCATCCTTCACCTGCACGATCTCCTGCGCGTCGGCGCGGCCTGAAGGCCGCCTGCCCCGCGCCGACCGACATCAGACCCAGCCTTCGAGTTCCCGCCGCACGACGCGCTCCAGCACCGCGATGCCGCCGGCACTGTCGTTGAGGCAGGGAATCGCCGAGAAATCCTCGCCGCCGTTTTCGTGGAAGATCTCGGCGTTCTCCTCGCCGATCTCCTCGAGCGTCTCGAGGCAGTCGGCCGCGAAGCCGGGCATCACCACGGCCATACGCTTCACACCGGACTTCGCCAGCGCCTCCACCGTCTTGTCGGTATAGGGCTGGAGCCATTCCGCCTTGCCGAAACGGGACTGGAACGTCAGCCGCAGCCGTTCCTCGCTCCAGCCGAGCCGCGCGCGCAGCAGCCGCACCGTCTCGCGGCACTGGTCGGCGTAGGGATCGCCCTTCTGGACGTACTCGACGGGAACCCCGTGGAACGACGCGAGCACCACCTCCGGCTCGAAGTCGAGCGTGGCGAGATGGTCGATAATCGAGGTGGCGAGCGCGTCGATATAGACCGGGTCGTCGTGCCAGTTCGGCGCCGTCCGCAGCGCCGGCTGGCGCCGCATCGTCTTCAGCGCGTCGAAGGCCACGTCGTTGACGGTCGCGGTCGTCGCCGCCGCATATTGCGGATAAAGCGGCACCACCAGCACGCGGTCGCAGCCGGCATCCACCATCGCCTTCAGCCGCTCGGCGACAGGCGGCTTGCCGTATCGCATCGCCCAGTCGACCGTTACGGGCAGATCCTGAAGCGCTGTCGCGAGTTTCTCGGACTGGGCCCGGGTGATGGTCTTCAGCGGGGCCTCGTCGAGCGCGGTGTTCCAGATCGAGGCATAGGCCTTGCCCGATTTCTGCGGCCGCACCGACAGAATGACGAGATTGAGCAGCGGCAGCCAGAGCGCGCGCGGCACCTCGATCACGCGCCTGTCAGAGAGAAACTCGCCGAGATAGCGGCGCATCGGCCAATAGCTGGTGCCATCCGGCGAACCGAGATTGACGATCAGCACACCGATCCGCCGCGCCCGTGCGGCGGCGCCTTCGCTGCCGGGCGTCAAGGTGTCGCTACCGGCCAGATCTCCCGCCGCCATGTCATGCTCCCTGCTTGTCGGCCGCAAATCGCCGCGAACGCACGGGATCTATTCGCTCGCGGCGCGACGGCAAGGACCGGCGACAATTGGTCCGGTCAGTAATAGCGGTTCAGGTTCGGCCGCCGCGCGAGGATCGCGGCAAGCGCCAGCCCGCCGACGATCGCAAGACGATCGCCGGCCGCGAGCAGCAGGCCGCCGGAGGCGCCGCCCGTCAGCGTCCAGAAGGCATGCGCGATCGGAATCATGACCAGCGTATAAAGCGCCAGCACCGCCGCGCCGAGCCACGCGAGCGGCGGCACGAACATCACCAGCGCGGCGCCGCCGAGTTGAATGATGATGGAGATGGCGTTGAACACGCCGCCGGGCGCGAGACCGAAGCCGGCCATCTCGGCGCTGCCGCCGTTGAAGTCGATCAGCTTGACGAGACCGCCCAGCCAGAACGGCAGGCACAGCACCACGCGGGCGCCCATCGAAACCCAGCCATTATCCAGAAATTTCGCGACGACCTTCGGTGTCATCCGTGCGCTCCTGCCCTGCGATCCCGTTGCTTCAAAGGCTTACACGGCGATCCTGCGGCGGTCGAGAGCGGCGTCTCACCATTCCGCATCCGGGGGCAGGCCCTGGACGATCTCGGCAATGCGGCGGCGCGTCGCCGCGGTGGTGCCCTCCGGCAGTGCATCGGGAACGAAGAACCCGGCCTCGCGAATCTCCCGATTCGGCGTGATGGGAGCGGTCTGCCGTGCGCCCCGCACGACATAGAGCGCGACATGGTCGACCTTCAGCCGCCGCTGGAAATAGAACCCGGCAAGAACCGGCCGCCCGGCGAGCACGAGGTTGCCTTCCTCTCCGAGCTCCCGGACGATCGCAGCTTCAGCGCTCTCGCCCCGATCGACCGCCCCACCCGGCAGATGATAGCCCGGAACGTAGCCGTGGCGGACAAGGAATACCCGTCCATCCTGGTCGAACGCCACGGCACGGACGCCAAGCGTCATGCCCCGCGTCAGCCGGCCAGCGAGGTTGATCGCCCGCCAGGCCATGGGGCCGACGAGGCGAACCCAGCGGCTGTCCGTCATAGATGCGCCCTCCTCCACGTCGGTTCAGCCCCGCCGCGCTCTGGCCGCCGGCCGTTGCCTCGGATATAGCCTGTCGGGAACGGGAGGACAGAGCTCCGGTTTATCGCCGAACCGCTTTGCCGGCCGGACGACGTTCGCCGGCCGTGGTCCGATGCCATCGGGAATGCGGGCGAGAGTGTCGCCGCTGCACTCCGGGCGACAGCGCAAGATGGGGTTTCATGTTCCGGCTCGCCCACCTTTCCGATCCTCATCTCGGCCCGCTTCCGGACGTGCGCTACCGCCAACTCGCCTCCAAGCGGGCGATCGGCTACGTCAACTGGCGCCGCAACCGCGCCGTGAAGCTCGGCAGCGATTCGCTCGACATTCTCCTGGCCGATCTGGAAATGACGGCGCCCGACCATCTCGCCGTCACCGGCGATCTCGTGAATCTGGCACTGCCGGAGGAGATCAAGCTGGCGGCCGCCTGGCTCGACACCCTCGGCTCTCCGACGGGCGTCACCGTCGTGCCGGGCAACCACGACGCCTACGTCCCCGGCGCCGTCGGCCGCGCCGGCCGGCATTGGGCGGCTTTCATGCAGGGCGATCCCGACCGCGCGGTGTCGGACGAGCCGGATCCCGGCGGTGTGCTCGGCGCGCGCTTTCCGTTCGTCCGCCGCCGCGGCCCCATCGCCATCGTCGGCACGTCGAGCGCCCGCGCCTCCGCCCCGTTCATGGCGACCGGACATTTCGGGACGACGCAGAGCCTGATTCTCACCGAAATTCTGGAAGCGCTGCGCCACGAGGGCCTGTTCCGCGTCGTGCTGATCCATCATCCGCCGGTGCGCGGCTCCACCCCGTGGCACAAGCGGCTGATCGGCGGCTCGCGCTTCCGCGCGGCGATCCGCGAGGCCGGCGCCGAACTCGTCCTGCACGGCCACAATCATCGCGCCGGCGTGCTGCACATCAAGGGGCGCGACGGCCGGGTGCCGGTCGTGGGCGTGCCCTCGGCCTCGGCCACCCCCGACGAACGCCATGAAGGCGCGCGCTACAACCTGTTCGAGATCGACGGCGGGCCGGGGGCCTGGCACTGCCGCATGATCGAGCGCGGCCTGACCCCGGAAGCGCCGGAAACGGTCGAGGAAATTTCGTCCCGCCTGCTCATGCGCCCGCGCAGTCGCGCGACGAGGACGCAGCTCAGTTAAGCGACATCGCGAACTGAGGACGGGCCGCATTGCGGCGGTCGATCGAGCGCGACACCAGGCAGATCGCGAGCGCGACCAGCGCCATCGCCATGCCGACCCACGGAAGGTGATCGTACGGCACGCCAGCGGAGAGGGCCGCACCGCCGATCCACGCCCCGGCCGCATTGCCGAGATTGAAGGCGCCCTGGTTGAGGCTGGACGCGAGATTCGGGGCGCCGCGCGCACCGTCGAGCACGCGAATCTGCAGCGGCGGCACGATGGCGAAGGACAGCACGCCCCAGATCACGATCGTGACGATCATGGGCACCAGAGAGTGGCTGGTGAACACCAGCGCCACGAACACCAGCGCCAGCACCGCGAACGAGCCGATCAGCGTCGGCATCACCTTCCAGTCCGCGAGGCGGCCGCCGATGATGTTGCCGAACGTGATGCCGACCCCGAACAGCACGAGGATCCACGTGACGCCATGAGGCGAGACGCCGGTGACCTCGCGCAGCAGCGGCGCGATGTAGGTGAACACCGCAAACAGCGCTGACGATCCCGCCACGCTCGTCGCCATCGCCAGCAGCACCTGGGTATTGGCGAGGACCCTCACCTCCTGCCTGAGATTGCCGCGGGAGACCGGGATTTCTTTCGGCACCCAGAGCACGACCGCCGTCGTGGCAATGGCGCCGATGGCGACCACGGCCCAGAATGTCGAGCGCCAGCCGAGCCACTGGCCGAGCGCGGTGCCGGCCGGAACGCCGAGGATGTTGGCGACCGTCAGGCCGGCGAACATCAGCGCCATCGCCCGCGCGCGTTGGTTCTGCGGCACGAGGCCCGCCGCCACCACGCCGCCGATGCCGAAATAGGCGCCGTGGCAGAAGGCGGTCACCACCCGTGCGCCCATCAGGAACCAGTAGTTCGGGGCGATCGCGCAGAGGAAGTTGCCGAGGATGAACATGCCGGTCAGGCCGACCAGCGTCGCCTTGCGCGGCAGACCGTTGGTCGCCGCCGCGACGATGGGCGCACCGACCACCACACCCATGGCGTAGCCGGTGATCAGCAGGCCCGCCGTGGGGATGCTCACGCCGAGATCGGCTGCAACCTCCGGCAGAAGCCCCATGATGACGAATTCGGTCGTCCCGATCCCAAAGGATGCGAGAGCCAAGGCGAAAAGCGGCAACGACATCGTCGCGGATCCCGAAAAGAATCGGCCTGGAGCACGGAGGATTTGAGCTGGCCGTTCAGGATCGGCGAATTCGGGCGTACCCACCACGTCGGCAGGCTCATAGCAGCCATGCGACAATGAGGATGCCCCGCATCCGCGGCTTGAATTGTCGAAGACAAGCGGCGACGGCGGGCAAAGCCGCCGCGTCGCCGGGAGCGGACGCTGGGAAGAAACCGGCACCGGAGAAAATGTCGACGGCTCGGGCACGGCGGTGCCCGGGCGTCCGGAACAGGTCGCGGCAGCAGACGTCCGCGATGCCTCAGCCGCGATATGGAGGCCTTAGAGCATAACCCGTTCAGATCGTATCGATCTGAACGACAAGGTTATGCGCAAGCTTTTGAATCTGGAGCGATTTCTTGTCGATCTGATGATTCCATCAGATCGACAAGCGCTCTAGCCGCGATATTCCTGGATGCGCGTGGCGCGCAGTCCGGCGAGGCCGTGACGGTCGATCAAGGCCTGCCAGGACAGGAATTCATCGACGGTTAAAGTATAGCGGCGGCATGCCTCTTCGAGGGACAAGAGTCCGCCGCGAACGGCCGCAACGACTTCTGCCTTGCGCCGGATCACCCAGCGTTGGGTGTTCCCGGGAGGCAGATCGGCAACCGTCAACGGACTTCCGTCCGGACCAATGACATAACGCACGCGGGGTCGAACCTGATCGGTCATCGAACTCTCACAACGCCACCCGACCTTTTGACGGTGACCCTACAGCCCGAGATTTAAAAATCGGCAAATGTTCCCGCCTGATGTGACCCTGCGTTCAGGTGGCGTTCATCGCGCCCATGATCGACAGACCGGACGGAGCTCACGGCGCCAAGAGACCCCGGAAACAAGAGACCCGGGAAACAAGAGACCCGGGAAAGATGCCCTCTCGACCTCCACCGCCTTGCAGAGCGCCCGCCCGCGCGCCATCTAACGGGAGCCCGGGTGCGGACCCGGGCCGAGGCAGCCGGAACGATCGCAGGTCGAACGGGTTGCCTTTCCGAAGCCTCGACGGACCCCGTCAGCCGCCGCGCAGCCGGCTCGTCGCGGGAAGCCGCGCGCCGATCTTGGACGGCATCGATGCGTTCGGATATAATACGCACATACCGGTTCGGCGCTGGACGTCAGCGCCGTCCGTTCGAACAGCCGGCTATCCCTTCCGGTGACGTCGTCCTATGTTTGCCGTGCGGGTCCGGGTCGCGACCGGCCTCGCGTGCGATCAGTTCTGCGGTCGTGGTGCGACGGTCGCGTCGTACCGTCCGCCGGAGCCGCGCCGCGCGGCGCCCGTCGGGGCCCGCTTTTGGAAAAGTCATGTCCGAGAACGCCATGCGGATCGATCTTGACCTTCCGGGTCGCCCACAGGACCACCGTGTCGTCGTCGCCATGTCCGGCGGCGTCGATTCGTCGCTGGTCGCGGCTCTGGTCAAGCAGGCCGGCTACGATGTCGTCGGCGTCACGCTTCAGCTCTACGATCACGGCGAAGCGAGCCATCGGCCGGGCGCGTGCTGCGCCGGGCGCGACATCCGCGATGCGCGCCGCGTCGCCGAGACGCTCGGCATCCCCCACTACGTGCTCGACATGGAGGAGCGGTTCCGCGACGCCGTGATCGAGGGCTTCGCCGACAGCTATCTCGCGGGCGAGACGCCGGTGCCGTGCGTCGCCTGCAACCAAACCGTCAAGTTCTCCGATCTTCTCGAAACCGCCCGCGATCTCGGGGCAACCGCGCTCGCCACGGGCCATTATGTCTCGACCCGCGGCACGCCGTCCGGGCGTGGCCTTTTCAGGCCCGCGGATGCGGAGCGCGATCAAAGCTATTTCCTGTTCGCCACCACCCGCGCGCAGCTCGATTTCGTCCGGTTCCCGCTCGGCGAGATTCCGAAGAGCGAAACGCGGCGGCTCGCGCGCGACCTCGGCCTCGTCGTCGCCGACAAGCCGGACAGTCAGGACATCTGCTTCGTGCCCACCGGCCGGTATGCCGAGATGATCGAGCGGCTGCGCCCCGGTGCCGCCGAGCCGGGTGAGATCGTGCATACCGACGGCCGGGTGCTCGGCCGGCATCGCGGCATCATCCACTTCACCATCGGCCAGCGTCGGGGCCTCGGCCTTTCCATCGGCGAGCCGCTCTATGTGGTCTCGCTCGACCCCGAAAGCCGCCGGGTGGTGGTGGGGCCGCGCGAGGCCCTCGTGACGCGGCGGGTTCCGCTGCGCGACGTCAACTGGATCGGCGACGGCACCCTCGAGGAGGCCGCAGCCGCCGGTCTCGAAATCCACGCCCGCGTCCGCTCCACCCGCGATCCGGCGCCCGCCCTTCTTCACATCGAAGACGGCGCCGTGTTCGTCGATCTGGTGGGAGGCGAGAGCGGTGTTGCGCCGGGGCAGGCCTGCGTGCTCTACGAGGGGCCGGAGCCTCGCGCCCGCGTGCTCGGCGGCGGGTTCATCGCCCGCGGTCCCCACACCATGAACGCCTCGCCCGAGGCCGCCCGCAGCCCCGTTCCTCCCCAAGACCAGGCGGCCCCGGGCTCGCCCACCCTCCAAACGTCCGGGCTCCACGGCCTGCGTCTGGCTGGCTGACCACTCACGGACAACGGATCATGTCGCGTAGCACGGTTGCACCCAAAAGGCAGGCCGCCCGCCACAAGCATGGGTCGACCCCGCTGACCTCCGGCGGTCTGCAGTCCGCCTATGCGACGTGGGCCCCGGTTTACGACACGGTGTTCGACCTGCCGATGTCGCGGGGCCGCAACATGGCGGTGCGCCGCCTGAACCGGCTCGGCGGCCGAGTGCTGGAAGCCGGCGTCGGCACCGGCCTGTCGCTTCCGCTCTACCGGCCGGACGTGAAGGTCACCGGCATCGACTTCTCGGCCGAGATGCTGCGCCGTGCCGGTGAGCGCGTCCGCCGTCGCGGCCTGCAGAACATCGAGGCGCTGATCGAGATGGACGCGATGGAGCTTGCGTTCGAAGACGGCAGCTTCGATTGCACCGTCGGCATGTACCTGATGAGTGCCGTGCCGGATCCGGAGCGCGTCTTCAGCGAGCTCGTGCGCGTCACCCGCCCGGGCGGCACGGTGATCGTGGTCAATCACTTCCGCTCGCGGAAGGGCGCATGGGCGCCGGTGGAGCGCTGCCTGTCGCCGCTGTCGCCCAAGCTCGGCTGGGACCTCGAGATGCCGGTCGAGCGCCTGCTCGGACGTGCCGACGTGACGCTGGTGGAGAACCGGCTGGTTCCCCCGCTCGGGCTGTTCACCCTGCTCCAGTTCAAGAAGCACTGACAGGCCGGCCGGATCTCCCGTTCGAACGCATCTCCCGTTCGATCGTTGCGATCAGGCCGGGGATTGAACCCGGAGCCTGAAGCCGTTCGTGACAGCCCGCGGGAGCTTTATTGCCCCCCGGGGACTAGGGCGCGCATTCGGCATTCGCGCACGATGGCGTCCACCAGCGATTGCTCCGACGACCCCGGCCGCGCGGCAGCGAGGTTGCTCCAGAGATCGGCGCGGCCGAATCCCTCCGCGGTGCAACTGCAATAGGTGGTGCAGCTCGCCTCGCCGGTGCCGGTCGCACGGCAGCTTTCCATGCAGCTCGACCGATAGTCGCTGACCCGCACCGCGGGCGTCGCGCCGAACAGCAGCGACAGCTCGATCAGGGCGAAGAACACCGGCTGGTGGATCAGATAGACCGGCAGGCTGTGACGCCCCGCAAAGCCGAGAGCGCGCAGGAGACGCGAGCGCGGCTCGATGCGGGCGAGGCCGCGCAGGAGATCGCGGTCGAGCGCGAAGCGGCCGGCGGCGATGCCGACGAGCACCGCGGAGAACCAGGGCAGCAGCGGAACGTAGTCCATCGAAGATGGCGGGTCCGCCGCGAGACCGAGCCAGACGAGCCACACCGAATCGAGTGCCGGCGTTCGAGCGAACTGAGGGATCGCGAACACGACGACGGCGACGGCGAGCGTCGCCAGTGGCGGCAGCCGCACGAAGGCGAGGCCGAGCACCGTGGTCACAGCGATGCAGTGCAGGATGCCGAAGCGCACCACGTCGTCCGGAACGACCGCCCAGGTGCCGAGGCTGACGAGCACGGCCGCGCCGCCGACGACGGCGACGCGCCTTGCGATCTTCAACGGTGCGATGCCGCGCCGCGTCATCAGCACCAGGGAGAAGCCGCTGAGCATCAGGAAGGTGGCCGCGATCGAGCGGGCGTAGGCGACCCACTCAACCCCCGTCGTGACCGGCCACGACACGAAGCCGTAGAAGCTGAGGTCGAACGACAGGTGGTAGGATGCCATGGCGACGAGCGCGATACCCCGCGCGATGTCGATCACGGCAATGCGGCCGGAGCCGGCACGGCCGCCCCGCCCCCCACCGGGCGCATCCGGCGCGGTGTGCACGGCTCCGCGCCGCGCTTCCCGGTCCCGCATCCGCATTGCTTCGCTCATGCGCCCGTCACCTGCTGCCCACCGTCACGTCTCGTCGTTGGTGGCGCTGGCCAGGACCTTGTCGATGCGCCGACCGTCGAGATCGACCACCTCGAACCGCCAGCCTCTCCAGACGAAACTCTCGCCGGCGGAGGGAATGCGACGCATCTCGTTCAGTACGAATCCGGCAAGCGTGGTGAAGTCCTCGTCCTCGTTCATGTCCTTGAGGCCGAGCGTGCGCTCCACGTCGTCGATCGCCATGCGCCCGTCGAGCAGCCACGAACCGTCATGACGTCGCACGGCCTCCGAATCGGCTTCGCCTTCCTCAGGCAGGATGCCGGCGATGGCGGCCAGGATGTCGGACGGCGTGACGATGCCCTCGAAACTGCCGTGCTCGTCGACGACGACGACGAGATGAACGTTGCCGGAGCGGAACTGATCGAGGAGCTTGAGGATCGGCGTGCGGTCGGACACGAACACGGGAGGCCGGGCCGCCGCCTCGAGATCGACCGCGCCGGTGCTGCGCTGCTGTTCCAGGAGGTCCTTGGCGTGCACGACGCCGAACACGGCCTCGATGTCGCCGTGGGCGACCGGATAGCGCGAATGGCCGCTGGTGCTGATCTCGTCGAGTACGGCATCGGTCGGATCGTCGACATCGAGCCAGATCACGTCCGGGCGCGCCACCATGATCGAGCGCACCGAGCGGTCGGCGACGCGCAGCACACCCTCGATCATCTCGCGTTCGGCCGGCTGGAACACGCCCGCCTCGGTGCCCTCGGCGATCAGCGTCTTGACCTCTTCTTCCGTCACGCGGGATTCGGTGTCCTCGCGCACGCCGATCAGCCGCAGCACGGCCTCTGTCGAGCGGCGCAGCAGCCATACGATCGGCCGGCCGATAATCGCGACGATCGTCATCGGGCCGGCGACGACGCAGGCGAACCGCTCGGGATTGGTCAGCGCGACCCGCTTCGGGACGAGTTCGCCCACGATGAGCGAGACATAGGCCAGCAGGAAAACCACGATCGTCGACGCAATCGCGCTCGCGTGCGGTGCAATTGCCGGGATGGTCGCGAGTTCGTGGGACAGCGGGTCGGCGAACGCCGATTCGCCATAGGCGCCGGACAGGATCGCGACGAGCGTGATGCCGACCTGCACGGCCGACAAGAAGCCGGTCGGATCCTCGGCGAGCTTGAGGGCCGCGGCCGCGCCGCGCCTCCCGTCGCCCATCATCTGCTGAAGACGTGCGCGCCGGGAAGAGACCACGGCGAGTTCAGACATCGCGAAGAAGGCGTTGAGCAGCAACAGCCCGAGCACGACGATGAGTTGACCCCAGGGCATCGCCGCTCACCCGACCGCGTGGAAGAGATGCGCGCCGGCGATGTCCGGCCGGCGGGGCCCGCCAAAGGCGGGCCGTGCGGCAGCCGCGGTCCGTTGTCGCCCGGGCAGGCAAGGTCGGCCGGGATCGTCGCCGGAACCGTCTTCGCGAGAGGGCACGTCAGGAGAGGGCATGGATCCTCACAACTGGAAAAGATAGGCGATGAGCAGCAGCGTGCCCTTGATGATCGCGTAGAGCACGCCGGAGACGATCACGATCGATCCGATCGCCGTGGCAAGGCCGGACAGCATGGCGATGCCGTCGCGCTCGAACAGCGCGAGCGCGAACAAAGCCACCGCGGCGCCGGGAAGCGCGTTGCCGAGCGGAATCGGCAGGAAGATCAGCACCGACAGCAGGAAGCAGATGAAGCCGATGAGCCGGTCGGCCGCCCGCCCCGTCAGGAACAGAATGCGGGGCCGCAACAGCCGTTCGGCCCTCATGATCCAGGGCCGCACGCGCTTGTTGATGGCGGCGAAATCGGCCGTGGAGATCGACCGGTCGGCGATCACGCCAGGAAGCCAAAGCGTCGAGCGGCCGAGCATCAGCTGGAAGGTCACGAACAGCAGCGGCGCGCCCAGCACGCTCGAAATGCCCGGCAGTCCGGTCGGGATGGCGTTGAGGAAGCCGAACACGAACATGATCGCGGCGAACGCGCGGTCGCCCATCATCACGGCGATCTCGCGCAGCGTCAGCCGCTCCACCGGAGCGCTGGCGACGGCGTCGAGCAGATCCGACAGGCGGCGCGGCGCCCCGTCCGTGCGGGGCGGCGGAACAGATTCGGCCTGTTCCTCGGGATCGACCGGTTCGGAGGGCAAAGGTCGCTCGGGCAAGATCACGGGCTCTCGAAACATCGGGCGCATCGGTTCCGTTGCGTCAGTCGGCGGATCGCGCCGGCGAACGAGACGGCTGCCCGCATTGCGGGTGCCGCCATTGAGGCGGAGAAGGAGAGCACGATCGAGCCGAATTCGTTGCGACGATCGTCAGTCTAGAGGATCAGTTCGGGGTTTGTCACGAACCGAGCGGCGTGGAGGGAAGAAACAACACGCTTTCCGTGCCGTCCTTGCCGCGCGGTGCCTGCCGGCGCGCGACGCACGCCCCTGTGGCGCTCGCGCAACTTGGTCGCAAAACCGCGCGGTTGAGCCCGCGAATTGCCGCCACGGCGCAAACGGCATCTTGCGTGACGGGCAGGTTTGAGGACGATCTTCCCCGTCGCCGACGACGCGCATCGTGCGCCGGACGGCGCTGCCAGCCCCTGTCTGCCACGCAAGGATTCGGCCCTCCACGATGGGTCCGGAGGCCACGCTGGGCGGGCGGGCAAATTCGAACCGCCTCCTCCCCTGATGCCCAGCCGTTCCCGCGTGCCGCCCCGACACGCGGGCCTCAGACAGAATCCTGGAGTAAAGATGGGTTCCTCGCTCATCAAAGCCGCCCTTGGCGGCACCAAAGCCCGCACGGACGCCGAGCCCGCCGGCTTCTCGATGACCCGGCGCACGCTGATCATCGGCGCCCCGTTCGCGCTCGCCGCCTGCACGACGATCCCGACCCCCGCCCCGACCTTCGCGTGGCAGAGCCAGACGCCCGAGCAGATGTACGGTCCGCTCAAGGACGGCGACATCACGATTCCGCCGGTCAACCTGAAGAAGATCGACCCGCAGTTCTACCGGCAGGTGGTGGCCTATTCCGGCAAGGAGAAGCCCGGCACGATCATCGTCGATCCGGCCGCGCATTTCCTCTACCAGGTCCAGCCGGGCGGCTGGGCGGTGCGCTACGGCATCGGCGTCGGCCGCGCGGGCTTCGCCTGGCACGGCGATGCCATCATCCGCTTCAAGAACGCCTGGCCGAAGTGGACGCCCCCGGCGGAAATGATCGACCGCGAGCCGCGGCTCGAAAAGTACCGCAAGGGCATGCCCGGCGGCCTCGACAACCCGCTCGGCGCCCGCGCGCTCTATCTCTACCAGGGCTGGCAGGACACGCTCTACCGCATCCACGGCACCAACAAGCCGGAGACCATCGGCCATTCGGTGTCGTCCGGCTGCATCCGCATGATCAATCAGGACGTGGTCGACCTCTATTCCCGCGTGCCCGTCGGCACCCACGTCGTCGTTCTCGGCGACGCGGTTCCGACATCGCAGGCGAAGGCCGAGGCCACCCCCAAGACCAAAACCCCGGCGGCGAAGCCGGCCGCGGCTGCGCCGGCCAAGACCTGATCGCCGCCTCCTGACGGTCAGCTCCTGACGGTCGTTTCCCGACCAATGCATCCCGTCGGCCGGATCGCTCCGGCCGGCGGGTGCCACGTCCGCCGGCACCAGCCGAGGTCAGGCCGCTTCGGTGCCGATGGCCGTGCCGCCCGTAACGCGCTATCAACGAGGGGTGCCGGCCCGGCCGAATCCGTCGTCCATCCGCCGCCGGTGCCTTCGACCACTCCGACCCGCCCGGCGGGTCCCGACACGGGCGAGCGCGACCGGCCTTGAACTCCCTCGTCACCGACCTTGGCCCCCTCGATCCCGTCGAGACGCTGCTCCGGTTCCAGGACCAGCCGGGGCTGTCGTTCCTCGACAGCGCGATGGCGCATCCCGAGCTCGGCCGCTTCTCCTTCGTCTCCGCGGACCCCTTCGCCGAGATCGCCGTGCGCGACGGCCGCCTCTTTCTCGACGGCATCGCGCGGCCGGGCCATCCGCTCGACGCCCTGGGCGCCGTGCTGGCGCCCTTCCGCACCGATACCCTTCCCGGCCTGCCGCCGTTCCAGGGCGGTGCGCTCGGATTCTTTTCCTATGAGTTCGGCCATTGCCTCGAACGGCTGCCGGAACCCACCGTCGGCGCCGGTTCGGTGCCGCAGGCAGCCTTCCATCTGTTCGACTGGACCATCGCGTTCGACCATCGGGCAGACCGGGCCTGGTTGATCTCGACCGGCTTTCCCGATTCCGGGCCAGCGTGCGCCGACCGTGCCGCCACGCGACGCGACGCGGTGCTCTCGCGCCTTCGCGCGCCGTTGCCGGTGCGCCCGACCGCCCCGCGGCTTCCATGGCGCGCCGACACCGGGCGCGATGCTCATGAGGCCGCGGTCGCGCGCACCATCGAACTGGTGCTTGCCGGCGACATCTTCCAGGCCAACATCGCCCGCCGGTTCTCGGCGCCGCTGCCGACGGGCTTTCCGCCGCTGGCGTTCTATCTCGACCTCAGGGCGCGCAATCCCGCGACCTTCGCCGCCTACCTCGATTTCGCCCCGGTGTTCGTCGCCTCCAGCTCGCCGGAACGCTTCCTGAAGCTTGCCGGACGGCAGGTCGAGACCCGGCCTATCAAGGGCACAGCACCGCGCGCTTCCGATCCGGATGAGGACGCCGCGGCGGCAGCCGCCCTCGCCGCCTCGGTCAAGGACCGGGCGGAGAACGTCATGATCGTCGACCTGATGCGCAACGACCTCTCGCGCGTCGCCGAGCCGGGCAGCGTCGCCGTGCCCGTGCTGTGCGGCGTCGAATCCTATGCCGGCCTGCACCATCTGGTTTCGGTGGTCCGCGCGACATTGAGTCCGGACCGCGACGGCCTCAACCTCGTCGCCGCGGCCTTCCCCGGCGGCTCGATCACCGGCGCGCCGAAGGTTCGGGCCATGGAGATCATCGGCGCGCTCGAAGGCCGCGCCCGCGGTGTCTATTGCGGCTCCATCGGCTATCTCGGCTTCGACGGCGCCATGGACCTCAACATCGCGATCCGCACCGTGACGTTCGCGGACGGCGAGGCGAGCTTCCAGACCGGCGGCGGCATCACCGCCCTGTCGGATCCGGCGGCGGAGTTCGCGGAGACGCTGACGAAGGCGAGCCGGATGCTGGCGCAGGCGGATTTGGCCGGGATCGGCGCGCCATGACGGCAAACCGCATCGGCGCCGGCGCCCGATCCTCCAGGCCTCGCATCCTCATCGTCGACAACTACGATTCGTTCGTCTTCAACATCGCGCGCTATTTCACCGAGCTCGGCGCGCACGCGCTCGTGGTGCGAAACGATACCGTGACGGTCGACGAGATCGCGAACGATCTGCCCGACGCCATCGTGCTTTCGCCCGGGCCCTGCACCCCCGACGAGGCGGGGATTTCGCTCGACGTCGTCGCGCGGCTGAGCGGGCGTGTGCCGATCCTCGGCATCTGCCTCGGCCATCAGGCCATCGGCCAGGCGTTCGGCGGCCGTGTCGTGCGTGCGCGGCGGCCGCTCCACGGCCAGTCCGCCCCGATCCGGCACCACGGCGGCGGGCTGTTCAGCGGCCTGCCGTCGCCGCTCGCCGTCGGCCGCTATCATTCCCTGATCGTGGACCTGCCGGCGGGCTCTCCCCTCACGGTGACCGCGCGCTCGTCGGAAGACGAGATCATGGCGCTGGCCCATCATTCCCATCCGACGTTCGGGGTGCAGTTCCATCCGGAATCGATCGTGACCGAGCACGGCTACGACCTCCTCGCCAATTTTCTCCGCCATGTTCCGTTCAACCCGGCGCCCCCCGGCGCATAGCCGCTGCTTCCACGGATAAAGCGATCACGGTCATGATCTGGTTCGACGGCGCGCTCCACGCCGCACCCACCCAACCCTTCGACCTCTCCGACCGCGGCTTGACACTGGCGGACGGCCTGTTCGAGACGATCGCCGTGTTCGGCGGCGTGCCGTTCCGGTTGGCCGATCATCTGGCGCGCCTCGATGCGGCGGCAGCCGTCCTCGGCTTCGCCGCGCCCGGCGTGGAAGCCCGGCAGGCGATCGACGCGCTTGCGGGCCATGCAGAAGGCGGGCGCGGCGTCATCCGGCTCACGGTCACGCGGGGCAGCGGCCCGCGTGGCCTGAAGCCGCCAGCCGAGCCGGCGCCGCGCGTGTTCGCGAGCCTCGCGCCGTGGAGCCGAACGATGGCGTTCGTTCCGGCGCGGCTCGCCATCGCCGCGATCCGCCGCAACGAGACTTCGCCGGTGTCGCAGCTGAAATCGCTCGCCTATCTCGACAATGTGCTGGCCTTCACGGCGGCGCAGGCGGCCGGGGCCGACGACGCGCTGATGCTCAACACCGCCGGGCGGCCGGCCTCGTCCACCATGGCGAACCTGTTCGTGGTCCTGAACGGCACGGTGCTGACGCCGCCGCGCTCGGAAGGGGTTCTCGACGGCATCATGCGCGGCCTCCTGCTCGCACACGGCCCGGCCGCCGGCCTCGACTGCCACGAGGAGCCCGTCACGCCGGAGATGATCGCCGCCGCCGACGAGATTTTCCTCACCAACAGCGTGCGCCTCGTGCTGCCGGTGACGACGCTGGACGGACGCCCGCTCGAAACCGGACCGATGGCGGAAGCCGCGTTCGCGCTGTTCCAGCGCCTGATCGGCGAGGAATGCGGCGCACTGCTCTGACGCCCTCCTCAAGACAGCGTGATCTTCGGACGCTCGCAGCGGTCGCCACGAGGGATTAGGCTCATCCTTTCGAACGACGGGGGAGGCCCATGACCCACGCGCGTCTCGATCCAGGCCAGTCCAGAAGCAGACCCGTCCGGCGCCACGCCGGTCTCGGAGCGCTTGTGCCCCTTGCGCTCGCCCTGCTGCTCGGCGATACCGCCGATGCCGCGGCCGAGACCGTCGATCTCGAACTGGTCCTGGCCGCCGACGGCTCGGGCTCCATCGATCCGGAAGAACTCAAGCTGCAGCGGGAGGGATACGCCTCCGCTCTCACCAGCCCGGAGGTGATGTCGGCGATCGCAAGCAATCTCCACGGCGCGATCGCGGTGCTCTATCTCGAATGGGGGGCGCCGAGCAGCCAGGACATCGTCGTGGACTGGATGACCATCCGCACCCCCGCCGACGCGGATGCCTTCGCTGATCGGCTCCGCGCCGCGCCGCGGCGCAGCTACGGCTACAACTCGATTTCCAATGCCATCCTGTTCGCCGACAGGCTGATGCGCGAGAACGCCGCCGAAGGCCTGAAGCGGGTGATCGACGTCTCCGGCGACGGCCCGAACATCGGCGGTGCGCCGATCCGGGAGGCGCGCGATCAGGTCGTGGCCGGCGGCACCGTGATCAATGCGCTCTCCGTGCGCCGGGCGGGCAGCCAGACGGCTGGAAGCATGGCGTGGACCGGCCAGCCACTCGAGGACTATTACCGCGACAACGTCATCGGCGGCCCCGGTGCCTTCGTCGAGATCGCAGACGAGACGCGGCGCTTCACCGACGCCGTCCGCTCAAAGCTCGTTCAGGAAATCGCCGGGATCGATGCCGCACGGCGCATTTTCGCCGCGGCCACCCCGGCGACGCCCTCAGACGAGCCAGCCGTGCCCTGAGGCACTGGTGAAATCGAGCTGCACGACGAGATCGTTGTAATCGTGATCGCCGCCGCCATAGAGGTCTTCCCAGCCCCAGGTGTTGAGGCCGTAGTTCCAGAGGTGGGTGACGTTCTGGTCGTTTACCGTCTCGTTCGCCTGCGAGAACGCCCAGTAGGTGTTGTCGCCTACCGACAGCTTCATCGCGACGAGGTCGCCAGCGTTCACGCCGGTGATCTGCGTCTGGGCATAATCGCCGAATCCGGGTCCGTCGATCATCGTGGCGCCGGTCACCGTGTGGTAGGCACGGGAATCCGCCGCGGCGGCATAGCCCTGCGCACCGGGCGCCACGCCGTTGATGGTGCCGGAATAGTCGTCGACCTTGTAGAGCGTCAGGCCGACATCGTTCACGCCGCTCTGGCGGATGCGCACCACGGCATCCTGGTTGTCGGCACCGCCGGCAGTTTCGGCGACCGCGACGGGACGCGCGACCTCGACGGCGTCCCGGCCGCTGGCCCCCACATAGTCGACGAACCCATAAGGTGACGACAGCGAGGCCTGCGGCGCCGTGCTCTGGCCGCCGCCGATGCCGACCGAAAGCGACCAGTTGGCGCCGAGCGAAATCTGCGTCGGCGCTGACTGCGACTGACCGTCGAACATCGTGACGAGGCTCGGCGTGAAATCGGATTGCAGCGCCTGCTGGGCGAACTGGCTTGTCCAGGCGTAGGCCGAACTGCCGGACGCGTTGAAGGCAGTCGTGCCGCCCGAGGTGTTGAGCGAAATCGTCGAATCCGCCGACATGATCGGCTGCACCAGCAGGCTTTGGGACAGCGTGCTGGTGAGGGTGCTGTCGCCGCTGTGCCCGGACAGGACCTCCGGCGTATCGAACCACATCTGGGTATGGGCGATGCTGGAGAGGGCGCGGGCGAGCAGCACACCGTTCGGCGAGCCGAGGCCGGTCGTCAGGTCGTAGCCCGGGGTGGCGTAATAGCCGTGCCCGGTCGGCGTGATGTTGTAGAGCGTGCCGTCGTATGAGGCCTCGACATTACCGCCATAGGTGAAGGTCGAGATGTTGTTTCCGAGCATGACGTCGTTGAACGAGCCGGGCGCAACGATCGCCGCCGTGTAGAGCAGGTCGTTCATGTAGCCGAGCTGGGGCAGGCCCTGATCGGCGAATATGGCATCGATCTGCGTCGTCAGCGACGCCCACAGAGGCGTGGCGGCGCTGGTTCCGCCGCCATATTGATCAAGGCCGGCCATGTCGCCGAACGGGGTGATGTAATACATGTTTCCGCCGGCAAGGGCGGAAACGTCGGGCACGCCGCGGCCGAGCTCCGCGCCCGGATTGACCGAGGTCGGAAAGATCCCCGAGTCCAGCTGATAGTGCGGAATGCCTTGCGTGGTATCGACACCGCCCGAGGTCGCGAAGTTCTCGAGATAGGTGGGCCAGAGCGTGCCGCCGTTACCGTCGCTGTTGGGAGTGTAGTAATATTGGTTCCAGACGGCCTCGACCAGCTTCGCGCTCAGGCTGTCGCTTCCTGGAAGCGTCGTAAGCCCGCCAGCGATCAGGACCTTGAGGGTGCCGAGGTCGTGCGCCGCGGCGGCCGCGACGATCTCATTGAGCGATACGTCCGTCGCCGCCGCCGAGTTGGTGCTGATCGACGTGCCGCCGACGGTGACGTTGAACGGGCTCATGTTCGTTGCGGCGAGCGAGGCCAGCCCCGTCCCGTTCTCGTTGCTTGAGCCGCCGTCGAAGGCGTCGGTGAAGACGGTGACGTTGCGCAGGGCGGCGTCGACGAACAGCTCCCGGTAAGCTTTCAGGAACGGCGAGTCCGGCGACGGCATATTATCGTCGTTCCACGACGAACTGATGGTGCTGAGGTCGTGGCCCGTATCCCAGATCGCCCCCTGATAGGCCGTGAACACGGTGCCGTTCGGGCCAGCACCGGCGTAGAGCCCGAACGTGCTCGACGGATTGATCGCCGTCACGACGCCCACGTCGAGCGATCGCTCGCCTTCCTGGGCATGAGTCTGACCGGCGTTGGCGACGGTGTAATAGCTCCCCGACGTCGTGATGCCGGCTGAGTTCCGATAGGCGTCGAGAAGCTGCTGGAACGTCTGGGTCGACGAACTCGGCAGCGCCGAGCCGATACCGGGCTCGACAAGGCCGACGGTGCCCGTCTGGGTGCTGATGTTGGCAAGCGGAAAGTTGTAAAGTGCCGCCACGTCCTGGGGAAACAGCGACACCTGACCGCTTGTCGTCGCACCATTGCCGACGCTCTGCGAACCGGGATTCAACGCGGTCGAGCCGCCGAGCAGGGTCTCCGCGATCGGCGACGTGCCCTCATCGACCCACAGGCTGCTCACGACGCTGTTCAGTTGGTCGGAAAGGGAAAGATTGCCGTTCCAGTAGAGCAGCTGGACCTTGGAGGGGTCGGTTTGCGCATGGCTGTCCGTCGACGCGGCCATCAGAGGCGTGCCGAACAGGGTCCCGAACTGGGCGGCCGAAAGCGACAGCCAGATGGTGCGCGAAGCCGCCGAGCTGATGTAGCCGTCGCTCGCGGCGCTGTCGCCGATCACGGTGTAGCCGGCGTTGGTCAGGCTCTGTTTGGTATCGTTGTAGACGGTCGGATCGGTGCCGTACGTCGTCCAGAGCGAATTGCTCGCATTGAGGCTCGCCAGCGTCTTCTGACGGTCGCCCCAGTCGAGCGAAAGGAGGGAACTCGGGTCGCTCGCCCGGTTCAGGACCAGTGCGACATTGATGGTGGAACCGGCGGGCGCCGCGAAGGCCTGCGAGGGCGTGTAGCCGTAGGCGGTCGGCACATCCGTTACGTTGGTGAGCTGATAACCCGTGAAATCGAGAAAGCTCGAATGCGCTATTTCCGACATGTGCCCCCCGGCCACCCCAATGGCGGCGAAGGTCCGCCGCCGAAACTACACCTTCGGTCGCGGCCCCAGATCCGCTGCGCCCCGGCTCCGCCGCCAGCCCGCGCGCTCGCAGCGGGCGCCTGCATTATAGCAGCTCGCCGCGCGCGCGGAGAACCCTCCTACTCAGGACGGGTAGCAACATCCAATCTATCGAGCGACCGCACCGCGTCGACGCCGAGCAGGCGGAGAACGTCGCCGAAACCCTCGAGCCTACTGTGCGACACCGGTCCTGGCTGGAGCACGGACGGCACGCGGACGATCCTGAGCCCGGCGCCCGCTGCGGAGGCCGCGCCGGTCGCGCTGTCCTCCACGGCGATGACCTCCTGGGGAACGATTCCGAGGCGCTCGCACCCGAGCCGGTAGGGCGCCGGGTCGGGCTTGCCGGCGGGAACGTCGTCGCGGCTGAGGCTGAAGCCGATCAGCGGCGCGATGCCGAGCGCGGCGATGTTGGCGTCGACCACGACACGCTCGGAATTGGAAACGCAGCCCTGCGGAATGCCGGCCGCCGCGATCGCGGCCATGGTCTCCCGGGCACCGACGAACGGGACGGCCTCGGCATCGACGCGGGCGATGTAGGTGGCGACGATGTCCTGCTTCCAGGCCTCGAAGGTCGTCGGCCGCGTCAGGCGGGGTGCGATGGCGGCGAATACGGCGGCATGGTCGAGGCCGAGATAACGGTCCTCCGGCTCGGTCGTCATGTCGAATCCGAGCGCGGCCGTGACGCCGCGGATGCACGCGAGGTGCAGGGGTTCGCTGTCGATCAGGGTGCCATCGACATCCCACAGCACGGCACGGTATCTCGTCATCGGTTCCTCGTTTGGCGCGGGCGCGCGAGCGGCGCCGGGCCGCCCTCGCACGGCGCCGTGCGCCTCATGCCGTCTCGCGGCGATAGACGATGATGGAAAGGTACGTCATCGGCCGGACGAGCAGTTGCTCCGGCCCATGGGCGGCCGCCGAATCGAACATCAGCGTGTCGCCCGGGCGAAGATGGTAGAGCCGGTCGGCATGTCGATAAAGCACTTCGCCGGTCAGCATGTAGATGAGTTCCGTGCCCTCGTGACGGAACGCGGTATAGGGCTCGGCCTCCTCGGAGAGCTCGATCAGATAGGGCTCCACCACCATGTCGCCGCCCAGCGCGTGGCCGAGCAGTTCGTAGCGGTGGCCGACCTTGGTGCCGCGCCGGTCGATGATCACGCCCTGGCCGGCACGCACGAACGAACAGCCCCGCTTCTCCTCGAACGCCGAGAACAGGGCGGTAATCGGCACGTTGAGCGCCGTCGCGAGGCCCTGAAGGGTGGAGAGTGAGGGCGAAATCTGGCCGTTCTCGATCTTGGACAGTGTGCCGACCGAGATGCCGGCCGCGCCGGCGAGATCGGAGACGGTCAGGTCGAGCGTCCGGCGAAAGGCGCGGACCTGCACCCCGATCGCCTGTTCCAGCGTCCGACCCTCGACGGCCGGAGCACTCGATCCAGTCGTCAGGTCTCCGCCGTCCGGCTCGGACACACCGCCGTTGCCGCCCGGCCGCAGATCGCCGTTCCTGCTCAAACCCAAACCCCTCCGGACCGGTCGCCTGCCAGATCGTCCATGGACGACTACCATAAAGACGATCTTTGCCGCAGGAAATCGCCCCGGAGCGCTTTCCCGCCAGGCGATATCATCTGATCGACAGGAAATCCGCCCGGATTCAAAAGCTTGCGCATTTCCCGCTCGGATCGCTTCGATCCAGGCGGGATATGCTCTAATGGAAACCTTCCCGAAGGGGCTCGGAGCGGCGCGCGACATCGCGCGGCTGGTCCGGCGGCAGAGGCCATCCGCGACACCGATGTTGTGCAATGAACTGATCTACCGGCCGGACAACGACGTCCTGATGTTCATCCACATCCCGAAGACCGGCGGCACGTCGCTGGCGGCGGGTCTGGAAGACATGGTCGGCGCGGAGCGTTATCTGCCGCTGCGCCAGCACCTGATCGGCAAGGTTCGTGAAAAGCGCCGGCACGCGGCGGGATACGCCGCCTCCGTCGCCTGGCGGCGTCTGAAGGCGCGGGTCGGCGGCCGGCACTGGCTGCTGCCGTCCGGGTTCGACGCGGCGCGTCTCGACGACATGGCGCTCGTCTCTGGCCACGTCGGGCTCGCCGACATGCCGTCGACCCGCCGCCGCCCGGTGGTGGTGACGCTGCTGCGCGATCCGGTGGAGCGGTTCGTCTCCAGCTTCCACTTCTTCCGCTCGGTGGCGCTCGCGGAGAGCCCGCCACCGATGCAAAAGTCGCCCCGGCTGCTGACGTGGTCGATCGACGACTATGTCGCGTGGCTCGCCGACCGCGGCGAAGTCGATGCCTTCAACGTTCAGTGCCTCTTTCTCGGCGACAGCCCCTCGTTCGAACCGGCGCGCCGCGCGATCGACGAGACCGTGTTCATGGCGGCGACGCTCGACCGGATCGACGATTTCCGCACCGCGCTGGGCGCAGCCCTCGGCGTCGGGTCGATCCCGGCGCGGCGCGAGAAGGTCGGCGCGGCCCGCATGTCCGCCGCTCCGCCCCGCCCGGAAACGCTGGAAACGATCCGCCGGCTGAGTAGCGGCGACGTACGCCTCGTCGAGCACGTCCGCGCGGCCTTCGCCGCCCACTGGGACGCCACCACTCCGGGCGCCGTCCTTAAGCGGGATTAAGACGCCCCTATCCCCGCGCAGGAATCCGTGCCCCCGTCAGGCGTGCGCGGCTGCGGCAGGCTTGGCGCAGGGGCCGGCTTCGTCGCCCGTTTCGTCGGCGCAGGCGCCAGGCAGTTCGACTTCCACCGTGGCGTGGGAGATGCCGAACTCGGTCCTGAGCCGCTCCTTGACCTGCGTCACGACCGGGGTCGATGGCGTGCCTTCCGCCACGACGACATGCAGGGTCGCATGCAGCCGCTCCTCGCTCAGGAGCCAGGAATGAACGTGGTGGACGTCCACCACCGGCGGCACGTTGGCGACGAGATCCGCGGCGATGAGGGCGCCTTCGCGACCCTCCGGGGCGCCTTCCAGCAGGATGTGCGCCGAATCGCGCATCAGCGAGATCGTCGCGCGCAGCAGCAGGAAACCCACCAGCAGCGACAGGATCGGATCGATCGGCACCCAGCCGGTGAAATAGATCACGCCGGCCGCCGCGATCGCTGCGACAGAGCCCAGCATGTCGCTCGCGACGTGCAGGAGCGCCCCGCGGATGTTGAGATTGCGCTCGCCCATGGAGAGCACCAGGAAAGCGGCGATGTTGGCGCCGAGGCCCGCGACCGCGATGGCCGCCATCGGGCCGGCCGAGATGTGCACCGGTTCCATCAGGCGCTCGATCGCCTCAACCGCGATCCAGAGCGTCAGCAGGATCAGCGCGACGGCGTTGGCGAAGGCCACGAGCACCGGCATCCGGTGATGACCGAAGCTCATGCGATCGGTGACCGGCTGGCGCAGCTGCCGGAACGCCCACCAGGCAAGACCGAGCGACACGGCATCGGTCGCCATGTGGGCCGCATCGGCCATCAGCGCCAGCGAGCCGGACCAGAGGCCGCCGACGAACTCCAGCACCATGAAGCTCAGCGTGATGATCGCCGCGATGGCGGTACGGGTCTCGCTCGAACTGGCGTGGGAATGACCGGCGTGGGAGTGACCGCCGTGCGAGTGACCGGCATGGGAGTGCCCCCCGCCTGCCCGCTTCGCCCCGTGGCCGTGGCCGGCGTGGCCGTGATCCGCGTGCGGCGCATGATCGTGGCCTTCGCCGCCGTGATCGTGGCCGGAATGGTCGTGATCGTCGTGTTCGTGGTCGCCGTGGTCGTGGGCCTCCGGGCCATGATGGTGGGCACCGCTCGGCCCATCCGGCCTGGGCATCGTCTGGGAAGATTTCTCGCGCTCGGCCATGATGTCCGTCCCTTTCAGACCGCCGGATGCTTTTCCTGCCGCAACGAACGTCAGTCGCACCGAAGCCGCCCGGACCCACATTCCGGCGCGATTGCTTGCCAGCAGGCGAAAACGGCCTGCAACGACGACGCTCCGGACGGCCGGGGACCCCACCCGGCGAGAAATGTCTTATCTCATTCGGACGTCATGCGGGAGGGGGGAACAATATTACATCCGCACCGGCTTTTATTGCTTGGAACGGCTAAAGAACAGCTTGGCCGCGATATCCGGACGCATCATGCAGCGCGGTCGTGCCTGGACCATGGCGGTCAAACGGCGCCGGCGCGCGTGGCACACGACGGGCTTCTCCGGAGAGGCTCAGCCGCTCCGAAGCTGTCGTCCCATGGCCGCGCGGCGTGCCGGCCGCCTATTTGCGCGGAAGCACCACTTCGGCCGGATTGGCGCGGCCCGAAGGCGGGCGGGCATCCGGCGCGCGCGAGGCGTCGAACCCGATGGGATATCCCACCTCCAGCGTGCGCTTGTGGGGCAGGTTGAAGCGGTCGGCGGCACGTGCCGCATTGCGCATCAGCACCACAAACACGAACGACAGCACGTCGCGCACCGAGCGGATGCGCTTCGGCGGCAGCGGCCGTTCGTGGCCGACGACATAGATCACGGAGCCCGGGTCGACGCCGATCTCGCGCAGCGCGGGCGCGATCAGAGCCGGAAGGTTGACGGACTGCATGTAGCCGACGACCAGCGACACGCGCGACATGCGCTTCGACACGGTATCGACGAACAGCCGCTCGCTCGGGCCGATGCGCGGCCGCCCCGCCACCTTGACCGAGACGAACACGAAGCGATCGAAGCTGACGTCGAGAAGCTGGTTGAGGCGGCTCAGCGCCACCGGCACCCGCACGCTCGAACGCGACAGCACCACCGCGGTCCGATGCACCACAGTCGATGTGCGTAGCGAGCCTTCCAGTTCCTCGATCTCGACATAGCCGCGGCGGGTCAGGATCTCCGACATCCGCCTGGTGCCGACGCGCCAGGAGATCATCACCAGCAGCGCGAACCCGGCGAGCGCGAGCGGAAGCTCACCGCCGGTCGGAATCTTGCCGAGGTTCGGCAGGAAGAACACCATATCGATGGAGAGGATGACGATGCCGACGAGAGCGGTGAGCGGGCGCGGCCAGCGCCTCAACCGGAACTGCGCGCTGACATAGAGCACCGTCGTGGTGATCATCGCCGTCGCGACCGCGATGCCGTAGGCGTGGGACAGCGCATCCGACGAGCGGAACACGAACACCGTCGAGATCGACAGGATCGCCAGCAGCACGTTGATGGTGCCGATATAGACGTGGCTCTCGTATTCCTCGGCGGTGTGCTTGACGGCGAGCGGCACGAGGAAGCTCGTCTCGATAGCCTGCTTGGCGAGGCTGAACACGCCCGTGATGATCGCCTGCGAGGCGATCACCGTCGCCAAGGCCGACAGGATGACGAGCGGCAGCAGCAGGAAGTTCGGTGCGAGCAGGAAGAACGGGTTGCGCAACGCAGTCGGGTCGGCGAGCACGAGCGCGCCCTGACCGAAATAATTGAGCACGAGCCCCGGCATCGCGAAGCAGTACCAAGCTCGCGTGATCACCTTGCGGCCGAACTGGCCGAGGTCGGCATAGAGCGCCTCGCCGCCGGTGATGGTCAGGAACACGGCGGCGAGCACGAAGATCGCCTTCTCCGGCGCCGACCAGATCAGTTCCACGCCATAGAGCGGGTTGATCGCGGTGAACACGATCGGGTTCTTGACCGCCGCAATGAGGCCCAGCACGCCCAGCACCACGAACCAGAGCGTCATCACCGGTCCGAACAGGACGCCGATGCGGTGGGTTCCGGCCCGTTGCGCCGCATAGAGCACAAGCAGAATCGCGACCGTGATCGGCACCACGAATTCCGTCAGGCTCGGCGCGACGAGCTCCAGCCCCTCCACGGCGCTGAGAACCGAGATCGCGGGCGTGATGACACCGTCGCCGAACAGCATCGCCGCGCCGACCAGGGCGACGAGCAGCAGCAATCCGCGGTGACCCGGCGTGAAATGCTGCAGGTCGAGCAGGGTCGCCAGCGCCAGAATGCCGCCTTCGCCGTCGTTGTCGAGGCGCAGCACCAGCGTGACATATTTCAGGCTCACCGACAGGATAATCGCCCACAGCATGAGCGACAGCACGCCCAGAACGGCGAAGTCGGTTGCGGCTTCGGCGGCCCTGGCCGCCTCGCGGAAAGCATAGAGCGGGCTCGTGCCGATATCGCCGAACACGATGCCCAGAGCACCGATGGTAAGAGGCATGCGCCTCGCTGACATGGATAAAGCCCCTTTTCGGTACTCTGGAACCGACCGCCGCTGCTACACCCCCGAGTCAGCGGCTCCCCTATTCCATCTCTACTCCGTGCCACGACACGGGTCGCGCGACAATCCGCTGCGGGTTCAATTCACGCCCTAAAACGGGCGGCGACCGCCGACGGATCACCGAAGCGTGCGGCGCAGGCCTGCCGCGCAGCGGCCACGACCGACGCCGCATCCATGCTGGCATCGATACGCGTCCATTTTATTTCACCTGTGGAGTGTGTCGCCTGCGCCCGCACCACGGTCGCATCGGCATCCGACGGATCGCCGGAGCGATGCTCGACGCGATCGATGAGAACGGCCTCCGGGGCATCCAGCCAGAGCCCGAGGAACGGCACGCCGGCGGCGTGCGCCGCCGCCTCGACGGCGTCGCGGTCTTCCGCACGGTCGAACACCGCGTTCACGACGACGGAGTGCCCCGCCCTGGCAACTGTCGCGGCTTCCTTGAACAGACGGGAATAGACGGTGCGCGACACGCCGGGCCGGTAGGCCTCCGGTGGCAGCTTCGTCACGGCGGGAACGCCGAACAGCCGTTTGCGGGTGCGATCGCTCGAAAGCTCGCGCGCCCCGGGTGCCGCGCCGACATGCGGCGCGAGGCCGCGGGCGACCGTCGACTTGCCGGATCCGCTGAGCCCGCCGATCGCGACCAGCACGGCAGGGCGCTCCACCAGAAACGCGGCCGCGAGGTCGAGATAGGCCGCGGCATCCGCGCGCGGCCGCACAGCGTCCCCGGCACGCGCCTCCGCGGCCACCGTCGCGGCGATGTGACCGCGCACGGTGGCACGCATCGCGAGGAAAAGCGGCATCAGCGGCACGCCGTCGTCGGCTCGCGCGAGGTCGAGATAACGGTTGAACACGACGTTCGCTTCGCCGGAGAGCCCGCGGTGGATCAGGTCCATCACCAGAAAGGCGACGTCGTAGAGCACGTCCGTTGTCGCCATGTCCTCGTCGAACTCGAGGCAGTCGAACAGGACGGGCGCCCCGTCGATGAAGACGATATTGCGCAAGTGAAGGTCGCCGTGGCAGCGGCGCACCCATCCCTGCCGCTGGCGGAGGTCGGCAAGATCGGCATGGCGGTCGAGAAGGCGGGCGCTTGCCGCGACGAGACCCTCGACCGGCCCCTCGCCGAACAGGCCGCGGGCGGGTTCGAGCGCCCGGCGGTTGATGTCGAGCACCGCGGCGATGCGCGCTGCACCGCCGGGCCCGCCTCCGTCGGCGACCGGCGCGGCCTCGGCATGGAAGGCCGCCACCGCCGCCGCCATCGCCTCCACGAGCGGCGGCGACAGCCACCCTTCTTCCGCGAGGCGGTCGGCGAGGCCCGCATCGTCGAAGCGCGCCATCTCGACCACGGCGTCCACCGTTTCACCCTCGCCGTCTAACACGAGCCGGCCGACGGCGTCCCGGGTGATGCGGCGGACGCTGCGGTAGAGGGCGGGCGCGGTGCGCCGGTTGAGTTCAAGCTCGCGCCGGCAGCAGGCAAGGCGGCGGTCGACGGTCGAGAGGTCGACATAGGGCAGCCGCACGGCCTTCTTCAGCTTGAACACGGTGTCGGCGCCGAGAAACAGGACCGAAATGTGGGTCTCGATCACACGAATGCCGGGAAGACAGCCGGCGAGAAAGGCCGCGGTTTCCGTCTGGTCTTCGATCTGCATCGCTGCCTCGCTCAGCACGCCCGCCGCCCGGCCGCGCGCGGCCCGACCTGGGAGGAAGGCCTGAAACCGGCCCCGGGTTCCGCACCGTTGCCGGCTCGGTTGAATGGCGTGACGTGTCGGCCCGGTACGACGGATTTCACCGCCGCCAGCGCGATGCCCCATGAACACGCACAGGTCCCTCCTGCAAGGCGGTCCCGCACCGTGACCGGTCGCCCGCCTCACCCCGCAATTGTACGAGGAAGGGCAGCCTGTTGAACCTCAAGGCAGAGACCGGCCCGGCGCGTTGATCGAAATCAACGGGAAAAGCACGTCCCTTGAACCGAACTGTCATCTCCTTGATGGCACAGGGGTTGCATTCTGGACGAGGGGCGGCATTACGACCCGGCGCCCGATGCAAACGCAGTCCTTTCCCGCCCCGGCGTTTGCAATCACTCTGTCCAGATTGCACTCTGCCCGTCCTTCCGTTCCTTCGTCCGACAGTCGCGGTCCGAGCCCGCCCATCGTCGATCCAGTGGAGAAACCCCAGTCATGACGGTCGAATCCCCGGCGAACCAAGAGCATCTCGAAACCGTTTCCGTCGAAAGCCCCGGGGGACCGCGTGGCGAGGATGCGGCTTCGCTGCGTGCCGATATCTTGGACAAGCTCACCTATTATGTGGGCAAGAGCACCATCACCGCGAGCGACCGCGACTGGTTCGTGGCCACCGCTCTCGCCGTGCGTGATCGTGTCGTCGATCGCTGGATCGCCTCCACCCGGGCGACCTACGAGAACAACGCCAAGCGGGTCTATTATCTATCCCTCGAGTTCCTGATCGGCCGCCTGCTGTTCGACAACCTGAACAACCTCGAGCTCACCGAGACAGTGCGCGAGGCGCTGCAGGGCCTCGATGTCGACCTCGACCGGCTGCGCAAGGTCGAGCCGGACGCCGCGCTCGGCAACGGTGGCCTCGGCCGCCTCGCCGCCTGTTTCATGGAAAGCATGGCGACGCTCTCCATTCCCGCCTACGGCTACGGCATCCGCTACGATCACGGCCTGTTCCGTCAGGCGGTGAAGAACGGCTGGCAGCAGGAATATCCGGAAGACTGGCTGTCGTTCGGCAACCCGTGGGAGTTCGAGCGGCCGGAAGTCGTCTACGACATCGGCTTCGGCGGCTCCGTCGAGGCGGTCGCGACGTCCGAGGCGCTCGTCAAGCACGTCTGGCACCCGGCTGAGACCGTCGAGGCGGTCGCCTACGACACCACGATCGTCGGCTGGCACGGGCGGCACGTGAACACGCTGCGCCTCTGGTCGGCGCGCGCGACCGATCCCCTCATCCTCGAGGCTTTCAACCGCGGCGACCACGTCGGCGCGTTCGCCGCGCGGATGAAAACCGAGTCGATCTCCAAGATCCTCTATCCGAGCGACGAGACGCCGGAAGGCCAGGAACTGCGGCTGCGGCAGGAATATTTCTTCGCCGCCGCCTCGCTGCGCGACCTGCTGCGCCGCCATCTGAAGGCCTATGGCGACGTCCGCACGCTGCCGGACAAGGTGGCGATCCAGCTCAACGACACCCATCCCTGCATCGCCATCGTCGAGTTGATGCGCATCCTCGTGGATACCCACGAGCTGCCGTGGGAAGAGGCGTGGGATATCGTGCAGCGCACGTTCTCCTACACCAATCACACGCTGCTGCCGGAAGCGCTCGAGAGCTGGCCGATCCCGCTGATGGAGCGGCTGCTGCCGCGCCACGTCCAGATCATCTATCTCATCAACGCGCTGCACCTCGATGCCGCGCGGCGGGTGAATCCGGACGGGAGCTTCCTGTCGTCGGTGTCGGTGATCGACGAGCAGGCCGGCCGCCGCGTGCGCATGGGGCACCTCGCCTTCATGGCCTCGCACCATGTCAACGGCGTCTCGGCGCTTCACACCGACCTCATGAAGAAGACGGTGTTCCGCGACTTCCACACGTTGTGGCCGGGCAAGATCGTCAACAAGACCAATGGCGTCACCTTCCGGCGCTGGCTCTATCAGGCGAACCCGGGACTGACGAAACTCCTGGTCGAGGCGATCGGACCGAAGGTGCTCGACCACCCCGAGCTTCTGACGGAACTCTCGCAGTTCTCCGGCGACGCCGCGTTCCAGGACAAGTTCGCCGCCGTCAAGCGCGCCAACAAGGTCGCGCTCGGCAAGATCATCCGCGAGCAGCTCGGCGTCGCGGTCGATCCGGATGCGCTGTTCGACATCCAGATCAAGCGCATCCACGAGTACAAGCGCCAGCTCCTCAACATCCTGGAGACCATCGCGCTCTATGATGCGATCCGCGCCCAGCCGATGCGGGACTGGACGCCGCGCGTGAAGGTGTTCGCCGGCAAGGCGGCCGCGAGCTACCATCAGGCGAAGCTGATCATCAAGCTGATCAACGACGTCGCCAAGGTCGTGAACAGCGACCCGACCGTGCGCAACAAGCTGAAGGTCGTGTTCCTCCCGAACTACAATGTCAGCCTGGCGGAATCGATCATCCCGGCTGCCGACCTGTCGGAGCAGATCTCGACCGCCGGCATGGAGGCCTCCGGCACCGGCAACATGAAACTCGCCCTCAACGGCGCGCTCACCATCGGTACGCTGGATGGCGCAAACGTCGAGATCAGGGAACATGTCGGGCCCGAGAACATTTTCATCTTCGGTCTCACCGCCGAGGAGGTCGAGGCTCGCCGCCGGGAAGGCATCGACGGGCGCGGCGCAATCGCCGCCTCGCCGCAGCTCAGCGAGGTGGTGGATGCCGTGGAGTCCGGCGTGTTCTCGCCCGGCGAGAACAACCGCTTCCACAACCTCATCAACGCCCTGCGGCACCACGATTATTTCCTCGTGACCGCAGACTTCGATTCCTACTATGCTACCCAGCGTAAAGCGGGATCGATGTGGCGTGACAAAGCCGCATGGTGGCGTTCGAGCATTCTGAACGTCGCCAACATGGGTTGGTTTTCATCGGACCGTTCCATCGCGGAATATGCCGAGGAAATCTGGAACGTGCCGGTGAAGCCGGCCGGATAAGGCGTAACATGGGTTCCGGAGCGGATTGGAAGGCGGACGACGATGCCCTGGAGGCGATCGTTCATGCCCGTCATGGTGATCCATTCGCGCTGCTGGGACCTCACCAGCTCCCCGGACCGGGCGGCCTGCCCGGTGCCGGGAAGCCGAGCGGACGACGCAAGGCCGGGGCCATAAATACCGGCGCCGGCGGTGTCGTGATCCGCGCCTTCGTTCCCGGCGCCGACACCGTCGACGCCGTCGGGCTGGACGGCAAAGTTCTGGTTTCACTCGACCGCCGCCATCAGGACGGAGTGTTCGAGGGATACCTGCCGGAGGGTGCCGCGCCCGGCGTCGGACCGGCGGGCGGCGACCGCCATTTCTACCGCCTGCGGGCCACCAATGCGGGCGGGACCTGGGAATTCGACGATCCCTATGCCTTCGGCCCCGTGCTCGGTCCGCTCGACGATCATCTGCTCGTGGAAGGCACCCATCGCGCGCTTTATGATCGCCTGGGCGCACATTTGCGCACCCATGAAGGCGTCGAAGGCGTGCATTTCGCCGTCTGGGCGCCCAATGCGGCGCGCGTCTCGGTCGTAGGCGACTTCAATGCGTGGGATGGCCGGCGCCACCAGATGCGCAAACGCGTCGACAGCGGCCTGTGGGAGATCTTCGCCCCCGGCATCGGCGAGGGCGCGGTCTACAAGTACGAGATCTACAGCCGGGACGGCGTGCTGCTGCCTTTGAAGGCCGATCCGTTCGGCTTCGGCAGCGAGATGCGCCCGTCGACGGCCTCGGTCGTCGCCCGTACCGACGATTTCGTCTGGACCGACGGGGACTATCTGGCCGAGCGCGGCACCAAGCCGGCGCACCGCGAGCCGATGTCGGTCTACGAGGTCCATCTCGGCTCCTGGCGGCGGGGAGACGGCAACCGCTTCCTGACCTATGACGAACTCGCCGACGAGCTGATCCCCTACGTGGTCGAGCTCGGGTTCACCCACGTCGAACTGCTGCCGGTGTCGGAACACCCGCTCGACGCCTCGTGGGGCTACCAGCCGATCGGGCTGTTCGCGCCGACCCGGCGCTTCGGCGATCCCGCCGGGTTCGCCCGGTTCGTCGACAGGGCGCACGCCGCGGGCCTCGGCGTCATCCTCGACTGGGTGCCTGCCCACTTCCCGACGGACATCCACGGCCTCGCCCATTTCGACGGTTCGCCGCTTTACGAGCACGCCGATCCCCGCCGCGGCTTCCATCCGGACTGGAACACCGCGATCTACGATTTCGGCCGCCGCGAAGTCGCCAACATGCTGACGGCGAACGCGCTCTACTGGCTCGACCGCTTCCACATCGACGGCCTCAGGGTCGATGCCGTGGCGTCGATGCTCTACCTCAACTACTCGCGACGCGAGGGCGAGTGGGCACCGAACCCGGACGGCTCGAACGACAACAAGGACGCGAGCCGGTTCATCCGCCGCTTCAACGAGCTGAGCTACGCGCTCCATCCCGGCACCGTCACCATCGCGGAGGAATCAACCTCCTGGTGGGGCGTGTCGCGGCCCGTCTCGACCGGCGGCCTCGGCTTCGGCTTCAAGTGGAACATGGGGTGGATGCACGACACCCTGGACTACATGAAGCTCGATCCGGTGCATCGCCGCTGGCATCACGACAAGATGACCTTCGGGCTCATGTACCTCTACACGGAGAACTTCGTGCTGGCGCTGAGCCATGACGAAGTCGTCCATGGCAAGGCATCGCTGCTTTCGAAGATGTCCGGCGACGACTGGCAGCGCTTCGCCAACCTTCGGTCCTATTACGGCTTCATGTGGGCCTATCCCGGCAAGAAGCTGTTGTTCATGGGACAGGAGTTCGGCCAGCGCGCCGAATGGAACTTCGACCAGAGCCTCGACTGGCACCTGACCGCCTACGAGCCCCACAAGGGCGTGCAGCGCCTCGTCGGCGACCTCAACCGGCTCTATCGCGACCTGCCGGCGCTCTATGCCCGCGACTGCGAGCCGGACGGCTTCCGCTGGATCGTGGTGGACGACCGCGCCCAGTCGGTGTTCGCCTGGGCCCGCTTCGACGGCGAAGGCGGCCCGCCGGTGGTGGCGGTGTTCAACTTCACGCCGGTGCCCCGATCCGGCTACCGCATCGGGATGCCGGCCGCGGGCCGCTGGCGCGAGGCCTTGAACACCGATGCCCCCGTCTATGGTGGCTCCGGCATCGGCAATCTCGGCGCCGTCGTCGCCGACGGGCCGCCGATGCACGGCCTGCCGGTCTCCGCGTCCATCACGCTTCCGCCCCTTGCCGCCGTCTATTTCGTTCTGGACGCGGAGGCCTAGAGCATATCCCCGCCCCGCGTTTCTGCAGGATAATGCGGAACCGGGGCGGGTCCAGCCGCGTATCCTGCAATCGCGTCCACGGACTTGATTGGAGGAAAAGGCGGGCGCTTCATAATCCGGACCGGACGTGAGATCCGGGCCGCCGCGTTGCTTGAGGAGGGACTCCCGAGATGATCCGAGAGGGGGGAATGAGCGGTCCGCTCGCCCGTTCGGCGATGGCCTACGTGCTCGCCGGCGGCCGGGGTAGCCGCCTGATGGAGCTGACCGACCGGCGCGCCAAGCCGGCGGTCTACTTCGCCGGAAAGTCGCGCATCATCGACTTCGCGCTGTCGAATGCGCTGAACTCGGGCGTGCGCCGCATCGGCGTCGCCACGCAGTACAAGGCCCACAGCCTGATCCGTCATCTGACGCGCGCGTGGAACTTCCTGCGGCCCGAGCGCAACGAAAGCTTCGACATTCTGCCGGCGAGTCAGCGCATTTCCGAGGAAAGCTGGTATCTGGGCACGGCCGATGCGGTGTATCAGAACATCGACATCATCGAAGCCCACGATGTGAAGTACATCATCATTCTCGCGGGCGATCACATCTACAAGATGGACTACGAGAAGATGCTGCAGCAGCACGTCGCCCAGGGGGCGGACGTGACGGTGGGCTGCCACGAGGTCGCGCGCGCCGAGGCGACGGCGTTCGGCGTGATGCACGTCGACGAGACCGACCGCATTCTCTCGTTCGTGGAAAAGCCGGCGGACCCGCCGGCGATGCCCGGCAAGCCGGACCGTGCGCTCGCCAGCATGGGCATCTACGTGTTCGACACCAAGTTCCTGATGGACGAACTGCGCCGGGACGCCGCAAGCCCGAGTTCCAGCCACGATTTCGGCAAGGACATCATTCCCCACATCGTGCGCCACGGGAAAGCGGTGGCCCACCACTTCTCGGATTCCTGCGTACGGTCGGATTCCGAGGACGTGCCCTACTGGCGGGACGTCGGCACGGTCGACGCCTACTGGGAAGCGAACATCGATCTGACAGACGTGGTGCCGGAACTCGACCTGTTCGACCGCGACTGGCCGATCTGGTCCTATGGCGAGATCACGCCGCCGGCGAAGTTCGTCCACGATGAGGACGGGCGCCGGGGACAGGCGATCTCCTCGCTGGTCTCGGGCGGCTGCATCGTTTCGGGCGCTTCGGTCCGGCGCACGCTGGTCTCGACCGGGGTGCGGCTGAACTCCTATTCCTATGTCGAGAACGGCGTCATCCTGCCCTATGTCGGCATCGGCCGCTCGGCCCGCCTCAAGAATGTGGTGGTGGACGCCGGCGTGCAGATCCCCGAAGGGCTCGTCGTCGGCGAGGATCCGGAACTCGACGCCAAGCGCTTCCGCAGGACGGCCAACGGCATCTGCCTCATCACGCAACCCATGATCGATCGTCTCCCGCAATGAAACCGGTCCCGGTGCCCACGCAGTCCGTCCTCTCGGTCGTCTCCGAGGTGTTTCCGCTGATCAAGACCGGCGGACTGGCCGACGTGGCGGGCGCTCTGCCCGCCGCGCTCGCGCCCGAAGGCATCCGGATGGTCACGCTGGTGCCGGGCTATCCGGCCGTGATGGCCGCGCTCGAACTGCGCGAGACGCTCTACAGCTTCCCCGACCTGTTCGGGGGCCGCGCCGATCTGATCGGCGCCCATGCCGCCGGCCTCGATCTGCTGGTGATCGATGCCCCGCATCTCTATGCCCGCGGCGGCAATCCCTATGTCGGCTACGACGGCCGTGACTGGCCGGACAATGCCGTGCGGTTCGCGGCGCTTTCCGCCGTGGGCGCCTTCGTCGGCGGCGGCCACCTGCCGGCCTTCGTGCCGGACGTGGTCCATGCGCACGACTGGCAGGCGGGCCTCACCGCCGCCTATCTCTATTATGGCGGCGGACGGCGCCCGCCGACCGTGATGACCGTGCACAACCTCGCCTTCCAGGGCCAGTTCCCGGCGGAGATGTTCGGCGCGCTCGGGCTTCCGCCCCACGCGATGTCGGTCGAGGGCGTCGAATATTACGGCATGATCGGCTTCCTCAAGGCGGGCCTGCGCCTCTCCGACCGCATCACCACGGTCTCGCCGACCTATGCCGCCGAGATCCGCACGCCCGAGGGCGGCATGGGGCTGGACGGGCTGCTGCGCACCCGCGCGCGGGTGGTTTCGGGCATCGTCAACGGCATCGACGACGTGCTGTGGTCGCCGGAGCGCGATCCGATGATCAAGCGCAATTTCGATGCCTCGACCATCGACCTCCGGCTCGACAACAAGATCGCGCTGCAGGCGCGCCTCGGCCTGGAGGCCGATCCGAACGCGCTGCTGTTCGCGGTGGTGAGCCGGCTGACGTGGCAGAAGGGCCTCGACATGCTGCTCGGCTGCGTCGGGGCGGTGACCTCGCTCGGCGCGCAGCTCGTGGTGCTCGGTGCCGGCGACCGGGATCTCGAAGCCGGCTTCCGCGATGCGGCCCGCGCCCATCCCGGCCGCATCGCCACCGTGATCGGCTATGACGAGGGCCTTGCCCACCAGATCCAGGCCGGCGCGGACGCGCTGCTGGTGCCCTCGCGGTTCGAGCCCTGCGGGCTGACCCAGCTCAGCGCCACCCGCTACGGCGCGCTGCCGATCGTGGCGCGCGTCGGCGGCCTTGCCGACACCGTGATCGATGCCAACGAGATGGCGCGCGCACAAGGCCTGGGCACCGGCTTCCAGTTCTCGCCCGTGAGCCGCGACATGCTGGAGGCCGCCATGCTGCGCGCCGCCGACCTGTGGCAGGACAAGGCGGCCTGGCGGCAATTGCAGATGAACGCGCTGGCGACGGACGTCTCCTGGCGTGGACCCGCGAGGCGCTATGCCGATCTCTATCGCGCGCTGGTGACCGCGCCCGGAGGCTTTTGACGCATGGCGTTGCGCAGGCACGACTGCCCCGAACCGGTCCGCGTCGTGCGTGCCGGCCGGCCCGCACCGCTCGGCGTGACCCTCGACGGCGACGGCATCAACATCGCCGTCTATTCGTCGACGGCAACGGCGATGACGCTCTGCCTGTTCGACGACGAGGGCCAGACGGAAGTCGAGCGCATTCCCCTTCTGCATCGCACCGGGGACGTTTTCCACGCCCACGTCGCCGGCATCGGCGCGGGACGGCGCTACGGGCTTCGTGCGGACGGGCGGTGGGCGCCGCGCGAGGGCCACCGCTTCAACCCGGCAAAGTTGCTCGTCGACCCCTACGCCACCCGGCTCGACCGGCCGTTCCAGCTCGATCCGCTGTTGTTCGACGTGTCGCCGGGCACCGATCCCGCCGACAGGCCGGAGCCGGTCGACACCGCGCACCTCGTTCCGAAGGCGATCGTGGAGACGCCGCCCGAACCGGCGCCGCGCGGCCCGGTGCCCGATCCGGCGAAGACCGTGATCTACGAGATGCATGTGCGCGGCTTCACGCGCAACCACCCGGAGATTCCCGACGAGATCGCCGGCACCTTCGCCGGCCTCGCGCAGCCCGCCGCCATCGATCACCTGAAGGCCCTCGGTGTGACGGTGGTCGAGCTGATGCCTTCGATGGCGATCCTCGACGAACGCCATCTGCCGCCGCTCGGGCTCAACAATTATTGGGGCTACAACCCCATTACCTATCTGGCGCCGGACCCGCGCCTCGCGCCCGGCGGCTTCGCGGAAATCCGCGCCGCCGTCTCGGCTCTGCACGAGGCGGGCATCGCCGTCATCCTGGACGTGGTGTTCAACCACACCGGCGAGGGCGATCACTGGGGCCCGACCGTCTCCATGCGCGGCCTCGACAATGCCGGCTATTACCGGCTCGTGCCCGGCGAGCCGCTCTACTACGTCAACGACACCGGCTGCGGAAACACGCTGCCGCTCGACCGCCCGGAAGGGCTGAAGCTGGCGCTGGAGGCGATGCGCACCTGGGTGGAGCGCACCGGCATCGACGGCTTCCGCTTCGACCTGGCGGTGACGCTGGCGCGCCGCGACGACGGCTTCGACCCGGCCGCGCCGTTCCTGGCGGCGGTGGAGCAGGACCCGCTGCTGTCGACGCTGATCATGATCGCGGAGCCGTGGGATCCCGGTCCCGGCGGCTATCATCTCGGCGCCTTCCCGGCGCGCTGGGGCGAATGGAACGACCGCTACCGCGATGCCGTGCGCCGGTTCTGGCGCGGCGACGGCCGCATGGTCGGCGAACTCGCCACCCGCTTCGCCGGCTCGGCCGACATCTTCGCCGAACGCCGCCGCCCGGTGTCGGCCAGCGTCAACTTCATCACCGCCCATGACGGCTTCACCCTCGCGGACCTCGTCTCCTACACGGAGAAGCACAACGAGGCGAACGGCGAGTTCAACCGCGACGGCACCGGCGAGAACCATTCCTGGAACTACGGCATCGAGGGGCCGACCGACGACCGCGACATCGAGGCCGAGCGCCACGCCGACATGCGGGCGCTTCTCGCCACGCTGCTGTTTTCGCGCGGCACGCCGATGCTCTCGATGGGCGACGAATGCGGCCGCTCGCAGGGCGGCAACAACAACGCCTACGCCCAGGACAATGCCGCCTCCTGGCTCGACTGGGAACGGCATGACGCGGCGCTGTCGCGCTTCGCCGCGCGGCTCGTCGCCGCCCGGCTCGCACATCCCGCGCTCGGCGCCACGCGGCCGCTGACCGGCGGCGCGCTCGACGCCTCCGGCATTCCGGACGTGGCGTGGCTCTCGACCCGCGGCACGCCGCTCGACAACGAAGGCTGGAACGATCCGGCCAATCACACCCTGATCGCCGCGCTCTACGAGCCCTCGGACGGAGAGGCCGAAGCGAGCCGCGTGGTGGTCGCGCTCCATGCCGGCCGGCAGCCGGCGGAGATGGTGCTGCCGGACCCGCGGCCGGGCTTCGAGTGGTCGTGCGTGATCGACAGCGCGCGGCCGGGCTATGCCGGCGAAGAGGCGCTCGACGGCCGCTGCCGGCTTGCGCCGCGCTCGGTCGTGCTGGCGGCGGAGCGCGCGCGCAAGGCGCGCAAGCGCGGCGCCGCGGACCCCGCCGTGCTCGACAAGCTGGCGGGCGCGGCCGGCCTTTCACCATATTGGTGGGATGTAGGCGGTACGCAGCATCGCGTCGGCGACGACGCCAAGCGCGCGCTGCTCGCCGCGCTGCGACTGCCGGCTTCGACCACAGCGGAGGCCTATGACAGCCTGGAGCGGCTGGTCGCGGGCCGCGAGCTTGCGGCGTTGCCGCCGGTGATGGTCGTGCGCGCGGGCGAACACGCCGTCGTCACGCTCGGCGGCCGCAGCGCCCTCGGCGGGCGGACGTTCGCGCTTTCGATCGAACGGGAAGACGGCAGCCACGAGACCGTGGTGGTGGCGCACGATGCCGGGCAGCGGCGCTGGGACGCGCTGCCGGACGGCCGGCAGGTGCCCGTCCGCACCATCGAGCTGCCGCCGCAGCCGGTCGGACGCCACGTGCTGCGCCTTGCGGAGGAGCCGGAGACCACCTGCCCGCTGATCGTGGTACCGGGCCGGTGCCATCTGCCGCCGGGCTTCGCGGCCGGCGAACGGCGCTTCGGCATCGCCGCCCATCTCTACACGCTGCATCGCGACGGCGATCAGGGCATCGGCGATTTCACGGCGCTCGGCCTGTTCGGCGCGCTGGCGGCATCTCGCGGCGCGCAGACCATCGGCCTCAACCCGCTGCACGCGCTGTTCCCGACCGAACGCGATCGCAACAGCCCCTACCATCCCTCCGACCGGCGCTTTCTTGATCCCATCTATATCGATGTCTCGGCTCTGCCCGAGATCGGATATGACGGGCGGGTGCGGGCGGCGCTGGAGGCGGAGGCGGCGGCGTTCGGGGCGCTGGCCGGCCTTCCGGCGGTCGATTATCCCGGCGTCTGGGCCGCCAAGCGGCGGGTGCTCGAAGCCGCGTTCACCGCCTTCACCGCGCGGGAGGCCGCCGCGCCGGACGATCCGCACGTGGCCGATTTCCAGCGCTTCCGCCACACGAGGGGCGCCGCGCTGCAACGGTTCGCCACCTTCGAGACGCTGACGGAGGCGAACGGAACGCCGCGATGGTGGTCGTGGCCGGCGGATGTCGCCTCCCCGGCCGCCGCCGGCGTGGCCTCGTTCGCCGAGGCGAATGCCGAGCGCATCCGCTTCTCGCTCTACATGCAGTGGGTGGCCGACCGGCAGCTTGCCTCGGCGGCGAAGGAAGCGCGGGAGGCTGGCCTCGGCCTCGGCTTCTATCGCGACCTCGCCGTGGGCACCGCCCCGGACGGGGCGGAGGCGTGGTCGGAGCAGGACCTGCTGATGACCGGCGTTTCGGTCGGCGCCCCGCCGGATCCGTTCTCCGCGGACGGGCAGATCTGGAACCTGCCGCCGCCGAACCCGCTCGCCTGGGCGCGCGAGGGCTATCGCAGCTTCTCCGACCTCGCCAGCGCCAACATGCGCCATGCCGGCGCGCTCCGGATCGACCACGTCATGGGGCTGACGCGGCTGTTCCTGGTGCCGGACGGCGCCAAGGCCGGCGAAGGCACCTATCTCGCCTATCCGTTCCACGATCTCGTCGGCCTTTTGTCGCTCGAAAGCCAGCGGGCGGAGTGCCTGGTGGTCGGCGAGGACCTCGGCACGGTGCCGGAGGGCATCGGCGAGGCGCTGATGGCGGCCGACGTGCTGTCCTACCGCGTGCTGTGGTTCGAGCGCGACGGCGTGGAATTCCGCCCGCCGGAGCGCTATCCGGTGCGCGCCGCCGCCTGCGTCTCGACCCACGACCTGCCGACGCTCGCCGGCTGGTGGAGCGGCGCCGACATCGCCGAGCGGCTCTCGCTCGGGCTGATCGACGGGGACGCCGCCGCGATCGCGCGCGACGAGCGGCAGGAGGCGAAGGCCGCGCTCGCGCGCCGGCTCGCCGCCGGGCGGCTCATCGACGAGGCGACCGCGGACGGGCTCGCCACGTCGGACACGCTGACGCCGGACGTCGCCGCGGCGGTGCACCGGCTCGTCGCCGCCACGCCCTCGCTCCTCGCGCTGGTGCAGGCGGACGACCTCGCCGGCGAACGGGACGCCGTGAACCTGCCGGGCACGGTCGACCAGCGGCCCAACTGGCGGCGCAAGATCACGCCCGGGATCGACGCCGTGTTCACCTCGCCGACGGCGGAGGCGATCATGGCGGCCATGCAGGAGAGGCTTCCCGGCAGGACGGAATAGGATTGCCGCATCGCCGCGGTTTTCGGAATGAACGACCAAAGCGGGCCGGCCTTTATGCCGGCCTTTGCTCGCGCGGCCAGGCGGCGGCGCTACACTGGACAAGAACGAGCGGGGCCGAAGCCGCCCCGTCAACCGTTACCACCGGAGGAAGACCGATGTCGCTGCGCCTCGGGGACACCGTCCCCAACTTCACCGCCGAGACCACGATCGGCCCGATCGACTTCTATGAGTTTCTCGGCTCGTCCTGGGGGATCCTGTTCTCGCATCCGAAGGACTTCACGCCCGTCTGCACCACCGAGCTCGGCTCGGTCGCGCGGCTGAAGCCGGAATTCGACAAGCGCAATGTCAAGGTGATCGGGCTCTCCGTCGACGCGCTCGGCAATCACGACGCCTGGTCGCAGGACATCCTGGAGACCCAGGGCGCGGCGCTGAACTTCCCGCTCATCGCCGACACCGACCGCAAGGTCTCCGACCTCTACGACATGATCCACCCGAACGCGAACGACACCGTGACCGTGCGCTCGGTGTTCGTGATCGGACCGGACAAGAAGCTCAAGCTGTCGCTGACCTACCCGGCGAGCACCGGCCGCAACTTCGAGGAAATCCTGCGGGTGGTGGATTCGCTCCAGCTCACCGCCAACCACTCGGTCGCCACCCCGGCGGACTGGAAGTCGGGCGAGGACGTGATCATCGTCCCCTCGGTTTCCGACGAGGCGGCGAAGGAGAAGTTCCCGGACGGCTGGAAGACCCTGAAGCCCTATCTGCGCATCGTCGCGCAGCCGGGCAAGTGATGCCGGGCAAGTAATAGGGGGCGAGTGACGGCCGCCGCAGCGCGGCCGCCCTGCCGAAAAGCAAACGGCCCGGCGATCGCTCGCCGGGCCGTTTCGATTCGAGGCGTCGCGCGCGTGGATCAGACGTCCACCTTCAGCGCGGCGATGAAGGCTTCCTGCGGGATGTCGACCTTGCCGAACTGACGCATCTTGCGCTTGCCCTCCTTCTGCTTGTCGAGGAGCTTGCGCTTGCGGGTGATGTCGCCGCCGTAGCACTTGGCGGTCACGTCCTTGCGCAGGGCGCGGATCGTCTCGCGGGCGATCACCTTGCCGCCGATCGCCGCCTGGATCGGGATCTGGAACATGTGCTGCGGGATCAGATCCTTCAGCTTCTCGCACATCGCGCGGCCGCGACGCTCGGCCTGCGACCGGTGCACCAGCATCGACAGCGCGTCGACCGGCTCGGCATTGACGAGGATCTGCATCTTGACGAGATCGCCGGGCTTGTAGTCGGTCAGGTGATAGTCGAACGAGGCGTAGCCCTTCGACACCGACTTCAGGCGGTCGTAGAAGTCGAACACGACCTCGTTGAGCGGCAGGTCGTAGGTGACCATCGCGCGCTTGCCGACATAGGACAGGTCGGTCTGAACGCCGCGCCGGTCCTGGCAGAGCTTGAGGATCGCGCCGAGATAGTCGTCCGGCGTGAGGATGGTGGCGGAAATCCAGGGCTCGTAGATCTCCTCGACCTTCACCGGGTCCGGCATGTCGGCCGGGTTGTGAAGCTCGATCTCGCTGCCGTCCGTCAGCAGGATCTTGTAGACGACCGAGGGCGCCGTGGCGATCAGGTCGAGATTGAACTCGCGCTCGAGCCGCTCCTGGATGATCTCCAGATGCAACAGGCCGAGGAAGCCGCAGCGGAAGCCGAAGCCGAGGGCGGCGGAGGTTTCCATCTCGAACGAGAAGCTCGCGTCGTTGAGGCGCAGCTTGCCCATCGCGGCACGCAGATCCTCGAAATCGGCGGCATCGACCGGGAACAGGCCGCAGAACACCACCGGCTGCGCCGGGCGGAAGCCGGGAAGCGGCTCGGCGCACGGCTTGCGCTCGTCGGTGATGGTGTCGCCGACGCGGGTATCCGCCACTTCCTTGATGGAAGCGATGATGAAGCCGATCTCGCCCGGATGGAGCGCATCGAAATCCGTCATCTTCGGGGTGAAGGCGCCGACGCGGTCGATGGTGTAGGCGGCGTCCGTGCCCATCATCCTGATGCGCTGGCCGCGCTTCAGCACGCCGTCGACCACACGCACCAGCACGACGACGCCGAGATAGACGTCGTACCAGGAATCGACCAGGAGCGCCTTCAGAGGGGCATCCTCGTCGCCCTTCGGCGGCGGCAGACGGGTGACGATCGCCTCGAGCACATCGTCGATGCCGATGCCGGTCTTGGCGGAGATCATCACGGCATTGGAGGCATCGAGGCCGATCACCTCCTCGATCTGCTCCTTGACGCGGTCGGGCTCGGCCGCCGGCAGGTCGATCTTGTTCAGGACCGGGACGATCTCGTGATTGTTGTCGATCGCCTGATAGACGTTCGCCAGCGTCTGCGCCTCGACGCCCTGGCTGGCGTCGACGACGAGCAGCGAGCCCTCGCACGCGGCGAGCGAACGAGAGACCTCGTAGGCGAAGTCGACGTGGCCGGGCGTGTCCATCAGGTTGAGCTGATAGGTCTTGCCGTCCTTGGCCGGATAGGTCAGGCGCACGGTCTGCGCCTTGATGGTGATGCCGCGCTCGCGCTCGATATCCATCGAGTCGAGCACCTGCTCCTTCATCTCGCGCTCGGTCAGCGCGCCGGTGCGCTGGATCAACCGATCGGCGAGCGTCGACTTGCCGTGGTCGATGTGCGCGATGATCGAGAAATTGCGGATGAGGGGGCGCGGTTCGGTTGTCATGGCCGCCGAGATAGCATCGCCCCCGGTTGCCGCCAAGCGGAGAAAGCCCGCGGGACGCCGCCTTTTTTCAGGGAAGGCCCAAGAACTTTTCCCCTAACGCCCAAGAACCGCCTCCTTGTGCGGAAGCGGCCCCTTATACCCCCTGCGTGGCGTCGGAAAGCGCGGGATCGGCGCGGTGCAGCATTCCTTCCGCCGCGCCACGCGCCACCAGCCGGCGGGCGAGTTCCAGCGTCAGCGGCGCATCGGCGACGCTGCCGCGCGCGGCCACCAGAGCACTGTCGCGGCTGACGCTCGGCCCGTCCACCGGCTCGATCGCCACCAGCCGGCCGGCCGCCACATCGGCGCCGATCCAGGTGTGGGGCATGTAGCCGACCGCGGTTCCGGCGCGGATCAGGGCAAGGCCGGCATCGCCGGGCATGGTCGAAGCCGCCGGAGCGCGCAGGCGAAGACCGGCGACGGCGTCCGGCAGCACCTGCCACCATCCGAGAGTGAGGAAGTGCGGGACGACCGCGAACACGTCCTCGATCGTCGGCGTCACCGGCAGCCGGGCGGCGACGTCGGCGGCAACCGTCATCACCACCCGCTCCCGGAACACGGCCAGCGGATGGAGTTCGTCGAGCAGCGGATCGAGATTGGGCCAGCCCATGATGGCGAGATCGACGGTGCGGTCGTGCACCCGCTCGGCGACGTCGCCGTGGTTGCCCTCGCTCAGCACCACCTCGGCCATGGGATGCCCGGCCATGAACGACACCAGCACGGGAGACACCAGCGGCCGCACCAGACTGCGCAGGGTCGCGAGCGCGATGCGGCCACGCTCGGCCCCACGGATCGCGTCGGTGCCTTCCAGCACGGTGGAGAGGATGCGGCGTGCATAAGGCAGGAACGTCGCCCCGCGCTCGGTAAGGCGCACCTTGCGGCCCCGCTCGAACAGAAGCCCGCCGAGCGCATCCTCCAGCGCCCGGATGCGCATGGAGACGGTCGCCTGGGTCACCGCGAGCCGCGCTGCCGCCTTGGTGAACGAGCCGTCGCGCACGATGCGGTCGAAGGTGCGCAACTGGTCGATATCCATCGTATTTTCTTATCGCAACGTTCGAGAAAACATATGGGCATCATGATAGCATCGATACCGTTGATTGATAAGCTGCAGGCGCGCCATGGGCACCATCGTTCGTTCCGCCGGCCGGGAAGACATCCCCGCCATCCTCGCGATCTATAACGACGCCGTGCTCAACACGACGGCGATCTGGAACGAGACACCCTCCGACCTCGCCGGGCGGACGGCCTGGTTCGAGGAGCGGGTCGCGGCCGGTTTTCCCGTGCTGGTGGCGGAGGAGGACGGCGCGGTTCTCGGCTACGCCACCTATGGACCCTTCCGGCCGCACGAGGGCTATCGCCACACGGCAGAGCTTTCGATCTATGTGCGGGCCGATACGCGCGGGCGCGGCATCGGCAAGGCGCTGATGGGCGCGCTGGTCTCGACAGCGACCGAGCGCGGCGTGCACGTCCTCGTCGGCGGCATCGAGGCCGGCAACGAGGGTTCGGTCCGGCTTCACGCCGCCTTCGGCTTCGAGATGGGCGCGGTGCTGCCGCAGGTCGGCGCGAAGTTCGGCCGCTGGCTCGACCTCCTGTTCATGTACAGGGTGCTGTCCGACGAGCCGCCGAAGCCGCCGCGCGGCCGTTGACGCGCCGGCAGGCTTGCGCACTGACAGGCTTGCGCACGGCGGGCCGGAGGCGTAACTGAAGGTCGTTCTTTGCCCGGCCCTCGTATGGACCGGCGCACGTAGGCGTTAACGTGAGACAACGCGCCCGACGAGCCCGAAGACCGGGTTCGGCTGCTGGCGATCGTCTGCACGCTGCCGAACCCGGTTCCAATGCAGGAACCGACATGACCGACATCCTCCCCGATCAAATGTCCCGCGACCACCGCAGCGAACGCGTGCGGCACCCGCTGAAATTCCGGCTGCTGAGCGTCGCACGCGTCGCCAGGACGACCCCTTCGATGATCCGCGTGACGCTGACCGGCGACGACCTCGCCGGCTTCGCCAGCGCGGGCTTCGACGATCACGTCAAGCTGTTCTTCCCCGAAGAAGGCCGCGAGGCGCCCGTGCTGCCCGGCGTCGGCGCGAACGGCGCGCCGGTGTTCGAAGGCGAGCGGCCGCTGATGCGCGACTACACCCCGCGCCGCTACGATGCGGCCGCGAACGAACTCGACATCGAGTTCGCCATCCACGAGGCCGGCCCCGCCACCCGGTGGGCGATGCAGGCGGCGCCCGGCCACAGGATCGGCGTCGGCGGGCCGCGCGGCTCGTTCGTGGTGGCTGGCGATTTCGACTGGTACCTGATGATCGGCGACGATGCCGCCCTGCCCGCCATCGCCCGGCGGCTGGAGGAACTGCATGCCGGCGCCCGTGCCATCGTCATCGCGGACGTCGGCGGCGCCGCCGACGAGCAGCGGCTGGAAACCCGCGCCTCGGCAAGCATCACATGGGTGCATCGCGGCCCTGCGGCGGCCGGAACGCCCGAGCGGCTGGAAGCCGCGCTACGCGCGCTCGCCCTGCCCGCGGGTGACGGCCATGCCTGGATCGCGGCGGAATCCGACGTCGCCAAGCGTCTGCGCCGCATCCTTGTGGAGGAGAAGCGGCATCCGAAGGCGTGGGTGCGCGCCTCCGGCTACTGGCGCCACGGCGCGGAGGGGGCGCACGAGACGATCGAGGACTGAGGCCGCTTACAGCATATCCCGTTCAGATCGAGCCGATCTGAACGGGATATGCTCAAGCTTTTGAATCTGGAGCGATTTCTTGTCGATCTGATGATTCCATCAGATCGGAAAGCGCTCCAGTGACCGACACGGCGTTCCTCCGGACGGAGGAGCGCCCGCCCGCCGGCGAGCCTTCGCGGAAAACCGGGCGCGGCCCAAAAGAAAAGGCCGCCGGGTTGCCCCGACGGCCTTTCCGAATGGCAGGCTTTCGCCCGGTCAGCGCGAGTAGAACTCGACGACCAGGTTCGGCTCCATCTGCACCGGATAGGGCACATCGCCCAGAGCCGGCACGCGGACATACTTGGCCACCATCTTGGAGTGGTCGGCCTCGATATAGTCCGGAACGTCGCGCTCGCCCGACTGGACGGCCTCGAGCACGAAGGCAAGCTGCTTGGACTTGTCCTTCACCTCGACGACGTCGCCGGCGCGCACGCGGTAGCTCGGGATGTTCACGCGGCGGCCATTGACCTTGATGTGGCCATGGCTGACGAACTGGCGCGCGGCGAACGGGGTCGACACGAACTTGGCGCGATACACGATCGCGTCCAGCCGGCTCTCCAGCAGGCCGATCAGACGCTCGGAGGTGTCGCCCTTCATGCGGGACGCCTCGTCGTAGATCGCCGTGAACTGCTTCTCGGAAATGTTGGCGTAGTAGCCCTTCAGCTTCTGCTTGGCGCGCAGCTGCACGCCGAAGTCCGAAAGCTTGCCCTTGCGGCGCTGGCCGTGCTGGCCGGGACCGTATTCGCGGCGATTGACCGGGCTCTTCGAGCGGCCCCAGATGTTCTCTCCGAGGCGGCGGTCGATCTTGTACTTCGCCGAATGGCGCTTGCTCATCGCAGTTTCCTGGTGTTCGATTCTTCGGAAACGCGCCCTCCTTTGTCCTCTCCGCCACAGGGGCGGAGGAACCGACAGGGACGACGGGCGAAGCGCTCGCCCGATCCCACGGGTGCGTGAACGCACAAGGCCGGAGCGACACCCCGGCCTTGCGGATGGCGGGTGCTACCGCAAACCCGATGCCAAATCAACCCCGGCGCGCGGAAAACCGGCGGAAATCCGTCATTCCCGCCTCATCGATCAGTCCGGCTTCCAGGCGAGGCGCAGGGCGGAGAGGGTCGCCGACAGCGCGCCTTCGGGCGGACGGCCGGAGGTGAAGATCACGCTGCCGCGCGGGGCGGCATCGTTTTCCGGCTGCCGGAACGCGGAAGCCCCCTCCGGCAGGCCCAGCACATCGACCGTGCGCCGCGCGATGGCCGGCGCCGGATCGATCCAGTGCACCGGCCAGGGTGCAAGCCGGACGAACACGTCCGTCAGGAAAGGATAGTGGGTGCACGCCAGCACGATGGCATCGGTCCGCCGGCCGTCGCGCGCCACGAAGGCGGGCGCTATCTCGTCGGCGATGGCCTGTTCATCCACCGTCTCGCCACGCAGACGCGCCTCGGCGAGCGCCGCCAGACGCTTCGAGCCGACGAGATTGACCTCGGCACCATGGCCGTGGGTGTTGATCAGCGCGCGAGTATAGTCGCGCGCCACGGTTCCGGGCGTCGCCAGCACGCTGACGAGGCCGGAGCGCGTCGCGGCCACCGCGGGCTTGATCGCCGGCACGGTGCCGACCACCGGAATATCGAGCGAGGCCCGCAGCGCCGGCAGCACCAGCGTCGAGGCGGTGTGGCAGGCGATGACCACCGCGTCCGGCTCGTGGCGACGGGAGAGATCGACGACGAGGTCGCGCACGCGGGCAACGAGATCGTCCTCCGCCCAGGCGCCATAGGGAAAGCCGGCATCGTCGGCGACATACACGGTGCGCGCGCCGGGCAGGCGCGCCGCGATCTCGCGCTGGACGGTGAGACCGCCGACCCCGGAATCGAACACGAGAATGGAGGACGGCGATGCGGAAGCGGGCGGGTGGTCCACGGCGGCCGCCGCGCCGGCGAGGCCGTCCGGCGCATGCCGTGTTCCCGCATAAAGATCGATGACAGCCATGTCATGAACTCCCGCCATGAACTCTTGCCGTGAACCTTTGACCGTTCAGCCCTGGCACCGGCGGGTCGATATCCCGCCACGGCCCCGGCTGGCGCGTTCCGATTGAAGCACGCATAATTCAAGCGCCCGCAAGATGAACGGGCGCTTAATGGCCGTTCTCCGGCGCGGCGGCAGCCGGCAACGCACGCAGGCCTGCGCGGCAACATCCTCCCGTCGCGCCCGCCCGTCCAGCGCCGCGAGCGCCGGTCAGGGTTTCGTTCCCGGCGGCGTTCGGGCGGGGCCCTTCTCCTTGGAGGGCCGGGTCGGGCGCCCTTCCAGGGCGGCGACGACGCCGCGCAGAGTGCGAACCTCGCCCCCGGTGAGCGAAATGCGCTGGAAGATGTTGCGGAAGGCGCGAACGGCCACCGCACGCTTGTCCTCGGAACGGAAATAGCCGGCGGCTTCGAGCGCCGATTCGAGATGCTCGAACAGGCCGAGCAGTTCGGCCATGGTGGCGGCCTCGCCGCCCTCGAAGCTCGAGAACGGCAGCGCGCCCCCGGTCACCGCCCGGCGCCATTCGTAGGCGACGATCAGCACCGCCTGGGCGATGTTGAGCGAGGCGAAGCGCGGATCGATCGGCAGCGTGACGATGGCGTCGGAGCGCACGACCTCGTCGTTGGTGAGGCCGATGCGCTCGCGGCCGAACAGGATCGCGACCCGTCGCCCTGCATGGGCGGCGGCAAGGGAGCGCTGCGCCGCCTCGTCCGGGCCGATCACTTCCTTGATCATGTCGCGTTCGCGCCGCGTGGTGGCGAGCACGAGATCGCAATCGGCGATGGCCTCTTCAAGCGTCTCGAACACCGTGATGCCGGCGAGCACCTCGTCGGAGCGCGAGGCGGCGGCGATGCCGCGCTCGTTCGGCCATCCGTCGCGCGGCTTGACGAGGCGCAGTTCGGACAGCCCGAAATTGGCCATCGCGCGGATGGCGGTGCCGATATTCTCCGCCATCTGGGTCTCGACCAGCACGACGACCGGCGCGCGCGCGGCCGCTTCGCCCGCACCCACGGTCGGATCGGTCTCGTCCGCTGCCGGTTCGCTCATGTCTGCCCTCGATGCCGCGTGTGTCGTCTCTCGAACGCGGGCTTATGCCCCACATCGCCGCGGGATGCGAGAGCGGGGCCGCAACGCATCGCGATCCGCAGGCGGGAAGCGGAAATCGTCTCCGTCCTGACGCCGCGTCTCGCTTGGCCCGGGCGGCAAGGCGGTGTTATAGCAACCGGGACGTTTCAGGCCCTTCCGGGCCGCCGGGGCACTCCCCCTCCGGCCCTCCCCGCCACCACCCGTGCCATCCGATTTATCCGCGCACGCACCCGAGAGGCAAACATGGCGAAGATCAAGGTCGCAAATCCTGTCGTCGAGCTCGACGGCGACGAGATGACCCGGATCATCTGGCAGTACATCAAGGACAAGCTGATCCATCCCTATCTCGACGTGCCGCTGGAATATTACGACCTCAGCGTCGAGAACCGCGACGCCACCAACGACAAGGTGACGGTCGAGGCCGCCGAGGCGATCAAGCGCGTGGGCGTCGGCGTAAAGTGCGCCACCATCACCCCGGACGAAGCGCGGGTGAAGGAATTCAACCTCAAGGAAATGTGGAAGTCGCCGAACGGCACCATCCGCAACATCCTCGGCGGCGTGATCTTCCGCGAGCCGATCATCGCCCGGAACGTGCCCCGCCTCGTGCCGGGCTGGACCCAGCCGATCGTCGTCGGCCGCCACGCCTTCGGCGACCAGTACCGCGCCACCGACTTCCGCGTGCCCGGCAAGGGCAAGCTGACGATCTCGTTCGTTGGCGAGGACGGCACCAAGATCGAGAAGGAAGTCTACAGCTTCCCGGGATCCGGCGTGGCGATGGCCATGTACAATCTCGACGACTCGATCCGCGACTTCGCGCGGGCCTCGCTCAACTACGGCCTGCTGCGCAAGTACCCGGTCTATCTCTCCACGAAGAACACGATCCTGAAGGCCTATGACGGCCGCTTCAAGGACATCTTCCAGGAGATCTACGACACCGAGTTCAAGGAGGCCTTCGAGGCCGCCAAGATCCACTACGAGCACCGCCTGATCGACGACATGGTCGCCTCGGCGCTGAAGTGGTCCGGCGGCTATGTGTGGGCCTGCAAGAACTATGACGGCGACGTGCAGTCGGACATCGTGGCCCAGGGCTTCGGCTCGCTCGGCCTGATGACCTCCGTGCTGATGACGCCGGACGGCAAGACCGTGGAGGCCGAGGCCGCCCACGGCACCGTCACCCGCCACTACCGCCAGCACCAGCGCGGCGAGGAGACCTCGACGAACTCCATCGCCTCGATCTTCGCCTGGACCCGCGGCCTCGCCCATCGCGCCAAGCTCGACGACAATGCCGATCTGAAGCGCTTCGCCGACACGCTGGAAGCGGTCTGCGTTGAGACGGTGGAGTCGGGCTACATGACGAAGGATCTGGCGCTGCTCGTCGGCGACACCCAGAGCTGGTTGTCCACCACCGGCTTCCTCGACAAGATCGCGGAGAACCTCGAAGCCAAGATGGCGGCGTGGTGATCTGAAGCGCCCCAGCCCGGCCCCTTTCGGCCGGACAGGGTTCGAGCCCCGGCGCCATCGGTGCCGGGGCTTTTCTTTTTCGTGTCAGCCGTGGGCTTCGGAACCGCCCTTGGCGAGGCGCTTGATGCGGGCCGCGAACACCGGGCGCCGGCCGAGCAGCGAATGCAGGTCCTTCTCCGGCAGCACGATGATGCGCGTGCGCGTCAAGGCGCGGATGACTGCGTCCGTCTCGGCGCCGCCGTAGCGAAGCGGACCGCCGAAGGCATCGCCGTCCGCCAGCCGCCGCGTCTCGTCGCCCTGCATCGCCTCGACGTCGCCGACCGCGATCACATAAAGACTCCTGGCGTTGTCCCCCGCGCGCAGGACGTGGTTGCCGGCATCGTAGGTCTCCGCTCTCGCGATCGAGAGGATCTCCGCCAGCACGTCAGTGTTGAGACCGTCGAACAGCGGAATGCGGGTGAGCGTCGCCCAGTTCACCACGAAGCCGCGCCGCCGGATGACCTCGCTGAACGAGGTCGCCACGATGGCGATCGGCAGCGCGAGCACGATCAGCCCCATGATCATGGTGACGCCACCGATGATGCGCCCCACGGGGCTCGCCGGGATGATGTCGCCATAGCCGACCGTGGTCACCGTCTCCATCGCCCACCACATCGCGAGCGGGATGGATCCGAAGGCCTGCGGCTGCACCGGACCTTCGAGCTGGTACATCACGGTCGCCGACACCGTGACGACCGACATGAGAACCACGAGGCAGGCGAGCAGCGTCTGGCGTTCCGCGGCAATCGCCTCCGCGAGCGCTGCGATGCCGGTGGAATAGCGCAGCAGCTTGAGGAAGCGCAGCAGCCGGAGAAGCGCGAACACCCTGAGATCGAGGTGGAACAGGTGCACGAAGATGAAGGGCAGGATCGCGATGAGATCGATGATGCCTTCGAAGCTTCTCGCATAGGAGAGTCTGGCGGCGACCGGGCCCATAGCCTTGCGTCGCGGGTCTTCCACGCTGACCCAGAGCCGGAGGATATATTCGGTCAGAAAGACGCTGAAGATGAAGACGCTGCTGATTTCGAACCAGACGCCCCAGTCGTCGTGGACCTCCGGAATGGTCACGATGATCGAGAACAGCACGCTGACGCAGATCAGGGTGATCAGGAGATAGTGGACAATGAGCCCGATGGCATCGTGGCGGTCGTCTCCCTCCAGGATTTCGTAGAAATGTCGCCGCATCGTCTTGCCCGCGGTGGACATCGGAGGCCCCTTCCCTGCCAGTGCCGCAACGTGGCGGTAGAGCCTATCCCTTCGGACCGAACCGATCCGAATGGCGATCACAGGCTCAAGCTCTTGGATCCAGAGCGATTTCTTCCCGGTCGGATGATTCCATCCGATCGCAGAGCGCCCCAAAGGGAATATTCGGCCGGTCGCGTTCCGCCAACCCGAAATTCCGCGGCGCCGGCAAAACGGATGGAACCGGCGGACGCCGAGACCGGGGGAATAATCCGCCGCGGGCTTATTTCGCATTCCGCCCGGGCGCCCGGCCGTTTAAACATTTGAGGCCGCGCCTGATGGGGGAGCACATTTCCGGCATGAGTTCGTACGCCATCGCCATGCTCGAACGCCTCGTCGGCTTCGATACGACGAGCCGCAACTCCAATCTCGCCCTGATCGACTGGGCCGAGGCCGAGTTGAACCGTCTCGGGGTTCCGACGAAGCGCGTCTACGACCCGGCCGGAGACAAAGCCAACCTGTGGGCCACGATCGGACCCGCGGACGAGCGCGGCTATATCCTTTCAGGCCACACCGACGTCGTTCCCGTCGACGGCCAGCTCTGGAGCAGCGACCCGTTCACGCTGACGCGCAACGGCGACCGGCTGATCGGCCGCGGCGCGGTCGACATGAAGGGCTTTCTCGCCTGCTGCCTCGCCTCGGTGCCGGCGATGCTCGCGGCCGACCTCAAGCGGCCGATCCATCTCGCCTTCTCCTATGACGAGGAAGTCGGCTGCACCGGCGTGCGCGGCCTGATCGAGGACTTGCGGGCGGAGCCCCTGCTGCCGCTCGCCTGCTTCGTCGGCGAGCCGACCTCGATGCAGGTGGTGGTCGCCCACAAGGCGAAACGGAGCTACCAGGCCGTCGTCACCGGCCGGCCGTGCCATTCCTCGCTGGCGCCGCTCGGGGTCAATGCCGTTGAGTATGCGGCCCGTCTCGTTGTCTTCATCCGCGAGCTCGGGCAGAAATGGGCGGCCGGTCCGGCCGATTCCATGTACGACGTGCCGGTCTCGACCACCCATACCGGCGTGATCGAGGGCGGCACCGCCGTCAACATCGTGCCTGAGCTCTGCACCGTGACGTTCGAGTTCCGCGTGCTGCCGCAGGTCGATTGCGATGCCGTGATCGCCGAGGTCGAGGCCTTCGCACGAACGGTGCTGGAACCGGAAATGCACGCCGTGGCACCCGAGACGGGCATCCGGTTCGAATATCTGTCCGGAATACCGGGCCTCGATACCGGCGTCGACGACGAGGTCACGCGCCTCGCCATGCGGCTTGCCGGACGCAACGACCTGGCGAAGGTCGCCTACGGCACCGAGGCGGGGCTGTTCTCGGGCATCGACATCCCGACGGTGGTGGTGGGCCCGGGCTCCATCGAGCAGGCCCACACCCCGGACGAGTTCATCGAGGTCGCCGAACTCGACAAGTGCATGGATTTCATCGCCCGGCTGATCGAACACTGCCGGGCGTGACGCCGGTCAGGTGCGCGGCGAGTTCGGGCCGGCGATCAGCCACGCCAGCAGGCCCAGCACCGGCAGCACCAGAATGACCACCACCCAGATCAGTTTCGCGGCGGTGGATGCGCCCGACTGGACCGTCCTGATGATGGCGTAGATGTCCAGAACGAGGATGATCAGACCAAGCAGCCCGCCGAATTCAATGCCCACGATATCGTCTCCATTGTAAGGCCCGCGCCTTCCAGCGAGCTTGACAGAGAGAACGCCCGTCGCCTGTGCCGGTTCCGGCGCGAAAGCCGCCCGCCGCCGACGCTGGTGTACCGCTCCCCCACGTGCCCGCCAGTCCGCCCGGCGGTGCTGCCCAGAGCGCATTGCGATCGGACGGAACCATCCGATCGGCAGGAACATTGTTCCCGGTCGAAAGCGTGGAGCATTTCCCCTTCAGGCGTGCTCGATCCGTTCCAGGCCGCGCGGTTGGTTCAGCAGATGCAGCGGCATCCAAAGCGTGACGGACGCCTCGCTGCGTATTTAGGGATTTTGCCCTGCCATCCTCGCTCGACTTCGTTATGATGGCGGCTCCCGAAAGGCACCTTTCAGCGAGCGAGAGACATTTTCCATGGGAGAGACGTCGAAGATCGCACGGGGTTTCCTGGTCCTTTTCTGCGTCTTCTTTTTCGCCTGCACCTTTTCGTATCTTCTCCACGCAGGACGACTGGCGGTTGTTCCGATCTACGACGACGTCTCGTATCTGATCGATGCGATCTCCCGCCTGGGCACTCTCGAATATCAGGGGCTTGGCGGCTTTCTCCGCAGTTTCACGGTCATGCCGGCGCACTCGCCGGTCTTCGCCGTGATCGGCACGTTCGGGCTGCTGTTAAGTGCTACGGAGGCCTGGGGGCCATACGCGCTCAACGCCCTCTGGCTGCTCGCGTTTGCGGTGCTGGCTTGGCGTGCCCTCGGCCGCATACCCGACTGGTCGCGGGTCGGCATCATCATGGCGATGCTCGCCGCCCCCATGTTCGGCTATGTCATCTCCGAATTCCGCCCCGACATTGTCTGGGGATTGCTGATCGGCTTCGCCGTGGCGCTGCTGGCATCCGTGGATCTGGCGGTCATTCGATTGCGCGCGGCCGCAGCCTACGGCCTGCTGATCGGCGTCGCGGTCCTCACCAAGCCCTCGGGGATGCCGGCGGCGATCGTCGTTCTCGGAACCGGGATGGTGCTTCAGTTCGGCATCGCCTTCCTGACGGCGCGTCCGGCCGGTTCGAAAGCGACGCTCGTTCGCTTTGCAATCATGCTCTGCGCGGCACTCGCCCCCATCGTCCTATACATGATCTTCAGCTGGCGACATGTCTGGGACTACATCTACTCCACGCTCATCGTCGAGAAGGGCGTCTGGAGCCTTAACGCCTCTAGAATCGAGCATATCGTCTTCTATCTGGTGTATCCCAACGCCTTCCGGCTGCTCGGGTGGGTCTGGTACGCCTGCATTCCGATCCTGATCATCTGCGCAGCCGTTCTGATCCATTTCCGGCAGCGCCAGCGGCTTCTTCGACTTGCAGGACTGGTCCTGACCGTTCTCGTCGCCTACCTCATCCCGACGGCAAGCTCGGTGAAGACCTTCTATATCGGCAGCATCTTCTATGGCCCCGTGATCGCCGTCACCGTCTGGGCGCTCGGAGCCATCGTCGAGGCGGTGCGCCCTTCGCCGAAGATCGTGGGCATCCTCGGCGCGGCCGTCTTCACCGCCGCCTGGACTCCGAAGACCGGCAGCACGGGACTGGACGATCCGAGGGTCGCGATCATCGACGATGCCAGCAAGGCGATCCTTCCGGAGATCATTGCGACGCTGAAGACAAGGGAGCCCGGCAAACGATCGACCGTGCTCTTTACCTCTCCGGGCCCGGTCTATAGCGGCACGCTGGAATTCATGTCGCTGCGGCAGGGGCTGAACGAGCGTTACATCAACGGCTATACATGGTCGGACTGGAGCCTTTACGAGCAGGCCTTCAGCTTCAGCGACATCGTTGTCTCGCCGGAGCCTGGCATTCTCGGTCAGGACGGATTCAATTTTCCGAGCTTCGCCTTCCAGCAGCGCATCCTCGACGAGATGCGTCACGATCCCGCCTTCGACGCCCGGCGCGCCTATATCGACCCGAACGGCAAGGCGATCTGGATCTTCACACGCAAGGCGTCCTTTCCCATGAAGAAGCCGGTGGAGAAGCCGGCCTCCTGAGCCGCACGGCCAGACGCCGGACGCATCGCTGCCGGCGCCGGGCGAGGCCTGTGCGAAGGCGCGCCGAGAAGCCTGTCGGCAGAGGGCTGCCGCGGCCTTTCCGGAACGCGCGGCGCAGCATTGCAATCGCCGCCGCTTGCGCTTAAACAGAGTGCCATGTCGATGATCCGTTCGTTCAACGCTGGCTGGTGGCGGCGCGCCTCTTGAGGGCGGCCGTCGTCGTGCGCGTGACCGATCGGGACATGTGAACACAGGGCCGCCACGGGAAACCGGGCGGCCTTGTTCGTTTCAGCCGCCCGCCCCCTGTCCGGCGGAAGTGCGAGGGAGAGAGGAATGGGCGGCTCGGCCGAACTTCATTACGTCACCGCGGGCGGCGTCGCCGTCGATCGCGCGGCACACGACATCGCCTATCTGGGCGCCATCAATGCCTGGGTCGACCGGCTCGATTCCGAGCGCGGGGCGGTGTTCTCGTCGAGCTACGAGTTTCCCGGCCGATACACCCGCTGGGACATCGCGTTCGTCAATCCGCCGCTCGCACTCGAAGCCTCCGGCCGCACACTGACGGTGACCGCGCTCAACGCGCGTGGCCGCGTGCTGCTTCCCGCGATAGAAGCGGCGCTTGCGGCCGAGCCCGCGCTGACGCGGACGGAAGGTGACGCCGGCCGGTTCGTGGTCGAGATCGCCGAGCCGGACGGCCCCTTCACCGAGGAGGAGCGCAGCCGGCAGCCGTCCGTGTTCACGGCGGTGCGGGCGGTGGTGGCGCTGTTCAAGTCGGGCGAGGACCCCTATCTCGGCCTCGCCGGCGCGTTCGGCTACGATCTCGCATTCCAGTTCGAGCCGATCCCGCTGCGGCTCGCCCGCCCGGCCGACCAGCGCGACCTCGCGCTGTTCCTGGCCGACGAGATCCTGATCGTCGACCACTACGGCAAGCGCGCCACGGTCTATGCCTATGACTTCACCGTTGGCGGCGCCTCCACCGCCGGCCTGCCCCGCGACGGCGACAAGCTGCCGTTCAAGCCGGGCGAGAAGGACGTCGGGCGGGGGGATCATGCCCCCGGCGAATATGCCGAGACGGTTGCCAAGGCACTCGACTATTTCCGCCGCGGCGACCTGTTCGAGGTGGTGCCGGGCCAGACCTTCACCGAGCGCTGCCTCGCCGCGCCTTCGGCGATCAGCCGCCGGCTTTCCGCGATCAATCCGGCGCCCTACGGCTTCTTCATGAATCTCGGCGCCGGCGAGTGGCTGGTCGGTGCCTCGCCGGAGATGTTCGTGCGCGTCACCGACGGGCGGCGGGTGGAAACCTGCCCGATCTCCGGCACGATCGCCCGCGGCCGCAACGCCATCGAGGACGAGGCGCAGATCCGCAAGCTGCTCAATTCCAAGAAGGACGAGGCCGAGCTGACCATGTGCTCGGACGTCGACCGCAACGACAAGGCTCGCGTCTGCGTGCCCGGCAGCGTGAAGGTGCTCGGGCGGCGCCAGATCGAGCTCTATTCCCGCCTGATCCACACCGTCGACCACATCGAGGGCATGCTGCGCGAGGGCATGGACGCGCTCGACGCTTTCCTCTCCCACGCCTGGGCCGTGACGGTGACCGGCGCCCCGAAGAAGTGGGCGATGCGCTTCATCGAGCAGCACGAGAAGAGCCCGCGCGCGTGGTATGGCGGCGCGGTCGGCATCGTGCACTTCAACGGCGACCTCAACACCGGCCTGACGCTGCGCACCGTGCGCATCAAGGACGGCATCGCCGAGGTGCGTGCCGGGGCGACGGTGCTGTTCGATTCCGTGCCGATGGACGAGGAACGCGAGACCGAACTGAAGGCCTCGGCGATGCTGGCCGCGATCCGCGAGGCGGCGAACCCGCCGAAGCTGGCCGTGGCACCGGCAGGCGCGGCGGCGACCAGCCATCGCCGCGTGCTTCTGGTCGATCACGAGGATTCCTTCGTGCACACGCTCGCCGATTATCTGCGCCGCACCGGCGCGGAGGTGACGACGCTGCGCGTGCCGGTTTCCGATGCCGCCTTCGACAAGGTCGATCCGGATCTCGTGGTGCTGTCGCCCGGTCCCGGCCGGCCGACGGACTTCGACTGCGCGGCCACCATCGCCCGCGCCCGTGCCCGCGGCCTGCCGATCTTCGGCGTCTGCCTCGGCCTGCAGGCGCTGACGGAGTTCTTCGGCGGCCGTCTCGGCCAGCTCGAGCTGCCGATGCACGGCAAGCCCTCCACGATCCGCGTCACCCATCCCGGTGCACTGTTCGCGGGGATGCCGGAGGAAATCGAGGTCGGGCGCTATCACTCGCTGATCGCCGACACCTCCTGCCTGCCCGCCGATCTGGTGGTGACGGCGCAGACGGAGGACGGCGTGGTGATGGGCATCGAGCATGTCTCCGAGCCCATCGCCGCGGTGCAGTTCCACCCGGAATCGATCATGACGCTCGCCGGAGACGCCGGCATGGCGATCATCCGCAACGCGGTGGCGAACCTCCATGCCCGGCAGGCCGGACAGGACAACATTTCCGTCGCCGTCTGATCGCCGGCGATCCGACGCCGTAGCGCCGGTTTCCGCTCCCGGAGACCGGCGCCACGCGCCATGAAAGCGCTTCGCGGGCGCCGCAAGTAAGGCAGGGCAGCAGCTTACCAACATTTAATAAATGCGAAGCCCATGTTATTTCTTGTAAAAATATCGAAATGAAAGAATACGAAAGACTAGAAAACACGCCGATCCTTGAACTGGAAAAGCGCCTCTCTCTATAGTGGCGCCAATTCGTTCGTTTAAGGATCAATGATGTTTGGCGAGAGCTACTTTAAGGAGCTGTTCCGCAAGCCGGCAACAAAGCCGGGCGGACCGATCCAGCCGGGCGATATCCTCATCAAGCATGTGACGCTGTCGGGAATCGGCCTCGGCATTCTGGCCGGACAGGCAGTAGGCTCCGCAGGCCTGGACGCGCGCTGGGTCCATGCCGGCATTGCGACTTCGCACGACATGATCGCCGAAATGGACGGTCACGGGCTGCAGCACAACTGCCTCGCCACCACGGACCGGGAATTCAAGTACCGCGTCTTCCGCACCGCGCACCGCAACGTCGCGATCGGTGCCTGCGAAACCGCGAAGATGCTGCTCGGCTTCCACGCCAATGCGAAGGGGCGGCTGACCTATTCGCTGTCCGGCGCGGCGAAATCGATCACACTCTCGACCAACAAGGTGAGCAACACCGACCGGATCAACAAGATCCTCGATGCGCTCCTGAGCGGCCGCGACGTGTCGCTGTTCTGTTCGGAACTCGTGGTGCTCTGCTATCTCGTCGCGCTGGAACAGAGCAGCCTGCTGCCGCGCAAGCAGGGGGCTTCCCTGCCGGCGATGAGCCAGTTCTTCGCCTACGAGCCGAAGGAATACAGCCCCGCCTACCTGCACGAGATGCTGTGCGACGGCAAAAGCCTGTTCAGCTATGTCGGCGACTACCAGGGCATGAAGTGGCTATAAGAAGCCGCGCATGGCAAGGGGATGCCTGCGCCCCCTTGCCGCCTCAGGCGTGCGCGTATTCTCAGGCCGACTGGCGGACCTGATAGTCCTTCACTTCCGAGAACACGATCTGCGGCGCCCGCTCCTGCTCGTATTTCAGCGAGAACGCCGACGTCGCCATGAAGACCGGCGCGCCGTCGAGATCGTCGGCGATCGCCGAGCGCTGGGCCTCGACGAACTTCTCGAGATCGGCGCGGCTGTCGCTGGAAATCCACCGGCAGACCGTGAAGCGCGATTGCTCGAAGCCGATGGGCAGGCCGTATTCGGCCTGCATCCGCTCCACCAGCACGTCGAGCTGCAGCGCGCCGACGACGCCGACGATGGCCGCCGAGCCGTCCTTCGGCAGGAACATCTGCACCACGCCTTCTTCCGCCATCTGCTGCAGCGCCTCGCGCAGCTTCTTGGCCTTCATCGGATCCTGAAGTCGAATGCGGCGCAGGATTTCCGGCGCGAAGCTCGGCACGCCGCGGAACAGCACGTCCTCGCCTTCCGTCAGCGTGTCGCCGATGCGAAGCGTGCCGTGGTTGGGGATGCCGACCACGTCGCCGGCGAACGCTTCTTCCGCGAGCGAGCGGGAGCGGGCGAAGAAGAACTGCGGCGCGTTGAGGCTGATCGATTTGCCGGTGCGGACGAGCTTCGCCTTCATGCCGCGGGTGAGCTTGCCCGAGCAGACGCGCAGGAAGGCGATGCGGTCGCGATGGTTCGGGTCCATGTTCGCCTGGATCTTGAACACGAAGCCGGTCATGCGCGTCTCGTCCGGCAGCACGGTGCGGCCATCGGCCTGCTGGCCGCGGGGCGACGGGGCGAATGCTGCCAGCGCGTCGATCAGGTCGCGCACGCCGAAGGTGCGCAGCGCCGAGCCGAAGAACACCGGCGTCAGGTGCCCTTCGCGGAAGGCATCGAGCTCGAACGGCTTGCAGGCCTCCTGCGCCAGCGTGATCTCTTCGAGGAAGGCGTCGCGCTCGTCAGGCGGAAGCAGGTCGATCACCTTCGGATCGTCCGGCCCGGAGACCGGGATCGCCTCCTCGTCGCGATCGATCAGGCGGATGTGATTATGGGCAAGGTCGTAGGTGCCGACGAACGAGCGGCCCCGGCCGATCGGCCACGTCACCGGCGCGGTATCGAGGGCGAGCGTCTTCTCGATCTCGTCGAGCAGGTCGAACGGGTCGCGGCTCTCGCGGTCCATCTTGTTGATGAACGTCACGATCGGGATATCGCGCAGGCGGCAGACCTCGAACAGCTTGCGCGTGCGCGCCTCGATGCCCTTCGCGGCGTCGATCACCATCACGGCGGAATCGACCGCCGTCAGCGTGCGATAGGTGTCCTCGGAGAAGTCCTCGTGGCCGGGGGTGTCGAGCAGGTTGAAGATGCGGCCGTCATACTCGAACGTCATCACCGAGGTGACGACGGAGATGCCGCGCTCCCGCTCGATGCCCATCCAGTCGGAACGGGTCTGGGCGCCGTGCTTCTTCGCGCGCACCTCGCCCGCGAGCTGGATGGCGCCGCCGAACAAGAGGAGCTTTTCCGTGAGCGTCGTCTTACCGGCGTCCGGATGGGAGATGATGGCGAAGGTGCGACGCCGCGCGGACGGCGTATCGTCGGAAGGATCGGACATCGGAACGCAAGCTTTCGGAACCGTGGGCCGGATCGCCCGGAGGGCGGCCCGGGGCGCGCGCGGGCGGGCGCGTGCCGTTTGCTGCCGACCTAGTTTGAAACCGCGCGGAGTTCAAGCGCGATGGCGCGCCGTGCGCCCCGGAAGCGCGCGATTCGGTCGCAGGCCGGCTCAAAAAATCTTTCGCAGCGCGAAAAATCCCGGCTTTACACGACTCATTTTGCATTCCAAACTCAACTTGTCCGTCAACAATCGAAAGGAGGTGATCCAGTGTCTCATTGTCATCCGTCGCTCTCGTCGGCTTACAGGTCCTGGGTCCTTGCCTCTGCGGAGACCTACGCTTCGTAATACGACGCCGAGCTTTCCGCTCGGATTGCGGCCAGACAATGGAAGGGTCGTTCCCCGGAACGACCCTTCTTTGTTTTTATGCTTTATACTGATGAGATATCTCGAAAGCTTTGCAACGGTGTGCGAGATTGCTGCCATAAGGCAAGCCGTCCGAGACGAGCGGTCCCGGCCGGCGACAACGGCGATGCACCACAGGCTGCGGCCGGATGGCGAGCGTAGAGCTTGAGGCGGACGCCGGAAGCAGACGGCCGATGAACCACAAGGCCGGTCCGGCGGTTGTGAAAGACCGTAACGCCGCGAGCAGGCCACGGTAGGCAGCAGGACGGCGGGACAGATCACAAGGCACCCGGCGCGGTCGCCGATCCCATCGAACCCGAAGCGGGGACACCGGAAGGACGCACTGATGACGACCGACGGAAAGACGAACGGACCGGCCTCTGGCGCCCGGAAGGGCAAGGACGAAGCCGTGGTGGATGAGGCGGCCGTCGACGAGGCGATCGAGGACAGCTTTCCCGCAAGCGATCCGCCGGCCTTCTCCCAGCCGACCGGTGTCGTTGCCGAGCGCGATCCCGACAGCGCGCCCTCGGCGGACACGCCGAGCGAGGCCGAGATCGACGAAGCCATCGAGGACAGCTTCCCGGCGAGCGATCCGCCGGCGTTTTCCCAGCCGACGGGCGTGGTTTCCACCCGCGCGCCGGACGACGCGCCGTCGGGCGACGGCCCGAGCGAAGCAGAGATCGATGAGGCCCTGGAGGAGAGCTTCCCGGCCAGCGATCCTCCTGCCTTCTCGCAGCCGACCGGCGTGGTCGCGACGCACGACCCCCAGACGGCGCCCGACGGGGACGAGCCGGAGAAAGATTGACGGCGCAGGCCGCGACGCCTGCCGGCTGGCGGCTTGATCGCGCCGCTGGCCTGCCTGCGGTTGACGGGGCGGCGGCGATCCCATAGGCCAAGATCGTCGGTCCGGAACCCTGGAGCCGGGCCCCACCCTGTCGGGCGGACCCGGCAGGGTGCCGGCCTCGACCGCCGAACTTCCCTACCCTTCTCGATCGTCGGACGCCCCGGCCGCGGGCCGGTGCCCGCCGGGTCCGATGGCTCAGGACGTCGATTGCGATGCTTGCCACGCTCACGGTGGTTCTGCCGGTGTTCGCGCTCGTGCTGGCCGGCTTCCTGTGCCGGCGCCTCGGCGTGCTCGGGCCGAATGCGACGACGGAACTCAACCGGTTCGTGGTCTATCTGGCGCTGCCCGCGCTGTTGTTCGACGTGATGGCGAACACCTCCTGGACCGCGCTTTACCAGCCGGGCTTTGCCGCGGCCTATGGGCTCGGTTCGCTGTCGGTGCTTGCCGTCACCCTGGCGTTGCGCTGGCGCTCACCCCGGCATCTGGCGGACGCGAGCCTGGACGGGCTGAACGCGGCCTATCCCAACACCGGCTATATGGGCTTTCCGCTGGGGCTGATGGCATTCGGCCGCGATGCGCTCCCCGCCATCACGATTGCCGCGATCCTCACCGTCTGCGGCGTGTTCGCGGTCGTGATCGTGCTGATCGAGATCGGCCTGCAAAGCGAGCGCCGTGTGGCGCCGCTGGTGTGGAAGGTCATTCGCTCGCTCGCGAAAAATCCGCTTCTGGTATCGCCCGTGCTCGGCGCGCTCTACGCGGCGACCGGTTTCGCCGTCCCCACAGGGGCGGAAACGTTTCTGAAGCTGCTCGGCGGCGCAGCGAGCCCCTGCGCGCTCGTCGGCCTCGGGCTGTTCCTTGCGGAACGCCGGCCTTCCGGCGAAGGCGGCCATACCAGGTCCGCCGTGATTCTGACCGTGTTCAAGCTTGCGGTCCATCCGGCGGTGACGTGGCTGCTGGCGGCCTATGTCTTCAGGCTGCCGCCAATGCTGACGGCCATCGCCGTGCTGATGGCGGCTCTGCCCACGGGCACGGGACCGTTCATGCTGGCCGAATTCTACGGACGGGAAGCGGTGGTGACCGCCAAGACGATCCTGTTCTCGACCCTGGGCTCGGTCGCGACGCTGTCCGCGTTGCTGATGATCACCGGCCACGGCGGATAAAAGCCGGCTCACGGGACCGGACGCCCTCGCCGGCATCGCGCGGGGTGCACGATGCCGGCTTAGAGCGCTTTCCGATCCGATGGAATCATCGGATCGGAAAGACATCGCTCAAGATTCGAAAGCTTTAGCATATCCTTGTCGTTCCGATCGGCTCGATCTGAACGGGTTATGCTCCAGGCATCGTCAGACGCGTCCCATCAACATCAGGATGACGAGCACGATCAGCACGAGGCCGACGATGCCGCCCGGGCCATAGCCCCAGCCGCTGCTGTAGGGCCAGGTCGGCAGTGCGCCGATCAGGAGCAGAATGAGGATGATCAGCAGAATGGTGGAAAGGGTCATCGGTGGTCTCCCTGCGGCAGGCGGCAGACCGCCTACCCACGGTCTCCCAACCCGATTTCGATCTGACGCGACCGCATTATCTCGGCCGGATCGCTCCGGCGTCGTCCCCAGCGCGCCTGTCCTTACAACCGCACAGCACCGCTTCCGTTCCCCGGCGAACAAACCCTCGTGAACCACGTCCGCAGAGGTCAGTGTCTCGTGAACGGGAACCTCTGGCCGTCCTGATCGAACACGAGCGTGGACAGACGCCCGTCGGCGTCGGCCTCGAACTGAGCGAAGCCGAGCGTCTCGTCCGTCAGGGCATCGAGGCCCGCGAGCGGGCCGACCGGCAGCGCCTTGACGGAGAACACCCCCCCGTCGAACGGCGACAGTGCCAGTTGCGCGCCGGTCTGCTGCAACGTCATCGTGAGCCGCGAGCCGTCGGCGATGACGTTCGCCATCCCTATCGCGGGGTTGGCGAACGTGCCTGCCAGCGCGGCGAGATCGCCGGCCGGCCGCGCATCGGCGGGCGGCTTGAACCGGGCGTCAGCGGTCGCTTCCGCCGCCTTCGCCTGCGCGAGGGCAGCGGCGACCGGATCGCCGGCATCCGCACCGATGAGCCGCAGATAGATCCACTGCGCCACGGCATCCGGAAAACCGCGATTGCCCTCGTTCGACAGCACCACCACGCCGAAGCCCTTGCCCGGCATGAAGCCGATATGGGCGCCGAAGCCCGCTGTGCCGCCGTTGTGCCAGACCACCCGGCCATCGGCCGAGGATGTGATGACCCAGCCCATGGCGTAGGAGAGCGTGTCGTTGATCGCCACCCGCGGCCAGCGCGTGACCGACAGGTTCTGGGTGGAAACGAGGCGCTTGCCGTCGAGTTCGCCGTCGCCCATCTGGAACCGCACCCAGCGGGCCATGTCCTCCAGGTTGGAATTGATGTTGCCGGCCGGCCCGAGGCGGTAGGGAAAGTTCTCGTCGAACGGCACCTGCACGGATCCGCCGGAGGCGAACCGGTGGCCTTCCGCATGGTTGGGCGCGGTGGCGATGGCCTCCTTGGTGAAGCTGGTCGACGTCATCGCGAGCGGCTCGATGAGCGTGCGGCGGGCGAGATCGTCCCAACTCTTCTCGCCATAAAGCCGCGCCAGGATGCGGCCGGCCAGCAGATGGGTGATGTTGGTATAGGCGAAGGTGGAGCGGAAGCTCGAGACCGGATCGGCATAACGAAGCGATGCGATCAGCGCGTCAGCGTCATAACCGAGCACCGCGAGCGTGTCGTTGACATAGGGCCTGAGGCCGGAGCGCTGGGCGATGAGGTCGAACACCCGGAATTCCCGTGTGACCCAGGGGTCCTTCAGCGCGAAGCTCGGGTCGAGATCGACGACGGTTTTATCCCATGTGATCCTCCTGTCGTCGACCGCCTTCGCCAGCGTGGTGGCAAGGAAGCTCTTGGTGGTCGAGCCAACCTGGAAGATCGTCGCGGCATCGACCGGGCGCGGATCGTCTTTCGCCCGGATGCCGAACCCCTTGGCGTAGACGAGGCCGTCCGGCCCGACGATGCCGACCGCCGCGCCGGGAATGTCGAAGGCCGCCATGCCCTGCTTCACATAGGCGTCGAGCGCGGGCGTCAGCGCGGTGACGCGCTCGGCGAGCGGCGCCGCCGCCTGTGCGCCCTGCCCCATCGCGGGCGTGCCCTGCGCAACGGCCGGCGCGGCGAGGGTCGCAGTCAGCCCCACTGCCGCAAGCCCCCTGAGGAGGATGCCGAAGCCTCTGCTTCCGCCGAGTGTCCACCGGTCCGCCATCGTCCCGTCTCCCGTCATCGCTGCATCGGGAGCACCATCGCCCATAAGTGCGCAGCAAGACAGAGGCGGCGAGACAGAGCCGGCTGGTCTCTGTCGGGACAGTGACCGCGCGGGCATTCCGAAACGAAAGCGGCCGCCGGCCCTGTCAGGGACCGGCGGCCGCGAGGCCGTGACGCGAAGCGGGGCCGGTCAGGCGCCCTGAAGCCGGCCGAGGGCCTCGACGACCTTGACGCGCCGCTCCATCGCGGCTTCGCGACGCTCGCGTTCCTGCTCGACGATCTCCTCCGGCGCCCGCTCGATGAAGCTCGGGTTGGAGAGCTTGCCGTCGACCTTGGCGATGTCGGCGTCGACCTTGGCGAGTTCCTTCTCCAGCCGCGCGCGCTCGGCGGCGAAGTCGATCACGCCGGCGAGCGGCAGGCAGGCGGTGGTGCGGCCGAGCACGATCTGCGCCGAGGCCGCCGGGGCGACGTCGGCGGTCGAGGCGGTTTCGATGCGGGCGAGCCGTCTGATCGCGGCGTCGTGGGTGACGAGGCGCGCCTTGTCGGTGTCATCGGCACCGACGAGCACCAGCGGCAGCAGCGCGGCCGGCGGCACGTTCATCTCCGCCCGGACGGAGCGGATCGCAGCGATGAGATCGACCAGCCAGTTGATCTCGTCGGCAGCGGCCGCCGCACCGGCGCCGGCGACGCCGACGGGCCAGCGCGCATGGGCGGCGAGGCCCGTCCGCGCGGGTCCGGTCTCGCCGGTGCGCAGCCACAGCTCTTCCGTCACGAACGGCGCGAACGGGTGCAGCACCTTCAGGATCTCGTCGAGCGCCCAGGCCGTGGTCGCTCGAATCTCCGCCTTGGCGGCCTCGTCGTCGCCGTTGAGGATCGGCTTGGCGAGTTCGAGATACCAGTCGCAGAACGTGTTCCAGGTGAAGCGGTAGACCGCCGCCGCCGCGTCGTTGAAGCGATAGGCGAGGATCGCCGCGGCGACCTCGTCGGCGACACGGCCGGCTTCCACCACGATCCAGCGGGCGAGCGTGCCCTGGACCGAGGCCGGATCGAACCCTTCCACCCGCACGCAGCCGTTCATCTCGGCGAAACGCGCGGCGTTCCAGAGCTTGGTCACGAAGTTGCGATAGCCGGCGACGCGGCTGGTCGCCAGCTTGATGTCGCGGCCGGGCGCGGCCATCGCCGCCAGCGTGAAGCGCAGCGCATCGGCGCCGTACTCGTTGGCGAGGTCGAGCGGGTCGATGACGTTGCCCTTCGACTTCGACATCTTCGCGCCCTTCTCGTCACGGACGAGGGCGTGGATATAGACGGTGTGGAACGGCTCCGGCCCCATGAAATGCAGGCCCATCATCATCATCCGGGCCACCCAGAAGAAGATGATGTCGAACCCGGTCACCAGCACATTGGTGGGATAATAGCGGCCGAGTTCCGGCGTCTTGTCCGGCCAGCCGAGGGTGGAGAACGGCCACAGCGCGGACGAGAACCAGGTGTCGAGCACGTCCTCGTCGCGGACGAGCGCGGTCGGGGCGCCATAGTGCGCTTCCGCGGCGGCGAGCGCCTCGGCCTCGGACTTCTCGACGAACACGGCGCCGTCCGGCCCATACCAGGCGGGGATCTGATGGCCCCACCAGAGCTGGCGGGAGACGCACCACGGCTGGATGTTCTCCATCCAGTCGAAATAGGTCTTCTCCCAGTTCTTCGGCACGAACACGGTGCGGCCCTCGCGCACCGAGGCGATCGCCGGCGCGGCGAGCGTCTTGGCGTCGACATACCACTGGTCCGTGAGCATCGGCTCGATCGGAACGCCCGAGCGGTCGCCGTGCGGCACCATGTGCGGATGGTCCTCGATCTTCTCGAGGAAGCCGCGCTCCTCCAGCATCTCGACGATGCGCTTGCGGACGAAGAAGCGGTCCTGGCCGTGCAGGGCCAGCGCCTCGTCGAGGTCGGGCGATGGCTTGAGGCCGGCGAGGAAATCCTCGTTGCCCTGAAGGGCGGCATTGCCTTCGAAATCGAGGATCGAGATCATCGGCAGGTCGTGGCGCTTGCCGACCTCGAAATCGTTGAAGTCGTGGGCGGGGGTGATCTTCACCGCGCCGGTTCCGGTTTCCGGGTCGGCATAGTCGTCGGCGACGATCGGGATGCGGCGGCCGGTCAGCGGCTGCACGACGAAGCGGCCGACGATGTCCTTGTAGCGCTCGTCATCGGGGTGAACCGCGACGGCGGTATCGCCCAGCATCGTCTCCGGACGGGTCGTCGCGACGATGATGACGCGATCCGCCATGCCCTCCACCGGATAGCGCAGGTGCCAGAGCTTGCCCTTCAACTCGACCGGCTGGACCTCGAGGTCCGAAATGGCCGTCAGCAGCTTCGGATCCCAGTTGACGAGGCGCTTGTCCTTGTAGATCAGCCCCTGCTTGTAGAGCGTGACGAACACTTCGAGGACGGCCTTCGAGAGACCCTCGTCCATGGTGAAGCGCTCGCGCGACCAGTCGCACGAGGCGCCGAGGCGGCGGAGCTGGCCCAGAATGGTGCCGCCGGATTCGGCCTTCCAGCTCCAGACCTTCTCGACGAACTTCTCGCGGCCGAGCGTGCGGCGGTCCGGCTCCTGGCGCTGCATCAGCTGGCGTTCGACCACCATCTGGGTGGCGATGCCGGCGTGATCGAGCCCGGGCTGCCAGAGCACGTCGCGGCCCTTCATGCGCTGGAACCGCACCAGGATATCCTGAAGCGTGTTGTTCAGCGCGTGGCCCATGTGCAGCGAGCCGGTGACGTTCGGCGGCGGGATGACGATGCAGAACGGATCGGCACCCGGCTCGGCGCCGGCTCCGGCTACGAAGGCGCGCTTCTCGTCCCAAAGGGCGGCGATGCGCGGTTCGGCTTCGGCGGCTTCGTAGTTCTTCTCGAGCATGGCGGGCTCAGTTCGTCGATGGCGCGGATGCGCGGGGATCGGTCGTGACCCTGAAGCCCGTGGGAGCGGGCCGGATCACCTGTGCAGGGAGGCAAGCCGCTCGGGAAGCGGCCCGGTCCCGTGGGCGTGGTTAAGCGTCCAGCGCGCGCCGGTCAACCTCAGGCGCGCAGGGCGCGGGCCTGAAGCCCGCTCCGTTAACGCCGACTAGCTCGAACGCAGAGCGCGCCGGCGGCGGACGCAAAAGCGGCGCGCCGGGTCGACCGGCACGCCGCTCTGGGATCGCAACCCGGAATAAAGCGCGGTGCGACGGCTCAGCGCTCGCCGCGGCTCACGCGCTCGATTTCCGCACGGACCTGACGCTCCACGATGCGCGGCAGGTTCTCGTCGAGCCAAGACTGCAGCATCGGGCGCAGCATGTCGCGCACGAGGTCCTCGATGGTGTGCGGGTTCTGCGCCACCACGGTCCGCGACAGCACGTTGAAGGATGCGCCGATGGCCGCATCCGCCGCCTCGGAAAGGATGCGGTCCTCGGCGGTGGGCGCTGCGGCTTTCGTCTCACTGCTCATGTCGGGTTCAACCTTGTTTTCCATGGTCTGCATGACGAGCGGCACGATGGCAGCACCGATCGCCTCGGTCACGAGTGTCTCAAACGCTTCAAGCGAGGCCACGTCAATGTCGGCGCCCCCCGCCGTCTCGCCGGCCGCGTCCGAGGGGACATCGGCATCGGCAGCAGCGATATCCGTCATATCGGTGCCGGAGATGCCGTCGGCAACCTCGGCAGAGGCGTCCGCGAACGGCGCATTCTCATCCGCGACGCTCCCGTCCGCCACGGCCTCGACCGGGACGTCATCCGCGGCAACCACCGCGTCATCCGCCTCCAGAGCGAGATCGCCGTCGTCGAACAGCGCTTCGGCGAAGGCCTCCTGCAGGGCGTCGATGCCCGCGTCGGCCTCCTCCGCCCCGGCGGGGCCGGGCTCGTCTTCGGCGACGAGGACGGCGTCCTCGGGCATCTCGACCCCGACCACGTCGTCGGCATCGGGATAGGCGGCCATCTCACCGGCGTCGTCGGGCGCTTCCGCCTGGAATGCGGCGGCATCGTCCCCGCCCTGCGGGCTGGAGTGCGCGGCCGTGTCGGCCTCGGAGACGTTCTCGTCGCCGGCACCGTCTGCCGGGGCGAAGACGCTGGCCCCGGCGAGCGCGTCGGCCATGTCCGCCTCGAGATCGGCCTCGAGGTTCGGGTCGAGACCGGGCTCGACGTCCTCCGCGGCGGCTTCAGTCGGGTCGATGCCGAGTTCGGAGAAAAGCTGGGCGGTGATGTCGAGCTCGATCAGCGCCGAGGCATCGGCGAATTCCGGTGAATCCGGATCGACCGCCTCCCCGGCGTCCGCGACGGCTTCGTCGGCCGGCAGCAGCCGCTCTTCCTCGCGCGCGAGTTCCACATAGAGGCCGGTGGAATCCGTCACCATGATCTCGGGCACGGTCCCGTCGTCCGGGCGCCCCGCGTCGCGGTCGTCCCGCAGCACCGGCGCAACCTCGAACGCGGCGGACGTCTCCGCCCGCGTGTTGCCGCCGGGCGGTTCGACGACCACGGCCGGCGCCGCGGAGTCCTTCGTCGCGTTGTCACCGCCGTCGGTGATCATGCGCTGGATCGATGCGAGGATGTCCTCCATCGTCTGGTCGCGGGCGGACTTTGCTGGCGCCATGTCGCTCCTCCCGATCTCATCTCCGGGGCGAAGGCTTCATCCTCGCGCCGCCGCCGGCCGCCCCGTCAAGGCTGTGATTTTTCCCGCCACGCGCCTCCGCCCGCGGAGGCCCTGACGAGCCGCAAGACATTGCGCTGTCGCGACAGCTCCACGCAAGGCCGATCTCCCGAAGGATTGATAAAGAGTTAACAGGAGAACTCAAGCGACGCCACGCGCGGAACGGGAACCAACGCGACGCAACCGGGATCGATCCACAGCCCACGGCCCTTGCGGAGAAAGACAAGCCGTCAAACGAAAATCGGCCGCACGATGCGGCCGATTCCGACGAAGGATGATGGCGGCAAAGCGGTCAGCGGCCGTCCGGCGTCGTCATGCCCGCCCACTTGCCGCGCACCGCATCATAATGCTGGGTCGGCTTGTAGACCGAAACCGGCAGGCGGAGCGATTCCGCATCGAGCACGCCGACCGCGGCGAGAAGGGTGTAGAACGCCACCGCCTGCTGGTACTCGGCCTGCACCAGCGTGGTGCGCGCCTGGACGAGGTTGCTCTGCTGCTGCAGCACGTCGAGGGTCGTCGCCTGGCCGACCTTCTGTTCCTCGACGACGCCGTTGACGGCGAGCTGGTTGGCGACGACGGCGGTGCGCGCCGCGAAGATGGAGGCCTCGGCCGCTTCCAAATTGCCCCAGGCCGCCACGACGGACTGGCGGACCTGATCGCGATAGAGATCGACCTGGACCTGCGAATAGCCGAGCTGTTCCTTGGCCTGCCGGACCTTCGACGACACCATGCCCGCGGTATAGATCGGGATGTTGACGTTGATGCCGATCTGCGCCGAATCCTGCTGTCGGGTCGACTGCGTGGTGTTGCCGTACGCGAAGTTGTACGCGCGGTTGACGCCCGCCTGCAGGTTCACCTGCGGCAGCACCTGGCCTTCCAGCACCTTCACATTGAAGGCGGCGACGTCGACATTGTTCACCGCCGCGCGGATCGCGGGATGATGGGACTGGGCGAAGGTCAGCGCGGCCGCGAGCGTCTTCGGCCGGAGCGTCAGGCCGATCTGCTTGGAACTCAGCTTCTTCGGCTGGATACCGATGATCTGGCGGAAGGTCGCCTGCGCGGCGTTGAGATTGGCCTTGGCGGCATTGACGTTTGCCTGCGCCTGGGCCGCGCTCGCCTGTGACTGGGCGACGTCGGTGTTGGTGCCCTCGCCGACCTTGAAACGCTCTTCGGACGACTTCAGCTGCTGGTTCAGGAAGTCGAGGTTGCTCTGCTGCAGCTCGACCAGCGCCTGCTGCTGGATCACGTTCATGTAGGCGGCGGCGGCGTTGTTCAGCACCGCCTGCTCGGTGTCGCGCAGCTGCTCGCGCTGGGCGAGAACCGCGGCTTCGGCCTGCCGCACGGAATTCTGGGTCTGGAAGCCACGGAACAGCGGCTGCGTCAGCGTCAGCCCGACCGAGATCGGATAATTCGAGCCATTCATCGCCAGATTGGTGCCGGCGTAGCCCTGATTGTAGCTGGTGTTGTAGTTGCCGTTGGCGGAACCGCTGATCGAACCCGAGATGGTCGGGCGATAGCCGGACAGCGCCTGAGGCACGCCTTCGTCGGTCGCGCGCGCCTGGGCACGGGCCGAGTTCAGCGTCGGGTTGGTGTTGTAGGCCGACGCGAGCGCGTCGGCGAAGCTCTGGGCGGAAGCGGTTCCGCACCCGAGCGAGAATGCCAGCGCTGCCACGCCGAGGAGGGATCCAGCACCCGAGAAGATGCCGCCGGCCACGACAGTCTGCGGCGAGAGCCCAGTGGCCAGCGCCCCGGAACGGCGGCCTGACGAACGACCCATGGAATCACTCCCTAATCCGCACACTGAAGCCGCCGCTGGCCCGTTTGCGCCGAGGACACCCCGAGGGGCCAGCAGGCGCGAGGCGAACGACAGCCGGACAAAGACGCAGGACCGAAATGCGAAAAGGCGCAACTCACGGCGAGAGCGCCCCCGCCGCGAATCCGACACACCGCAGACCCGACCGCGCCACACTGAAGACGACACGACGGTTCCGCAAGTCCCGAATCCAGCCCCGGCTCAAAAACTAAACCGCACGGTTAAGTCATATCGTCGAGTCGGCATTGCCGCAAAGGGGGCGAGGCCACAATCATGGCGATCTGCCCCCACCTGCGGCCCCAATGCAACAGCGGCACAGCCCGACCGCACCGAACGCCGGCGCGGCTGCCGGCGCGATCACGCGGAAAAGGCTCAGAAAACGAACGCCTTGGGCTTTTCGAAGCCCGGCAGCACCTTGGACGCGGCGTTGAAGCCGAAGCGGGCGCTGACCTCGGCATCGCCACGGGTGTAGACCACCGCGGACGCCGCGCCACCCACGCCCTCGATCACGGCCAGACGCCCATCGAGCGCGAGCTGGCCCTTCAGGGTCTCCAGCCCCGCCTCGACGGCGCCAGCGACGAGGATCACGTCATAGGGCGCGCCATCCGGCCAGCCGCCGGGAAGCGGGCCGGTCACCGGCACCACATTTCCGAACGAGGCGAGCCGCTGGGAGGCGGACGCGGCGAGCGCGGGATCGCTTTCGAGAGCGACCACCGAGCCGGCGATCTTGGAAAGCACGGCGGCTTCGTAGCCCGTCGCGCTGCCGACGACGAGAACGCGATCGGTCGACAGCGGCTCGGCAAGCTGCACGAGCTTGGCGAACACCGTCGGGGTCAGCATCACGCGGCGCGTGGCGCCGCCCGGGACCGGCTGCTCGACATCGATATAGGCCAGTTCCCGGCGATCGGGAGCCACGAAATCCTCGCGAGCGACCGCGCCGAACGCGGCGATGATGACGAGATCGGTGACATCGTTGGTGCGCAACTGACTGTCGATCATCTTGCGCCGGTGGACCGCGAAATCGACCATCGCCCTCATTCCCATCCTGCTGCAGCCGGAACGCGTCGCCCGTGTGGCGATCATCGCTTGCCATGCTGATGAAGTCCGTCATGACTTACAAGAGCGAGGCGCGATGGCGCAAGCCGGGCTCGGCCTTCCCGCGATGCGGCCGATGCGCCGCGGCCGGCGACCGTGGCCGCCGCGACGCACGAAATTTCGCGCGATGTGCTTGCTTTGTTCGCATGACGACTTAAGTTGACGGTGTCCCGCGACCGGCCGCGGCACCTCCGCCGACCAGCAGCCTCCGGGTCGGAGGGGTGGTCCGGCGCGGTCCCGCGCAATCGGAAGGCCGGCTTCCGCGCCTGAAGGATCGAACCGATGCCCGAATCTTCGTCGAACCGAGCCTCGCGCCCGGCGCGCTCCGCGTCGTCTGCCCGCAAGGCGGCGACCGCGCCGACGGACGCCCTGTTCGAGCCGGCCGCCGACGCCCTGACGCGGGGCGGCGAAGGGAGCGGGGACGCGGGAGCGGAAATGGGCACGCACCCGACCGGCGGGGACTTCGAAGGGCGCCGGATCTCGGTTCGCGGCGCGCGCGAGCACAATCTCAAGAATGTCGATCTCGATATTCCCCGCGACAAGCTGGTGGTTTTCACCGGCCTTTCGGGCTCCGGCAAGTCGTCGCTCGCCTTCGACACCATCTATGCCGAGGGCCAGCGGCGCTATGTCGAAAGCCTTTCGGCCTATGCCCGCCAGTTCCTGGAGATGATGCAGAAGCCGGATGTCGACCAGATCGACGGCCTGTCACCGGCGATCTCCATCGAGCAGAAGACCACCTCTCGCAATCCGCGCTCCACCGTCGGCACCGTCACCGAGATCTACGACTACATGCGCCTGCTCTGGGCGCGTGTCGGCATTCCCTATTCCCCCGCGACCGGCCTGCCGATCGAGAGCCAGACCGTGTCGCAGATGGTCGACCGCATCCTGGCGCTGCCGGAAGGCACGCGGCTCTACCTGCTTGCCCCGATGGTGCGCGGCCGCAAGGGCGAGTACCGCAAGGAACTGGCGGACCTGCAGAAGAAGGGCTTCCAGCGCGTCAAGATCGACGGCACCTTCCACGAAATCGAGGACGCGCCGGCGCTCGACAAGAAGCTGAAGCACGACATCGACGTGGTGGTCGACCGCGTGGTGGTGCGCGCCGACATGGCGAGCCGCCTCGCCGACAGCATGGAAACCGCGCTCGGCCTCGCCGACGGCATCGCCGTTGCGGAATATGCCGGCGAGACCGAAGCCGACGGCAGCCCGAAGCGCGTGATCTTCTCGTCGAAGTTCGCCTGCCCCGTCTCCGGCTTCACCATTCCGGAGATCGAGCCGCGGCTGTTCTCGTTCAACAATCCGTTCGGTGCCTGCCCGACCTGCGACGGGCTCGGCACGACGCTGTCGTTCGAGGCCGATCTCGTGGTGCCGGATGCCGCCCTCTCGCTGAAGCAGGGCGCGGTGCTGCCCTGGGCGCGCACCGGCAACACCTCTCCCTATTACAACCAGACGCTTGAGGCGATCGCGGCCCATTTCGGCGTGTCGATGACGACGCCGTGGGCCGAGCTGCCGCAGGAGGTGCGCGACACCATCCTGTTCGGCTCCGGCAAGACACCGATCACGTTCGTGTTCGACGACGGCCTGCGCTCCTACCAGACCCGCAAGACGTTCGAGGGCGTCGTCACCAATATCGAGCGGCGCTGGCGCGAGACCGATTCGGACTGGGTGCGGGAGGAATTGTCGCGCTACCAGTCGGACCATCCCTGCCCGGCCTGCAACGGCTACCGGCTGAAGCCGGAAGCGCTGTCCGTGAAGATCGCCGGCCGCCATATCGGCGAGGCGGGCGTGCTTTCGATCCGCCACGCCCAGGAGTGGTTCGAGAGCCTGCCGCCCTTGCTGACGCCGAAGCAGCTCGAGATCGCCGGCCGCATCCTCAAGGAAATCCGCGAGCGCCTGACCTTCCTGGTCGATGTCGGCCTCGATTATCTGACGCTGTCGCGCGCCTCGGGCACGCTGTCCGGCGGCGAGAGCCAGCGCATCCGCCTCGCCTCCCAGATCGGGTCGGGCCTGACCGGCGTGCTCTACGTGCTGGACGAGCCCTCCATCGGGCTGCACCAGCGCGACAACGCCCGTCTGCTCGATACCCTCAAGCGGCTGCGCGATCTCGGCAACACCGTGATCGTGGTCGAGCACGACGAGGACGCCATCCGGCTCGCCGATTATGTCGTCGATGTCGGGCCCGGTGCCGGCGTGCACGGCGGCCGCATCGTGGCGCGCGGCACCCCGGCCGAGATCATCGCCAATCCGAACTCGCTCACCGGACGCTATCTCAGCGGTGTCGAGGAGGTCGCGGTGCCGGCGGAACGCCGCAAGCCGAAGAAAGGCCGGATGCTGAAGGTCATCGGCGCCCGGGGCAACAACCTCAAGGACGTCACGGCGGAGATCCCGCTCGGCCTGTTCACGGCCGTGACCGGCGTGTCCGGCGGCGGCAAGTCGACGCTGATCATCGAGACGTTGTTCAAGGCCGCGGCGCGACGCCTCAACGGCGCGCGCGAGAACCCCGCTCCCCACGACCGCATCGAGGGTCTCGAAGCCCTCGACAAGGTGATCGACATCGACCAGTCGCCGATCGGCCGCACGCCGCGCTCGAATCCGGCGACCTATACCGGCGCCTTCACGCCGATCCGCGAGTGGTTCTCCGGCCTGCCGGAGGCGAAGGCGCGCGGCTACGGCCCCGGCCGGTTCTCGTTCAACGTCAAGGGCGGGCGCTGCGAAGCCTGCCAGGGCGACGGCGTCATCAAGATCGAGATGCACTTCCTTCCCGACGTCTACGTCACCTGCGACGTCTGCAAGGGCCGCCGCTACAATCGCGAGACGCTGGAAGTGACGTTCAAGGGCAAGTCGATCGCCGACGTGCTGGACATGACCTGCGACGAGGGCGCCGAATTCTTCTCGGCCGTGCCGGCGGTGCGCGACAAGCTGGAGACGCTGCGGCAGGTCGGGCTCGGCTATATCAAGGTCGGCCAGCAGGCGACGACGCTGTCGGGCGGCGAAGCCCAGCGCGTCAAGCTCGCCAAGGAGCTGTCGCGCCGCGCCACCGGACGCACGCTTTATATTCTGGACGAACCGACCACCGGTCTGCACTTCCACGACGTCGCCAAGCTGCTCGAGGTGCTCCACGAGCTGGTGGTGCAGGGCAACACGGTGGTGGTGATCGAGCACAATCTCGAGGTCGTGAAGACGGCGGACTGGGTGCTCGATCTCGGGCCGGAGGGTGGCGACGGCGGCGGCGAACTGGTCGTCGCGGGCTCGCCGGAAGCGGTGGTGGCCTGCAAGCGCAGCCACACCGGCACCTTCCTCGCCGAACTTCTGGCCCGCCGCCCCGCCGGACGCGCGAACGCCGCGGAATAAGGCGCCGCGCGACCAGCGGCTTGTTGGACCGTCGCGGCGGGGGACAATCCGCCGGCCGGCGCGCGCCCGGGCGACCCAGCCGCGCCTTATCCGCCGCGCTCAGGCCCTCCGGCCGTTTCCGACCTATCGCCGCGGTTCCACAAATCGGTGCGATCCGGGAGGAATCGCGCGGAGGTCCGGCTTTGCCCCGAACTCCCGGCGACGCAGGCGCCGGGCCGCGGCCACCGCTCTGCCGAGGAGCGTCCGTCCTGGGGCGGCAGATTCTGTGGCATTTCCGCATCAGCAAGACGGATCGCTATGCTCCCGGCGGGATTGGCCTGGCCAATCCGCAGGCGGCGCCGGATGGCCCCCACTGCTGCGCCGCAGCATCATCCCTTTGCATCTGCTCGCAAATCGGCTCATTGCCGCCTGATTAGGCACAATGGCGTCCTGCATGGCCCGCAGGGCAGCCATGCCTTTGCACCTCTGCACGCAATCAATGCAATCGCCTAAATAACCGTCGCGGCCTGATCGGCTTGATGAGCACGAGGCCACAGGGCTTCGAGGCACGTCGCTGAAGGCACCGAGTTAAAGGAGAAGACCATGTTCGACACGATTGTGAACCGTTACCGCTCTTGGAAGAAGTATCGCGAGACTTATGATCAGCTGATGCAGCTGAACAATCGCGAACTCGACGACCTCGGCATCAACCGTTCGGAAATCCCGTCGATCGCGCGTCGCGCGGTCCGCTAATATTTCCTGCGGTACGGCGCCGGAACATCGGTTCCGGCGAGCTATACACGATATCCGGGCCGGAACTCCCCCCTCCATTCCGGCCCTCCGCAGAGCCCGCCCGACCTCGTCGGGCGGGCTCTGCTCGTTTCAGACGCATTTTTACCGAACGTTCAGTTCTCGCAGATGCGAAATTGATCTCCGCCGTGCCCGTCGATGAGATGGGGGGCCGGCATGGCAAGGCCGCACTTTATTCGCGCGCTGGTCACGACCGCGCGCCTTTGAGGTCGCGCCACGCCGGACCACCCGCTTGCAGACCCGCGCGCGTTGACGCGAGCTGGCGACCGGACGAAGGTGCGCGGGAGAATCCCGCAGGCCGCCGTCCGCCTGCCCGTCGAGGGCCGCCTTCCCGGCCGCCGGGCACCGAACCGCAAGCGCAGCTTTCGCCCGATGACCGCCTTCGCCCGATGACTGCCGTCGTCTCCGTGCTCGTCCCCGTCGCCCTCGGCGACTGCTATTCTTATGTGGCCCCGCGCGAGCTGGCGCCAGGAACCATCGTGCGCGTGCCGTTCGGCCCCCGTGAGGTCGTCGGCGCCGTCTGGGACGACGCGCCGGACACCGGCAGGTCCCCCGCGAAGCTGAAGGCGATCTCGCATGTGTTCGATGCGCCGCCTCCCGGCGCGCCGCTGCTCGACGCCGACATGCGCCGATTCGTCGAATGGGTGGCGCGCTGGACGCTGGCACCGCGCGGCATGGTGCTGCGCATGGTGTTGCGCGTGCCCGAGGCGCTCGACCCGGAGCCGACGCGGCCGGGCGTCGCTCTTGCCGGCGCGCCTCCGGAGAGGATGACGCCGGCCCGCACCCGGGTGATGGCTCTGCTGGAAGGCGGCCTGTCGTGGACGAAGGCGGGCCTCGCCGAAACCGCTGGCGTCAGCCCCTCGGTGATCGACGGGCTTGTCAGTGCCGGCACCCTTGCCGCCGTCGAACTGCCGCCACCGACCGCCGCTGCCCGGCCCGATCCCGACTTCCACCACCCGGACCTCACCGGCGACCAGAGCGCCGCGGCCGACCAGCTCAGGGCGGCCGTCGCCCGCGACGCTGCTTCCGTGCTGCTGCTCGACGGCGTCACCGGCTCGGGAAAGACGGAGGTCTTCCTGGAAGCCGTCGCCGCGACCGTCGCCGCCGGCAAGCAGGCCCTGATCATGATGCCGGAGATCGCGCTGACCCATAGCGTCATCGCGCGATTCGAGCGGCGCTTCGCGGCGCGGCCGGCGGAATGGCACTCCGCCGTGCCGCCGGCGCAGCGTGCGCGGGTGTGGCGCGGCGCGGCGGCTGGCGACGTCCGGATCGTCGTAGGCGCGCGCTCCGCGCTCTTTCTGCCGTTCCGGGAACTCGGGCTCATCGTCGTCGATGAAGAGCACGACAATGCCTACAAGCAGGATGACCGCGTTCCTTACAATGCCCGCGACATGGCCGTGGTCCGCGGCCATATCGGCCGCTTCCCCGTGGTGCTGGCATCGGCGACGCCGTCGATCGAAAGCCGCGTCAACGCCGACCAGGGCCGCTATGCCCACGTGATTCTCTCCGACCGGGTGCCGGGCGCCAGCCTGCCGGACGTGCGCGCCGTCGATCTGCGCCAGAGCCGGCCGGAAAAGGGGCGCTGGCTGGCGCCGCCGCTGGTGGCGGCCGTCGGCGAGGCGCTGGGACGGGGCGAACAGGCACTTCTTTTCCTGAACCGTCGCGGCTACGCGCCGCTGACGGTGTGCGGGGCCTGCGGCCACCGCTTCTCGTGTCCGGACTGCTCGGCCTGGCTGGTGGACCATCGCCTGCGCGGCCGGCTCGCCTGCCACCATTGCGGTCACACCGAACCCCGTCCGGAAGCCTGCCCCGCCTGCGGCGCGCTCGACAGCCTCGTCGCCTGCGGGCCCGGGGTGGAACGCATCGCCGAAGAAGCCCAGGCGCTCTTTCCGGAGGCGCGCAGCATCATCCTGTCATCCGACATCGGCGGCGGCACCGAACGAATCCGGCGCGAGTTGCAGCTCGTCGCCGACGGCGCGTTCGACCTCATCGTCGGCACCCAGCTCGTCGCGAAGGGGCACACATTTCCGCGATTGAAACTCGTCGGCGTGGTCGATGCGGACCTCGGCCTGATGAACGGTGACCTGCGCGCGGCCGAACGCACCTTCCAATTGTTGGCCCAGGTGACCGGACGCGCGGGCCGCATGGGCGGCGGCGGCAGCGGTCTTCTGCAGACCCACGCGCCCGACCATCCGGTGATCCGCGCCATCGTCTCCGGCGACCGCGAGGCGTTCTACCGGACAGAGATCGCCGAGCGGATGGCGACCGGCCTGCCACCGTTCGGGCGGCTCGCGGCCATCATCATCTCCGGCCCGGATCGCGCGGAAACCGAGGCGCATGCCCGCGCATTCGCCCGTTCCGCGCCCTCCGGCGAGGGAATCGACATGCTCGGCCCCGCCGAAGCCCCGCTCGCGATCCTGCGCGGGCGCCATCGTTTTCGGCTTCTGATCCGCTCGCCGCGGACCGTCGACATCCAGGCCTATCTCCGGGCCTGGCTCGCCGCGGCACCGCCCGCACGCGGCGGCGTGCGCGTGATGATCGACGTGGATCCCCAAAGCTTCGTTTGACGACGCGCGAATTCGCGGGTGCACGCGTGCGGAAAGCCCGCGGCGTCCGGCACATCCACAGGCAGCGCTGCCATATTAAAAGCGCGGCGTCGCGCCGCGTCGGACGCGCTGTTGCGTGCCCCAAAGGCATGTGCTATCGCACCCCTGACTTTTCCGGGCCCGTCGGGCGCGGGGCTGTGCCCGGCCTGGAAATGTTCTTTCAATCTCAAAGTCTTCGAGCGCCGAGTGCCGTGAATTGCACGGAGCGCCGAGACCGAGCCGAGAGATGGACCCGTGACCGACAAGGATTCCCTCGTTTCAGGGGTTGCCCGGCGTTATGCCACCGCTCTGTTCGAGCTGGCGAGCGAAGCGGGCGCGATCGAGGCGACCGAGGCCGGTCTGAACCAGTTCATGGCGCTCGTCGACGAAAGCGCCGACCTGCGCCGGCTGATCGAGAGCCCTGTGTTCTCCTCCGACGAGCAGGTGGCCGGCGTGACGGCAGTGCTCGGCGCGGCCGGCATCGGCGGGATCGCCGCGAACTTCATCAAGCTCGTCGCCCGTAACCGGCGACTGTTCCTGGCGCCGTCGATGGTGCGTGCCTATCGCGCGCTGACGGCCGCCGCTCGCGGCGAGACGGTGGCGGAAGTGACTTCCGCCGAGCCGCTCTCGTCTTCCCATGTCGAGGCGCTGAAGGCCGCTCTCGGCGAGGCCACCGGACGCAAGATCATCCTGGAGACCAGTGTTGATCCGGCGCTCATCGGCGGGCTCGTCGTCAAGCTTGGTTCGCGCATGATCGACACCTCCCTGCGCACCAAGCTCAATTCTCTCAAGCTTGCGATGAAAGAGGTCGGCTGATGGATATCCGGGCCGCGGAAATTTCCGCAATCCTCAAGGATCAGATCAAGAATTTCGGCCAGGAGGCTGAAGTTTCCGAGGTCGGCCAGGTCCTTTCCGTCGGCGACGGCATCGCCCGCGTCTACGGCCTCGACAAGGTCCAGGCCGGCGAGATGGTCGAGTTCCCGAACGGCATCCGCGGGATGGCGCTCAACCTCGAGTCCGACAATGTCGGCGTCGTGATCTTCGGTTCCGACCGCGAGATCTCCGAGGGCGACACCGTGCGCCGCACCGGCACCATCGTGGACGTGCCGGTCGGCAAGGGCCTGCTCGGCCGCGTGGTCGACGGCCTCGGCAACCCGATCGACGGCAAGGGCCCGATCGAGTACGCCGAGCGTCGCCTCGTGGACGTGAAGGCCCCGGGCATCATCCCGCGCAAGTCCGTGCACGAGCCGATGTCGACCGGCCTGAAGGCCATCGACGCCATGATCCCGGTCGGCCGCGGCCAGCGCGAGCTGATCATCGGTGACCGTCAGACCGGCAAGACCGCGATCATCCTCGACACCTTCCTGAACCAGAAGCCGCTTCACGCCGGCACCGACGAGGGCGCCAAGCTCTACTGCGTTTATGTCGCGGTGGGCCAGAAGCGCTCGACGGTCGCCCAGTTCGTGAAGGCGCTGGAAGATGCCGGCGCGCTCGAATACTCGATCATCGTTGCCGCGACCGCTTCCGACCCGGCGCCGATGCAGTTCCTGGCGCCGTTCGCCGGCTGCGCCATGGGCGAGTATTTCCGCGACAACGGCATGCACGCCGTGATCGCCTATGACGACCTTTCCAAGCAGGCCGTCGCCTATCGCCAGATGTCGCTGCTGCTGCGCCGCCCGCCGGGCCGCGAAGCCTATCCCGGCGACGTGTTCTACCTGCACTCCCGCCTGCTGGAGCGCGCCGCGAAGCTGAACGACACCCAGGGCGCCGGTTCGCTCACCGCGCTTCCGGTCATCGAGACCCAGGCCAACGACGTGTCGGCCTACATCCCGACCAACGTGATCTCGATCACCGACGGTCAGATCTTCCTCGAGACCAACCTGTTCTTCCAGGGCATCCGCCCGGCGGTGAACGTCGGCCTCTCGGTTTCGCGCGTCGGTTCCGCCGCGCAGATCAAGGCGATGAAGCAGGTCGCGGGCTCGATCAAGGGCGAGCTCGCCCAGTACCGTGAAATGGCGGCGTTCGCCCAGTTCGGTTCGGACCTCGACGCCACCACCCAGCGTCTGCTGGCCCGTGGCGCGCGCCTGACCGAGCTTCTGAAGCAGCCGCAGTTCTCGCCGCTGAAGACCGAAGAGCAGGTCGCCGTGATCTTCGCCGGCGTGAACGGCTATCTCGACAACCTGCCGCTCAACCGGGTTCGCGCCTTCGAGGACGGGCTCCTCTCGTTCCTGCGCACCGAGCACAAGGACGTGCTCGAGGCGATCTGGACGAAGAAGGAGCTGAACGACGAGAACCGGACGCGCCTCAAGTCGGCGATCGACGCTTTCGCGAAGACCTTCGCGGCCTGACCGGCCGCGAAGTCGAGACGCGAACCCGCCGACCCGGACGAGCCGACGAGGAACCGAGATGCCGAGTCTCAAGGATCTGCGAAACCGCATCGCCTCGGTGAAGGCGACGCAGAAGATCACCAAGGCGATGCAGATGGTCGCCGCGGCGAAGCTGCGTCGCGCCCAGGAAGCCGCGGAAGCCGCCCGCCCCTACGCGGAGCGGATGGAGACGGTTCTGGCCGGTCTCGCTGCCAATGCCGACGGCGGCGATGCCTCGCCGCTGATCGTGGGAACGGGCTCCGACGCCGTTCACCTGTTGATCGTGTGCACCGCGGAACGCGGGCTGTGCGGTGGCTTCAATGCCTCCATCGCCCGCCTCGCCCGCGAGCACGTCAATCGGCTCAAGGCCGAGGGCAAGAAGGTCCGCATTCTGTGCGTCGGCCGCAAGGGCGCCGATATCCTGAAGCGCGACTTCGCCGACCTCATGCTGCAGACCATCGAGTTCCGCTCGGTCAAGGCGATGTCGTTCGCCGAGGCCGAGAAGGTGGCTCACAAGGTTCTGACGATGTTCGAGGAAGGCGATTTCGACGTCGCCACCCTGTTCTACGCGCAGTTCCGATCGGTCATCAGCCAGATCCCGACCGCGCAGCAGATCATCCCCGCGGTGATCGCGAGCGAGGGAGAGGTTCCGGTGCCTGCCGGCGCGTCCGCCGTCAGCGAGTACGAGCCGGAGCGCGGCGAGATCCTCGAAGACCTGCTGCCGCGCAATATCCGCGTGCAGATCTTCAAGGCGCTTCTCGAGAACGCGGCGTCTGAACAGGGCGCGCGCATGAGCGCCATGGACAACGCCACGCGCAACGCGGGCGACATGATCAACCGGCTGACGCTGAGCTACAACCGCTCGCGCCAGGCGATCATCACCAAGGAACTGATCGAGATCATATCGGGCGCCGAGGCGCTCTGAGGCCCGATCGGTTCATCATGGTGCCGGGCGTCGCCGCGGCACCGTTTTTTCGAAGACGAATGCGCGCCCCGAACCGTCGGATCGTGCGCGAGGTACGGAGCGAGCCATGACGCAGAATGTCGGACACATCGCCCAGGTCATCGGCGCCGTCGTGGACGTGCGCTTCGAGGGGGCGCTGCCGAAGATCCTGAACGCCATCGAGACCGAGAACCGCGGTATGCGGCTCGTGCTCGAAGTGGCCCAGCATCTCGGTGAGGACACCGTCCGCGCCATCGCCATGGACACCACGGACGGTCTCGTCCGCGGCCAGGAAGTGCGCGACACCGGCGGCCCGATCGCGGTGCCGGTGGGTGACGGCACCCTCGGCCGCATCCTGAACGTGATCGGCGAGCCGGTCGACGAGGCCGGCCCGGTCTCCTACGATCACACCCGCGGCATCCATCAGCCCGCTCCGGCCTATACCGAGCAGTCGACCGAGGCTGAAATCCTCGTCACCGGCATCAAGGTCGTCGACCTGCTCGCGCCCTATGCCCGCGGCGGCAAGATCGGCCTGTTCGGCGGCGCCGGCGTCGGCAAGACCGTGCTGATCCAGGAGCTCATCAACAACGTCGCGAAGGCCCACGGCGGCTACTCGGTGTTCGCCGGCGTCGGCGAGCGCACCCGCGAGGGCAACGATCTCTATCACGAGATGATCGAGTCCGGCGTGAACAAGCATGGCGGCGGCGAGGGCTCCAAGTGCGCCCTGGTGTTCGGCCAGATGAACGAGCCGCCCGGCGCCCGCGCCCGCGTCGCCCTTACCGGTCTGACGATCGCCGAGGACTTCCGCGATCGCGGCCAGGACGTGCTGTTCTTCGTCGACAATATCTTCCGCTTCACCCAGGCGGGTTCGGAAGTGTCGGCGCTGCTCGGCCGCATTCCTTCGGCGGTGGGCTATCAGCCGACGCTCGCCACCGACATGGGCGCCCTGCAGGAGCGCATCACCACCACCACCAAGGGTTCGATCACCTCGGTGCAGGCCATCTACGTGCCCGCCGACGATCTGACCGACCCGGCGCCTGCCGCCTCGTTCGCCCATCTGGACGCGACCACGGTTCTGAACCGCGCGATCTCCGAGAAGGGCATCTACCCGGCGGTGGATCCGCTCGACTCCACCTCGCGCATGCTCGACCCGCGCATCGTCGGTGACGAGCACTACCAGACCGCCCGCCGCGTGCAGGAAATCCTCCAGCGCTACAAGTCGCTGCAGGACATCATCGCGATCCTGGGCATGGACGAGCTGTCCGAGGAAGACAAGCTGACGGTGGCGCGCGCCCGCCGCATCGAGCGCTTCCTGTCGCAGCCGTTCCACGTCGCCGAGGTGTTCACCGGCTCGCCGGGTGTGTTCGTCGACATCGCGGACACCATCAAGGGCTTCAAGGGCCTTTGCGAAGGCAAGTACGACCACCTGCCGGAAGCCGCCTTCTACATGGTCGGCACCATCGAGGCGGCGGTCGAGAAGGCCGCCAAGCTCGCCGCCAAGGCCGCCTGATCCAGGTTGGCCCCGCCCCGGAGCGTTCCGGGCGGAGACGGACACCATCGGGCCGCGGACGATCCGCCCGCGGCCTGCCTGCCGGAACGAGATCGCGGCGGGCGCATTGATCGCCGAGTGGACCTGACGGAGCCGACACATGGCCGAGACCTTCACCTTCGAGCTCGTCTCGCCCGAGCGCCTGCTGTTCTCCGGCGAGGTCGTCTCGGTGATCGCGCCGGGCGCCGCGGGGGAATTCGAGATCCTGAAGGGCCATGCGCCTTTCCTGTCGACGCTGCGCCCTGGCTTCGTCAAGGCGAAGCTCGCCTCCGGTGAAACCCGCAGCCTGTTCGTGCAGGGCGGTTTCGCCGATGCCGGCCCGGTCGGCCTCACCATTCTGGCCGAGTCCGCCATTCCGGCCGAGAGCCTGAAGCGCGAGACCCTCGAAGCCTCGATCGCGAGCTTCCAGGACGCGCTGTCCCACGCCCACAGCGACGAGAGCCGCTACCGGGCCGAGACCATGATCGCGCAGCTTCGCGAGGTCGAGGCGCAGATCAGCTGATCCAGCGTGCAGAGCCGGTTTCGAAAGGCCGCCTCCGGGCGGCCTTTTTCTTTGGCGGTGGCGCCGTTCGCGTTTGTCCGACGACGCTGGACGCGACGTTTCGCGACTGCACAAGAAGCGAGATTCCCGTGCGCGGGCAATGTCATCGTCCTGATTTCGCGATAGGCTTCTCTTCGGGATCAACCCGGGGGCCGACATGAGCTTGCTGTCCGAACTCAGACTGCCGCACCACGCCAAGCGCCGGCTGGACAGCCTGAGCGAGGCCGAAGTGCTCGCCGTGGCGATCGCCAGCGAAGACGAGGACAACCGCATCTATCTCGCCTATACGCAGGCGCTGAAAGACGAATATCCCGCGACCGCGGAGATGTTCTCCCGCATGGCGGCCGAGGAAGCCGGTCACCGCGACCGCCTGAAGGCGATGGCGCACGAGAAGTTCGGCGATACCCTGCCGATGATCCGCCGGGAGGACGTGCAGGGCCTGCCGTGGCGGCGGCCGCTGTGGCTGTCGAAGCCGCTCGGCATCGACGTCGTGCGCCATCAGGTCGCCGCGATGGAGGAACAGTCGGAACGGTTCTACAAGACAGCGGCGGCGCGGGCCGGCGATCCGGCGATCCGCGAGTTGCTGACACGCCTCGCCCAGGAGGAAACGCGGCATCAGGACCGCGCCGAGAGCCTGCGCGATCTGCTGCTGACGCCTGAGGCGAAGTCGGCGGAAACCGAGGCGGCACGACGCACCTTCGTGCTGCAGATGGTGCAGCCGGGTCTTGCCGGCCTGATGGACGGCTCGGTCTCGACGCTGGCGCCGCTGTTCGCCGCCGCGTTCGCCACCCACGACACCCACTCGACCTTCGTGGTCGGCCTCGCCGCCGCCGTGGGTGCCGGCATCTCCATGGGCTTCGCCGAGGCGCTGTCGGACGACGGCCAGCTTTCGGGCCGTGGCAGTCCTTGGTTGCGCGGCGTCGTGTGCGGCGCCATGACCACCATCGGCGGCCTGGGCCATACCCTGCCCTATCTGGTGCCGCACTTCCTGACGGCGACCCTACTCGCCATCGTAGTCGTCGCCATCGAACTCGCGGTCATCGCCTATATCCGGATGCGCTACATGGATACGCCGCTTCTCTCGGCGGTGTTCCAGGTGGTAGTCGGCGGCGTGCTCGTGTTCGCGGCGGGGATTCTGATCGGCTCGGGCTGAGCCGCCGCGTACCGGCCGGCATGTCTCACCCGGATGTTCGCCGGAACCCGCGAATCTCGACGCGCGGCTCCTTCACGGATCGATTGCCCGGGCGGTCACGGTCCCTCGAACGCGGCGGCACCGGGATCGGCGAGGTCGTGCAGCCGGCGTGCCGCCGCATGAGCGAACCGCAGCAGCAGCGCCTTTCGCGTGCCGCCCGCGAGCGGATGGACGGGCGCCTCGCGCAGGATCTCCGCGCCGTAGCCGTCGGTGACGATGAGGCCGGCGTCTTCGGGGAAGATGACGGCCGGCACTTCCGCGACGGTCGCGAAGAACAGCCGGTCGCAGTAGCGGCGATAGTCCGGCCACTTGCTGTCGGACCGGAAGTCGGCCACGGAGGACTTGATCTCCACGATCCAGATTTCACCGCCCGCGCCGATCGCCGTGATGTCGGCACGGCGTCCCGAGGCGAGCCCGAGTTCCGTCACCATCGCGAGGCCGCGGGCACGCAGCAGCCGTCCGACGCCGCGCTGGACGCGAAGCGCCGTCTCCGACTGCCGCCCGTCGATCAGCGGATCGCGGCCGCTGAGGATGGTCGCGGGGCGTAGATTCTCGATCATCGTGCCTGCATTTCCAAACCCATCCCGCTTGTGAGGTGGGTCTTCGCTAGAGCATATCCCGTTCAGATCGGATCGATCTGAACGACAAGGATATATGCTCAAGCTTTTGAATCTGGAGCGATTTCTGGTCGATCTGATGATTCCATCAGATCGGAAAGCGCTCTAGACCATCGTGGCCCGGTCGCCGCTTAACCCCGACGCTTGCTGCCGGGCGGAAGCTGCCAACGCCAGCACCGGGACAGGCCGAACGACGTTCCTGTTTTGTTCAATCTGCCGTAATCCAGCCGGCAACGCAATGGCGCGTCCGTGCGACGGGCGAGGTCCCGGCCTCGCCCGTCATTCCGGTCTCAGGGGGTGGTTGCCGGTGCCGTCTGGGTCGGCGCAGCCCCGGTGCTCGGAACCGGCGGAATTGTTGCCGGTGGCTGCGCCGGCTGCGGCGCTTCACCTGCCGTCCCTCCCCCGGGCGCCGCAGGCGCAGGGGTCGTGCCGAGATTCGGCAAGGGAGGAATGCCGCCGCCCTCCCGGTCGATCAGTTGCTGCATCTGGTCGCGGAAGCTCTTGAGTTCGTCTTCCGCCTTGGCGCGGGCGTCCGCCTCGGCGGCGGCGCGGGCGGCCTCTTCCGCCTCGCGCTTGCGGCGCGCCGCCTCTTCCTCGGCGCGGCGACGCTCGCGGGCGAGCCGCTGGGACTCGAGCACCTGCCGTTGCAGTTCCTCGACCCGGCGCGACTCCCGGCCGATCGCCCGCAGATTGAGGTAGGCCGCGAAGGCCGCGCCGTCGATGGTCCGCATCGGTGCATCGATGGAGCCGCCATAACGCACCGTCGCAGACGGCGTCGCCTTCGGAACCGCGTCCTCATCGTCGGCAGGAGCCGGGACGGACAGCGTCCAGGACGCATCGGTCTGCCAGCGCCCGAGATCGAGCACGGCCGAGCCGCGCAAGGTTCCGGATTGGAGCGCGACCGAGGTGTCGGTCAGCCGCAGGATGCCGCTTCCTACCGTGACGGTGGCCGACAGATCGCCCACCGAAAGCGGCCCGGCGGCGAAAGTCTGCTCAAGCGCCGCAGAAACGGGGCCATCCTCCAGGGCGAGTGTGCCCGCATCCGCCTCGTGCGTCACCACCGCAAACGCGCCGGGACTGAGCGAGGGAACCGAGACATTGGTGGCACTCAGGGTGCCCGTCGCCGACAGCGTCGCGACGAGGCCCGCGATGGAGCGGCCCTTCGCATCGCCCTCGAAGGCGGCATCCAGCCGTCCCGTCAGTCCGGGCGAGGGCACCAGCCCAGCGAGATCGGCACCGGCGAGCTTCAGCCCGCCGCGCACCGTCATCTCGCCGCGCTCGCCGCGCACCACGCCGAGGCGCCCCGACAGCGCACCGCCGGCGAGGCGGCCTGCGATCTCGGACACGTCGATGGCTTGCGCGTTGCTCGACAGCTTTGCCGAGGCGGCGTCGAGTTCGCTGTCGCCGATCAGCACCTTGCTCGCTTTGAGCCCGAGCGATAGGTCGAGCCCGGAAATCAGCGACGGCCCGAACGCACCGTCCGGCCACACGCTGTCCTCGGCCGTGGTCAGCGACCACGCACCGGACCCGAGCGCGAGTTCGCCGAGAGCGACCATGTCCACCGACGCGATATCGAGGCTGCCCGAAACGCGCGGACGCGCCGGACCGATATCGACGGTGCCCTGCCCCGCCACCTGCGTACCGGCGAAGCTGCCGGAAAGTTGCGACACCGTCGCCTTCTCGCCCACGGTTTCGATGTGAGCCGAGAGGGCGGCGGGCAGCGCGCCGGCGAGCCCAGGCGCCAGCCAGCCGAGCGCCAGCGCCGCGGGTGCGATGTCCCGGCTGTCGAGCTTCACGTCGAACCGGCCCGTGCTGTCGGTGTGGCCGGGCGCGGTGAGGCTGCCGTCGAGATCGAGGCTGGAGCCGGCGACGTCGGCAGCGAGCGTCGCCTTCAGCTCGCCCGCGGGACGGCCGGCGAGCGACAGCGCGATCTCGCCCGGCCCGGCGCCCTTCACGGGCACCACCGGCACGCCGAACTGCCCGATGAGCTTCGCGCCGTCCGGCCCGCGAGCATCGACGCTGAGGCCGAGCAGACCCTGCCGCCAATCCGTGAAGGTGCCCGTGAACGAACCCTTCGCCTCGATCTGAGAGCCGCCGACATCGCCGTCGAGCGTCAGCTTGACGGATGTCGCAGGCCCCGCGGCGCCGGCTTCGAACCGTCCGGTGAGGTTCGCCGGCGCCAACAGCGGCGCGGCGCGCGCGAAGGCGACGACGGCAGGCGCATCCGGCGCCATCGCCTGCGCCAGCGCGCTCAGCCCATCGAACCGGCTGGCGGTGATCGAGGCCTCCAGCGTCCCCCTCGGCGCGGTGCCGATGGCCTCCACCTTGCCGGTCGCGACGATGCGCGCGCCGGCGAGGTCCTCGATATCGAGACGCCGGACATCGAGATTGCCGCCGGTAAACATCGCTTCGACGTCGACGCTACGGCCGTTCACGCCGCCGACGACGGCGCGATCGGCGGAAACGCGCAGCGAAACGTCGCCGGCGACCTCCGCGATCAGGCTGCCGACGCCGCCGGTGGACAAGGCGCGGCCGAGTTCCGCGATGCGGTCGAGATCGAGCCGGCGGGCGGAGGCGGAAAGGTCGAGCCCCGCCGGCACGTCGCCCTCGCGGGGGCGCCATTGCAGCGCGCCTTCCACCGTGTCGGCATCGAGCTTGAGCGCATAGTCCGACACCTTCAGGCCGGTGGCGTCGATCGTGAACCCGGCCGAAAGCGAAACGGGCTGCAGGCCGGTCGGAACCCGGCTCGCGCCGCGCAGCCAGGCGCCGAACGTGCCGGGCTGCTCGGAAGACGCGGTCAGGCGCCCTTCGAGGCGCGGCGACCGGCCGGACACCACATCCCCCGACAGGGAGAAATTCGTCCGACCCGGGGCGAGCGCCTTCAGGGATGCGATCGACCAGCCGTCGGCGGCGGTCGAGGCGTCGAGTTCGCCGTTCTGAACGATGCCGCCGGCCATTACCATGGAATCGGCGGCGATGCGCACCCGCCCCGGGATCGCCGGCAGCGGCAGCGCCGGAAGACCGGCGCCGATCACCGCCACAGCCTCGGCGGGCGTCATCACATGGTCCGCAGTGGAACCGGCGATGGAATCGAGATCGAGCTGTTTCGCCGAGAGATCGGCATCGAACCGCGGCTCGGGCGAGATCGAGAGAACGGCCTTTCCGTCCAGCGCCACCGTGTTGGCGCCGGCTCCGTAGCCGGCGGTAAGGCCGGTCACCGTCAGCCCGTCCGGATCGAAGGCGAACGTGCCTTCGAGCCGGTTGAACCCGGCGGCGGGCGTGGAGGGCGCGCCGTCGCCTTCGGCCTGCGCATGGCGCTGCGCGGTGAACCGGCCGTCATAGACCGGGGCGTCGCCGCCGAAGTTCAGCACACCGTCGGCCGTGATCGTGCCGACGCCGTTGCCGGGCGTCAGGTCGGTCTTGAGCTTGATGCTGTCGTTCTCGCGGATGCCGCTCGCCACGGTGAAGGCGATGGGCACCGCCCCGAAACGCACATTGCCCTCGATGCGGTAGGGCCCGGCGAGCGAGCGCGCATCGAGGTGGCCGTTGACGTCGGTCAGCCGCCGCTGAAGCCCGGTGCGCGCGTCGGCGATCTCGATGGCGCCGTCCTTGAAGGTGACGCCCTCGAGCGCCACGTCGCCCGGCTGCAGCGCGCCCGGGCGGGCATCGCCGGGAGCGAGCGCCATGTCGCCGCTCTCGTCGATCGAGAGATGGAACTCCGGCCGGTTGAGCGTCAGCCCGGTGACGCGCACGCTGCCGCGCAGCAGCGACGGCAGGTCGATTTCGGCCGCCACATGTTCCGCGGTGACGATGGGCGCCTCGACCGCGCCGACGCGCACGTCGTCGAGCGTCATCGACGGCGTCGGCAGCAGGCGCACCTCCGCCGAGCCGAGCACGCGGACGCGCACGCCGAGCAGGCGCGCCGCTTCCGCCTCGATCGCCGGGCGATACGCCGTCCAGTCGACGAAATAGGGGCCGATGAAAGCCGCCAGGAACGCCAGGATCACGGCGACGCCCGCGGACATGAACAAGGCGTTCAGGGTCGGCCTCCGTCTGCCGCCGGTCTGCGGCGGCAATGTTCGATCACACTCTTGTGCAGCGCCAGCGCCGCCGCTCTCATTCCGCCGCGAGCGGCACCGCCTCGCCGGGATGGATCCAGCGGGAGGCCCCGAGAATCTTGCCCGGATTGAGGATGCCGGCCGGATCCAGCGCATGCTTGATCGCCCGCATCACCGCGACGCCGCCGCCGAGTTCTTCGTCGAGATAGCCCATCTTGCCCTGGCCGATGCCGTGCTCGCCGGTACAGGTGCCGTCCATGGCGATGGCGCGGTGGGAAAGCCGCTTCAGGAAACCCTTCACCGCCGCCACTTCCTCGGGCGACGACTGGTCGACCATGACCTGCAGATGGAAGTTGCCGTCGCCGACATGGCCGGCGAGAGGGGCGATCAGGCCGGTCTGTTTCAGGTCTTCCAGAGATTCGCCGATGCACTCGGCAAGACGGGAGATCGGCACGCAGACATCGGTCGCGAGCGCGTCCGCACCGGGCCGCAGGGCACGCGCGGCGAAATAGAACTCATGGCGCGCGTGCCACAGACGGCTGCGATCCTCCGGCCGTTCCGCCACTTCCAGCGTGCCGCCGCCATGGTCGGCGACGATGGCGCCGAAAAGCTCCGCCTGCTCGGCGACGCTGGCTGCGGAGCCGTGGAATTCCGCGAACAGGTGCGGCTGTTCGGGCAGCGTCAGCCCCGAATGCGCGTTCACGCCCTTGATGGCCAGGGCATCCAAGAGTTCGATCCGCGCGATGGGAACGCCACACTGGATGGTGGTGATGACCGCCTGGCAGGCGGCTTCGACACTCGGGAACGGGCAGACGCCGGCCAGAATCGATTCCGGAATGCCGTGCAGCTTCAGCGTGATGGCCGTGACGATGCCGAGCGTGCCTTCCGAGCCGACCATCAGCCGGGTGAGGTCGTAGCCGGCGGCGCTCTTGCGGGCACGGTGGGTGGTCTCGATCACCGAGCCGTCGGCGAGCACCACCTCGAGCGCGACCACGTTCTCGCGCATGGTGCCGTAGCGCACCGCATTGGTGCCGGAGGCGCGCGTCGCCGCCATGCCGCCGATGCTGGCATCCGCCCCCGGATCGATCGGAAAGAACAGGCCCTGGTCGCGCAGGTGCTCGTTGAGCTGGCGACGTGTCACGCCCGGCTCGACGGTGCAGTCGAGATCCTCCGGCCGCACCGCAAGGATGCGGTTCATGCGGCTGAGATTGACCGAGATGCCGCCGAACGGCGCGTTGACGTGACCTTCAAGGGACGTGCCGGCGCCATGGGCGATCACGGGCACGCCCTCCGCGGCGCAGGTTCTGACAATGGTCGAGACCTCTTCCGTCGTCAGCGCGAAGATCACCGCATCCGGCGGCTCGTTGGCGAGCCACGTGGTGGTCTGGCCGTGCTGCCGGCGGATGACCGAATTGGTGGTCAGCCGGTCGCCGAACACCGGGGCGAGCGCTGCGATCGCGCGCGCGACGGCAGCCTCGTCACGCTCCGGCGCAACGGTGGCACCGTCGCTCGCGCCCGGTCCGGCGAATGGGCTAGGCATCGGTCTGCGACTCCCTTGAACAATCCTCGCGCAACCTAGCAAACTGCGGCGCGCTCGCCAAAGGCCCAGTGGCCACGGCAAGCCGTCGGCGGCCTCGGCCCGGCGCCGCTTTCCGCTGCCGCGCTCGCGCGCCGCCGGCCGCCGTGCCATGATGGCGCATGGCAAATGCCGGCAGGAACACCGCACCGCAGACCCAGAGCAGCGCCCTCGCCCGGACGCCGCTCGATGCGCATGAGCGTGCCCGCTTCTTCGTGTCCGAGCGACACCACGGGCTCGAATGTCTGACGGCGACATTCCGCACCCACGTCTATGCGCCGCACACGCACGACACCTACGTGGTCGGCATCATCGAGGCCGGCTGCGAGACGTTCCGCGTCAACGGCACCCAACTTTATGCCGGACCCGGCGATGTCTGCGTGGTGCCGCCGGAGGTGGTCCACGACGGCGAGCCCTATGGCGTTTCGGGCTATGCCTACCGCATGACCTACCCATCCCTGGGGCTGATGCAGGCCGTCGCGGAGGACGCGACGGAAGGGCGCTCCCGGGAGCCGCCAGTTTTCTCCGGCATCCTGATGCACGATCCCGCGCTTGCCGCCGAGATCGCCCGGGCCCATCGGGCGGCGGACGCCGGCGCCCCGGCCCTCGAGACCGACCAGCGCCTCCATGTCGCGTTCGTGAAACTGTTTGCCCGGCATGGCCGCGACGGTGCCGTCCGCGGCAGGCTCGACCGCGATCCGCCGGCCGAGCGCGGCCCCGTTGCCCGCGCCCTCGCTTTTCTCGACGCCCATTTCGCCGAGGATATCGACCTTGCCCGGCTTGCCGGCGTCGCCGGCATCCCCCGCACCCGGCTGATCCGCGCCATGGCGCGCGAAACCGGCCTCACGCCCCACGCTTGGCTGACCGACCGGCGGGTGCGCGCCGCCCGCAGGATGCTGCTCGACGGCACGCCCCCGGCCGAGGCCGCCCTGACCTGCGGGTTCTGCGACCAGAGCCACCTCAACCGCGCCTTCAAGGCGCGGGTCGGCGTGGCACCGGGATCGTTCCGCGCCGCTGCCCGCGCCAGGTGATACCGGCAGGCGGCGCCTTTGCGCGCGCATAGGTCTCGTTCGTCCGTCACTTTCGTCCAAGACGCCTCGCCGCCCCACTGCCAGAAGGTCGGGACCGCTGACGCCGAGGACGATGATCGTGCCTGCCGAAGGAAAAAAGCCGACGCCGCTGCGCGACGGCAAAGAAGACCGCACCGCCTATTTCGCCGGCCGAGGCGAATCGGCCCCGGACGCCGGGCCGCGCGCGGAGTTTCTGGCGGGCGCGGCGGCAATCCTGCCGGTGCTGGTCGCGGCCTCGCCGTTCGGGCTCCTGCTCGGCGCGCTCGGAGCAGCGAAGGGACTTTCACCGCTCGAAGTCGGGCTGATGTCGGGGCTGGTGTTCGCCGGCGGGGCCCAGTTCGTCGCGCTCGACCTCTGGCGAACGCCAGCGCCCTGGCTGACGCTCGGATTCGCGGTGCTGATCGTGAACCTGCGCCATGTGCTGATGGGCGCGTCGATCCAACGTCGGATGGACCGCTTTCCGATGTGGGGAAAGATCGCCGCGCTGCTGGTGCTGGCGGACGAGATCTGGGCGTTCGCGGAGGAACGCGCCGCGCGCACGACACTGACACCGGCCTATTATGCCGGGCTCGGCGTTACCCTTTATGTCGGATGGCTGATGTTCACGGTGGGGGGCTGCCTCGTCGGCGCCCTGATCGGCGATCCAGCGGCCTACGGCTTCGATTTCGCGTTCGCCGCCACCTTCATCGGTCTTCTCGCCGGGTTCCGCTCGCGGCCGGGTTTCCTTCCGGCGGTGCTGGCATCGGTCATTGCCGCTGTCGCCGTTCACATCGTTCTGCCGGGCCCGGCTTCGATCGCGGCCGGCGCCGTGGCGGGCGTCACCGCCGCGTTCCTGTCCGGTCGGGACGACAGCACAGCGGAGACGCCGACATGACACTCGATCCGGCTGCCTTTCTCGCCATTCTCGCCATGGCCGTCGCCACGATGGCGACCCGGCTTGCCGGTCTGATCGTGCCGCGGAATTTCGCGGCGCGAGGGCGGATGAAGCGTGCCTTCGAAGCGGTGCCACCGGCCGTTCTGGCGGCGTTGGCCGCACCGCCGGCCCTGACAGGCGGGCCGGCGGACGCGATCGCGGCCGCCGCCGCCGGTCTTGCCGCGTTCGCCCGCCTGCCGATTCTGGCAGTGGTCGCCATCGGCGTGGCCGTCGCGGCCGTCGGCCGGCACGTTGCCGGCTGACGATTCCCTCATCGTCGGACGCGCTTCCGCCGACTTGCGATGGGCTAACCGCCCTCCCGTCTCCAGGACGGCCTCCGGACCGCGGGCTTCGGAGGCCGGCATGCCTCGGTGCCCCCGGGCAGCAACGGACAAGACTATCGGAACAGCAGATAGATCAGAATGATGACCGGGATCGGCACGCCGACGAGCCAGAGCAGGATTCCGCGCATGATGTCGCCCTTTCCTTCCTTGCGCCCCCTTGGGGCATCCGGAAGGAAAACCACGCAACGGCCAAGTCGGTTCCCGGCGATCATGTCGGACGGGGTCCGGAGCGCTCGGCGATCGCATGAAATCATCCGATCGAGTGGGAAAGCGCTGCGGGTTCGTGAGCCCGTCCTTCGGATCGGTTCGATCCGACCGGGAGAGGTTCTAGCCGCCGAACGGCTCCGTCGCCGCGACGAGCCAGGCGAGGTCGTCACCCGCGAGAAACGGTGACAGCGCGTCGCGCACCCGGGCGTGGTAGGCATCGATCCACTGAAGCGCGGCGGGCGATAGAAGCGACGGCTCGATCAGGCGCCGGTCGTAGGGCGCGAGCGTGAGCGTCTCGAAGGCGAGCATGGGCCGTTCGCCGCCCGCGGGCACCTCGGCAGGTGTCACGAGCAGCAGGTTCTCGATGCGGATGCCATAGGCGCCGGTCTTGTAGTAGCCCGGCTCGTCGGAGACGATCATGCCGGGTTCGAGCGGGGTGGCGCTGCCGGCCTTGGCGATGCGCTGCGGGCCTTCATGCACCGACAGGTAGACGCCGACGCCATGGCCGGTGCCATGGTCGAAATCGAGCCCCGCCTGCCACAACGGCAGCCGGGCCAGGGGATCGAGCTGGGCACCGGTGGTGCCGACCGGGAACCGCGCCGTCGCCACCGCGACGTGGCCCGCCAGCACGCGGGTGTAGCGATCGCGCATCTCGGCGGTGGGCTCCCCGACCGGCACGGTGCGGGTGATGTCCGTGGTGCCGTCCTGGTACTGGGCGCCGGAATCGATCAGGAACAGTTCGCCGCGCCGAAGCGCCCGGTTCGTGGCCCGGCTGACGCGGTAATGCACGATGGCGCCATTCGGCCCCGCGCCCGAAATGCTGGGAAAGGAGATATCCCGGAGAAGGCCGCCTTCCGCGCGGAAACGCTCCAGCGCTTCGACGGCGCCGATCTCATCGAGATCGCCTGCCGCGGTGGTGCGGTCCAGCCACGCGAGGTAGCGCGCCACGGCGACGCCGTCGCGCAGATGCGCGGTGCGCGTGCCGACGATCTCCGCGGCGTTCTTCACCGCCTTCGGCAGCAGCACCGGGTCGCGGCCCTCGACGATCTTCGCGCCGACGGTGGCGAGACGCACGCGGATCGCCTCCGCGACCCAGTCCGGGTCGAGCAGAACGCGGGCACCGCCGCGGCCGGCCTCGTCGAGGGCCGGCATGAACGCATCGGGCTCGCCGATCTCCGCCACGTCCTCCAGCGCGGCGCGGACCGCATTGGAGAGCTTGCGCCCGTCGATGAAGAGCTGCGGCCGGGCACCCCGGCGCACCACCGCGAACGACAGCGGCACGGGATTGTGCTCGATGTCGGCACCGCGGATGTTGAAGAGCCATGCGACGGAATCCGGCAGCGTCAGAACCGCGCTGTCGGCTCCGGCCTCGGCGACGAGCGCCTCGATCTTCTCGAGCTTGGCGGCGGCTGTTTCGCCCGCAAGCTCGATGGGTTGAAGGATGACGGCGCCCTGCGGTGGCGCGGGCCGGTCCGTCCACACCGCGTCGAGCGGATTGGCCTCAACGGCCACCAGCGTCGCCCCGGCGGCCTCGCAGGCGGCCTTGAAGCGTCGAACGCCGGCAACAGTATGGAGCATGCCGTCATAGCCGATGCGCATGCCGGGCTTCAGGTGACGCGCAAGCCACTGCGGCGGCGGCTCCTCGATCAGATGCCGCGGCTCGAACGCGGCGATGTCGACCTGATCGCGCACCTGCAGAGTGTAGCGCCCATCGACGAAGATCGCGGCGACTTCCGGCAGCACCACGGCCATGCCGGCCGAACCGGTGAAGCCCGTGAGCCATGCCAAGCGCTCCGACGACCGGGCGACATATTCGCCCTGATGCTCGTCCGACCGCGGCACGAGGAAGCCGTCGAGGCCATCGGCCGCGAGGCGCGTGCGCAGCCGGGCGAGGCGGCCGGCACCGAGGGTGGGATCAGCGATATCGTCGAATGTCTGGAACATGCCGCGGTTTTACGCCGTCGCCCGCCGCGCTTCAATGCCGGGCCGAGTAGCGCGCCGATCGCCTGAGCGGCTGCGAACGCGCGCGCCATGCCCAATCCGGGACTTGCCTCGTTCACAGGCAGATGCCCGCAGAGAAGGCAGATATGCGGACCCAAACCCCGGTGACGGCTAACGACTCGTCAACGGCTGCATGAGTTTTGCGCATAACCGCCATGCCGCCGGAGCCGTGGCGGAAGCGGGACGCTTCGGACATGGTCGGCGGACCGGACCACAGTGTTGAAGAAGGAGGTGGGTCATGGCTCATATCGTCTCGCCCGCCCTGTTCGGCCTCGTGATCGCGGCCCGGCGCGGCCTGCACGGCCGGCCGATGGACAGGATGATGAACGATCGCGGCCCGCAGACGCATCGCTTCGTCTATGGCGCCGATCTCACGCGCGACGGCGCCTCGACGCCGGCCCACCGCCACCTGCACCGCAGCAGCCACGCCGAGCCGTGGAGCCGTGGGCTGCTTCTGGCCTGAGGGCGATCTGCCGGATGGCCGGAGCGACGCGGTGACTGCCGATCTCGCACTCCGGGGCGGAATAATCGTGGCCCGATTGCCACGGAATCGAACCGATTGGGGTGCTCCTGCGTACTTATGCTTGTCCGGAGGCACCGGACCGCTTTGCGAAGCGGATGACGCCCGTGCCGGACGAAAGGCGACCGCCCGGCCGGGCTGAGCGGGCCAGACGAGAGCGCCTGCAGGAGGAGACGATGACAACACGGCATTGGGCCGCCGGTGCCCTGGTGGCCGCCGCGTTCGCACTGGCGCCGACCGCCGCTTCGGCGCAGACGGCAGGGTATTCCACCGGCAATGTCTACCTGCGCGCGGGTCCGGGCACGCAATATCCCGCCGTCGGCATGGTGCAGAAGAACGCGCGCCTCGCGATCTTCGGTTGCGTCAGCGGCTATGTTTGGTGCGATGTCGCGTGGGGCGGCAGTCGCGGGTGGATGTCCGGCAAGTATCTGCAGGCCTCCTACCAGAACCAGATGGTCGAGATCCCATCCTATGCGACCGCCCTCGGCTTGCCGATCATCGGTTTCAGCGTCGGAAACTACTGGGACAACTATTATCGGACCGAGCCTTGGTACGGAGAGCGCGCCTGGTGGATGAACAATCCGAACCGCCCGCCCCCGCCAAACTGGCGCCCGCCGGGTGGTGGGTACGGTCCGGGCGGACCGCCGCCTCCGGGTGGCTGGAACCGTCCGCCGCCTCCGCCACCCCCGCCTCCCGGTGGATGGAACAATCCGGGCTGGAACAATCCCGGCGGGCCTCCGCCGCCGCCTCCCGGCGGCTGGAACCGCCCGCCTCCTCCGCCTCCCCCGCCTCCCGGTGGATGGAACAATCCCGGCTGGAACAACCCCGGCGGCCCGCGGCCGAACAACCCGGCGTGGAACAACCCGCCCGGCGCTCCGCGGCCGCCGGCAGCGGCGCCCGTGCCGCCGCGCCCGCCGCAGGCCATGGTGCCGCCGCGTCCGGCTGCTCCGCCGCCGCCTCAGGTGCGCCGGATCCCGCCGCCGAGCGGTGCGTCGCCCCAGAACCAGGGGACGACGAACGCGCCGAAGAACAAGCTGCCGAAGTTCCTCGTGCCCGAGAATCAGCAATAGGAAATGCGCCGCCCGGTTCGAAAGGACCGGGCGGTTTCGTTTTTCGCGATGCGCGGCTTGCCGATTCGACTTGCCGGTTCGAAAGGACCGGGCGGTTTCGTTTTTCGCGATGGACGATGTGCGGTCGATGCGCGGTTCAGACCGCGCGCATGAGCGCCTGACGAGCGTCCATGCGCGCCTCAGGACCGGTGTACGGCTCTCTCAGCGCACGAAGGTCAGCGTCAGCCAGCGGCCGCGCGGATCGCGGTGCACGAGCTTCAGGCCCTGCGCGCAATAGGCCGAGACGATCCTCGGTCCGTCGTCGAGGCGGAGGCCCGACAGCACCACCGTCGCCTTCGGCGCGAGCGCCCGGACGATCGCCGGAGCGAGGCGGACGAGCGGGCGGGCGAGGATGTTGGCGACGACGAAATCGAAGCCGCCCTTCGCAAGACGCGGGTCCGACATGCCGGTCGCGCGGAAGGCCACGATGCGCGGACCGACCCCGTTGAGGCGCGCGTTCTCCACCGTGATCTTCACGGCGACCGGATCGATGTCGGTCGCGACGACGCGAGCCGGACAGAGCTTGGCGATGGCGATCGCCAGCACGCCGGTGCCGGTGCCGAGATCGAGCGGCCGGCGCACCGGACCGCGCTTCAGCCGGGCCTCGATGGCGGCGAGGCAGCCGACGGTGGTCTCATGATGGCCGGTGCCGAACGCCAGCCCGGCGTCGATCTCGATGGGCACCGTTCCGGCCGCGTGGCCGCGGTCGTGGGCGCCGTGAACGACGAAGCGGCCGACCGACACCGGGGCGAGGCCCTTCAGGCTCTCTTCGACCCAGTTGTGCTCGCCCACCGGCTCGACGGAGATCGCAAGCCCCTCGCCCTCCCCGCCGAGCGCGTCGGCGAGGCGCGCGACAGCGGTCCCCTCGTCCTCCTCGAAGAACAGGACTTCCACGGTCCACGGGCCGCTGTCGACGGTCTCGAACAGGGTGACGGGCAGTCCCTCGTCCTCGAAGGCCTTGTCGGCGAGGCGGAACAGACGGTTGGCCGTCGCCTCCGGGGCGGTGACGCGGACGCGCAAGGTGGTCATTCTGTCTCCTGGATCAATGCCCGCTTCGGCGGCGGCACCTCAGTCCTCGAAGCCGCCGTCCAAAAGGGTGCGCGACGCCGCCGGCCGGGGCCGGCCCTGCTCCTTGCGGCGGCGCAGGTTGGCGCGGAGCGCTTCCGCCAGCCGCTCGTCGCGCTGCTGCCGGCCATCCTCGCGGCGTCTGTCATCCTCGCGGCGTCCGTCGTCCTCGCGGCGGCCGCCGTCGCGGGCAGCCGGCGCCGCAGTGCCCGAAGGCTCTTCCTCATCCTTCATGGTCGACGACCGGGGCCGCATCGCCCCGTCCCTGAAAGCCGGACTTTGCCGCAGCTTTAGAGCATCGGCCCCGAGGCTGTGAAGCGCTTTCGTGACGAGCCGCGCTGTCCCGTCAGGCGCCGCCGAACGGAACCGCACGGCGGACAGCCATGGACGGCCGCCCCCCCGGGGAGAGGCGGCCCGATCCGCGTCACTCGTGGATGGTATAGGTGCCGATCGAACAAAGGTCCTGCACGTCTTCGGTGGTATCGAGGTCGGAGCCGTCCTCGAACTCGAAGCGCATATCGTATTTGCAGACGTCGCGGCCGTCCGCGATCGTGATTTTCATGCTCTCGCCGGGATTGAGGACCTGATTGCCTAACACGTCGTCTTCCCATTCACCCACACCAACAGGTGACGTGTAGAAGTTTGTCAGAACAGAATTTGTTCCGTTCTTCAACGTGAACGTCAAATCTTCCGCCTGTGCCGCGCCGCAAGTCAATGCCAGGGCGCCGATGGCGCCGGTTAAAAGGCCGATTTTCATATTGTAGACCCTTAGCCCTTCCACCCAAATATTGGGCGGGCATCAGGAGACAAGTGATCCGGGAAAACGTCAAGATATAATCGCTAACCGTGTAAAGCGTCGCATGGCGCTTCGCCCAAGACACGTATCCGGCGCCGTTACCCAGCACATCAGGCAGATGCACGGATTTAGCACGACCATCGCCCCGTATTGGCGATGCGCGAAACTCTGATCCTGGGGGATAGTCTTTCGAATGGTGCTGCGAGAGAGGATTGAACTCTCGACCTCTCCCTTACCAAGGGAGTGCTCTACCACTGAGCTACCGCAGCGTTCTTCACCTTGCGAAACCCGACCGCGTCGTGCGCGCCCGCCGTTTCTGGTGCGCCGGCCTTGTGCCATAGGTCGCGGGGGAGTGCAAGCGGCTGTCTTGCTTGTCCCCAGCCCGTTTCGACGCCCGGGACAAAATTATCCCCGCCTCGGTTCACGGGCGGGGACGGGAGACGATCCGTTGGAGAGGTGGCTGTCCCGGGCAAGGCAGCGGGCGCAGCGGAAAGCCGCAGGCCACGGCCACTCGTTCGCCCGGGACGAAGTCGATTTATGACGGGCGCCCACCGGAGGACATACGCACTGCACAATGGTCTATGGCTGTGCAGCCGCTCCGCTCGGCGGGATACCCGCAGGAAGCATCTTGCGAAAGCAGATGCTTCTTACAGATAGTAAGGATAGCGGCGACGGAAGCGACCGCGATCGATATCCATGTGACGGCGCTCGAGGTCATAGATGTCCTGGGCGTCGTTCAGATACTCGAGTTCCGGGTCGTACTCGCGCATACGCTTCAGCGCGCTGGTGATTTTGCTTGCGATCGGCTTGAACATGACATGCTCCTCTGAATGGTTTTCATGTGGAGCCCATCTCGACGTTTCCAAAGACACCCTACGGCATCTGATTACAAAGGTGTAATGATAGCTCGTCATCGCTGCTATGCAGCATATGCAAGCCCGATTAACCGCCGGATTATGCTGCACCGCATTATCACCGCAACCGCAGCCCGCATGACCGGCGCGCCTGCGCGCCTCGCTTGAACCGCTTCATGTCGAATTGGCGGCGATGCCATGGCCGATCGGTCATGGACGAATGCCCCGTGCAGTCGCAAAATCGCCGTCGCAGGATTCGTTCGGCGGATCCGACAGGGAGATTTTCCATGAAATACAAGGGAATCACGGCAGCGGTCGCGATGGCGGTGCTAGTCGCCGGTTGCCAGTCGTCGTCCACCTCCAGCACGCAGAAGAGCGAATTCGGCTGCCTTGCCGGCACCATGACGGGCGCTGTCGCGGGCGGCCTGATCGGAAGCGCCTTCGGCGGCGGCACCGGCAAGCTGATCGGCGCGGGCCTGGGCGTCGCGGGCGGCGGCTTCGTCGGCCACCAGTTGACCTGCAACTGATCCGGCGGGGGGATAAAGACATGGCACGCACGATCCTCTCCACCCTCCTGGCCTGCGGCGTCGCGGTTTCCGGCTTCTCCGCCGCCGCCTACGCGCAAACCGCGCCCGCGGCCCCGCCGGCGGCGACCGCCCCCATGAACACCGAGGAGAAGTCTGCCTTCGACAAGAACGGCGACGGCTCGGTTTCCAAGACCGAGTTCGGCGACTTCATGTCGGCCGCCTTCGGCGAACTCGACACCAACAAGAACGGCTCTCTCTCGCCGAAAGAGACGAAGAACGTGATGTCGCCCGAGATGTTCAAGAAGGTCGACACCAACGGCGACGGCAAGATTTCCAAGCCGGAATTCATGAACCAGGCCAACGCCGACTTCAAAGCCGCCGACAAGAACGACAACGGCTCGCTGCAGTAAGCGCGTCCGCGACCAGAACCGGGCGGCCAAAACCGGGCTGCAAGGACCGGGCGGCGGACGCCCCGTGCGCGGCCTTCGGGGGCGTGGCCGTCCGGCCGGCCCGGACGTCTCCCCGGCCGCTCAGGCGCCCGGGGAGAACCGGTCTGCTCCGAGACGTCCAGGCGTGCGGGCAGACGCTGACGCGCCTCGGATCTGCTGTCTGCCGTCGATCGGAGAAGCCCCTCCGCCGGAAGGCGTGCGACACCTCAATTCCAGTTGTGGAAGCCGCCAAACAGGGTCTGGATATTCTTCTGCGCCCCTTTGTGGCCCAGCTTGCCGGCCTTCAGATAAAGTTCGTAGGCGACGTCCCGGTTCAGGGGCACGCCTTCACCCTTCATGTACAAGCCGGCCAGATTGTTCATGGACTCTGTCGATCCGGCTTCCGCGCCCTTGCGATACCATTGCGCCGCCACGACCGGATCCTTCCGGACGCCGTGACCGTTCGCATACATGACGCCGAGCCCATGCAGCGCATGAACGTTATTCTTGCGCGCGGCACGGATATAGTAGCCATGTGCCTTGGCGAAATCCTTGGGCACACCCCAGCCGTTCACATACAGGAACGCGAGCCCGGCGAGCGCCATGTCCTGTTCCTGGGCCGCCGCACGCTCAAGCCACTTGCGGGCCTGCGCATAGTCACGCTTCACCCCGTTGGTGCCGTACATGTACCAGGTGCCGACGACTTCCTGCGCATCGACATCGCCAGCCTCGGCCTCGGCGATCCGGGCCGTGGTCTTGCGCGCGTCCTCTGTCTTCCTCGCCGCGGCAGCCGCCTCCTTCCGTTCGGCCTCTTCCATGCGCCTGGCCGCTGCATCGACCGTGTTGAACAAGGCGAGCGCATCGCGATAGGTCTCGCTGCCGCGATCGGCCTTGCCGAGATAGAGGGTGAGTTCCTCCTTCGCCTGAACGGGCCTGCCGCTCTGGCTGAGGGCGCGGGCATAGTGATAGTGAAAGTCCGGCGGCACCGCGATGCCGAGTGCCAGGATGCCCTCGAACGCATCGCGGGCCTTGGCCCAGTCCTGTGCCTCCATGCTGTCCCGCGCGATGAGAAGCAGCCGGTCGGCCTCGACCTCGGGCGGGAGCTGGGCACGGGCCGGGCCCGTGGCGGACAGGCCCACGAGAACGGCGCCGAACAGCACCGGTGCCATGATTTTCCGAAAGCTCATTGCGACGTTCCGCTCAGAATATCCCAGTTCACACTGCCCTGGCCCGATGTGCCGGAGCGCTTCGTATCCGTCTTTCCGAAGCCGCCGAGCATGTCGAGAAGCCGGCTGTTTTCGGTCGCGGCCTTGAAGGATTGGGCCAGCTTCTCCGCGCTGTCGGCGTGGTGATAGCTGCCGCCGGACGCGGCGGCGACCTGCCGGAGCTGCTCCGATGTCGTGGCATCGGTTTCAAGGCCGATGGTTTCATGACGGAACAGGATGCCCTCGCGCTTCAGCCGGGCGACCTGCTCGCCGACGTCGTTGCAGCTATCCGCTCCATCCGCGAGCAGGATGATGATCTGCGTCTTCGAATCCTTCGACCGGCTGGCGTCCATGAAGCGGTTGACGTGGGAGACCGCCGGTCCGAGCGGGGTTCCGCCGCTGGCGGCGATCGACTGGATGAAACGGTCGGCCGCGCGCACGTCACGGGTGAAGGGCAGAACCGAAATCCGCGGGTTGGCACATTCGCCCGAGAAGCTCGCGACGGAAAACTCCGTGCCGGAGACGCTCGCCGCACGCTTGATGGCGTCGCGCGCCGCACGCTTGGCCTCGACGAGGCGGTTCCCCTGCATGCTGCCGGAGGCATCGATCAACAGCAGCATGCTCGCGGTCGCCTTGCCTCTGCCTGAGGAAGACGCCGACGGCGCCGATGACGAGGCGGACGCGACGGCCGTGTTGCCGGCCGTGTCGCCGGACGCAACCGCCTTGCCCTGACCGAAGAGGCTCATGTCGAGCGGCGGCGGCGCGGCGGCCGATTTCGGGCCGGCGTTCTGCTGCTGCGCCGGGGCGGATGCCGCCTTGCGTGGTGCGGCCGCTTCCTTGCCGCCTTTCTCTTTCCGGTCCGTGGGCGCGGCGGCCACCGGGCCGGTGCAGGTCTCGCGCAGGTGGGCATCGTAGGCGCCGCGCAGCGCCGACAGATCGAATTCGGGCCTGATCAGCCGCACCTCCCGGACATGCACGCCTTGCTGGAAGATGGCCTTGGCCTGCGCGGCGGAGAGCCAGGGGTCGGAGGCGGACGGGGACCCGGAGGAGACGCGGAAGAGCCTGTCCCATGACGGGCTTGCGGGAACGCTGAGCGCCGTTTCCGAGCCGGTTTCCTGAACGAGACTGTCCGGACTCACGTCGAGATAGACGCGGGTGTTGGGCCCGCCGGTGTTGTTGACGAGCACGACGCGAAACACGGACGAGGACAGGAGCTCGACACCCCGCATCGCCTGTGCCCACGCGGCCGGGGACAGATCCGCGGGCGAAAGCCGCGCCGGTTTCGAGCCCGGCATGATGCCGCCGTTCCCCGCGCAGACCGATGCGTTGGTGATGGTGGCATATCCCGGCGCGGATGCCGCGGGCATCCGGTACTGGCCCGTGACGCCGTAGACCGGCTCACCGAGGTGGATGCCGAACTCCCACGTCAGCCGCACGCTCTCGAGCGAGATCGTGTTCTCGCGCGTGCCGAGATCGTTGGGCAGCGCCACCGCCGTCGTTCCCTTTGTCGTCGGTTGCGCCTGCGCGGCAGAAAGACCCGCCAGACAAAGGCCAACGACAATTCCCGCTGCAAACCTCACACGCCAACTCCCGACCGTGCGGAGCGTCCTCCGAAATAATCCCGGAAGACCGGTCGGGAATAATCTTCCATCGTCGCCTGCCGGGGCAAACCCGAATCCCCGGCGGGGCGGCCGCATTACGAAGATGTGACTTGGCTCGGCCGATTGCTCCACTGGAAAGCGGCATGCGGCCACATGAGGACCGCCGGGTTATTCAGGCGGGGGCGAGACTCAGCCGACGGCGTCGAGTTCCGCGAAGCGGGCGAGGAAGCGGGTCTGCACCTCGCCGGCGGGACAGGGCACCAGCAGCCCGGCGATCTCCGGCAGATCGGGGTCGATGCCGCGCGGCACGCCGAACAGCGTGCGTGCCTCCGGCTCCGCGAAGCCGGCGAGACGGGTCGCCTCCAGATAGGCCGAGGCGAGATCGGCGCGCTTGATCAGCCGCGTCACGGCCACCGGCAGTTCCGCCGGCAGACCGAAGCGCAGGTGCACCGCCGCCAGCAGCCGGTGCTCCACCTGCTTGTAGCCGGAGCCGAGCACCGCCTTGAACGGCGAGATCATGTCGCCGATGACATATTCGGGCGCATCGTGCAGCAGCGCACCCATCAGGGTGCGCCGGTCGCAGCCCGGCCGCATCCGCCGCACCAGCACCTCGACCAGAAGCGCGTGCTGCGCGACGGAGAAGGCGTGGTCGCCCACCGTCTGGCCGTTCCAGCGCGCGACGCGGGCAAGCCCGTGGGCGATGTCGGCGATCTCGATATCGAGCGGCGACGGATCGACCAGATCGAGCCGTCGGCCCGACAGCATCCGCTGCCACGCGCGCGGGGCCGCCCCGGGGCGGTCGGCCACGTCTCAGCCTTCCCCGGCGGACGCGGACGCCACCGGCGGCCATTCGAACCGGGCGAAGGCCGGCAGCGCGAGCGCCACGGCCGCATCTCCGGCGAGGATGGGCTCGCCGGCCGCCATCGCCTCCGCGGCGCGGTCCAGCCGGACGAGGGCGAGACCGCGCGGACCGGCCGATGAGCCGAGGATGCCGATGGACCGGCCTGCGGCGGATAGCTCGGTGCCGGCCGGAGGGAGGCTCGCCGCCCCGGCCGCAGCGGCCTGCACGAAGCGCCGCCGCGCGGTGCCGCGATGCTGCATCCGCGACACCACTTCCTGGCCGACATAGCAGCCCTTGGCGAAATCGACCCCGGACAGGCAGTCCATGTCGACATCGTGGGGGAAGACGTCGCCGAAGGCGAAGTCGCGCCCGCCTTCCGGCACGCCGAGGGCGATGCGGTGGGCGTGGTAGGCGTCTTCGCCGACGTCCTCGGCGCCTGCCGCCGCCAATGCGGGGACGCGATCCGGCGCCACCAGCGCGCGGAAGCCGAGGTCGGCGAGGCGCGGATCGGCGAACACGACGCCCTCGTCCGGCGGCGGGCCGCCCCACGCCGCGACGACGGCCATGCCGTCGCCGAGGGCGGCGATCTCGACCTTGGCGCGCAGGCGATACATCGCGAGGCGCTTGACGAAGGCGGCGACCGAGGCGGCGGCGATATCGACGAGGAGGCAGCCGCCGGGCTCGGCCGCGACGAGAAAATCGAACAGGATCTTGCCCTGCGGCGTCAGCAGGGCCGCGAAGGCCGCCCGCCCCGGCGTTCCCGGTTCGGCCGGGCGCACGACATCGAGATCGCTGGTGACGAGGGATTGCAGGAAGTGGTGCGCATCGGCGCCGGCGACGCGCACGACCGCCCGGTCGCGAAGCACGCAGAATGAGGTGACGCCCATGGGCTCGCTGCTCCCCGAAATTGCCTTCTGGAGATAAGCGAGGCGATGCGGAGGGGCAAGGCGCGCGAGAAGAACGCCCACGACAAGCCGCCGCCGGCCGATGCACCGGCCATGGTCGCGCGCGCGGCGGGCTTGGGCTATAAGCGCCGCGACCATCAGCAGAGGAGAGACGGCGGATGCCCTCCCATTTCGATCTCGTCCTGAAAGGCGGCACGGTCGCGACGCCGGCCGGGCTCGTCGCCGCCGATATCGGCGTGCGCGACGGGCGAATCGTGGCGCTGGGCGCCGTCGAAGGTGCCGCGATCGAGACCCGCGACTGCACGGGCCTGACCGTGCTGCCCGGCGTGATCGACAGCCAGGTGCACTTCCGCGAGCCGGGTCTGGAGCACAAGGAAGACCTCGCCACCGGCTCGCGCGCCGCCGTGATGGGCGGCGTGACCGCCGTGTTCGAGATGCCGAACACCAAGCCGCTGACCACGAGCGCCGAGACGCTCGCCGACAAGGTCGCCCGCGCCACCGGGCGGATGCACTGCGACTTCGCCTTCTGGGTGGGCGCGACCGCCGGCAATGTCGACGACCTGCCGGAGCTGGAACGGCTGCCGGGCGCGGCGGGCATCAAGATCTTCATGGGCTCGTCCACCGGCGACCTGCTCGTCGCCGACGACGAGACGCTGGCGCGGGTGCTGTCGAAGACACGTCGCCGGGTGGCGGTGCATGCCGAGGACGAGCCCCGGCTCGAAGCCCGCAAGCCGCTGCGCGTGGAGGGCGATCCGCTGTCGCACCCCGTGTGGCGCGACCCGGAGGCCGCGCTGATCGCCACGCGCCGGCTGGTGACCACCGCGCGGGCGGTGGGCGCGCGCGTCCACGTGCTGCACATCTCCACCGCCGAGGAGATGGCCTTCCTCGTCGACCACAAGGATGTCGCCTCCATCGAGGTGACGCCGCACCACCTGACGCTGGCGACCGACGAGCACGGTGCGAGCCTCGGCACCCGCCTGCAGATGAACCCGCCGGTGCGCGACAGCGCGGTGCGGGCGGCGCTGTGGCGGGCGCTCGACGGCGCTCTGGTCGACGTGCTCGGCTCCGACCACGCGCCGCACACGCTGGAGGAGAAGGCGAAGCCCTACCCGCAGTCGCCCTCGGGCATGACGGGGGTGCAGACGCTGGTGCCGATCATGCTCGATCACGTCGCCCAGGGCCGCCTGAGCCTCGCCCGCTTCGTCGACCTGACGAGCGCCGGTCCGGCGCGCCTGTTCGGCATCGAGGCCAAGGGCCGCATCGCGCTCGGCTACGACGCCGACTTCACCATCGTCGACCTGAAGCGCAGCGTGGAGATCGAGGACCGCTGGATCGCCTCGCGCGCGGGCTGGACGCCCTATAACGGCCGCCGGGTGACCGGCTGGCCCGTCGGCACCGTCGTGCGCGGCGGCTTCGCGATGTGGGAGGGCGAGCTGACCTCCCCGCCGCTCGGCCGGCCGGTGCGGTTCGAGGCGACGCAGCAGCCGGGCCAGCCGCGGGCCTGAAACCCGCCCGGCGGTCGCGAAACCGGACACGCGCAAGAGCGGATTCGCGCAAAACCGGACACACGAAAAAGCCCCGGCCTCGCGAGAGGCCGGGGCTTTCTTCTGTCCGATACGGATCGGCTCGGGCGGCGTGGTCAGCGCGAGGCCGTCAGCGCGACGCGGTCATGGGCTGATCGGCGGCGCCGGAGAAGTGATCGACGGCCGGGGCGTTGGCGACGACAAACGTGTCGGACGCCACGATGGCGGCGGCGGCGATCGGCGAGGCCGGCGGCGCCAGAAGCGCGTTCAGGCTGCGATAATCCGGCTTCGATAGCTGCGCGAACGTCTGGGAGCGCACCGAGACCTGGTTGGACAGGAGGCGCGGGTCGGTCTTCGACGGAACGCCGGCCGAACCGCCAAGGAAGGCGAGCGGATCGTCGGTACCGCCGGCAAGTCCGGCGACGGCCGGCGCCGCACCGAGCGGCGCATGAACGGGCGGCAGCGAGGCCGGCGGCAGGGCGGCCGGAACGCGGCTGGTGATGCGGCTGCCGCGCAGCACCGCGCGCGCCGTTTCCGCAAGCACGTCGCCGTCGCCTGTCGGCGGCGGGGTGACGGCGCTTCCGGCATAGCCAAGCGCCGTCACCGGGGCCGGCTCGCCGGCCGGACGCGGCTCGGGCAGCACGTTGCCATAGGCGGCGGCGACCTGCACGGCGGGATCGGCTTCCTGATCGGCCGGAGCGGCGGCATCGGCCGCGGCCGGAGCGTCCTGCGGACGCGGAACCGGCATCTGCGCGGCCGCGATCATCACCGCCTCGGCGACGGCGGGCGCGGCGGGCGCATCGGCCGGCTTCAGGATCGGAACGACGGCGACCGGACGCTGAGACGGCTCCTCGTCGGACGGCTGCGGAATGCCTTGGGCTCCGGCGACGAAGGTGCCGATGGAATCTGAGCCCGGGGCCGCCGGACGGGCCGGCGGCGGCACGGCGGCCGGCGTCTCGTCATCGTCGGACTGGGCGGCCGGCGCGGCCTTGGCGGGCGCGGCCTCAAGCGAGGTGCCCGGCAGCGCGTTGCGCACGCCCGGCAGCGCGGCGTCGGAGGCGGCGACCGCGGCTGCGGCCGGAGCGGCCGGCGCCTTGGCGGGCGCGGGAGCCGCGACCGGCGCCGGAGCGCCGCCCTCGTCGTCTCCCGCCGCTGCGGAGGCGTTGTCTTCCTCCTCGTCCGCGCCGCCGCCGAACAGGGCGGCGAGGAAGAACTTGCCCTTGCCCGGTGCGGGCCGGACCATCTGGCTGTCGTCGGTCTGCTGCTTTCCGGTGAAGGCCGCGAAGAACCCGCCGCCCGAACCGCCCTTGCTGTTGTCGATCGCGGCGATCGCGCGGCGTTCGCCGTTCTTGCGCGCCTCATAATCGGCAAGCGCTTCCTCGAAGCCGGGCAGCGGCTTGCCGTCGCTCGGCACGTGCAGCGTGTGGCCGTTCGGGAACACGCGGACGAGCTGCTCGCGCGTCATGCGCGGCCAGTGGCGAACGCTGCCGGTGTCGAGATGGACGAACGGGGTGTTGGCGGTCGGGTAGAAGCCGACGCCACCGACCTGCATCCTGAGGCCGATCTCGCGGATCTTCGAAATCGGCACGTCGGCGAGGTAGAAGTCCATCGCCTTGCCGTAGGTGTGCTGGCTGTTCTTGGCCACGCCGCGCGTACGACGCCGCAGCATGTTGTTGGTGGCCGGAGACCGGTAGGCGGAAACGATGCGGATGGGCGAGTGCGACCCGGTCTTCTGGTAGACCTCCCAGATGAGGTCGAACAGGGCGGGATCCATGCGGGTGGCTTCGTTGCGCCGCCAGTCACGCAGGAACTGGTTGAGCTGGCGCAGGCCCGACGGAATGAACTTGCCGTCCCTCTTGAACGTGATCTGAGCGGATTCGCCGGTGTGCGTATAATAGAGGTTGAGCGTGCGCGTCTCGGCCTTGGCCGGCTTCGCCGTCGCGGCGAGCGCGCCCGCGAACACGGTGCCGGCGACGAGCGTGGTCACCGCGCAGGCACCTGCGGCCCTGACGCCGCGCAGGAACAGCGCCGCACAGCGCGAACCGAACAGCCGGGAGCCGAAGCTGAAACCGAAGCCCGCGCCTGAGCGTTGTGTATCCGGATCCCGGCCGCTGCGGGAAGGAAGGGAATCGGTCTGACCGGACACGCTGGCGGCCTGAAGCGGCTGCCGGCGGGCGGAGCTAAGGGCGTCGGCGCCCGTTTGGTTCCGTCGTGCGTTCTCTGTCACTATTGCAGTACCGTATCCCTACGATGCGCCTTCCCGGCGGGAAACCCGGGATCGAGACATCGTGAAACCCCCGCAACGTTCGATACACGCCGAACCGTTAAAAAGCGTTTACCGTATCGCCCGACCATTGGATAGCGTTGCGGAATTGCATCCGCCAGAAAAAATTTTCGTCCACGCCCGACGCCCTCGCGCCGCGGCCGGTTTCGCGCGGCCATGGCGGTGTGTCGACACGCTGCCCTCCGGAAGCAAAACCAGACTCGAAGCAACCCGATCGCGTGGCTCCGATCTTTAAAGTAAAATACTTCTAATTATAGATTAGACGCCCTTTGTACGTTTTTGCGCCGTTATCGGCCACCGTAGTTGACAAACTACTTTCCTCTATACAGTGTCCCGGCAGGCAACGCTGAAGCTCGGTCGCTCGGGCCGGCGATATTCGGTCCTGGACGCCGCCTCGATCCCGCGAGAGCGCCCCGGCCGATCCATTTCCCAGGACCGCCCTGCCCGTTCTCCCGGTCGCCGACGTCCGTGTGAGGGCTCCCGGTGGCGCAGCCGGATCCATGGCGAGAGAACGACCCGATGGCGCGTGCATCCACCGAAATCTCTTCGTCCAAATGCGACGGTTCCGTGCGTCAGGCCGGGGGCCTGTGCCCCGTGGACCGGGGTGCGGCAACGATTCGCCGGCTTCGAACCGTGCTCGCCGGCTTCGCCTTCGCCGCCGCGGCGGCGATGACGGGGCCGGCGGCGGCGCAGGACACGGTCACGCAAGAGGCGGCCAAGCAAGAGGCGGCAACGGACGCGCCCGCCGCTACGCCGGCGCCGATCCGGCTCGAACTCAACAAACTGGAGCCGACCTCGGGCGGCGCGTGCCGGGTCTATTTCCTGATCGAGAACGGCAAGGGGCCGTCGCTGCGCTCGCTGAAGCTCGACCTGTTCGTGCTCGACGACAAGGGCGTCGTCGGCAAGCGGATGGCAGTCGAAGCCGCGCCCATCGCCTCCGGCAAGACCATGGTGAAGCTGTTCGACGTCGCCGGCGTCGAATGCGGCTCGTTCGGCAGGGTGCTGCTCAACGACGTGATCTCCTGCACGGCCGCCGACGGTGCCGCGCTTTCCTGTCTCGACCGGATCGACGTGTCGTCGAAGGCGGACGTGCCGTTCGGCAAATGACGGACGCGATGCCGGGACACTCCCCGCCCGGCGCGACGTGACTTCGCGGCGACGCCCGTCCGGCACGCGCACAGGGCCGGCGGCCCGGCCAGAACCGATGGATGAATGCTGATGGAACCGACGGCAGCCACTTCCTCACCGACCGCGGCCGTGCCCGCCCTCCCCGCGGCCGGGTCCGCGGATGCGGCGGGGACGGTTCCGGGCGGTTCGGTCATCGGCCAGATGCCGACCGGAGCCGGGGCGGCGACGCCGGCCGGCGCGGGCACCGCGATGCCGGTCGAGGCGGTGCCGGCCGCGCCGGGCGCACTTCCCCACGGTGCCGTGCCGCAGGGCGTGGACGCCCTGATGCCCCACGCCGCGAACGGGCTCGACCCGTCCGCCGTCGCCCCGTCCGCGGCCGCGCTGGACCCGATGGGGCCGGCGGTGCTGCTGCCGCACGACCTTTCGCCCATCGGGATGTTCCTCGCCGCCGACGTGTTGGTGAAGGCGGTGATGATCGGGCTTGCGCTGGCCTCGGTCATCACGTGGACCATCGCGCTCTACAAGGGCGTGGAGCTCCGGCGGGCGCGGCGGCGCGTCCGGGTCGGGCTGCGCCAGATCGCGGCCGCGCCCTCGCTCGCCGCCGCGGCGCAATCGCTCGACGGCACCGGCGTGACCGCGCTGCTCGGTGCCGCCGCCGTGGCGGAAATGCGCGTTTCGGGACGCCTGCCGGCCGCCGGCATCAAGGAACGGGTGGACAGCGCGCTCGCCCGCCTCGAAGCCGGCGAGGCCCGCCGGATCGGTGCCGGCACCGGCATTCTCGCGACCGTCGGCTCCGTCGCCCCGTTCGTCGGCCTGTTCGGCACGGTGTGGGGCATCATGAACGCCTTCATCGGCATCGCCGACGCGCACACCACCAACCTCGCCGTGGTGGCGCCGGGCATCGCGGAAGCGCTGCTCGCCACCGCCATCGGCCTCGTCGCGGCCATCCCCGCAGTGGTGATCTACAATCACTTCGCCCGCGCCATCGGCGGCTACAAGGCGGAACTCGCGGACGCCTCCGCCGCCCTCGGACGCCTGCTGAGCCGCGATCTCGACCGCATGGAAGCCGAGCCCATGAGCCGCCGCAGCCATTCGCTCGGCGCCGCGGCCGAGTAGAGCGTTCGGGGCGAGGAACATTCGGGGAGAGGATCATGGCCGCGCGCATCCGCGAAGACGACGAACTCACCGAAACCCACGAGATCAACGTCACGCCGTTCATCGACGTGATTCTGGTGCTGCTGATCATCTTCATGGTCGCCGCGCCGCTTTCGACGGTGGATGTGGAGGTGGATCTGCCCGCCTCCAACGCACCGCAGGCGCAGCGGCCGGAGAAGCCGATCTTCCTGTCGGTGACCGCCGACAGGGCGATCCACCTCGGCGAGGACACCGTGGCGGCGGGCGCGCTCGCCGGCGCGCTCGATGCGATCACGGCGGGAGACCGCACGACGCGGGTGTTCGTGCGCGCCGACAAGGCGCTCGCCTACGGCGACCTGATGGAGGCGATGAACGCCCTTCGCGCGGCCGGCTATCTGAAGATCGCGCTCGTCGGCCTCGAAAGCGTGCCGCAGCCGTGACATCCGGAACGCTGCGGGCGCGCCGGCCCGGCGTTGTGCCGGGCGACGATGCCAGCCGGCCGAGGCCCGAGCCAATTCCGTTCATGTCGAACCGATCTGAACGGCAAGGATATGCTCAGGCTTTTGAATCCGGAGCGATTTCCGGTGGATCTGATGATCCCATGAGTTCGGACAGCGCTCCGGCGGCGACCGCTGCAAAGCGGCCCCTGCTTCAACAACCGACGGGGAACGATGCCATGGCCGCGCTCGATGCCGGCAGGCCCTACGGCACGCTCGATATCGCCGCGCTCGCCGGCACGCTTTCGCGGCGGTCGAGCGTGCGCGGCTGGCTTGCGTGCGGGCTCGTGGTGCTCGCGATCCATGCGGCGGCGCTCGTCGCGCTGCTGCTGCGCCCTGCCCCGCCGCCGACGGCCGGCGAGACGGCGGCCGCCATCGCCATGGAACTGCCGCCGCTGCCGATGGAACAGGCCGAGGCGCTGGAGTCCGCCGACGCCGCCCAGTCGGCCGGTCCTTCCGAGACCCTCGACACGGTCTCGGAGATCACGCCGCCCGAGGAGGTGTCCGAGGCGGTGGAGGCCGAGACGGTCGCCGCGCCGGTCGACCCGACGGCGACGGCGGACGTTCCGCCGGACACCGTGGCCGCCGTCGACGCGGAAACGGCGGAGACATCCGAGGCGACGCCGGTAGAGACCGAACCGGTGACGGAGACCGAGGCGATCGACCCGGCGGCGGTCGCCGCCGACACGGCCGAGGTCGCCGCCGTGCCGCTGCCGCCGGAAATGCCGGCGCGGCCCATGCCGGAAGAAAAACCGCCGGAGCCCGTGCGCAAGCCGCCGGCGAAGGAAAAGCCGCGCGCCATCGCAGACGCGCGCGTCTCCACCAAGACCGTGGCGCCCCGGGCCTCGGCCAACTCCGAAGCGGCGGCGGGCGAGGCAAGTCAGGTCGCGCGCACCGCTTCGGCCGCGGCGGCACGGGATTTCGGCTCGCGGGTGCGCGCCGCCATCGAGCGGCGGAAGCGGTTCCCGTCCGGCGTCGCCAGCGGCGGCGTGGCGTCCGTGCGCTTCACCATCGACCGTTCGGGCACCGTGCTGAGCGCGAGCGTGGTGCGCTCGGCCGGACATCCCGACCTCGACGCCGCCGCGCTCGGCGCGGTTCGCTCGGCCTCGATCCCGCCCATCCCGGCCGAGATGGACAACGCGCAGCTCACCATCACCGTGCCGATCAATTTCCGCCACTGAAACCTGCGGCATGGCGGGGCGCGCGGGTTCGCGCGGACGTCCATTTCCACCGGGCGCAAAGCGGACTATCTCTCGCCCGCCGGCCGCGCCGCCGGCGTGCGCCGAGAGAAGTCGCCATGATCTATGTCTGCTCGCTGTCCCGTCTCCATCACGTCGTGGAGACGACGGGCGCCCGACACATCGTCACCCTGATCAACGCCGAGACGGAAGTGGTGCGGCCGAAGACGATCGCCGCCGGGGATCACCTGTTCCTGGGGTTCAACGACATCGTCTCGCCGGCGGAGGGCATGACGCCGCCCGGGGCGGAGCACGTCGAGGCGCTGCTCGATTTCGTCGGGCGCTGGCCGCGCGAGGCGCCGCTGGTGATCCACTGCTTTGCCGGCATCAGCCGCTCGACCGCCGCGGCGTTCATTTCCGCCTGCGCTCTGAATCCGACCCGCGACGAGCGCGAGATCGCGCTGGCGCTGCGGGCGGCCTCGCCTTCGGCCACGCCCAACAGCCGGCTGGTCGCGATCGCCGACGCGCAGCTCGGCCGCGGCGGGCGGATGTCGACTGCGGTCGCCGCCATCGGCAGGGGCCGCGACGCCTTCGAGGGGCATCCGTTCAAGCTGGAACTCTGACGGAGCGTATCTCAGCGGACACGTCCGGCCGGCGGCGGGCGATCAGCTCCAGCCGCCGCCCCACGTCGAATAGAACACGTGCAGCCCGATCTGCTTCTCGCGCTTGAACAGGCTCGCCCAGCGCGGCCGGACATAGGTGGCGTGATAGTGGGTCGCGGTGGTGAGGCCGGGGACCGAGAGCCGGCCGGCGGTCGTCTCGCGGGCGATGAGCTGCGCCTGATCCCAGGCCGGGCCGGGTATCACGCGGTCGGGGATGAAATCGCAGGCGAACGAGAACTGGCAGCGGTTGTAGAGGTTCTTGTTCTGGTAGACGACGCCGCAGATGGTGTTCGGATAGGCCGGATTGCGCACCCGGTTCAGCACGACCTCGGCGACCGCCACCTGCCCGTCGAACGGCTCGCCGCGGGCCTCGAAATAGACGGCCTCGGCAAGGCACTGCTGCTCGGCCGGTTTCACCACCTCGAACGGCAGCGGCTTGCCGGCCCAGGCATGGGGATCGACGGCGAGTTCCTCCGGCGTGACCTCTTCCTCGTCGGGGATTTCGATGCCGTTGTCGCCGAGCAGAACGCGGAACGGCGCCTCGACATCGAAGCCGCTCGACGCGGCGAAGGCGGAGACAACGGAGGCGCTGGCGGCGGCGACGGTGCGCGCAGCGATCTGCTTCTCGCGGTCGATGGCGGTGATCGAAAGGTCGCCCTTTTCCTGCTCCCGCAGCGCCAGCATCGCCTTCGGATCCTCCGGCGCCAGCGGCGGGGTGCGCACGAAGGCGACGCGCGGCATCGCCTCGTTGCCGATCTCGCCATAATAGCTCGCGGGCCGGAAGATGGTGCCGGCGGCCGGCTCGCCGTCGTCGGCACGGGCGGCGAGCGTGATCAGGCGGGCGCCCTTGGCGACGCGCTGGACGTGTTCGTCGTTGTCGAGGCGGCCGGCGAAGGCGTCGAGCCCGGCGACGGCGACCGGGGCGTCGCGCCGGTCGGACACCATGGCGAGGTCCGCCGGGGAGCGGCCGTTCATGTCGGCATAGGCGAAGGTCGGTGCCTGGGTGCTGCCGGCGGGCGCGGCGACGATGCGGGCCGCCCAGCGCGGTTCGCCGGCCTCGGCTTCCGCGACGAGACCGCGGATGTCCTGCATCGCGACTTCCGTGGTCAGCGCCATCAGGGCGAGAGCGACGAGAAGGACGCGCTTGGCCACGCCCGACGCCGTGGCGAGCCCGCGCGCGACGAGCGGGGCCTTCGGTGAGCGGCGCGGCACATGAAGCCGCGACCAATGATGCCGGGAACCCGTCAACTCAAGCACGGGACGGGCGGCGACCCACTCCATCGGCAGAACTCCCGGCAAGCCCGGAGCGCTTCCCGGCCGGACGGCATCGCCCGTCCGGGAGGAAAACGGCTCCGGATTCAAAAGCTTGAGCCTGCCCCGTCGGTCGGACCGTTTCGATCCGAAGGAACGGGCTCCGGCGAATCCGCGCCCAGCGCGCGATCCGTCCTGCCGGCGAGAATGCTGATATTAACCTTGACGGGGAGTTAACCGGATCGCCCGGATTGTGTCTGTTTGCGACCGGGGTGGCCGTGCGGGGAACCTTTCCGGCTTTCGTTGCGGGCTAAACAACGCGCGGTCCGAGGATGCCGATCAGCCGATCTGGCCGCGGAACTGGCCGCCATAGCCGCGCTCGGGCACGCCGAGGGTCTGTTCCAGGATGAGCTGGCAAACCCGCATCCCGGCGCGGAGCACGATGGGGCGCGGGCCGTGATTGACGATCTCGAGCTGGATCTGGCCGCTCGATCCCGCGTGGATGGTGGGCGCGGTGACGTGGACCGCGAGGCCAAGCCGCGCCAGCGCGCTCTTGCCCTCGAGGCGGCCGACAATGCGGGCGCTCGGGACCAGCAGCACCGCCTCGGCGGTCCAGGCCAGCACGAGCTGCTGCGGCTGGATGACGAAGCCTTCCGGGCCGATCTCCACGCCGATGCTGATGGCGTCAATGGTTTCGGCGAACACGTAGCCCGGCGCGGCCGGATCGATCGGCGCCGGTTCATCTTCCGCCGGGGGACGGAACACCTTCACGCGCTTGTAGAGCGTGAGGTCGACGCTGGTCGGCGCGAACGCCTCCTCCGGCGGACGCGGCACGATCTCGATGGCGCCGGTTTCGATGGAGTGACGGATCTCGCGGTCGGTCAGGATCATGAAGGCCTTCCAGGGCGGGCTGATCGCACGAGGATACAGTGCGACGAGCGCGTTGCGGGCGGATGAAACCGCCGGTTCGCAAAGAAATCCCGGACATGCTCGCATGGGATCGCCGCGGCGGGATATCCGGCATCCTGCGACGGATTGAATCACACCGGCGGCCTCACGGGCCGCCGGTGCGAACGTTGAAAACCCTCAGCGCTTGGCCTGCAGCGCCGCCTGGGCGGCGGCGAGGCGGGCGATGGGCACGCGGAACGGCGAGCACGACACGTAATCGAGGCCGACCGTCTCGCAGAAGGCGATGGAGGCGGGATCGCCGCCGTGTTCGCCGCAGATGCCGAGCTTGATGTCGGGCCGGGTCTTGCGGCCGCGCTCGGCGGCGATGGCCACGAGTTCGCCGACGCCCTCGCGGTCGAGGGTGACGAAGGGGTCGCGCTCCAGAATGCCGCGCGCCTGATAGGCGCCGAGGAACGAGGCCGCGTCGTCGCGGGAGATGCCGAACGTCGTCTGCGTCAGGTCGTTGGTGCCGAACGAGAAGAACTCCGCCGTCTCGGCGATCTCGCCCGCGCGCAGCGCCGCGCGCGGCAGCTCCACCATGGTGCCGACCTTGTAGGCGAAGTCCTTGCCGGTCTCCTGCTTGACCAGCGCGGCCATGGCGTCGATGCGCGCCTTGACGAGGTCGAGCTCGGCCTTGAGGCCGACGAGCGGCACCATGACTTCGGGCTCCACGGCCTTTCCGGTCTTCGCGGCGGCCTCGACGGCAGCCTCGAAGATCGCGCGGGCCTGCATCTCGGCGATCTCCGGATAGGAGACGGCGAGACGGCAGCCGCGATGGCCGAGCATCGGGTTGAACTCGTGCAGCGCGTCCGCCCGCTCCTTCAGAAGCGCGGGCGAGACGCCCATCGCCTCGGCGACCTCCGCGATCTCCTCCTCGGTGTGGGGGATGAACTCGTGGAGAGGCGGATCGAGCAGGCGGATCGTGACCGGCAGGCCGGCCATGATCTCGAACAGCGCCACGAAGTCCGAGCGCTGCATCGGGAGGAGCTTGGCGAGCGCGGTGCGGCGCCCGGCTTCGGTGTCGGACAGGATCATCTCGCGCACGGCGACGATGCGGCCCTCATCGAAGAACATGTGCTCGGTGCGGCAGAGGCCGATGCCCTCTGCACCGAACTCGCGCGCGGTGCGGGCATCGAGCGGCGTCTCGGCGTTGGCGCGCACCTTCATACGGCGCACGGCATCGGCCCACGCGATGATGGTGGCGAAGTCGCCCGAGAGGTCCGGCTTTCGCATCGGCAGCGCGCCGGCATAGACCTCGCCGGTGGCGCCATCGAGGGTGACGATATCGCCGGCCTTGAGCACCTTGCCGCCCGCCGTGAGCTTGCCGGCGGCGTAGTCGACGCGGACCGCGCCGGCGCCCGAGACGCAGGGCTTGCCCATGCCGCGCGCGACCACCGCCGCGTGGCTGGTCATGCCGCCGCGCGTGGTGAGGATGCCCTCGGCGGCGTGCATGCCGTGGATGTCTTCCGGGCTCGTCTCGATGCGCACCAGGATGACCTTGTGCCCGGCGCTCTTCAGACGCTCGGCCTCGTCGGACGAGAACACGATCTCGCCCGAGGCCGCACCGGGCGAGGCCGGCAGGCCGGCCGCGATCACGGTCTTCTCGGCCGAGGGATCGATGGTCGGATGCAGGAGCTGGTCGAGGGAGGCGGGATCGACGCGGGCGATCGCCTCCTCGCGGGTGATCAGGCCCTCGTTCGCCATGTCGACCGCGACCTTGAGCGCGGCCTTGGCAGTGCGCTTGCCGGAGCGGGTCTGGAGCATCCAGAGCTTGCCGCGCTCGATGGTGAACTCGATGTCCTGCATGTCGCGATAGTGCGACTCGAGCCGGGCGCAGATGTCGCGGAAGGCGGCGAACGCCTCCGGCATCACCTGTTCCAGCGACGGGTCGCTCGAACCCGCGGCGATGCGCGCGGCCTCGGTGATGTTCTGCGGCGTGCGGATGCCGGCCACCACGTCCTCGCCCTGGGCGTTGACGAGGAACTCGCCATAGAGCGCGTTCTCGCCCGTCGAGGGATCGCGGGTGAAGGCGACGCCGGTCGCGGACGTCTCGCCCATGTTGCCGAACACCATGGCCTGGACGTTGACGGCGGTGCCCCAGCTTTCCGGAATGGTGTGGATGCGACGGTAGGTGATGGCGCGGGCGGAATTCCACGAGCCGAACACCGCGCCGATGGCGCCCCAGAGCTGTTCCGTAGGATCCTGCGGGAACGGCCGGCCGAGATGGCGCTCGACGATTTCCTTGTAGCGCTCGATCAGCGTCCGCCAGTCCTCGGCGGTGAGATCGGTATCGAGAACGTAGCCGTTCTCGTCCTTGTAAATCTCGAGCTGCTCCTCGAACTCGCCGTGATCGACGCCGAGCACGACGTCACCGTACATCTGGATGAAGCGGCGGTAGGAATCGTAGGCGAAGCGCTCGTCGCCGGAAGAGCGCGCGAGACCCTGCACCGTGCTGTCGTTGAGGCCGAGATTGAGGACGGTGTCCATCATGCCCGGCATGGAGACGCGCGCGCCGGAGCGCACCGACACGAGCAGCGGATCGGCCTCGTCGCCGAGCCGGCGGCCGGTGATCGCGGAAATATGGTCCAGCGCGGACGCGACCTGGGCCTTGAGGTCTTCGGGATAGACCTCGCCGTGGCTATAGTACCAGGTGCAGACTTCGGTCGTGACCGTGAAACCGGGCGGCACGGGGAGGCCGAGATTGGCCATCTCCGCGAGGTTCGCGCCCTTGCCGCCGAGCAGGTTCTTGAGGTCGGCGGTGCCTTCGGCCTTGCCGCCGCCGAAGGTGTACACCCATCGCGTCATCCGAACGTCTCCCAGACATCGTGTTCGTTGCGCTTGCGAATGCAACTTCGCGCCTGCGAAGGCAAGCCCTACCGGCCGTTTGCGTGACGCGACCGTGCCGCAGCCGTGATGTTCCGGCCGCCTCGCATTGCATCGGCCGGCTTGCGGCGGGGCGCGCGGCGGGCCATCCTATAGGGATGCACCAGGTGTCGCCCGAGATATCGCCGATATGAAGCCGCTGTTTCCTGTTCACGGCCCGTCCGCCCGCGCACCGTCCGCCGATGCCCGGCGAACCCGGTCCCGGCGCCGCCTCGCCGCGCTTCTGATGGCGACCGCGTTCCTCGCCGTTCCCGCGGGGGCGATCCACCCGGCCTTCGCCGAGGTCGCGCCGGCGGCGGACCTGCCGCCCGAGCTCGGCGGCCTCAATTCGCTGGCCGGCAACTATCTGGCGGCGCGGCTGGCCGGTGACGAGCAGGACCTCGCCGCCGCGGCGGCGTTCTACCGCTCCGCACTCGCGGAAGACCCGACCAACCCGCTCCTGATCGAACGCACCTTCACGCTGTCGCTCGCGAGCGGCGACGTGGATGCCGCCATCGCCCTCGCCCCGGACCTGCGCCCGACCACGGACGTGAACCGGCTCGGACGCCTGACGGTGGCTGTCGACGCCTTCGAGGCGGGCAAGACCGCGGAAGCCCGCAAAACGCTCGCGGCAAAATCACGCAGCCCGCTGATCGAGCTGACCAACGCGCTCGTGATCGCCTGGACCTACGCGGCCGACGGCAACGAGAAGGCCGCGCTAGAGGCGCTCGACGCGCTGAGCAACGCGGAGATGTTCGCGGCCTTCACCACCTACAACGGCGGCCTGATCGCCGACCTGCTCGGCGACCATCACGAAGCCGTGGTGCGGCTCGGCGACGCCTATGCCGGCGATCCAGGCCTGCCGCGCGTGGTCGTGGCCTATGCGCGCGCGCTGGCACGGGCCGGCGACCGCAACGAGGCGGACTCGGTGGTCGACCGCTTCGCCGACGGCGTGCACGACGGCCCGCTGGTGCAGGGCCTCGAACGGCAGGTGGCGGAAGGCAAGAACGGCCCGCCGATCGTGCCGAACGCGAAATCGGGCGCGGCGACGGCGCTGGCCGCGCTCGGCGCCACCATCGGGCGCGAAGGCAGCGCGGAGCTCGCCTCGGCCTATCTGCACCTCGCGCTTCATCTCGACCCGAAGAACGAGTTCGGCACCGTGGCGCTGGCCGAACTCTATGAACGGATGAACAAGCCGAAGGACGCGATCCGCTATTACAGCGCGCTCGATCCCTCCTCGGCGTTCTACCGGGAAGGCCAGATCCAAATCGGCCTCAACCTCAACGCCCTCGACAAGGTCGACGACGCCCGCAAGCAGCTCGAGAAGGTGATCGCCGGCGACCCGACCGATACCGGCGCGGTTCTGGCGCTGGGCGCGGTGCTGCGCAGTCACGACATGTTCGCCGACGCGGCCAAGGTCTACGGCGACCGCATCGCGCTCATCAAGAATCCCGAGCCCGCCGACTGGCTGCTGTTCTACAATCGCGGCATCAGCTACGAGCGCACCAAGCAGTGGGACAAGGCGGAGCCCGACTTCGAGGAGGCGCTGAAGCTTTCCCCGGACCAGCCGGAAGTGCTGAACTATCTCGGCTACACCTGGGCCGATCAGGGCGTGCACCTCGACAAGGCGCTGGCGATGATCCGCAAGGCGGTGGATCTGCGCCCCTCCGACGGCGCGATCGTCGACAGCCTCGGCTGGGCGCTCTACCGCCATGGCAAGTTCGACGAGGCCGTGACCTATCTGGAGCGGGCGGTCGACCTGATGCCGGACGACCCGACCCTCAACGACCATCTCGGCGACGCCTACTGGCGCGTCGGCCGCACGGTGGAGGCGCGCTTCCAGTGGGCCCATGCCCGCGACATGAAGCCCCCGAAGGAACTCGCCCCGCAGATCGAGCAGAAGCTGAAATCCGGCCTGCCGCCGCTCGGCCCCGAACCGACCCAGTCGGCCAAGACCAAGCCGGACGTCGACCCCAAGGCGCCGCCGGTGGCTGATGATGCCGCCCCGAAGGCCGTTCCGGAAACGCCGAAGGCACCCGCCGACACGCCCGACGCGCCCGGGAAGGCACCGGCGGAAAGCCCTGCCCCAGCCCCGGCCGCACCGCCGGCGACGCCGTGACGACGGCCGGCGCCGGTTTGCGGCCGGCACGAACGCCAGAATGAACGCCACCATGGACGCCGTCGCCAATATCGGCCTCCTGACGGAGACCGCGCGCGCGAAGCTCAATCTCGCGCTGCACGTCGTCGGCCGCCGTCACGACGGCTATCACGACCTCGACACCGTGGTGGCGTTCCCGACCGTCAGCGACACGCTGTCGGCGGAGCCGTCGCGCACGCTGTCGCTGGAGGTGGAGGGTCCGTTCGCCGCGGCCCTCGACGCGGGCGCGGACAATCTGGTGATCCGCGCCGCGGAGGCGCTGCGCGCCGCGACGGGCTGCCGCGAGGGCGCCGCGATCCGGCTCGTGAAGCGGCTGCCGGTGGCGTCCGGCATCGGCGGCGGCTCGGCGGACGCGGCGGCGGCGCTGCGGATGCTCACGCGGCTGTGGAACCTCGATCTGGAGGACGAGGCGCTTTCGGCGATCGCCGGCCCGCTCGGCGCCGATGTGCCGATGTGCCTGCATTCCGAGCCGCTGCGCGCCCGCGGCACCGGCCACGACATCGAGCGCCTGCCGGCGCTGCCCGATGCCGCCGTGGTGCTGGTCAATTCCCGCGCGATGCTCGCGACGCCGGCGGTGTTCCGCACGCTGGGGCTCGCCGCCGGCGACCGGGACGAGGCCCGCGCCGTGCCGGACCACAGCTTCGCCTGGCGCGACGCGGCTGATCTCGCCGCGTGGCTGATGGAAACCCGCAACGACCTCGAACCGCCCGCCCGGCGACTGGAACCGTCGATCGACGGCGTGCTCGCCGCGCTGAACGCGATGCCCGGCGCGCTGCTCGCGCGGCTTTCGGGGTCCGGCGCGACGTGCTTCGCGGTGTTCGCCGATCTCGGCGAGGCACGGCACGCCGCGGCGAAGATTGCCGACGCCCGTCCTGAGTGGTGGGTGGAGAGCGCGCCGCTCAGCGGCTGAGAGGCGGTTCGTTTCGGCCTTGCAGGACCGGTGGGCCGGACGATCACCGGATTTCACGACACGACGACGGCCGCGTGCGGCCGGCCGCACGGATGTCGTCAGCGGGCCTTGTTCGCGACCGCAGGCAGGCCGGGAAGCGGCGCGGCCTGTTCGAGCACGGCGCGCGCGGCATTGGAAGGCTGCGGGCCGGTTCCGTCGTGCAGCACCAGCCCCGGCGCCAGCGTCATCGGCCCGCGCGAGCCGGCGACGGCGCGCACGATCACCCGCAGCGCCGGTGCATCGGCGCGGGCATGGACCGGCACCACCACGGCGGCGCCGAATCGGCCGCGACAGCCCTCCAGCACCTCGTCGAGCCCCGATGCCGGAAAGATGATCGACACGAGGCCGCCGGGACGCAGGAGGCGCGCGGCGGCGCGCAGCCACGGATCGAGCCCCGCCTCGCCGAGAACATGGGCCGTGGCGCGGCGGGCATCGGGCGAGGCACGCACGCGGCCGGCGGCGTAAAAAGGCGGATTCATCACCACGATATCGGCGGCGTGCGGCTCGAGGCCGGCGGCGGCGAGCGCGGACGGCACGGTGATATCGGCCTCGATGACGCGGACCCGGCCGCCGAGGGCGGCGTTGGCGGGCAGCGCCAGCGACCGGCGTGCGAGCGCCGCCGCTTCCGAATCGATCTCGACGAGATCGACCGACAGGCCGGGGCAGCGAACCGCCACGGCGAGGCCGGCGACACCGACGCCGGCGCCGAGATCGAGACAGCGCCCGGTGGCGCCTTCAGGCACGGAGGCGGCGAGCAGGAGGGCGTCATGCCCGGACCGGTGCCGCCCGCGCGGCGGCTGGAGCACGCGGAACCGGCCGCCGAGGAAGGCGTCGCCGGTGGCGTCGGCAGAGGCCGTACTCTCCCCGGCTGCGCAGGCCGCGGTCACGTCCGCGGTTCCCTCGCGCGCGGCCGTGCTTGACGGCTCCACGCCGGGCGCCGCTCCGGCCTCTCCGCTCACGACGGTTTCCGTTCCGGCAGTTCCGCCGCGAGGCCGGCATCGCGCATGATGTCGCGCGCCTCGTCGAGATCGTCCGCCTGGACCATCACCCGCCTCGGCAGGATGCCGATGGAGCCTTCGATCACGCTCATGTTGCGGTCGAGCACGAGGTGTGCGATGCCCGCATCGCGCAATGACACCTCGATGAAATTCAGCGTCACCGGGTCGTTGGTTCTGAGCAGTTCGATCATCTTGCAACCGTGCGTTCGAGCGGGCGCCGTGCTGGCGCCGGAGACGATGGCGGCGGACCGAGGCGGGCCGGCGACGTTCGGCCCCGCTCCAGGCCTCGCCCGCGGCCTTGCCCGGATCGGCAAGGCTCCCTATCCTCGCCGCCGAAACCGGGCCGGCATCGTTCGGCCGGTTCGGGACATTATCAGGAGAATGCCCGCGTGGCCTCTTTCAGTGCGGTCCAGACTCAACCGAATTCGCCGTCACCTCGCGGCACGTCCCGTGCCGGCGGGATCGACGCGCTCGTCGGGCTGGTCGCCGCGGACATGGAACGGGTCAACGCCACGATCCTGTCGCGCACGGGATCCGACGTCCAGATGATCCCGGAAGTCGCCAACCACCTGATCAGCTCGGGCGGAAAGCGGCTGCGGCCGATGCTGACGCTCGCCGCCGCCGCGCATTTCGGCTATCCGGGCGAAGGGCACGTCAAGCTCGCCGCCAGCGTGGAGTTCATGCACACGGCGACGCTGCTGCATGACGACGTGGTGGACGAGAGCGACCTCAGGCGCGGCAAGCCGGCCGCGCGGATGGTGTGGGGCAACCAGGCGAGCGTGCTCGTCGGCGACTTCCTGCTCGGCCAGGCCTTCAAGATGATGGTGGAGACCGGCTCGCTCGAATGCCTCGCGATCCTGTCGAACGCCGCAGCGGTGATCGCCGAGGGCGAGGTGATGCAGCTCGCCGCCGCCAAGGACCTCGACACCGAAGAATCGACCTACCTGCAGGTGATCGAAGCCAAGACGGCCGCGCTGTTCGCGGCGGCGGCCGAGGTCGGCCCGGTGATCGCCGGGGCGTCGGCCGCCGAGCGCGAGGCGTTCCGGCTGTACGGCCTCAATCTCGGCCTCGCCTTCCAGCTCGTCGACGACGCGCTCGACTATGGCGGCTCGTCCGGCGCGCTCGGCAAGAATGTCGGCGACGACTTCCGCGAGGGCAAGATCACGCTGCCGGTGATCCACGCGTTCAGCGCCGGCAACGACGAGGAGCGCGCGTTCTGGCGCCGCTGCATCGAGGGCGGCGAGATCCGCGACGGCGATCTCGAGCGCGCCTTCGGCCTGATCGAAAAGCACGGCGCCATCGCCGCCACCGTTGCCCGCGCCCATCATTATGGCGACGCGGCCCGCGAGGCGCTCGCCGGCCTGCCGCAGACGCCCCAGCGCGACGCCCTCATCGACGTGATCGGTTTCTCCATCGCCCGCGCCCACTGAGCGGGCGGCAGCCTGCGCCGGTTCGATGCGGCTTCGCAGCCGCGACCGTCATGAAAAAGGCGGCCGCGGTAACGACCGCCGCCGCCTGTCCGTTTTTTGCCGAGGCAGACGGGCTCAGTAGCCGCCGCGCCCGCCCTTCGCCGCCGTGCCGTCGCTCGCGAACGAGGCCAGCGTCGCGCGGGCGGCTTCGTGCAGCAGCGCGAAATCGACGCCGAGCGCGATCAGCCGGAAGCCGGCCGCCGCGGCGCGTTTCGCATCCGCCGTGCTGACCGCGAACGCTCCAGCGAGCTTGCCGGCCGCGACGGCCTTGGCGGCGACGCGGGCCGCCGTCTCCTGGGTCTCCTCGGCCGAGGGCGCGAACCGCGCGCCGTTGGTCAGCGCGATCGACAGATCGGCCGGGCCGATGAACACGCCGTCGAGGCCGGGAACGCGCAGGATGTCGTCGAGCGCGTCGAGCGCCGGGCGGCTTTCGATCATCGCGAAGGCGAGCGTCGCGTCGTTGGCGCCGGCAAGCCAGGCGGCGGGATCGCTGACGCCGGCAAGACGCATGCTGGCCGCGGGGCCCCAGCTGCGCTGGCCGAGCGGCAGATATTTCACATGGGAGACGAAGCGGCGGGCGTCCTCGGCCGAATCGATCATCGGCGCGATCACGGCGGTGGCGCCGTAGTCCACCGCGCGGCTGGCGGAGGCGAAGTCGCCGACCGGCACGCGCACGATGGGCGCCGTGCCGTGGGCGACGACGCGGGGAATCGCATCGGCGAGCGTCGCGATGTTGTGGATGCCGTGCTGCATGTCGAACGTGATCGCCGGATAGCCGGCCGCGGCGAGTTCCGCCATCACGCCGGGAGCGGTGAAGGCGGTCGACCACGCCGTCAGAACAACCTCGCCGCCACGCAGCCGCACCGCCAGATCATAGGGCCTCGCCAGACGATCCACGTCTTCTCTCCAGGTTTCCGTTTTCCTCTGCGCCCGACTCTGCGGCCGGGCGCGAGGCGACCATATACCCTGTGAAGGTCCGGGGAACAGTCAAAGCCGGCAGTCGGGCGGCGGCCGCCCGCGTGGATCAGGGCCAGCCCCACCCGGTTCCGACGCCGACGCCCCAGCCCCACCCCCGGCTCCAGCCCCAACCGCTATAGACCGCCGGATAGGCGCCGACGCCATAGTAGCCGTAGGACGGATAGACATAGGCCGGCTGCGGCGGGGGCTGCACGGGAAGCGCGGAAATGGTGTTGCCGCGCGCGGCCATGCACTGCACGTAGGCCGCGCTGATATCGGCCTGCGACACCACCGCGCCCGGCGGGATTGTCGTGCTCTGGGCACGGCAGGCCTGGGCGTCGCGGGCGAACTGGCGCTGGCTCTTCTGCGGCCCCGGCGAGGGAACCAGCACCGCCTGTCCGGGCGGGGAGGCGCATCCGGCAAGGAGGCCGAGCCCGCAGAGGGCGATGACGAGACGCACGCCGGGCCGGCGGCCGGACGGGGCGCCGCGAACCGGCGGGAGGGAAAGCAGGACGCTTTCATGCTTCATGACAGGGCGCTCCCGAAAGAAGGACGGACACTGCGATCCATCCCGCCCAACGCGACGGGCGGGAGGGTTGTTGCATGACGGCGCGGCGAAACCGAGACACAGCGACCGGCGGCCGTCGAAATCGCAGGAGAGGCGCCGGAAAAACATCCGGCGGCGGCGGATTGCGGCAACGCATCAATTGTGCTCGCCCAAAGGATCGAGTAGGGTCCCGCCGTCAAAACGTGGGTACCGTCATGAAAAGGGCGGTTTCCCGCGCATTCGTCGTTGCCGCGGCGGTATGTGCTCGGTGCCTCGCCGAACGTCGCCAGGCTTTCCGGCATGTCCGCCGGCCGGCCGAGGCCCGTCAATGGAGACTTGCGGCTCGACATGGATTTCCTCAAGCACTCACGGTACATCCCCATGAACCGTCGCCGCCGCATTTATGAAGGCAAGGCTAAGATTCTCTATGAAGGCCCGGAGCCCGGAACGCTCATCCAGCACTTCAAGGATGACGCGACGGCCTTCAATGCCAAGAAGCATGAGATCGTCGATGGCAAGGGCGTCCTGAACAACAGGATTTCCGAGTACATCTTCACCCATCTCAACAACATGGGGATTCCGACGCACTTCATCCGCCGGCTCAACATGCGCGAGCAGTTGATCCGCGAGGTGGAGATCATCCCGCTCGAGGTGGTGGTGCGCAACGTCGCCGCCGGATCGCTCTCGACGCGCCTCGGCATCGAGGAAGGCACGCAGCTGCCGCGCTCGATCATCGAGTTCTATTACAAGAACGACAAGCTCGGCGATCCGATCGTCTCGGAAGAGCACATCACCGCGTTCGGCTGGGCGACGCCGCAGGAGATCGACGACGTGATGGCGCTCGCCATCCGCGTCAACGACTTCCTCGCCGGCCTGTTCCTCGGCGTCGGCATCCGTCTCGTCGACTTTAAGATGGAGTGCGGACGGCTGTGGGAAGGCGACATGATGCGCATCGTCGTCGCCGACGAGATTTCCCCGGATTCCTGCCGTCTGTGGGACATCGCCACCAACGACAAGCTGGACAAGGACCGCTTCCGCCGCGACATGGGCGGGATGCTGGAAGCCTACCAGGAAGTTGCCCGCCGGCTCGGCATCCTCAACGACAACGACCGCACGTCGTCGACAGGCCCGACCCTGGTGAAGTGACCGGCTTCGCCGCAGCGCGGCATCCGGCGCCATCCGCTTCCGGGCGGGTGGCGCGTTCCGGGCGTGCCCTGCGCCGCGGCGAAGCGTTCCAGACCCTGCCAAACAGCGGAAACGTCATGAAAGCGCGCGTCACCGTCACTCTGAAGAACGGGGTTCTCGATCCCCAGGGCAAGGCGATCCAGGGCGCGCTCGGCGCGCTCGGCTTTTCCGGCGTCGACAGCGTGCGCCAGGGCCGCGTGATCGACCTGGACCTCGCCGAATCCGACCCGGCCGCCGCCCGGGCGAAGATCGCCGAGATGTGCGAGGCGCTGCTCGCCAACACCGTGATCGAAAGCTACGCCATCGATATCGCCGGCTGAGGGCGGGGCCAGCCCCCGCCTGACGGAGCGCTTCCGACCGGACGGCACCGCCGGATCGAAGGTCGCGCTCCAGATTGCACGTTCCGGGCTTGTCCCCCCGTCGGGCCGGATGGCTTCGATCCGAACGGGACACGCTCCAGCCGATTGAGGAGAGCCGAGATGAAGTCCGCCGTCGTCGTCTTCCCCGGATCGAATCGCGAACGCGACGTCATGAAGGCGCTCGGGGCCGTGTCCGGCGCCGCGCCCGTCGCCGTCTGGCACGCCGACACCACGCTGCCGGACGTCGACCTCGTGGTGCTGCCGGGCGGGTTCTCCTACGGGGATTATCTGCGGTCGGGCGCCATCGCCGCCCGCGCGCCGATCATGGCCGCGGTGAAGGCCCACGTCGAGCGCGGCGGCCTCGTCATCGGCATCTGCAACGGCTTCCAGATCCTCACCGAAGCGGGGCTGCTTCCCGGCGCGCTGATGCGCAATGCCGGCCTGAAGTTCGTCTGCCGCGAGGTGAAGCTGCAGGTGGCGGCGACCGACACGCCCTTCACCCGGCTCTATGAACAGGGCCAGGTGCTGCGCTGCCCCGTCGCCCACCACGATGGCAACTATTTCGCCGACGCCGACACCCTCGCCCGCCTCGAAGGCGAGAACCGCGTCGCCTTCCGCTATGCGGAGGGCACCAATCCGAACGGCTCGATCAACGACATCGCCGGCATTCTCAGCGAGAACCGCCGCGTGCTCGGCATGATGCCGCATCCGGAAAACCTGATCGAGCCGCTGCAGGGCGGGCTGGACGGCCGGCCGCTGTTCGAAAGCCTCGCCGCCGCAGCCTGAGGCCCGCTCAGACCCGATTTCGACGGCCCGCGTGGACGCCACGCGGGCCGTTTTCGTTGGTGCGGCGAAAGCCGCCGCCCCTGTTCGGTCTTGCTATTCGGTCTTGCTATTCGTTCTTGCCCTCGGAGGCTTCCTCCTCCTCGGCTTCGGCGGCAGCCGCTTCGGCATCGAGGATCGGGGCGATGGCCGAGCCCGCCGCGGCCGCCGCACGGGCGGGATCGGTGACCGGCGAGCCGTCGGGGTTGGCGACATAGACCGTGACGTTGCGGTGCGCGAACTTGATGCCGGCCGCGGTGAATTCCTCGCGGATCTTGGCGTAGACCATGCGCTGGACGACGAACTGTTCGTTCGGCTTGGTCATGAACTTCACGCGCACCACCATCGCCGAGTCCTCCATCTCGTAGACGCCCTGCGACTTCAGCGGCTGGAGAAAGAGGTGGCCGACGTCCTCGTCCTCGAGGAGTTCCTTGCTGATCTTCTTGACGATCTGGTTGATCTTGGAAACGGGCGTATCGTAGGTGACGCGGATCGGAAGCTTCACGATCACCCAGTCGCGCGAATAGTTCGTCAGCTTCTTGATCTCGCCGAACGGCACGGTGTTCAGCGGCCCGTTCTGGTGGCGCAACTGGAACGAGCGGATCGAGATTTTCTCCACCGTACCCTTCACCACGCCGATGTCGATATATTCGCCGGTCCGGAAGGCATCGTCGATCAGGTAGAACATGCCGGAGAACATGTCCTTGATCAGCGACTGCGCGCCGAAACCGATGGCGATGCCGATGACGCCCGCGCCGGCGAACAGCGGGGCGATGTTCACGCCGAGTTCGTCGAGCGCGATCATCAGCGCCACGACCACGATGCTCGCCAGCAGGAAATTACGCACGATCATCAGGAGCGTGCCGAGCCGCGTGGTGGCGCCCACGATCGAGGTGCTTTCGCCGTGGGCGCTCTCGTCGGCCGCCACATAGCGCTCGATGGCGATCTCCTCGTCGAGCCAGAGCTTCACCGCGCGATAGGCCATGATCGAGACGAACACGACGAGGATCAGCCCGGCGAAGCGGGCGAACGGTCCCTCCGGGTCGGTCACGTCGACGCCCCAGGTGGTGAGGATGCCGGTCAGCGTCACCGCGATGGCGGTGATGAGGGCCGCATGCTCGAACAGCGCGCGGACGATGTTGCGCCGGCTCGCGAGCACCCGGCGTTCCCGCCCGCGCCGCTCCTTCGTGTCCACCCGCTTTTCCTGCACCGCGCGGGCGAACAGACTGTCGATGATGAACACCATCACCGCATAGGCGAGCACGCCGCCGGCGATCACCACGAACGGCCCGATGATCGGCGCGATCGGCCGGGGATGATCGAGCAGCGCCCGGCCCGTTCCGATCGTCGCGGCGATGATGACCGCGAGCACGACGAGCTGGTGCCAGTGGCGGAGGAAGAAGCGCGAGGCGGGGATGTGGGTCGCCTCGCGCTCGGCCTTGCGTTCGAGAGCGACGGCTTCCTCCAGCGCCTCGGCGGTCCGCTCGTCGGGCACGGTTTCCACCGGCTGCGGCGGCGCCCGCCGGACGACGGCCCGCCCGCTCAGCGACAACGCGACGAGAAGCAGCGCCAGACAGCTGATATTGAGGGCGGCGATGATGCTGAAGCGCATCAGCGAGCGCGGCAGCCCGGCGATTTCCACCCACGCGATGAAGCCGCCGGACAGCGCCGCGAAGGCCGCGATGGCGATCAACTGGATCGAGACCCGCCTCGCATCGTCATCGCCGAGCGGCACCAGGCGGGAATTCGGCGATCGCGGCGCCAGCACGGTGAGCACGGCGATGGAGGCCAGCAGCAATTCCGCGAACGGAAGCTGGAAGATGCGGAAAAGGCGCTCGGTCTCGCCGAAGCTCTGGGCCATGGCGACCGCCGCCGTCGCACCCGACACCGCGAACACCGCCACGCCGCCGAGCAGCAGGCTGAGCCGGCCGAGCGCGACGGCGATCCGGTCGGCCCGATGAGCCGGATTGCCGCCGGAAAGCCGGCGGAAGGCATGGCGGCTCCACAGGCTGTAGAGCCAGATGCAGAACACCCCGATGATGTTGGCGATCAGCGCCACCTGCGCGGCCCAGGCCGTCCGCTCCAGCACGCCGCGATCGCGCAGATGCTGGATGCCCTGCGGCAGGGTCCGGATATGGGCCGGGATATCCTCCGCCAGCTCGGCGACGGCGGTCCGCAGGTGCAGCAGCAGCAGGAGGGCGCTCTGCCCCATCGTGGCCGGCGGCGCTGAGGGCGCCGCGGCGGGCGGGGCGATCACCATGATGGTGGAACCGTTGGCCTTGGCCGCCTCGATCAGACGCTGAAGGGCCTTGTCCTCGCTCTGGGGCTCGCTGCCGTGCTTGGTGGAGAGCAGGCCGCCTTCCGCCGCCCGCACCGGCGGGGCGACCAGAAACGCGGACACGAGCGCCAGCACGACGGCGGCCAGAACCGGCAGGAGGCACGCCGAAAGCGAGGCCCGTGCCGGGCCTGGCCGCGCCCGCGCCGCCGTCACCGGCGCCGCCCGCCCTGCCGCTCTGGAACCCCGCCCCTGCCCGCCCGTCATCGTCCGCACGTCCCCGTCGCGCGCCCTCGCATTCCCCGCCCCCGGCGGGCGGGAGCGAGGCGGCGCCCGCGCCATGCTGGACGAGCCGCACCGGTTGCGCAACGGGGCGCGATGCCTCGCATCCGCCCGCGCGCGATCCGGGGATTCGGCGCGACATTCCCGCGTCGCAACCCACCCCGGCCCGCCGCGGGCGTTGACGGCGCGCGCCCGCACCGATATCCCCGCGGGCACGCGCCCGAGCAAGTCCCGACCCTCCGGGAAAGCCGGCGGCCGAGCCGGAGATCCTCATGATCCGCAACGACGTCCAGATCACCCCCGCCCTCGTCGCCGAGCACGGGCTGAAGCCCGACGAATACCAGCGCATCCTCGACCTCATCGGACGGGAACCGAGCCTGACGGAACTCGGCATCTTCTCGGCGATGTGGAACGAGCACTGCTCCTACAAGTCCTCCAAGAAGTGGCTGCGCACGCTGCCGACCACCGGCCCGCGGGTGATCCAGGGCCCCGGCGAGAATGCCGGCGTGGTCGATATCGGCGACGGGCTCACGGTCGTCTTCAAGATGGAGAGCCACAACCACCCCTCCTATATCGAGCCCTATCAGGGCGCGGCGACAGGGGTCGGCGGCATCCTGCGCGACGTGTTCACCATGGGCGCGCGCCCGGTGGCGGCGCTGAACGCGCTGCGGTTCGGCGCGCCGGACCATCCCAAGACGCGCCACGTCGTTTCCGGCGTCGTCGCGGGCGTCGGCGGCTACGGCAATTCCTTCGGCGTGCCGACGGTGGGCGGCGAGGTCAATTTCGACCCGCACTACAACGGCAACTGCCTCGTCAACGCGATGGCGGTCGGCCTCGCGCCGGCGGACGGCATCTTCCTGTCGGCGGCTTCCGGCGTCGGGATGCCGATCGTCTATCTCGGCTCCAAGACCGGCCGCGACGGCATCCACGGCGCCACGATGGCGTCGGCGGAGTTCGACGAGGGCTCGCAGGAGAAGCGGCCGACCGTGCAGGTCGGCGATCCCTTCGCCGAGAAGCTGCTGCTCGAGGCCTGCCTCGAACTGATGGCCTCCGGCGCCGTGATCGCCATCCAGGACATGGGTGCGGCCGGGCTGACCTGCTCCGCCGTCGAGATGGGCGCCAAGGGCGATCTCGGCGTCGAGCTCGACCTCGACAAGGTGCCCTGCCGCGAGGAGGGCATGACGGCCTACGAGATGATGCTGTCGGAGAGCCAGGAGCGGATGCTCATGGTGCTGCACCCGGAGCACGAGGAGAAGGCCAAGGCGATCTTCACCAAGTGGGGCCTCGACTTCGCGGTGATCGGCTACACCACCGACACGCTGCGCTTCGTGGTGCGCCACCACGGCGACGTGATGGCCGACCTGCCGATCAAGGAACTCGGCGACATGGCGCCGGAATATGACCGGCCGTGGGTGGCGCCGAAGACCCCGGCCCCGGTGCCGGCCGCCGAAGTGCCCGCGCCGGCCGATCTCGGCCAGACCATCCTCGACATCGTCGGCTCGCCCGACCAGTGCTCCCGCCGCTGGGTGTGGGAGCAGTACGATCACCTCATCCAGGGCAACACCGCGATCCGCCCGGGCGGAGATGCGGGTGTGATCCGCGTCGAAGGCACCGGCAAGGGCCTCGCGATGTCGGTGGACGTGACGCCGCGCTATTGCCGCGCGGAGCCGAAGCAGGGCGGCCGGCAGGCCGTCGCCGAGGCGTGGCGCAACATCACCGCCGTCGGCGCAACGCCGCTCGCGCTCACCGACAACCTGAATTTCGGCAACCCGGAGCGCCCGGAGATCATGGGCGAGTTCGTCGGCTGCATCGAGGGCATCGGAGAGGCCGCGCGCGCGCTCGAGTTCCCGATCGTCTCCGGCAACGTGTCGCTCTACAACGAGACCCTGGGCGAGGCGATCCTGCCGACGCCGGCCATCGGCGGCGTCGGCCTGCTCGACGATGTCGACCAGGCGGTGACCATCGCCTTCAAGGCGGACGACGAGGTCATCGTGCTCGTCGGCGGCCACGGCAGCCATCTCGGCCAGTCGATCTATCTGCGCGATATCGTCGGGCGGACGGACGGCGCGCCGCCGCCGGTCGATCTCGCCATCGAGAAGCGCAACGGCGACTTCGTCCGCAGCCTGATCCTTGCCGGCAAGGTGACCGCGAGCCACGACATTTCCGACGGCGGCCTCGCCATCGCGCTCGCCGAAATGGCGATGGCCGGCAAGCGCGGCGCCACGGTTTCGGTGCCCGGACCGGCGCATGTCGCGCTGTTCGCCGAGGATCAGGCGCGCTACGTGCTGGCGGTGCGCGAGGCGGATCTCGCCGGCATCGAGGCCTCGGCGGCGAAGGCCGGCGTGCCCGTCGCGGTGCTCGGCCGCACCGGCGGCGACACGCTCACGATCTCGGGCGCGGCGTCTCTGTCCGTTGCAAAACTCACCGCACGGCACGAAGATTGGTTCCCGCGCTACATGGCGGGCTGAGCGGCGAACGATCGATGGCAGGCTGAACGGCCGCGCCGCAAGGCGCAGCCGGAGAGGATTGAAGACCGATGGCGATGGATGCCCGCGAAATCGAGGCGCTGATCCGAGCGGCCCTGCCGGACGCGCAGATCGAGATCCGCGATCTTGCCGGCGACGGCGATCACTATGCCGCGGTCGTGGTGTCGGCGGCGTTCCGCGGCAAGAGCCGCGTGCAGCAGCACCAGATGGTGTATGAGGCGCTGAAGGGCTCCATGGGCGGCCAGCTTCACGCGCTTGCGCTGCAAACATCCGCGCCTGAGGCTTGAACAGCGCCCACCGCGCGATCACTTAAGCTTGTGACGGCCGTCGCTTGTCATGCCGGCTTGGGTGCGGGCGCCTCTCGACGCCCGTATCTGCAATGGACGACACCAACAGACCACGACACGGCGCGGCCGCGGCCCGCAGCGATGCGGCAGACGCGACCGCCGTTCAGAGGGACGACCGCCGTTCAGAGGAATGTGTCTGAACGAACGACGCCTGCGGACGGTCCTGCTCGACACCGGGCCGTTTCGCGGCGATTGTGGCTCAAGCGTTGTTTCACCCGGGCGAACGCCGGAGGGCGGAACGGGCTGGAGCTTCCGATAACCGGGGACCGCGAACCGACCGGCCGCATCCGTCGGATCGTGGGACGCCCGGGAGCCTGATGAGCCGGTACGCGCCGGATGCCTTCGGACAGGAAAGACGACATGACCGCGATCAACGACTTCATCGATTCGGAAGTGAAGGGCACCGACGTGGTGCTGTTCATGAAGGGCACCCCCACCTTCCCGCAGTGCGGCTTCTCCGGCCAGGTGGTGCAGATCCTCGATTATCTCGGCGTGCCCTACAAGGGCATCAACGTGCTGGAATCGGCCGAGCTGCGTCAGGGCATCAAGGACTATTCCAACTGGCCGACCATTCCCCAGCTCTACGTGAAGGGCGAGTTCGTCGGCGGTTGCGATATCGTGCGCGAGATGTTCCAGGCCGGCGAACTGCAGGACCTGATGAAGGACCGCGGCGTGGCGGTGCACGACGCGGCCTGAGGCCGCCCGACTTCGCAGCACTTCAACGGCGCCTGCCTGCCGGATCAGCGATCCCGGCCGGCGGGCGCGTGTGTTTCCGCGCGGCTCCCCGGCCCCGTTGCCGGAGCGGCGTCGCGGCGCGATCAGCGCTCTTCAGGCGGCTTCGCGATCAGCGCCCTTCAGGCGGCTTGCGGCGCCCACGCGCGGCGTCGCCCTGCCCGCCGCCCCGCGCCGTCGCAAGGATGATCGCGAGATCGCCGAGGAAGCTGCGGGTTTCGAGATATTCCGCGTCGACCACCGCGAGGCGCTCGGGCACGGACATGTCGATGTCGCGGATCTGCGCGAGGCCGGTGATTCCAGGCCGGAGCCGGTAGACGCCGCGACGGCGGCGCGCCTCGATCAGCTCCTTCTGGCTCGGCAGGCACGGGCGCGGGCCGACGAGGCTCATCTCCCCGGTGATGACGTTCCAGAGCTGCGGCAGTTCGTCGAGCTTGGTGCGGCGCAGGAAATGGCCGAGGCCGGTGATGGCGGCCGTACCGACATGGTGGGACGCCACGTTCGGGGTGTCGATCTTCATCGTTCTGAGCTTGTAGCAGCGGAACGGCTTCTCGCCGCGCCCGACCCGCGTCTGCACGAACAGCGGATTGCCCGGCGAATCGAGGCGGATCAGCACGAGGCACACCGCCAGCACCGGAAGAAGCACCACGAAGCCGGCCGCCGAGGCGAGGAGATCGAAAGCCCGTTTCAAGTTTGTCCCAGCCCTAGCAAGTTTGTCCCCGGTCCCGTTGCCGCCGTCCCGGATCGCGCCACGTTTTGGTGATTAACGCTGCGGATGCGCGAGACAAAGCCGTTTTCACCCGATATGTCCCGGGCGGGGTTCCGCCCGCAGCCGGCCCGGCCGCCCGCCGGCAACGAGGGACGTGCGATGTGAGCGGCCCGCCCGGACCATGCGGCCTCTGTTTCCCACGAAAGCCACCGCGATGCCACACCCTGCCGGCGCTGTCGCGCACCGCCCCCGCGACCCGTTCACGATCATCGTCTACGCGACGATCTTCGGCGTCGCGGCGGTGCCGCTGCATCCCTTCTGGCTCGCGACCTATCTGGCGTGGACACTGGCCGGTGCCTGGGCGCTCTCAACCGATTCCGGACTGAGGACCGCCATCTTCCGCGACGCCACGCTGCGGCGGATGGCCCTGATCTTCGCCTTCATGGCGGTCTGGATGGCGGTCGGCGTCGTCGGGCGAGGCCAGTTCGCCTCCGGGCGCACGTGGTCGGCGACATGGAACATCGTGCCGGTGTTCCTGTTCGCGGTGACGGTGATCGCGGCGACGCGGCGGGACGCGGGGCTGGCGCGGGCGCTGCCGCTGGTCGCGGGCGTGCTGGTCGCGCTCGGCGCGCTGGAGGCCATCGTCGGCCGCATCTTCATCGAGCACGATCTGTGGGTGTTGTTTCCGCGGCTGCGGCTCTACGGGACGGGCGACAACCCGGTTCCCTCCGCCGCCATCCTGGCATTCGGCTCGGCCGCGGCGGCGGTCGCCGTCTTCGCCGGCCGCGGTGGCTTGCGCCTGCTGGCGCTTGCCGCGCTCGCCCTCAACCTCGCCGGGCTGTTCCTGACCTATAGCCGTGGCCCGTGGATGGCGTTCCTGCTGAGCACGCTCATCGCGCTGGTGCTGTGGCGGCTGCCGGTCGGGCGGCTGCGCATCGCCGTGGCAGCAGTGATGATCGCCGGCGCCATCGCGATTCCCATCGGCCTCGTCGTCGCCGAACCCTATCTCGACCAGACCGGCTGCAGCGACCGGCTGCAGGAGGAGAACACGCTGACGGCAAGCGCGACGGACCTCTGCCGCACGTCGCACCGGCTGAGCATCTGGCGGGTCGTCGGCACCGAGATCGCGGCGCACCCGCTGTTCGGGGCCGGACCGGGAACGCTGGTGAAGCATCCGTTCGGCCAGCATCCCCACAACGGCTATCTGTCGATGGCGTTCTATTACGGCATTCCCTGCGCGCTCGCCTACATCGCGCTGATCCTGAACGCCCTCCATGCCTGCCTGACGCGGCCAGCCACGCCACTGCGGATGATGTCGCTGTGGGTGATCGTGTTCGCGACGGTGTTCATGGCGACCGATCTCGCCAATCCGGTTTCGTTCATCAATTCGGTCTATCTTTATCTCTGGTTGCCGCTGGCGCTCGCCGTCGGCTGGCCGCGCGAGGAGATGCCGGACGGCCCACCGGGGATGCCGCGGCGTTCGCCTGCGTGAAGAAGGGGCGCTAATATGCGCGCCGATATGATAGTTTCGAGATCAGGCGGCCACGGATCGAGCGCCGCGCCGGCCGCGATCGCGCCCGGAACCGCCTGCGCCGAACCGGGACGATGGAAGTGACGCAAAGCCCGATGCCGCCCGCGCCGACAGCGCCGCCCTGCCCCGCCCGCGCTGCGTGCGGCAGGCACCATGCTGCGCCGGCCGCGGCCGCCCGGAACGCACGGTCGTGATGAAGACGTTGTGGGACCGCCTCCACCGCCGGCTCTACGAGGTGCCGCGCCTGACGCGCCGGCTCTCGTTCGCGGCGATCGACGCGCTGCTGGCGCCGATCGCGCTGTGGTGCGCCTATGGACTTCGCCTCGCCGATTTCTGGGAATGGTGGATCCTGACGCCGGGCCTGCCGGTGTTCGCCGTCGCCCCGTTCGTGGCGGTGGCGCTGTTCTGGTGGAGCGGCGTCTACCGCATTCTGGTGCGCTCCTCCGACCGCACCGCCGCCTTCATCATCGCGCGCGGCGTGGTTGGGCTCGTGATCGGGCTCTATGTGCTCGCCTATCTCGCGCCGCACCTGATGGTGCCGCGTTCGGTGCCGGTGATCTTCGGCATTCTCTATTTCCTGATGACGTGGGGCAGCCGGCTCGCCGGGCAGTCCTATTTCTTCTGGCTGACCCGCCGGCTGCACGACCTGGAGCCGGTGATCGTCTACGGCGCCGGACGGGCCGGACTGCAACTCCACATGGCGCTCGATGCCGGCCGCGAATACGAAGTGGTGGCGTTCGTCGACGACGACCATACGCTGCAGGGCACGCACATCAGCGGGCGGCGGGTCTATCCGCCGGGCGAACTGCAGGCGCTGATCGACCGCCACGGCGTCAAGCGGCTGCTGCTCGCCATGCCCTCGATCCCGCTTCGGCGCCGGCAGGCGCTGGTGAAGCGGCTGTCCGACCTCGACGTGATGGTGCAGACGGTGCCATCCACGCCGGAGCTTCTGACCGGCATGGCGCGGATCGACGCGCTTCGGCCGGTGACGCCCGAGGATCTGCTGGAGCGGGCGAGTGTCGATCCCCACATCGACCTGCTGTCGCCCTCGATCCGCGGCAAGGCGGTGATGGTGACGGGCGCGGGCGGCTCGATCGGCTCGCAGCTCTGCCGCCAGATCGTCGCGCTCGGGCCGCGCCTGATCGTGCTCTACGAGATCAGCGAATTCGCGCTCTATTCCATCGACGAGGAACTGCGCGACATCGCGCTCGCGGTCGCCGAGCGGGACGACATGGCGGTGCCGGCAATCTATCCCGTGCTCGGCAATGTCTGCGACGGCAAGCGCGTCGGCGAGGTGATCGAGGCGTTCGGCATCGAGACCGTCTATCACGCCGCCGCCTACAAGCACGTGCCCCTGGTGGAGCAGAACGTGCTCGGCGGCCTTGCCAACAACGTGCTCGGCACCGACGCCGTGGTACGGGAGGCAATGCGCCATGGCGTCGAGCGGTTCACGCTGGTCTCGACCGACAAGGCGGTGCGCCCGACCAACGTGATGGGCGCGACCAAGCGGTGGGCGGAACTCGTCTGCCAGGACGCGCAGACCCGCTCCACCGGCACCGTGTTCTCCATGGTGCGGTTCGGCAACGTGCTCGGCTCGTCCGGCTCGGTGGTGCCGCTGTTCGAGCGGCAGATCAAGCGCGGTGGCCCGGTGACGGTGACGCATCCCGACGTCACCCGCTTCTTCATGACGATCCCGGAAGCCGCCCAGCTCGTGGTGCAGGCGGGCGCGATGGCGAGCGGCGGCGAGGTTTTCCTGCTCGACATGGGCGAGCCGGTGCGCATCGACGATCTCGCCCGGCGGATGATCGAGCTGCACGGCCTCAAGGTGCGCGACGCGGCGACGCCCGACGGCGATGTCGACATCGTCTATACCGGCCTCAGGCCGGGCGAGAAGCTCTATGAGGAACTGCTGATCGGCGACAATCCGATGCCGACCCAGCATCCGAAGATCATGCGCAGCCGCGAGAACGGCGTCGACGCGGCGGAACTCGCCGACCTGCTCGCGGGCCTGCGCGCCGCGGTCGAGAACACCGACGTGGCGGCCGCCATCGGCCTGCTCTGCCGCGCCGTGCCGGAATACCGGCCGATCGCGGCGACCGTCGACATCGTCGCCACCCACCGGCCGGCGACGGACGGCAAGGCTGGCGAGCGCGCGGACAAGGCCACGAGCGGCACGGGCGTGGGAGGAGGTACGGGCGTGGCGGAGATCAACGTCGTCCCGGTCTCGTTCGCACCGGCGCAGCGCCGCTAGAGTGCGGCCCGTTCAGATCGAACAGATCTGGACAACAGGGATATCCGCCCGGTCGTCCTGCCCTTTCCTTCTGCGCTGTCCTCCTGCCCTGCCCTCCTGCCCCGCCTCCCCGGACGGGGCCGCCATGGCCCGCGGCCCTTGCGGCGCATCAAGGCGCCGACGGCGCGATGAGGCTTGATGGAGGTGAAGCGCGCGGGAGATCTCCGGCTGGCGCGGTGCCGCTTACGGCAGATGCGGCGGTCTGCGATGGCAGCCGCGAGGGCGCGGAGCGGGCCGGAACCGGGATTTCGGGCGCGCGTTGATAGGGTGGGCAGGCATGCCGCCATGCCCGATGCAGGAGGCCCGACGATGGTTTTCCATGAACCCGGCACAGCCGGCCCGCGCGACACCGGAACGACGCCGGAGACGCCGACGGAACAGGCGCATCCGGCGGGACCTCACGCCAAGCCACACCTGACCAATCCGATGTCGACGCCCGGCTCGGGAATGCTCCCGGACGTCTCTTCCGACGACGAGCGCAAGGACGTCGATCCGGCGGGCGGCTGAGCCCGTGCTCGTCCCAACGAGTTTTGTGAACGGCCCGCCGGTGCGCGGGCCGTCGTTGTTTTTGAGCCGTTGTTACCGGTAGAGATCGGCGCGGGTCGGCGGCAGGCCGGACAGGCCCTTGGCGCGGCGCGAGCCCAGCGTCTGGAAGATGCCGATGGTGCCGCGCTCGAACCCGAGCGAGACGCCGGCGAGATAGAGCAGCCACAGCCGCGTCTTCGCCTCGCCCACCTCCGCGATCGCCCTGTCGCGATTGGCATAGAGCCGTTCGCACCAGAGCTTGGTGGTGCGGGCATAATGCTCCCGCCAGCCTTCCACGTCGTGGATCTCGAAGCCGTGCCGTTCGATGGCGGACACGGAGTGGCCGATATGGTCGAGCTCGCTGCCGGGGAAGATGTAGTTCACGATGGCGGCGTATTCCGGCCGCTTCTTGCGGAAGGCCTCTTCGGTCTTCTTGGCGGGCCGGGTGATAGCGTGGTTGAGCAGCAGGCCGCGCGGACGCAGCAGCTCGCGCATCTTGGTGAAATAGGCGGTCTGGTTGTCTAGCCCGACATGCTCGAACATGCCGATGGACGCGATCTTGTCGAACGTGCCCTCGACGGCGCGATAGTCCTTCAGCTCGACGTGCACCTTGCCCTGCAGGCCGAGGCGCGCGATCTTTTCCTGCACGAAATCATATTGCGCCTGGGACAGCGTCACGCCGTGGGCATCGACGCCGTAGTTGCGCGCGGCGTGGCAGACGAGCCCGCCCCAGCCGCAGCCGATATCGAGGAACTTTTCGCCCGGCTTCAGCCGCAGCTTGCGGCAGATCATGTCGAGCTTGGCGATCTGCGCTTCCTCGATGCCGGCATCCCAGCGCGGGAAATAGGCGCAGGAATATTGCATCTCCGGATCGAGGAAGAGGCCGTAGAACGCGTTCGACAGGTCGTAGTGGAACTGCACGAGGGCCTTGTTGTCGCGCCCCTGCTCGTCGCGGGCGGCCTGATCGCCCTGATAGGCATGGCCGGCGGCAGGCGCCGACGCCTCCTTGGTGGAGGCGAACAGGAACGGCAGCAGCGAGCGCAGCAGCAGCCACTTGTTGAGGCGCTTGACGAGCCCCTTCGAGCCGATCTCACCCCGGCGCGCGGCAACGTCGAGCAGCGTGCCGCCGACGATGTCGATGTCGCCCGCCGCCATCAGCTCCACCAGCGTGGTGAGGCGCCGGCCGCGCAGCAGGCGGGTGATCGCCACCGGCGTGCGGATCACGAAGCCGAGATCGCCCCTGGCATTCGGCCCGAGCGGAATGGTCTCGCCATTCCACAGCGTCACCACCAGGTCGGCCCGCAGCTCGCCCGCGATGTGGTTGATCGCGGTCCGCGCCGCCTTCAGCAGCCTGTCGTCCTTCGTCACGCGCGTGCATCTCCCGAATCGGCATCGACGGCGCCTGACGGCGCCCCGAAATTTGCGCGCACGTTAAGCGAGGCGCTCGCCGGATGCCAGATGTCGCGTCGCAATCGACCGGCCGGGCCGCGGCGGCGCGCCCGTGCGGCTTTGTCGCAGGCGGCCGTGGCCCACGGAACGCCCGGCAAAGCATCGATCGGCACATTTTTCTCGATCGCGTCGACGCTTCCGTAACGGGCTCCGGCTAAAACAGGCTTGGGTACAGCGCCGAACCGGGGGGCGCGCATTCAAAGCGCTCGCCGACCCGATCGGTCTGGCTGGCTAATCGGGCGGACGCCCGGCGTACAATGCAGGTGTTGTGACAATGGTCGAGCAGACCCTCTATCTGATCCAGGCCTTCAGCGAGAGCACGCGCGGCCGCCTGCTGTCCGATGCCCCGATCCGCTGCATTTCCGAACGCGCGGCGCGCCGCGGCGCCGAGATCCTCGCCGGCACCAAGGCGGGCGTCATGGCGATCTCCATGCACGGCGACTTCCGCGATGCCGGCAGCGAGATGCGGACGGAAATCCTGTTCAGCGCCGGCCGCATTCCCGAAGAACTCGGCCTGTTCTGAGACCCGCTCGCCCGAACACCGCAGGGCCGTAGACAGCCGGCGACAGACATCCGGTCCGCCGGCCGGTTCCCGCCGGCCGTTCCTGCCGGACAGTTCATGCCGCCCGGTTCCTAGCGGCCTGTTCCTGCCGCCCGAATCTTGGCCTATGCTTCTGCCGAGCGGGCCGAAATATCTCGCCTGGCTGGGAGAACCTCATGAACACATTCAAGTCGCTGGCAGCGGGCTGCGCATTCGCGGCCGGGCTGGCCGCAAGCGCGGCGATGGCCGCGGACATCAACTTCGTCGGTGAATGGACCGGCACGTCGTCGAGCGTCGTGATCGGTGCCGGCACGCACTTCTCCGATTCGACCGGAACCGCCGAAGCGCCCTTCCTGTCCGAGAAGGAATTTGTGCTCGACATCGTCGGCCAGAAGGGCCAGCGCGTTTGGGGCAAGCTCAAGAGCGCGGACTTCGCCGAGCCGATCGTGTTCGTCGTTTCCAACGACGGCAAGCAGATCCACGGCGCCAACAGCGACGGCGTGTTCAGCGGCACGGTGGTCGATGCCGACACCATCGACCTGATCTATACGCAGCCGGGCTCCGAGCCGACCCACATCACGGTCGCCGGCGAGACCACCTTCAAGCGGAAGAAGTAGTCGTCCGGTCCTGTACTCAGGCAAAGAAAAAGGCGCGTCCCTTGCGGGGCGCGCCTTTTTCTTTTGTGCCGCCCTGCCCTATGGCCGGGCGAACGGCACACCGGCCGCGCCCGTTCGACGGGGCGCGGCCGGCGGGATCGAACGAAATTCAGATCACTTGATGATCTTGGCGACGACGCCGGCGCCGACGGTCCGGCCGCCTTCACGGATGGCGAAGCGCAGGCGCTCTTCCATCGCGATCGGGACGATGAGGGTGACCTTCACCTTCACGTTGTCGCCCGGCATCACCATCTCGGTGCCTTCCGGCAGCGTCACGATGCCGGTCACGTCCGTGGTGCGGAAGTAGAACTGCGGACGGTAGTTCGTGAAGAACGGGGTGTGGCGGCCGCCTTCTTCCTTCGTCAGGATGTAGGCCTCGGCCTCGAACTCCGTGTGCGGGGTCACGGTGCCGGGCTTGCACAGCACCTGGCCGCGCTCCACGTCCTCGCGCTTCGTGCCGCGCAAGAGCGCGCCGAT